>NZ_AKJW01000001.1 GCF_000282135.1 Herbaspirillum sp. CF444
TTGCTGGATGAATATGTCCATATGTCTCCTATGCTCCCTTTTTTTCCGCTCTGCTTGTTGCGGAGCGGTTCTTTGTAAATCTGAAAAAGAAAATTTCCCTGCGTCAGGTCGGTTCAGGCCTGCAGCTTCAGGTCTGCAACATATCGCGCACCACGCGCGCGGCCGCCAGATCCCATGATGCCTGCCCCACGGTTTTGAATACCGGCATGCCGCGATCCAACGGCAGCGGTTCGCCGCGACCGGCAAGGACGTCGCCAATGTTGCGCACGCGACTCCAGTCGACGCCGGCCTGAATCAGGTCGCCCGCCTCGTGCCTGGCGCCCTCCACATCGTCGACGACGATGGTGCGTTCGGCCAGCAAGGACGCCGGGAATTCCACCATGTCGGGCTTGAAGGCGCCGACGCCGATGGCCAGCGTATGCGGCGCAAGCCTGGCCGGAATTACGGCGGTCCGCGATGTAGTCAGGGCGATCAGCACGTCGGTGGCGGGCAAGTCGTTTTGCATCGCGTCCGCAGACAGCGGGCTGGCGACGATGCCGCGCTCGATGTGACGCGTGCTGAGTTCGCTGCAAAACGCCTGGGTGCGGGCGATGTCGCGCGCCACGATCCAGAATTGCGTGACGCCGAAATATTCCACCAGCGCGTCGGCATGCGCCGCCGATTGCACGCCGGTGCCGATCAGCAGCGCCGACTTCGGCCTGGCCGGCGCCAGCGTCTGGATGCCGAGCAAGGTCATGGCAGCAGTGCGGCGCGCGGTCACGGTCGGGCCGTGCAGCAAGGCGATGCGGCGGCCGGTCTGGGTTTCGAAAACCACGACCTCGCCCTGGATCACCGGCAAGCCGTGTCTGGCATTGTCGGCGTGGACGGTGATCAGTTTGGTGACGCTGAGATCCGGACTGACGGCCGGCATGCTGAGCAGCACGCTGGCGGCATCGATCGGTACGACCTGGCGGTCGGGTGCGGTGATCTGGCCGCCGGAGTATTCCTGCGCGGCTCGCGCCAGCGCCGGCACCAGGCGGTCGAACGGCAAGGCGTCGGCGGTTTGTTGGGCGTCGAGAATATGCATCGATTACCTCAGGAAGAAGCCGGTCGGGAACGGGTCGGACTCTTCCAGCACCCATTGGTTGGTGCTCATGATGTGCGCCGAACCGGTGACTTCGGTGAAGACGGCGTCGAGCTCGCCGACCTTGGTGGTGCCGGTGACCTTGACGCCGAAATTGCTGCCGACGATGCTGCCGTTGACGTAGTTCTGATTGAGCGCCAGCTTGCCGCGCTGGAACAATTGCGCCGCGCGGCCGGAGGTGCCGGTGCCGGTCGGCGAACGGTCGACTTCGCGGTCGGCGAAGATGCAGACGTTGGACTGGTCGGCCCCGGGGAAATTGGGTGCGCTGTCGATGATGGTGCCGTACAGCGTGTTCAGGCCCGGCTCCAGCGGATGCCGGATCTGGACCTTGGCTTTGACGGCGGCCTTGGTCTCGGCGCCGAGCTGGATCAGCTGGCGCACCAGTTCCGGCTTGACGGTCAAGTTAGCCTGGTCGGCATTGATGTAGTAGTAGAAGGCGCCGCCGAAGACGATGTCGCCGGTGATCTTGCCGAAGCTGGGGGTGTCGACTTCGACGTCGCGCTGATAGATGAAGGACGGCACGTTCTTGAAGGTGACCTTGCCGGCGCGCTGGCCATCCCACTCCACGCTGGCATCGATGAAGCCGGCCGGCGCGTCGAAGCAGATGCGGGTGACCGGTGAAGTGCGCTCGACATAGCCCATCTCGACCAGCACTTTACCCAGCGCGATGATGCCGTGGCCGCACATGTCGCTGTAGCCTTCGTTGTGGATAAAAATAACGCCGAAATCGGCATTCGGCGTCAGTGGCGGAAACAGGTAAGCCCCGTACATGTCGGCGTGGCCGCGCGGCTCGTTCATGAGAAACTGGCGCAGGTCGTCACGATTTTCCTTGAGCCAGCTGCGCTTTTCGAGGATGGTCGCGCCGGGTACTTGCGGCAGGCCGGACACGAGGATGCGCAAGGGTTCGCCGCCGGTGTGGGCGTCGATGGTCTGGACCGTACGGGTGTAACTGAGCATGAAACTTCCTTCTGCAAAATTAGAACCCATTTCATCAACGGGCAGTGTATTGCATTTCCGATTGCGTGCGCCGTATTGGTGATACGGATGCATCAATGCCTTGTCTAATCCGAAAGATAAGACTATGGCTGTCTCCGGCCCTGCTGCACTGCAGAGGGCCGGGGATGAACTACCTGGACTACCTGGGGATCATTTCAGGGAAGCAATCGCAAGGCTGCGAGTGTTCCCTGGCAGAAATGAAACGTGGAAAATGACCGATTAGTAGCTGGTCAAAGCAACCGGCACGCCGTCCTTGAAGCGGAAGATCGTCACTGGCGATTGCTTCAGGTCATGCTTGTCGTCGAACTCGTACTGACCTGCCACGCCTTTGTATTTGATCTTGGCCAGCGCGGGGCCGTAGAGCTTCGGTTCAACAGAATTTGCCGCCTTCATTGCCTGGGCGATGACCATCATGCCGTCATAGAACGAGACTGCGTAGACTTCCGCAGGACGACCGAACTTCTTTTGGTAGTCGTCAGCGAAAGCCTTGCCTTCCTTGGCCTTCTCCAGCATGGTGCCGCCTTGGGTACAGTAGACGCTTTCGCCGATGGCGTCGCCGCCCAGACGGCCCATTTCAGGCGAGCAGATGCCGTCGCCGCCCATCAGCAGCGCGTCGATGCCCAGTTGCTTCATCTGACGCTTGATCGGGCCGCCTTGCGGCGCGTAGCCGCCGATGAACACGGCTTTCGGC
>NZ_AKJW01000002.1 GCF_000282135.1 Herbaspirillum sp. CF444
GAGCCGGCGATCATGGCAGCCAGCGCGGGCGTGGTGCTGCCGCCGAAACCGAAGTCGGCGCTGCCGCCGGTGACCGCTTGCAGGGACGGCGCGTGATTGGGGAAGGGGCCGACCCATTGCACCTTGATGCCGTCGTTGGCCAGAGTCTTTTCGAATACGCCGCGGGAACGTGCGATGCCGGGCAAGCCGCCGCGTCCCCAGGCCAGGCGGACCGTATCGGTGTTGCGCGATTTGCCTGCGGCCATGGCCAATGCCGGAAGTCCTGCCGCACCCAATGCCGCTCCCGCCAGAGCGGCTTGCAGCAAATTGCGTCGGGAGAAATGTGCCTGCTTGTCGTTATCGTTCATGAAGGAATAGGAAGAGTGAGAGAAACGCGCCAAGGCGCATGGATATGCTGCAACTGCCTGCAATCGAACGTGTTCGGCGCTTCAGCCGGCGATGGCGACGCCAAGCTCTGCGAGCAGATGCTCGCGCAGCTCTTGCGCCTCGGGATGCGCCCTGTTCTTTCCGGCCGCATGCGACACGGCATATTCGCCGGCAATGGCGCCGGCGCGCATGACCAGAACGCGGTCGGCCAGCAGAATGGCTTCGTCGACGTCGTGCGTGACCAGCAATACCCCGGGCCGGTGACGGTCCACCAATTGCCGCACCAGCGCGTGCATGCGTATGCGCGTCAAGGCATCCAGGGCAGCGAAAGGTTCGTCCAGCAACAGCAAGCGGGGTTCGCGCACCAGCGCACGCGCCAGCGCCACCCGCTGCGCCTGGCCGCCGGAAAGATTGCGCGGCCAGTCGTCGATGCGATCGCCCAAGCCGACCTCTTCCAATGCCGCGCGCGCCAACGGCTTGCCCGGGCGATCATCGAGTCCGAGCGCGACATTGCGCCACAAGGGATCCCAGGGAATCAGACGCGGTTCCTGAAAGACGACTGCCGGTTGTTTCGGCCCGTCGATGCGACCGCCGTCAATGGCGTCTAATCCTGAGAGCGCGCGCAGCAAGGTGGTTTTCCCGCAGCCGCTCTCGCCCAGCAGCGCGACGAACTCGCCACGGGCGATCTGCAGATTCAGGCCGTTGATGACAAGCCGATCCCCGTAGCGGCGGGGCAAGCC
>NZ_AKJW01000003.1 GCF_000282135.1 Herbaspirillum sp. CF444
CAATGTCGCGCTGATGGTGCGGATTTCTTTACGGGATCATGCTTACGCAAGCGATAGACAACCGATTTCTGAAAATGCTGTTTTTAGACGATATTTGCGTTGTCGATAATTTCCCTCAAGGCCGCTGAAACTGCAGTCGACGTCGCTGAACAGGCGGCTGATACGGTTCAAAACGGAACGTTGCGCCTCGGTTTCGATGGACACCAGGCGCCGCTTGCTCCTTGCGTAGTAGCCGCAAATGTCAACGACCAGGCAATGGCCATAGTCGGCATTCTTGACATCGATCAGCAAGGCTTCCGGTTTGCTCAAGCCAAACGTCGCGGCCAATTCAAGCCGTGCACTCAGAAATGGATTCGCGTTCCTGAATTTATCGTTCAAGTGAGCCATTGCATGCGTTGCCCAGATATGGGGGCTCGCCTCAACCGAAAATTCTTTCAGGGCAGCCCTGGCGTTCTCATCGCCTTGCTCCGCCGCCTTTCGCCACCAATAAAGCGCCCTGACATCATTGAGCTGATCGTCGCGGCGGTTTCTCCATGAGATCTGCGCGAACGCATATTGCGCTTCCAGCAGACCCATGTCGGCAGCTTTCTCCAGGTATTGCAAAGCGACATTCAGATTACGCTGCGAATAGATCGAACGCGAATGGATTCTGGCCAGCGCATGCCATGCCAAAGCCGAGCCGCCATCGCCGGCAAGGGTGAGCCAGTTGAGCGCCTTCTTGAAGTTTGCCAGGCCATGTTCCATGAACACCCTGTTGCCATTGCGGTCCATCTTTGCATGGAGCAGACCGAGCTCAAGCCGTGCCTCGACGTTGCCGGCCAGGGCGGCCAATTCCAGAAGGTGTCTGATCTCGGCGAGATCCGGCGTCTTCGCCTGCAGGCGCCATTGTGCAAATCGCAGCAGCAGGGTCGACTCCTCGGCTGACAGGAATATGCCGCTGGTGACATCCACATCCTTTTCCATTTGCGCCACCGCGGCAGCATTCCGCTGCAACAACTTCCCGATCAGCGCGACAGCACCACGGGAAAAACCCGCGTAATCGGATTTTTTCCAGGCCTTATCCAGCAAGGCATATTGCGCTTGTTCAATGCCTGCGCGCGCTGCCTCCGAGAGCAATCGTTCCTCAAGCTTGAGGAAACTATCAGGCAGCTCCGCCTTCACGTTGCTGTCGACGCCGCTTTCCCTGTCCTGACTGCGCATCTGCATTTGCTGTGCAAGCAGCCACTGCGCCTGATGGTTATCTTTGCCGGCGAGCAAAGACAAGGCGCCGATTGCCCTTGCGTGACTGTCGTCGTCGAACTGCTCCGCATGTTCCAAAACCAGGCGGGCAAACGTGAGTCCGGCATGCGCAATACCGGCGTCGAATGCCTTTTCGTACCATACCGCGGCTTCGCGTGGGGAAGACAAGCTCTTTACCTGCTCATAGGAGATGTTCCGCCCTATCATCATCCAGGCATCATCCACTCCTTGTTGCGCCGCCCGCTCCAACCAATAGAATGCGGTGCCATTGTTTCTGGGCAGGCCGATGCCGCCATAAAGGTATCGGCTTCCCAATGCCAATTGGGCCTTGGATTCCCCTGCCCGTGCAGCCTTGATAATGGACAATGCTTCGCGTGTCGCCATCGTGGTTACCTATCTTTTACGTGAGCGTGGTAGAGATGGAAGTCGGGGTGGTGGGGCATAAAATCTTTCCAACATGGACGTCATCGCGACGACGGCCGGATTCGCAAAAATCAAAGAAAAAGAAATCCCCGCCGGCGCAAATCATTGCGTCGGTCTGAGTACCTTGAGGTTCGATGGGATATGAAGTCGGGTCAGGCAGCTTGCTCGATGCCATGCTGCCCGGAACCACCATAAACGCCAGTGTCGATGATTCGATATTCTGGCAGCGACCGGCATCGGTAATCGATGTCGAAATGAATTCTTACCAATGACTGAGGCGTGTTAAGAGCTGTGCCACTACAAGGTCACAGTCCATGTTCATCCATGCAAAGAAACGTTAATAAATCGGTGCATCCCGTAAAGAAAGCCGCACCATCAGCGCGACATTG
>NZ_AKJW01000004.1 GCF_000282135.1 Herbaspirillum sp. CF444
GAGCAGGCCTTTTTTCTTTTTGAGAAGCAAAAAATGCGGAGAGGAGAGAGTCGCCTGTGAGCTCTCCGCGGGGCTCGAAGGAATTATTTCTTGGCGATGTTGTTGCGCCGTCCAGGGCGTTTGCGTACATCCTGTTCCCTAGGAAAACGGGATTTTTTGCCTTGTTTTTATTAGAATAAAATGCTGTTTTACGATGTCATATTTTCTATGTTATTTTGGAACAAATTTCAACAAACTTGACTTGATATCTGTTTAGGGCTCTAGTGAGAGAAGTCTCCGAAGAAGACACATATTTAATGTCGATATGAACGCACTTCACGCCATTAAGAGGCATTTTCCTTCGCGAGGAAATATCGGAAAACAAATGAATCCGGGCCTTTTCCGACGAGATTGAAGAGATACGAAGTCGAATGAGGATTAAAGGCTGAACAAACGGAAGGAGTGTAGCGCCTGACTACGCCGGGTTCATGAACCTTTTTACGCATCGGCGCGCAGCAGTTGCGTAGACTAAGTCGGGCGGTGGAGCTGCCGGCACCGATTTCGGACAACAAGAAAAAGACGAAATGCAGCACCGCACGAAGAACAAATCGGACGCAACGTACATAACGAACAGAATAATCAGTTTCTTGTAAAACGGATTTTCAGCGGACAAAGAACCAGTGCAGGGTGCAGGAATTTCAGTGAACGTCAGCACGGCGCCCCCGATAAACTGTTTAAGCTTCATCGAAATTCATCATTACGATGCCGATATTAAACAAGAAAAAATCGTCCATTGCGAATGCCGGTGTTTTCTTCTTTTTCGCCATGTTGTTGTCGATTGGAGTCGCAGCCGTCTCTTGCAGCAGCGCGCGCATTGTTGAAAGGGCGGTCTGGGTTCAACACAGGCATGCTGTTTTGCAGCGTCCTGACGAGACGCATTCGACCTTGCTCAATCTGGTTGCCGGCGTACTCGCCGGTCGTCATGAGTATCTGCTTGGCTTCGGGGGGGATCGTACGGCGCTGTCTGGCATGCTGGAAGGCTTGCGCGCCCTGCAAATCGACAAGCGGACGCAACTGGACAGGCTGGTGCAACTGAGCGGGAACATCGCCAGGCGCGTGGAGCTTGCGCGCACCTTGCTGGAATCCGGCAAGAACGCCCGGATCGACGGCATTCATTTCCATGTGCGCGATCCGAGCGAGGATATCCGTAAGCAGTTCGTGCAACTCAAGAGCGCGGAAAACGCCTTGCTGGAGCAACGTTCCGTCGAAACGAAAAAAAGCATCGACTGGGCCATTTTTTCCATCCTCAGCGGCAGTGTCGTCGGCCTGGTGATTCTGCTGGTCGTCTACCTGCGTCTCAAGCGGGAGATGCGGCGCAGCAGGGAAGCGCAGCTCAAGGCCCGGATCTATGCGGCAGAACTCGACAATCTGTACAACCAGGCGCCTTGCGGCTATCACTCCATTGACGAGGAGAGCGGATTGATCGTGCAAATGAACGACACCGAACTGGCCTGGCTCGGCTACACTCGCGAGCAAGTGATCGGCAAGCTGAAGCAGGCCGATCTGCTGACACCGGAAAGCGCCGAGCGTTATCGGTTGGAGGTGTGGCCGCGCTTCCAGCGCGACAAATCGATCAGCAACGTCGACCTCGACTACCGCCGCGCCGACGGGACGCATTTTTCGACGCTGATGAGCGCAGGTACGGCACGGCATCCCGACACCGGCCTGGCGGTCAGTCGCAATATGATTGACGACATCTCGGCGCGCAAGCAGATGGAGCGCGAAATGGACGCGCTCAACGCCGATCTCAGGCGTCATGCCCAGCATCTGAGCAACATCAACAAGGAACTGGAGAGCTTTTCGTATTCGGTCTCGCACGACTTGCGGGCGCCGCTGCGGGCGATCTCGGGCTACGCCATGATGGTCGAAGAAGACTATGCGCAGGCGCTGGACGATAAAGGAAGAGAACTGCTGCAAGTCATCTGCAGGAACGTCAAAAAGATGGATGGGCTGATCAACGACTTGTTGCGTCTGTCCAGGTCAAGCACGGGTGAGTTGAAGCCGGCGAAGGTGCCCACGCGCGAGGTCGTCGAACACTGCGTCAAGGGATTGCAGCGCGAGTACGGCAATGTTGAATTCATCATCGGGCCGCTCGACGACGTCGTCGCCAATCGCGCTCTGCTGGCCGAGGTATGGGAAAACCTGCTTGGCAATGCCGTCAAGTTCAGTAGCAGGCAAGCCCGGCCGGAGGTCAGGGTCAGCGCCAAGGGCACGCCGGAGGAAGTGGTGTTTCAGGTGAGCGACAACGGCGTCGGATTTGACATGCGTTATGTCCACAAACTCTTCGGCACGTTTCAGCGTCTGCACAGGCAGGACGATTTCCCCGGCAGCGGCATCGGCCTGGCGTTGGTGCAACGCATCGTCGTCAGGCATAACGGGCGTGTCTGGGCCGAAAGCGTGCCGGGCGAGGGCGCCAGCTTCTATTTTTCGCTGCCGAGAACACCGCCGGATTTGCATGAATCGACCATGGTGGCGCGATGATGCTGCTCCGTGACGACTTTTTACGAAAGCCGATTTTATGAGCATCCCCCTCCGGGTTCTGTTTGTCGAAGACATGGAAGAAGACGTGATCCTGATGGTTCGCGAGCTCAAGCGCGGCGGTTTCGAACCGACCTGGAAGCGGGTCGATACCGAACCCGACATGGAAGCCGCCATGCGCGATAAATGGGATATCGTCATCTCCGATTATTCGATGCCGATGTTCAGCGCAGTCGCTGCGTTGGAACTGGTCAAACGGCAGCGCGATCAGATTCCCTTCATTATCGTTTCGGGCGCCATCGGCGAGCAGACCGCGGTGGAGGTCATGAAGGCGGGCGCGCAGGATTACTTCCTCAAGAGCAGCATTGCGCGCTTGCCGATTGCGGTCGAACGCGAACTGCGCGATGCACTGGTGCGGCGCAAGCAACGCGCCAGCGCGGCCGCTTTGCGCGAGATGCAGGCGCGCTTTTACGCCTTCATGAATGCCGCGCCGATGCCGGCCTGGATCAAGGACGCCGAGTTGCGCTACCTGTACGTCAATCCGGCGCAATCGGCCTTCTTCGGCATGACGCCGAGCGACATGATCGGTTTGAGCGACTTCGACCTGATGTCCAGCGGCGCCGCACAAAATGCCCAGGAGCAGGATCGCATGGTGCTGGAAAGCAAGCGCGAAATGCACACGCAGGAAACCGTGTTCGACGCCGACCACAATCCGAAGATCATGGACATGGTGCGTTTCCCGATCGGCAGCGACGGCAAAAGTCTTGCGGCGGGTCTGGCGATGGACGTCACCGAGCGCGTCAACTCGCAGAAAGAGCTGGAACACGCCATGGAGCGCCAGAAAATGCTGGCCAGCCGCGTCATCGAAGTGCAGGAGCGCGAGCGCCAGCATCTGGCGCGCGGGCTGCACGACGATGTCGGCCAATCGCTCACCGCGCTGAAGATCAACCTGGAAACCATCAAAAAGACCGGTTCGCTGGAAGGGCCGTCGCTGCAGAACGGCATCGACATCGTGGCTGCGGTATTGTCGCAGGTACGCAGCCTGTCGCTGGATTTGCGGCCGCCGCAGCTCGACAATCTCGGACTGATCGCGACCTTGCGGTCTTACGTCGAGAACAAGTCGACGCTGGCCGGCGTGAAGGGCTGGTTTGAAAGTTCGCCGCTGTCGGTCGAACTGCACCACGACATCGAGAACACCTGCTTTCGCATCGTGCAGGAAGCCGTCACCAACATCCTGCGCCACGCCAACGCCGAGAACATCTGGGTCAGGGTCAGCCAGCGCCAGGATCAATTGAACGTGAGCATCCGCGACGACGGCAAAGGTTTCGACATCGAGAAGGCGCGCAGCAACGCCATCTCAGGCACGAGTTTCGGATTGCTGAATATGGAAGAGCGCGCCGTGCTGGTCGGCGGTACCATGGACATCGCCTCCGCGCCCGGCCAGGGCGTGGAGATCGTTTTGCAATTGCCTGTTGCCCCAGTCATGAGGAGGATTTGAACATGTCGACACGAATTTTGCTGGCGGACGATCATGCATTGGTGCGCAGCGGCATTCGCTCGCTGCTCACGGCCATGCCCGGGATTGAAGTCGTGGCGGAAGCCGACGACGGCAATGCCGCCATCGAGCTCACGGAAAAGCACAAGCCCGACGTCGTCGTGATGGATATCGCAATGAAAGGAATGAATGGCCTGGAAGCCGTGCGGCGTCTGCGCGCCGATCATCCCACCATCAAATTCCTGATGCTGTCGATGTACGGCAGCGAAGAATACGTGATGCAGGCGCTCAATGCCGGCGCCAACGGTTATCTGTTCAAGGATTCGGCGGCTTATGAGCTGGAGAAGGCGCTCATTGAAGTCATCCATGGCCGACAATATCTCGACTCGCACATTTCCAAGGAAGCGCTTGATCTGTACATGAAAAAAGTCACGCAGGACGGTACGCCGGTGGAAGTGCTCACGCCGCGCCAGCGCGAAATCCTGCAGTTGATTGCGGAAGGCAACAATACCAAGGAAATCGCCTATCGCCTCAACGTCAGCGCCAAAACCATCGAGACCCATCGCTCCCAATTGATGGAACGTCTCGAGATTCGCGACGTCCCCGGACTGGTCCGTTACGCCATCCGTACCGGCCTGACGACGTCCGAGAAATAAAGCATGAATCTCGGGAAAATCCTGATAGCGCCCATTGTTGTTTATGCCATAATTAATTCGCCGACCTGATACTGCGAATGTAGTACATCGTTAAATATATGCAGATAAATTCAACGTCGATCATGCCTCTCCACGCTCACGTATGGCATGTCGCAAGCCCGCCGTGTTGCAGCGTGGTGCAGAACCTGATGATGTTTAAAGCTAGTACCCGCAAGAAAGTGATCTGCACATGGAGCAAATGGATATCATGCTGGTGGACGATAGCCCGGAAGTCGCCGAGCTGACGCGCATTGCCCTGGAGACAAAAAAGCTCTCGGACAAGATGACATGGTTCAGCGATGCCGAAGAGGCTGCCGATTTCATGTTCGCCGACAACGGCTACGCCGGCCGCAAGGATCTGCACCCGCGCCTGATTCTTCTCGATCTGCATTTGCCGCTGATGAGCGGGCACGACTTCCTTAAAATGCTCAAATCGAATGTTGCCACGGCGCACATTCCGGTAGTGATGTTCTCTTCCTCGGACGATCAGCGCGACATCGTGCAGAGTTACCAGCTCGGCGCCAACGGCTACCTGATGAAATCAGCCGATCCACGCGAATTCATCGGCACCGTCGCGGACGCAGGGATGTACTGGGTGACCCGGAACAAGCCGGTGCGTTGAACGCCGGATGACAGTGAAGGGGTAATAAAAAATGCAGGCTCAGGCCTGCATTTTTGTTTGATGCACCGATATTCGTACGTGCTTGACAGGCATCAGGAAGGAAACTGACGCAGGCCGTCCAGATCGAGAATGGTGATGCTGCCATAGTCGACTTTCAGCAAGCCGGCTTTTTCCAATACCTGCAAAGCCTGATTGGCGCGCTGGCGCGACGCGCCGGAGAGGTTGCCGACTTCTTCCTGGGAAATTTGCAGTTCCAATCCGATGCCGGGATTGAGGTAAGGATTGAACAGCGCCGCCAGGCAACGCGCCACGCGCGCATCGGGTTCGAGCATGCGATCGTATTCCACCAGGGAAATGAACAATGCCAATCGCTCGTTGAGTTGCGTGACGAGAAAACGATTGAAGGGAATGCTGTTGTCGAGCAACCAGAGATACGTCGCCTTCGGCATGTAGATCAGCTCGCTGTCGCGCAACGCCACCACGTCGTATCTGCGCGGCTCGTCCTTGAGCAGTGAACCTTCGCCGAGCCAGCCGCCGTTGGCCATGCCCGCGAAGGAAACGGTCTTGCCTTCCGGCGAAACGCTGCTCATCTTCAGCAGGCCTTCATGCACGCCTATCCAATGCGTGACCGGATCGCCCTTGTGGCACACGAAGGCGCCGGCGGAAAACTTGCGACTGAATACTTCTGCTTCCACGCGCGCCAATTGTTCGGCGGTCAGCGAGCGCGCCCAGATGGTCTTGTCCAGCATGTCCTTAATCGATGTGTCTCTTGTCATTGGAATGAGTTCTATGATGCGTCGCAATATCAAAAGTTTGACAATTGTCCTGCAATTGTCTGCGAGATGACAACCCTGCCTCTCAACTCACACTACTATCATCGCACAAAAGCAGCGCAACACCGGCTCGCTTACTAGGGTAAACAGCTAGAAAAATAGAGCGTTCCTCAGTAAGTGCGACGTAAGTAACCCGGTTCAGACTGACTTGACACATAGAGACCCCAAACGTTTCGCGGCAAGGCCATACCCGGCGGCAACGAACGTTTATAAATAAAGGTGGGACGATGGTGGAGACAACACAACGTCCAGGAGCGCAGACATTTCCGCAGTTGCTCCTGATGCATGCACAAGCACGCCCGGATCGCCCGGCATTCCGGGAAAAGGATCTCGGCATCTGGCAAACCACGACGTGGGCGCAGGTTGCCGGCGAGGTGAGGGCATTTGCCTGCGGCCTGGCGGCGCTCGGTTTCAAACGCGGCATGAGCCTGGCGATCATCGGCAACAATTGCCCGCGCCTGTATTGGGCGATGTCGGCCACGCAATGCCTGGGCGGCATGCCGGTACCGCTGTATCAGGATGCGCCTGCCGCCGACATGGCCTACGTGCTCAACGATGCAGAAATCGATTTCGTCGTCGCCGAAGACCAGGAGCAGGTCGACAAGGTCTTCGACATCAAACTGAATTTCTCCGAAGGCAGCGAGCGTCCGACGCACATCATCTATGACGACGAGCGTGGCATGCGCAATTATCGCCAGCCCGAACTGTCGTCCTTCGCCGGCGTGCAAGAACTGGGACGCGCCTACGACAAGGCCAATCCATCGTTCTTCATGGACCAGGTCAACGCGCTGACGCCCGACGACATCGCCATCATTCTGTACACCTCCGGCACCACCGGCAAACCAAAAGGCGTATGTCACTCGCACGCGGCGATGATCGCCACCGCGACCACGCTGGTGGAATTCGATCAGCTCAACGATCGCGACGATGTGCTGTGCTACCTGCCGCTGGCCTGGGTCGGCGATTTCCTGTATTCGTTCGCGCAGACCCATGTCGCCGGCTTCTGCCTCAATTGCCCGGAGTCGCCGAGCACGGTCATGACGGACTTGCGCGAGATCGGACCCACTTACTATTTCGCGCCGCCGCGCATCTACGAAAACATCCTCACGCAAGTGATGATCCGCATCGAAGACGCCGGCTGGGTCAAACGCCAACTGTTCCATGGCTTCATGAAGATCGCGCGCCGCGTCGGCATGCGCATTCTGGACAAGAAGCCGGATGTCTCGCTGGGAGATCGCCTGCTGTACGCGCTCGGCCATCTGGTGATTTACGGCCCGCTGAAAAATGTACTCGGCATGTCGCGCATCAGTGTGGCTTACACCGGCGGTGAAGCCATCGGTCCCGATCTGTTCGACTTCTATCGTTCGCTCGGCATCAACCTCAAGCAGCTGTACGGCATGACGGAAACCTGCGTGACGGTGTGCATGCAACCGTCCGGCGACGTCAAGCTCGATACCGTCGGCCGTCCGATGAAGGGCGTCGAGGTCCACATCGACGGCAACGGCGAAGTGCTGGTGCGCTCGCCGGGCTTGATGAAGTCTTACTTCAAGCGTCCCGATGCAACGGCCGAGGCGATCGACGAAAACGGCTATTTCCATACCGGCGACGCCGGCTTCTTCGACACCGACGGCCATCTGAAAATCATCGACCGCGCCAAGGATGTCGGCAAGATGGCTTGCGGTACGATGTTCGCGCCCAAGTACATCGAGAACAAGCTGAAGTTCTTCCCTTTCATCAAGGAAGCGGTCGTCTTCGGCAACCAGCGCGAGCAGTGCACCGCCTTCATCAATATCGACATGGACGCCGTCGGCAACTGGGCCGAGCGCCGCAACCTGGCTTACAGCGGCTACACCGATCTGGCTGCCCATGCCAGCGTGTACCAGCTGATCGCCGAATGCGTGGAAAAGGTGAATGCCGATCTGGTGCAGGATCCTCTGCTGGCCGATTCGCAGGTCCATCGCTTCCTGGTCTTGCACAAGGAACTCGATCCGGACGACGACGAACTCACGCGCACCCGCAAAGTGCGGCGCGGTTTCATCGCCGAAAAATATGCGGTGCTGATCGACGCGCTCTACGCGGGCAAGCAATCGCAGTACATCGAGACGCAGGTGAAGTTCGAAGACGGCCGCCAGGGCATGATCGCGGCCGATCTGAAGATCGCCGACGTCAAGACCTTCGCCAACCTCAATCAAGCGGCATAGGCCTGCATGACCACCATGAAAAGACATATCACGGAAGAAGTGCAGCCGATGGAGCCGCTGCGACAGGATGTTCCGGCGACCGAAGACGGCGGCCGCAAGATCGGCGAGGTCGTGCTGGACCTGCAGAATATTTCCCTGTCCTTCGGCGGCGTCAAGGCGCTGACCGACATCTCGTTCAACGTGCGCGAACATGAGATCCGCGCCATCATCGGTCCCAACGGCGCCGGCAAGAGTTCGATGATCAACGTCATCAACGGCGTCTACCATCCGCAGAAAGGCAGCATCGTTTTTCGCGGCGAACAGCGCCACAGCATGCATCCCAGCAAGGTGGCGCGCCAAGGCATCGCGCGCACCTTCCAGAACATTGCGTTGTTCAAGGGCATGACCGTGCTCGACAACATCATGACCGGGCGCAACACCAAGATGCATTCCAGCTTTCTCGCCAATGCAATCTGGTGGGGCAAGGCGCGCAACGAAGAAATCCTGCATCGGCACAAAGTCGAAGAGGTGATCGACTTCCTCGAAATCCAGCACATCCGCAAGACGCCGGTGGGACGCCTGCCTTACGGCCTGCAAAAACGCGTCGAGCTGGCGCGCGCGCTGGCGGCCGAACCGAGCATGCTGCTGCTGGACGAACCGATGGCCGGCATGAACGTGGAAGAGAAGCAGGACATGTGCCGCTTCATCCTCGACGTCAACGAACAGTTCGGCACCACCATCGTGCTGATCGAGCACGACATGGGCGTGGTGATGGACATCTCGGATCGCGTGGTCGTGCTCGACTACGGCAAGAAGATCGGCGATGGCACGCCGGACGAAGTGATGGCCAATCCGGAAGTGATCAAGGCCTATCTCGGCACATCACACTAAACGCACTAAATCCAGCGTACAGAACAAGCGGAGAACGCAGATGCAATTTTTCTTTGAAGTGACGCTCAGCGGTTTGCTGTCCGGCCTGATGTATTCGCTGGTGGCGCTGGGTTTCGTGCTGATCTACAAGGCCTCGGGCGTGTTCAACTTTGCCCAGGGGGCGATGGTGTATTTCGCCGCGCTGGCCGTGGTCGGGCTGATGGAGAAGGGCATGCCGATGTGGGCGGCCATCATCGGCGCCTTCGTGGTGATGATCCTGGTGGGGCTGGCGACCGAACGTTTCGTCTTGCGCAAGCTGGTCAATCAGCCGCCGATCACCTTGTTCATGGCGACCATCGGTCTGGCGTTTTTCCTGGAGGGGTTGGGGCCTTTGCTGTTCGGCAGCGAAGTGCGCGCCATCGATCTGGGCATCGTCGACGAACCGATCATGTCCATCATGGACAGCATCGGTATCGGCATTTCCAAGTTCGATCTGTTTGCTTCGGGCATGGTGATTGCGCTGGTGTCGCTGCTGGCTTTGTTCTTTCAACGCACCAAGGTCGGCCGCGCCTTGCGCGCCGTCGCCGACGATCACCAGGCGGCGTTGTCGCTGGGGATTCCGCTGCAGCATATCTGGGCGGTGGTGTGGGGCGTGGCCGGATTCGTCGCGCTGGTGGCCGGCTTGCTGTGGGGGTCGCGCAATGGCGTGCAGTTCGCGCTGACCATGACGGCGTTGAAGGCATTGCCGGTGCTGATCCTGGGCGGCTTCACCTCGATCCCCGGGGCGATTGTCGGCGGCCTGATTATCGGCGCGTCGGAGAAGCTGGCCGAGATTTATATCCCGCCCGTCTTGCAGGATCTGTTCGGCGGCAACTTCGGCGGTATCGAGGGCTGGTTCCCTTATGTGTTCGCGTTGCTGTTCCTGCTGGTGCGCCCGGAGGGATTGTTCGGCGAGCGGCATATCGACCGGGTTTAAGGAACATGTTTCAGTACAGTAAATAACGCCTTTGTCATTCCTGCGAACGCAGGAATCCAGCGTCGTTCGACACATTGGAGTGATTGGAAAAAACGACACCGGGTCCCAACGTGCGCTGGGACGACGGGGGTAAAAATAGAGAGGGTGAGACACATCGCTGATTTGATGACTGCGAGCGGCTCATCTGACGGAGACACAGGAGAAACACTATGCTTTATCGTGAGGCCGGGCAGTTCAAGACATCATACATCGCCGACAGCCAGATTTTTCCGATCCGGCAGGATCGCATCGGCATGGCGATCCTGCTGGCGATTGCCTTCGTCGGCATTCCGCTGATCGGCAGCGAGTATTGGTTCTCGGCGATCCTGATTCCTTTCCTGGTGTTTGCGCTGGCGGCGCTGGGGTTGAATATCCTGACCGGTTATGCCGGCCAGTTGTCGCTCGGTTCGGCGGCTTTCATGGCGGTGGGTGCTTATGCCGCTTATAACTTCCAGCTGCGCATCGAGGGCATTCCCATCCTGCTGTCCTTCATTCTCGCCGGCGGTTGCGCCGCGCTGGTGGGCATCGTGTTCGGCCTGCCGTCGTTGCGCATCAAGGGCTTCTATCTGGCGGTGGCGACGCTGGCGGCGCAGTTTTTCGTGGTGTGGGCGCTGACCAAGTTTTCCTGGTTTTCCAACAACAGCTCGTCGGGCGTGATCAGCACGCAGAAGATCGATTTCTTCGGCATCGACATCAACTCGCCGGTGAAAAAATACCTGTTCGTGCTCGGCATCGTCTGCGTGATGGCGCTGCTGGCCAAGAACCTGGTGCGCTCGTCGACCGGCCGTGCCTGGATGGCGGTGCGCGACATGGACGTGGCGGCGGAAGTGATCGGCATCCAGCTGATGCGCACCAAGCTGCTGGCGTTTGCAGTGAGTTCGTTTTTCTGTGGCGTGGCAGGCGCGCTGTATGCGTTCTGCTACCTCGGTTCGGTGGAGCCGGACGGTTTCTCGCTGGACTTGTCGTTCCGCATCCTGTTCATGATCATCATCGGCGGCGTGGGCAGCATACTCGGCGCTTTCCTCGGTTCGGCCTTCATCCTGCTGCTGCCGATCTTCCTCGACAACGTGTTGCCGCCGCTGGCGTCTTTCCTGCACCTGCCGTTCACCAATGCGACGGTGTCGCACATCCAGCTCATGCTGTTCGGCGGCCTGATCATTTTCTTCCTGATTGTTGAGCCGCATGGGCTGGCGCGCCTGTGGCAGATCACCAAGGAGAAGCTGCGCCTGTGGCCGTTCCCGCACTAATGTTTTGCAGAAGTAAAACGATGCGCGCAAGAAAAGCGCGCACATGGGTAAAACTACACAAGGAGACACGTATGAAAAACATCAAACAGCTGGTGCTTGCCGCGACCGTTGCTGCAAGCCTGTTGGCCCCGGCGCTACCGGCGACGGCGCAAAGCAACGATCAGTTCATCGCGATTCCGAGCTATCGCGTCGGCCCCTACGGCACCAACGGCCAATCGTATTACGGCGGCTATGTCGACTACCTCAACTACGTCAATCTCAAGGACGGCGGCGTCAACGGCGTCAAGCTGTCGTGGGAAGAGTGCGAGACCGAGTACAACAACGCCAAGGGCGTGGAGTGCTACGAGCGCATGAAGAACAAGAATACCGTTACCAAGGGCACCGCCATCAATCCGATGGCGACCGGGATTTCCTACGCGCTGATCGACAAGAGCGCCGAGGACAAGGTACCGCTGCTGATGATCGGCTACGGCCGCACCGATGCGGTGGACGGCTCGGTGTTTCCGTATGCCTTCCCGCTGGTGACGACCTATCAGATGCAGGTGTCGGCCATCGTCAAATATCTCGCGACCAAGAACGGCGGCTCGCTGAGCGGCAAGAAGATCGTGTTCCTGTACCACGACTCGGCTTACGGCAAGGAACCGATCGTGGCGCTGGAGGCGGAAGCCAGCATCGGCAAGTTCAAGCTGGTGGAAATTCCCGTGGCGCATCCCGGCAACGAGCAGGGTGCGCAGTGGCTGAAGATTCGTCAGGAGAATCCCGACTATGTGATTTTCTGGGGCTGGGGCGTGATGAACCAGACCGCGCTGAAGGCGGCGCAAAAGGTTGGTTTTGCGCGCGACAAGATCATCGGTTCGTGGTGGGCCGGCTCTGAGGAAGACACCATTCCCGCCGGCGACGCCGCCAAGGGCTATCTGAGCGCGACCTGGAACGTGGCCGGCAAGGGCGTGCCGCTGATCGCCGATATCGAGAAGGTGGTCTACGGCGCCGGCAAGGGCAACCTGCAGGACAAGAACAAGATCGGTTCGGTGCTGTACAACCGCGGCGTCTCTGCGGCGCTGGCAACAGTTGAAGCCGTTCGCACGGCGCAAGGCAAATTCGGCAAAAAGGTCATGAGCGGCGAAGACGTGCGCTGGGGCCTGGAAAACCTGAACATCACCAACGCCCGTCTGCAACAGCTCGGCGCGACCGGCCTGCTGCCCGAGATCAAGACTTCCTGCGACAACCACGAGGGTTCCGGCAAGGTCAAGATCCAGCAATGGGACGGCAGCAAGTGGGTGCTGGTGTCGGACTGGATCGAAGGCAACAAGAACCTGATCCACCCGCTGTTCAAGGCATCGGCCGCCAAGTATGCAAAAGAGAAGGGTATTACCCCAGCCTGCATGAAGTAAAAACAGGCCTTGGCGTCGGCGTGTTGAAGTGTGTCGGGCGCGCCGACGCTTTTTTGAAAAGATAGTCTGAAAACAGGCAGGTAAAGCCGGAGCAAGCATGGGTACAGCACTGAACATCAACAACATCGAAGTCATTTACGACCACGTGATCCTGGTCCTCAAGGGCGTGTCGCTGGCGGTGCCGGAAGGCAAGATCGTGGCGCTGCTGGGCGCCAACGGCGCGGGCAAGAGCACCACGCTCAAGGCGATTTCCAACCTGCTGACGGCCGAGCGCGGCGACGTCACGAAGGGCAGCATCGAATTCAAGGGCGAGCGCGTCGACCAATTGACGCCGAACGATCTGGTCAAGCGCGGCGTGATCCAGGTGATGGAAGGGCGGCATTGTTTCGGCCACCTGACCGTGGAAGAGAACCTGCTGACCGGCGCCTATACGCGCAACATCAGCAACGCCGAAGTGAAGCAGGAACTGGAAAAGATCTACGACTATTTCCCGCGCCTGAAGGTGCGCCGCAAGTCGCAATCCGGCTACACCTCCGGCGGCGAACAGCAGATGACGGCCATCGGCCGCGCCATGATGGCCAAGCCGTCGATGATCCTGCTCGACGAGCCGTCGATGGGACTGGCGCCGCAGATCGTGGAAGAAATTTTCGAGATCGTCAAAGACCTCAACACCAAGGAAAACGTCTCCTTCCTGCTGGCGGAACAGAACACCATGGTGGCGCTGCGCTATGCCGATTTCGGCTACATCCTGGAAAACGGCCGCGTGGTGATGGAAGGCGCGGCCAATGACCTGGCCACCAACGAAGACGTCAAGGAGTTCTATCTCGGCGTTTCGGCGGCGGGACGCAAGAATTTCCGCGACATGAAGTTTTACAGACGACGCAAGCGCTGGCTGGCCTGACGCCGGTGCACGACAGCCATCCTTGCCGCACTTTTTCTTTCCGCCTACGCATACGGTATCTTCATGTCCGATATTCTCGACTCTCTGGAACAACGCGATCCGCAACAGCGCGAGGCTGCGCTCATGCGTGCTTTACCGGATCTGGTGACGCGCGCGCAGGGCGCCGAAGGCTGGAATCGCATCCTCAAAGGCGTCAGTCCCGGCGACATCCGCGACCGGTCTGGGCTGGCGCAATTGCCGGTCACGCGCAAGTCGGATCTGAAGGATTTGCAGAGCGCCACGGCGCCGTTCGGCGGACTTAACACCACGCCGCATCGGCAGTTGCGGCGCCTGTTCGTTTCGCCGGGACCGATTTTCGATCCCGAAGGACATCAGCTCGACTGGTGGCGCTTCGAGCGGCCGATGCGCGCGCTGGGGCTGCGCGCGGGACACATCATCCAGAACTGCTTCTCCTACCATTTCACGCCGGCGGCTTTCATGGCCGAGGGCGCGGCGGCCAAGATCGGTTGCGCGGTGATTCCGTCGGGCATCGGCCAGACCGAGCTGCAGGTGCAGGCCATGGCGGCACTCAAGCCGGATGCCTATGTCGGCACGCCGTCCTTTCTCAAGATCATCATCGAAAAAGCGCAGGAAATGGGCGTCGCCCTCGACAGCCTGCAACGCGCGCTGGTCAGCGCCGAAGCCTTGCCGCCATCGCTGCGCAGCTGGTTTCATGAACACGGCGTACCCAATGTGCTGCAACTGTATGCCTCGGCCGACATCGGCAATATCGCCTATGAATCGATCAGCGACGGCAAGGTCAATCCGGGCATGATCCTCGATGAAGACCTGATCCTGGAAATCGTGCGTCCCGGCACCGGCGATCCGGTCAAACCGGGCGAGGTCGGCGAAGTGGTGGTGACGTCCTTCAATCCTGACTATCCGCTGATCCGTTTCGGCACCGGCGATCTCTCGGCGGTGCTGGACGGCATCTCGCCGTGTGGACGCACCAATACGCGCATCAAGGGCTGGATGGGACGCGCGGACCAGACGACCAAGGTGCGCGGCATGTTCGTGCATCCCTCGCAAGTGGCGGAGATCACTCGCCGTCACGGATTGATCCTGAAGGCGCGCCTGGTGGTCAGCGGCGAAATGGCCAATGACAGCATGACGCTGCATTGCGAAACCATGGACATGGATGGTGCGGTGGCGCAGGCGGGGGCGATTGCCGACAGCGTGCGCGACATCACCAAATTGCGCGGAGAAGTGCTGTTTGCGGCGCCGGGGAGTTTGCCCAACGACGGCAAGGTCATCGAGGACGCGCGCAAGTACGAATGACGCCGCTTGGAGCCGCTAACAAAACGCCGCTGGCGGCGTCGCTTCTCCCGGTTCTACTTAACGTAACTAAGGTACTTTCGTACTGTCTGCGTCGGCGCGCCTTGCCACCGACGTTTTGTTAGCGGCTCTTAGTTTGGATCGGTCTTGACGACGGTCAGGCGAGCAATCAGAAATTCGCCGTCGATTACCTTGCGAAACGGTACGCCGGTAGCTTCGAACCCGGGGCCGCCGCGTTCTATCCAGGTTTGTGCGACGGTGTCGAAGGTGGCAACGTCCATGCCCAGCATCTGAGACGAGAGCACGAATTGTGCGCCTTGCTTCTGTCTTTTGACGATATCTTCCAGTTTTGCCATGTGCGTTCCTTTTGTTCCAAGGCTTGTTTTGGGCTGGATGATAACGTAAGCGCAGGCCCGAAAGCGGTAATTCCGAGGTATTTCCCGGCGGCAGTATCGGTGACTTGGTCCGGCCGGCTGTGTATAATGACGCGCGGGTGTTGCCAAGGCGGCATCCTCCAGAGCGGACCCGGTCCGGTCCGCCGACGGTAGCATTGCTATAGGGCGAACGCGAGTTCGCCTTTTTTCTTATTTGATGTCATTTGTTTGTGATTTCGTGATCGGCTGACCAATGTTTGAATTTATCCGTAACCATCAGCGCTTGATGCAATTCCTGCTGCTGCTGTTTATTTTCCCGTCCTTCGCGTTCTTCGGCCTGGAAGGCTACAGCCGTTTCTCCGATGGCGACAATGCCGTGGCCAAAGTGGCCGGGCAGACCATCACCAAGGAAGAATGGGACGCCGCCCAGCGCCAGCAGCTGGAGCGCCTGCGCCAGATGTCCGGCGGCCAGATCGACACCAAGGTGTTCGATACGCCGGAAGCGCGCCGCGACGTGCTGGAAAGCCTGATCGCCCAGCGCGCGCTGGCGGCGGCAGTCGTCAACGACAAGCTGGGCGTGACGGATCAGGCCTTGCAGCAGAACATCATGCAGATTCCCGGTCTGATCAAGCCGGACGGCACGTTCGACAAGGAACAGTACAACATGCTGCTGGCCGCCCAGGGCCTGACGCCCAAGGGATATGAAGCCAGCCAGCGCCGCGCGCTGGCGTTGCAGCAGCTCAATTTCGCCGTGCAGGGCAGCGCCTTCGCGCCGAAGGCCGTGTCTGCCCGCCTGTCGGACCTGAACGACCAGGAGCGCTCGGTGCAGGAGCTGTCGTTCAAGGCGGTGTCTTACGTCGGCCAGGTCAAGGTGACCGACGACATGCTCAAGGCTTACTACGACAAGAACGGCAGCAAGTTCGAGGTGCCCGAACAAGCCAAAATCGACTACGTGATTCTTGACAGCGCCGCCGTGGCCGCGCAGGTCAGCGTGTCCGACGCCGACATCAAGTCTTACTACGATCAGAACCTGAAGCAGTATTCGACCGACGAACAACGCCGCGCCAGCCACATCCTGCTGGAAGTCAAGAAGGGCGCGTCCGCTGCCGACAAAGCCGCCATCAAGGCAAAGGCGGATGAACTGGTCGCGCAACTGCGCAAAAATCCGGGCGATTTCGCCAAGCTGGCCAAGGCCAACTCCCAGGATCCAGGTTCCAAGGATCAGGGCGGCGACCTCGGTTTCTTCGGCAAGGGCGCCATGCTCAAGTCGTTTGAAGATGCAGCTTACAAGCTCAAGCAAGGCGAGATCAGTGATCCGGTCGAGTCCGACTTCGGTTACCACATCATCCAGTTGACCGGCATCAAGGCCGGCAGCGTCAAATCGCTGGATGAAGTCAAAGGCGAAATCGCCGGCGAAATCAAGAAGCAGCTGGCCGCCAAGAAGTATGCCGAACTGGCCGACATCTTCAACAATACCGTCTACGAACAGGGCGACAGCCTGAAGCCGGTGGCCGACAAGCTCAAGCTGAAGATCGAAACGGTCGCCGGCGTGACGCGTTTGCCGAATCCGACGCTGGCGCCGAATACGCCATACAACAATCCCAAGTTCCTGAAGGCGCTGTTCACGGACGACACCATCAAGGGCAAGCACAATACGGAAGCGGTGCAAATCGCCCCGACCACGCTGATCGCCGGCCATATCGCGGAATACAAGCCGGTCACCAAGCGTCCGTTTGACGACGTCAAGAACCTGGTGCGCGAGCTGGTGACGCAAGACGAAGCCATGGCGCTGGCCAGAAAAGCCGGCGAAGCCAAGCTGGCGGAACTGAAGGGCAAAGACGATGCCGCCGGTTTCGGCGACGTCAAGGTGGCTTCCCGCGTGAAGACCCAGGGCTGGAACCAGGATGCCTTCCTGGCCGTCATGAAGGCCGATACCGCCAAGTTGCCTGCCTACACCGGCGTGGAACTGCCGGGCCAGGGTTACAGCGTGTTCCGCGTGACCAAGGTGGCGCAACCGGCAACTCCTGATGCGGCCCGTCGCAAGACCGAGCAGGAGCAGATCGCCAACGTGCTGGCCGAGCAGGAAATGCTGTCCTACATCAACTTCCAGAAGGAAAAGGCGAAGACCAAGATCCTGAAGGCCGGCGAAGCTGTTACGGCGGGTGCCTCGGGCAGCAAATCCGCCGATGCGTCGAAGTAAGGCAATGATGTAAATCATTTGCACCAGCATGCAAACGGATGCGCCTCGGGACACAAGGAACGCCGCGCATCAGGTAAAAAAGGCCGCTTATGCGGCCTTTTTTCATGCACCGGGACATGCCGGGGAACGTACAATGGAAGCTCATCCTCGTCTTTGAAACGCGCCAATGTCTGCCTCAGCCATAGCCTCAACCTCTTCCTCGGCCCCTTCTTCGGCGCCGGTCCTGATCATCCACACGGGCGACCCCAACGACGACCTCAGGCATTCTTACGGCAGCTATGCCGCGCAATTGCAGCAAGCAGCAGGCCTGAGGGATGACGAGACCGAAATTGTGTCGGTGTTCCAGGGGCAGTATCTGCGCGAACCCGACCGGTATCGCGCGGTGCTGATTACCGGTTCGCCGACCATGGTGACCGATCTGGTGGAGTGGAGCGAACGGACCGCGGCGTGGCTGCGCCGTGCCGCGCAACGGCAGTTGCCGATGTTCGGCGTGTGCTACGGCCATCAGCTGTTGTCGCATGCCTTCGGCGGCAAGGTGGGTTATAACCCGGCCGGACGCGTGGCCGGGACCATGACCGTCAAAAAACATCCGGTCGCCGCTGACGAACATTTGCTGCACGAGGCGCCGGATAGTTTCCCCGCGCACATGCTGCATTCGCAGGTGGTATTGGAGCCGCCTCCGGGCGCGACCGTGCTGGCCAGTTCGCCGATGGACCCGCATCATATGCTGCGTCTGGCGCCGAACATCTTCTCGGCGCAGTTCCATCCCGAATTCAGCAGCGACTTCGTCAAGGCCCACCTGGCCTGGTATCGCGAGATCTACAGCAAGTGCGGCATCGACACCGACGTCATGGCGGAGCAGGTCAGCGATACGCCGCAATCGGCGGCGATCTTGCGCCGCTTTTTATACTTGCACGCTTAATAGTTATTTGAGCAGCGGCTTGAGATACGGCCAGACGTTATCCAGCAGATTGGATTGCGCCTGTTCGTTCGGATGCATGCGATCGGCCTGGAACATGGCCGGCTTGTCGGCGATGTCTTTCATGAAGAACGGCACCAGCGCGGTCTTGTTCTGTCTGGCCGCCGCCGGGAACAACTGGGCGAACTTGCCGGCGTAGTCGGCGCCGTAGTTCGGCGGGATCTGCATGCCCACCAGCAGCACCTTGGCTTTGGCCTGTTTCGACATGTCGATCAGCGCCTGCAGGTTGCTTTGCGTGGCGCTCAGTTGCAGGCCGCGCAGCGCGTCGTTGGCGCCGAGTTCGATGATCACGATGTCCGGCGCGTGTTTGCTGAGCAGGGCGGGCAGGCGGGTTTTGCCGCCGATGGTGGTTTCGCCGCTGATGCTGGCGTTGACGATGGCGGTGACTATCTTTTCCTGCTGCAGGCGTTTGTCGAGCAGCGCCACCCAGCCGCTGCCGCGCGTGAGGCCGTATTCCG
Source organism: Herbaspirillum sp. CF444 (assembly GCF_000282135.1). Taxonomy (GTDB): domain Bacteria; phylum Pseudomonadota; class Gammaproteobacteria; order Burkholderiales; family Burkholderiaceae_D; genus Herbaspirillum. The sequence continues at coordinate 19,092 of NZ_AKJW01000004.1, forward strand.
CCGACAGGCTGTCGCCGAGCACGAGCAGGGTTTTTGGTGCAGAATAGGCGCTCGCCGCCAGCATCAGCAAGGGCATCGCCAGCAGCGCAGCGAGCAGCCGGCGCCATGAGCGGCCTTGCATCGCCGTATTGCGCGTGCTTATGTTCATGCTCTTCTTTGTCCACCGACCGATCCACCTGACGCCATCGTATTGCATGCCTGATTCCTCTGAATTTTCCGCCGCCGGTGCCACCAGCGTTGCCGCTAAAGCCGCCATCGAAGTTGTCCGATTGTCCAAACGCGTCGCCGACGCCGCCGCTCCGGCCACCGCCGTGACCAAGGTCGGCGAGCTGGCGATTTTGCGCGACGTCAATTTTAACGTGCAGGCGGGAACGACGCTGGCGATTGTGGGCGCCTCGGGTTCGGGCAAGTCGACCCTGCTCGGTTTGCTGGCCGGACTGGACACGCCATCGGAGGGCACGGTCAGGATCGACGGCGTCGATATCTTCGCCCTCGACGAAGACGGTCGCGCGGCGCTGCGCAAGCACAAGCTGGGTTTCGTCTTCCAGTCGTTCCAGTTGCTGGGACATCTGAACGCCGTGGAAAACGTCATGCTGCCGTTGGAATTGCGCGGCGACGCCCAGGCCCGTGTCAAGGCGGAGAGCATGCTGGCGCGCGTCGGTCTGGCCAGCCGCCTCAAGCATTACCCCAAATATCTCTCCGGCGGCGAACAGCAACGCGTGGCGCTGGCGCGCGCCTTCGTCACCCAACCGCCCTTGCTGCTGGCCGACGAACCCACCGGCAGCCTCGACGCCACCACCGGCGAGGCAGTCATCCAGCTGATGTTTGAATTGAATCAGGAGCACGGCTCCACGCTGGTGTTGGTCACGCATGATCCATCCATCGCGGCGCGTTGTGTCCGCACCATCACGATTGCTGCGGGGCGTCTCGTTTAAGTTCGCTTGAAGATATTCAGGCAGGCTTCCGTATCGCTTTGCGTAGAGGATGGGCGCGCCTGTGCTCGACCCACGCAATGCCCATGCCGCTGGCGCAGATGACGGCGATGCCAAGAAGGGTGATGCCGTCCGGAAACTGGTCGAACACCAGCCAACCCATGGTGGTGGCCGAAATGATCTGCGTGTAGGCGAACGGCGTCAGCACCGACGCTTCGGCATGCCTGTAAGCCGTGTTCATGCAGAGATGGCCGATGGTGCTGGTGATGCCGGTGGAAGCCAGGATCATCCATTCGGTCGCGTCCGGCGTGTGCGGCGACCAGAAGAACGGCACCATCAGGCTGCTCAGGACCATGCCCACCAGTCCGCCGTAGAACAAGGTCACCATCGGATCGTCTGCACGGTTGGCCTTGCGATTGAGGATGGACACGGCGGCATAGGTCGCGGCCGACAGCAGGCCCAGCACCACGCCATGCGCGGGGATGTCGCCGCCGGGGCGGATCACGATCAGCATGCCGGCGAACCCTACCGCCACGGCGATCCAGCGCGAGATGTAGGTGGTTTCCCCCAGGAGCCAGGGCGATACGGCCAGCACGATCAGCGGCGCGCAAAAATTCATCGCCGTGCCTTCGGCCAGCGGGACGATCTTCAATACCGAGAAAAACATCAGCGTCGACAGCAGCAAGGCCACGGCGCGAATGAACTGCAGGCGCGGTTTGTTTGAATGCAGGATGCTGCGCCCGTGACGCCGTTTGTAGAGCGGCATGAGCGTCGCCGCCATGAAGATCGTATTGATGGTGTAGCGCATCCAGGCAATCATCACCACGTGGTAGCCGGCCATGCCGAGCAGTTTTCCTGCGGTATCCAGCAAGGACAATGTCCATAAACCAGAAATCAGAAAGAAAATGCCCAGCCAGAGTTGCGGATTAGCGGGCATGGTCTCGGATGATCTGGTTCAAGAGTGCGCGAACGGCGGGAACCACTTCACTGGCGGTCAGGCCGACCGGACCGACGCCGAGTTCGACCAGTTGATCGGCCGCCTTGCCATGCATCCAGACCGCCGCCAGCGCCGCTTGCGTGGCCGGCCAGCCCTGTGCCAGCAAGGCGCCGCACAGACCCGACAGGACGTCGCCGGTGCCCGCGGTGGAGAGCGCCGGATTGCCGGTGGTATTGACCACGATCTCGCCGTCCGGGAAAGCGATGACGGTGCCGGCGCCCTTGAGGATGGCGATGCTTTTGAAATGGCGCGCCAGCAAACGTGCCGCCTGCGGCCGGTCCTGCTGGATTTCGGCGGTGGTGGCGTCGAGCAGCCGGGCGGCTTCCAGCGGATGCGGCGTAATGATGCTGGTGTGCTGGGCGCGGTCCTGCAACTTGTGCTGCAAGCCGGGTTCGGCGGCGATCAGGTTGAGCGCATCGGCGTCGACCACGATGCGGCCTTGTGCATCCAGCGCGCGCGACAATACGTCGTGGGCGTGGCGCGAGGTGCCCAGGCCCGGGCCGACGACGATCGTGGCGGTAGCGAACTCGACGCGGTCGGCCTGGCGCATCATCAGTTCGGGATGGACGCTGTCATATGCCGGCGCGTCGTCGACAAAGGCAATGAAGACGCGCCCGCTGCCGGCATGCGCCGCCATGCGTGCCGCCAGCACCGGCGCGCCGCCCATGCCGTGGGCGCCGCCGACGACGATGACGTCGCCGTAGCTGCCTTTGTGCGTGTTGCCGGCCCGCGGTTTGAGGGCGGAGCTGAACAGCGACAGTTCGTTCAGGCGCGCATGCGGCGTGACGAAGCAGGTTTCCTCAATGTCAAGCGACTCGAGGCAGATGCTGCCGCTGAAGTCCTGACCGTCGCAGGTGTGCATGCCGGGCTTGTCGCCGATGAAGCTCAGGGTATGCGTGGCGCGCACGGCAACGCAGCCGGCGCCGCCGATCACGCTGCCGGTGTCGGCATGCAGGCCGCTGGCGATGTCGATGGACAGCACCGGGCAACGCAAGGTATTCACATAGTCGACGCAGGCGCGCAGTTTGCCGACGATGGGACGCGTCTGGCCGATGCCGAACAGACCGTCGACGACCAGCGTCCAGCCCTGCGACGTCAGATGGCCGGGATCGGCGATATCGAGAAATTCCGCTTCGGATTCGCGCGCCCGTTGCAGCGCGCGGCGGGCATCTTCCGGTTGTTTTGCCTCGTCGGCATGCAAGGCGACGGCAACGTGCAGATCGAACTGCGACAGATAGTGCGCGGCTTCCAGCGCGTCGCCGCCGTTGTTGCCGGGACCTGCCAGAATCAGGATGTGCACTTCGTCTTCGCCGGCCACCAGGCTCAGCGCATGCCGGGCGCAGGCTTCGCCGGCGCGTTGCATCAGGGTGTAGGGGGGCAGGCCTGCCTTGGCGGCATTTTCGATCTGGCGAATTTCAGCAATCGAATAAAGCGCACTCATGGTCGATGCGGCCCGGTAAGGTCAAAAAGAGGGAACGGAGGGAATGAAAGAATGCTGCAGGCGCAACCATTCTAAGTCAATTGAAAAAAATCCGCAGAGATGAAAAGAGCAGGACCGGGACAGGCGCGGAACCAGTGTTCCGCGGCAAGAGCGACCGCGCCGTCAGCCGGCGCATCCGCTCTTGCTGCCGGCTAGGACGTTGCCGTCGGCAGGAGCAGGCCGTCGCTGTCGATCTCGGGCTCGCGTCCGGCCATGGCGTCGGCCAGCAATTTGGCCGAGCCGACTGCCGTCGACCAGCCGTGTGCGCCGTACCCGGTGTTGATGAAGATATTGCCGTGCGTGGTGCCGCCGACCAGCGGCATGCCGTTGGGCTGCAATGCGAACGTGCTGCTCCAGAAACTGGCCGTATTGAAATTGGCCGCATTCGGGTAGTAGTCGTTGGCGACCTTGAGCAGGCTGCTGATGGCCTTGGCGTGCGGCTGGTCGGTCCTGGGCAGGAAGCCGAGCAGGCCCGATACGCGGATGCGGTTGCCCACGCGCGCAATGGCAACCTTGTAGGTTTCGTCGAACAATGTCGTGTTGGGCGCTTCGTCGAGATTCTTGACGGCGGCCATGGCGTTGTAGCTTTGGATCGGACAGAGCGGCAAGGACATGCCCAACGGCTTGAGCAGGGACATGTTCTGCATGCCAGCTGCCAGCACCACGCCGTCGACCGTCAGGGGGCTGCTGTCGCTGCCGTTTTCGCCTGCAACATCGATCGAGACGCGGCCGCCAAGTTCCGGGCGGATCGCTTTGACGGATTGCGAAAAATGGAATTGCACGCCGAGCGATTGCGCGATGGCGCGCAACTGTTTGACGAACAGGACGCAATTGCCTGCCGCATCTTTCGGGTAATACAGCGCGCCGGCGATCGGCGTTGCCGACTGGAAGGCCGGCTCCACCTGGCGGATCGCATCCTGTCCCTTGAGATTGAGTCGCGGCAGTTCGAACTGCCTGAGGCTGTCCTCGATGGCGGCGCAACGATCCGCATCGGCTTGCTGGCGAAACAGATGCAGCAGGCCCTGGCTGTTTTCCTGCTCCAGCGCGTACTGGTCCTGGATATATTGGGTGAGCATCTGGCCGTAGGCGGACAATCGCGTCAGGCGTTGCTTGTTGAGCGAAAAGTAATCCTGGTACTCGCGCCGCGATTTGCGTACCCAGCGCCAGCGCGCCGGATGGAAACCGGATTTGACGAGGATGGGCGGATCGTTCTTGAACAGGTTGGACAGGGCCGTCCTGGCGATGCCCGGCAACACCAGTGGTTGCACCACGCACGGCGCCAGCAGGCCGGAGTTGCCGAAGGTCGCCTCTTCGGCAACATTGGCGCGGCGCTCCAGAACGGCAACTTCGAAGCCGGCGCGCGCCAGGAAATAAGCGGTGGTTACTCCAGACAGGCCACCGCCGACAACTGCAATTTGTTTCAGCGTTTTATTTTGCGTCACTATATCGTCACTAATTTTATCGAAACTGAAAGGTCGCTCCCCATGCAGACCTGTTTTGGCGGGCACTGTGGATGTTGCCTCGGTAATGCGGCCTGAATGATACCAAATCGGCATGGCCGCAGTGCGCAAAGGCCGTTTTTTTGTCATCGGCTTCGGCCGATGATGCAGAAAACGCAGCGATAAATGGCAAAAAGATAAAAATGAAGAAAAGATAAATAAGCCTTGTCATCAATCTTCGCATTTTTTTGATTGTTGTCGGGAAGGTGGAAAATTCCGCCGCGGCGCCGGAACTTGAAAATCGAAAATTCCTCTCAAGAAGGCCTGTTATTCCATGGGGGAATTGGCTACAGTGCGGTGTGCCGGAATATCCGGTCTTTCCGTTTTCGTTCTGACCGCTCTGACACCCTGAAGCAGGCGTTCCACATCAATTCTTATAAAGGTGAACTTATGACAATGTCCAAACGTTTTGCTGCATTCTTCTTCGCTCTGTTCATGCTGGCCCTGGCCGGTTGCGCGTCGACCCCTCAGCAAGCCAGCACCGGGCAGATCATTGACGATACCGTGATCACCACCAAGGTGAAGGCGGCGATTTTCGAAGAGCCGACGCTGAAGACGCTGGAAATCAGCGTGGAAACCTACAAGGGCATCGTGCAATTGAGCGGTTTCGTCAATGCCAGCGCCACTTCCCTCAAGGCTGCCGAGGTCGCGCGCAAGGTGGAGGGCGTCAAAGGCGTCAAGAACAGCCTCGTCGTGAAATAAGTATCGGCTTCTTCACGCCATCGGCCCGGATCGACCGCAAGTTGATCCGGGCCGATTTTATTTCTGCGGCATGGTCGCGTTCTCATTTTCCAGCGCATCGAAACGGCTGCGCAGAAAACCCAGCAAGGCCCTCACCGTGGGAGACGCGCTGTTGCGATGCGGATAGACCGCATTGAGCGGAATCTCTTCGCGGCAATAGTCGTCCAGCACCGTCGTCAACCGTCCCGCGCGCACGTCTTCGCGCACGTCGATCCAGGATTTGTAGGCAATCCCGGCGCCGGCCACGGCCCACTGGCGCGCGATGGATGCATCGTCGGTCATGCGGTCGCCTTGCACCTTGACGTCGATGCGCTGTTTGCCGTTCTGAAAACTCCATTGATTGAACAAGCCTTGCTTGAGGTAAAACAGCAGGCAATTGTGATCGTGCAAATCCACCGGTGCGGCAGGCGTGCCGCGTCGCTCCAGATAAACCGGCGAGGCCACCAGCACGCGCCGGCCGACGGCCAGTTGTTGCGACACCAGGGTCGAATCGCTGAGCTTGCCCGAACGGATCGCGACATCGACGGCATCGCGGAACAGGTCGGCCATGCGATCCGAAAACTGCATGGTGAACTTGACGTCGGGATGTTGCGTCTGAAAATCGTTGAGCCACGGGAGCAGGACGTTGCGTCCGATGTCCGACGGCATCGACAAGCGGATGTGCCCCTGGATGGCGTCCTTGCTGCTGCTGAGCAGGGATTCGCCTTCTTGCAGCAGCGCCAGGGCGTCGCGGCAATATTCCAGAAAAATTTCCCCTTCCGGCGTGAGCCGCATGCTGCGCGTGGAGCGCGCGAACAGCCGGGTATTGAGCCGCTGCTCGACGCGTTTCAGGCTGGCGCTGGCAGTGGCCGGGAGGATGCCGAGAAGGCGCGCCGCCTGCGACAGGCTGCCGGTGTCGGCGGTGTGGATCAGCAATTGCAGGTCGGTGATGGCGTACATGGATGTCGGCAGTGGCTATTTTCAAATCTGATTTGTAAGTAATTCAATTTTAAGTCTATTTATCTGTTTTTGCATGGCTGTAATAATGCCTCATCTCCCGGACATTCCCGGGTGCATGAACCTAAGGAGAAAGACCATGAAAGCCGTCGCCGTAAAGCGTTACCTGCCCATCGACAACCCCGAATCCCTGCTCGACGTGGACTTGCCGCGTCCGACGCCGCAAGGCCGCGACCTGCTGGTGGCCGTCAAGGCCATCGCCGTGAACCCGGTCGACACCAAGGTACGCGCGCCCAAGGACACGGTCGAAGACACGCCGCGCGTGCTCGGCTGGGATGCCGCCGGCATTGTGGAAGCGGTCGGGGCGGACGTGAGCGGCTTCAAGGTCGGCGACAAGGTGTTCTATGCCGGCGACATCACGCGTCCCGGCAGCAACAGCGAATTCCAACTGGTCGACGAGCGCATCGTCGGCCATGCGCCGGCGTCGCTGGCGATGGAGGAGGCCGCAGCCTTGCCGCTGACGGCGATTACCGCGTGGGAAGCCTTGTTCGAACGTCTGCGCGTGTCGCGCAAAGCCGCTTCCGGCAAGGCGTCCAGCATTCTCATCATCGGCGGCGCAGGCGGCGTGGGCTCGATTGCCATCCAACTGGCGGCCAAGGTGGTCGGTCTGAACGTGATCGCCACGGCTTCGCGTCCGGAATCGGAAAAATGGGTGCGCGAACTGGGCGCGCAGCAGGTCATCAACCACTTCGGCGACATGCCGGCGCAATTGAAGGCGCTGGGCGTCGAGCAAGTGGAGCACGTCTTGATCCTCAACGACACCGACAAGCATTTCCCGGCGGCTGCCCAGATCGTCGCGCCGCAAGGCACGATTGCCACCATCGTCGAAAACAATGGTCCGCTCGATGTTTCCCTGTTGAAAGCCAAGAGTGCCGGTTTCTTCTGGGAATTCATGTTCACGCGCTCGATGTTCCAGACGCCGGACATGGCCGAGCAGGGCAAGCTGCTGGACGAGATATCTCATCTGATCGACCAGGGCGTGATCAAGACTACCGTCAGCAAGGTGTTGTCGCCGATCAATGCGGCCAACCTGCGCCAGGCGCATGCCGATCTGGAAGGCGGTCGCGTCATCGGCAAGATTGTCCTGAAAGACTTTTAAGCGCCTGATCGCCAGATGCCGCCATTCCGGGGCGCTTTCCCGCCGGAATGGCGGTTTTCATGGGCTGGAACAGGGTGGGCAAGGTATAATTCGGGTTTTCGTATAAGCACTACGCTACGGAATGCACATTCAGTAGCGCCACGACTCAATACGACTCGATTCCACCGCCAAATCCTGACTTTCCGCCATGCTGATCCTGCCGGGCTCCAATGCCCTTTCCGCCTTCCGCACTCAACGTCTCTTGTCCCAACTGCAATCCGTCGATGCCGCCATTACCGGCGTGACCGGACGCTACATCCACTTCATCGACGCCGTCGGCGAAGTCTCGCAGGACGACAAGGCGCGCCTCGACGGCTTGCTGACATACGGAGAACCGTTCTCCGGCACGGCCGAGGGCGACGAATTCGTCGTGATCCCGCGTTTCGGCACGATTTCTCCATGGGCCAGCAAGGCCACCGACATCGCCCACAACTGCGGCATGGCGCACATCCATCGCATCGAGCGCGGCATTGCGTATCACGTCCAGGTCAAGACCGGCTTGCTGGGCGGCGCCAAGAAACTCAACGAAGCCAGCCTGATGGCGGTTGCCGCATTGCTGCACGACCGCATGACCGACATGGTCCTGCGCACGCCGCAGGAAGCGGCAGGACTGTTCAGCGAGCTGCAAGCCAAGCCGCTGGAATTCATCGACCTGCTGAAAGGCGGCAAGGCGGCTTTGGAAAACGCCAACACCGAACTCGGCCTGGCCCTGTCGGACGATGAAATCGACTATCTGGTCGATGCCTTCACCCGCGCCCAGCGCAATCCCACCGACGTCGAACTGATGATGTTCGCGCAGGCCAACAGCGAACACTGCCGCCACAAGATTTTCAACGCCGACTGGACCATCGACGGCGAGAAGCAAGGCAAGTCGCTGTTCGGCATGATCCGCAACACCCACGAACTGCATCCGGAAGGCACCGTGGTCGCCTACAGCGACAATTCTTCCGTGATCGAAGGCGCCAACATTTCGCGCTTCTACCAGCGTGGTGCGGCCAAGGGCAACGTCTACGAAGCATCGGACGAACTGACCCACATCCTGATGAAGGTCGAGACGCATAATCACCCGACCGCGATTTCGCCATTCCCGGGTGCTTCCACCGGCGCCGGCGGCGAAATCCGCGATGAAGGCGCAACCGGCCGCGGTGCCAAGCCGAAGGCGGGCCTGACCGGCTTCACCGTCTCCAACCTGATGGTCACGCACGCCGTGCAACCATGGGAAAACGCCCGCGACGTTGCGCAAGCGCCGGCGCAGCGCGATGCCCTGGCGCAGGCCGGCATCTACGGCAAGCCCGACCGCATCGCTTCGCCCTTGCAGATCATGATCGACGGTCCGCTTGGCGGCGCTGCGTTCAACAACGAATTCGGCCGTCCCAACCTGGGCGGCTATTTCCGCACCTACGAACAAAACGTCGGCGGCAACGTGCAGGGCTACCACAAGCCCATCATGATCGCCGGCGGCATCGGCAACATCAACGCCAAGCACACCAAGAAGAACGACCTGCCGGTCGGCAGCCTGCTGATCCAGCTGGGCGGCCCGGGCATGCGCATCGGCATGGGCGGCAGCGCCGCATCGTCGATGGCCACCGGCGCCAACACCGCCGACCTGGACTTCGACTCCGTGCAACGCGGCAATCCGGAAATGGAACGCCGCGCGCAGGAAGTCATCAACGCCTGCTGGACCATGGGCGACGACAATCCCATCCTGTCGATCCACGACGTCGGCGCCGGCGGTCTGTCGAACGCTTTCCCGGAAATCACCAACGACGCCAAGCGCGGCGCGATTTTCGACCTGCGCAAGATCCCGCTGGAAGAGAGCGGCCTGGCGCCGAAGGAAATCTGGAGCAATGAATCGCAGGAACGTTATGTACTGGCGATCGCGCCGGAACAACTGCCGCTGTTCCGCTACCTGTGCGAGCGCGAGCGCTGCCTGTTCGCCGTGGTCGGCACCGCGACGGAAGAGCGCCAGCTGAAGCTGGTCGATCCGGAGCAAAACAACAATCCGGTCGACATGCCGATGGATGTCTTGCTGGGCAAGCCGCCGAAGATGCACCGCGACGTCAAGCACGTTGCGGTTGAATTGCCGCCGGTCGACCTGACCGGCATGGATTTGGTTGAGGTCTCGCATCGCGTGTTGCGTCTGCCGACCGTGGCCGACAAATCCTTCCTGATCACCATTGGCGACCGCAGCGTCGGCGCGATGACCGTGCGCGACCAGATGGTCGGTCCTTGGCAGGTGCCGGTTGCCGACTGCGCCGTCACCGCCATGAGCCTGGAAGGCTATCTCGGTGAAGCGATGGCAATGGGTGAGCGCACGCCGCTGGCGGTGATCGACGCCGCCGCCTCGGGCCGCATGGCGGTCGGCGAAGCGATCACCAATATCGCCGCCGCTGCGATCGACAAGATTTCCGACATCAAGCTGTCGGCCAACTGGATGGCGGCCTGTGGCCAGCCCGGCCAGGACGCCGCGCTGTTCGACACGGTCAAGGCCATCGGTATGGAATTGTGCCCGGCGCTGGGCGTGTCGATTCCGGTCGGCAAGGACTCGCTGTCGATGCGCACCACCTGGAAAGACGATGGCGCCGCCAAGTCCGTGACGTCGCCGGTATCGCTGATCGTGTCTTCGTTCGCGCCGGTGCAGGACGTGCGCCGCACGCTGACGCCGCAGATCCGTACTGATCTGGGCGACACCGTATTGATCGCCATCGACCTCGGCCGCGGCAAGAACCGCATGGGCGCGTCCGCGCTCACGCAGGTCATGCAACAGATCGGCAATGAAACGCCGGACGTCGACAGCGCCGAAGACCTCAAGGGCTTCTTCGCCGCGATCCAGCAGTTGAACAAGGAAGGCCGGTTGCTGGCTTACCACGACCGTTCCGACGGCGGCCTGTTCGCCACGCTGGCGGAAATGGCGTTTGCCGGTCGCAGTGGTTTGTCGATCAACCTCGACATCCTGACCATGGAAGGCGAGCACGCTTCCGACTGGGGCGACTCCAAGAACTGGGCGTCGCAAGTCGGCGAGCGCCGCAACGAAATGACGCTGCGCGCGCTGTTCAGCGAAGAGCTGGGCGCCGTGATCCAGGTGCGCGCCGAGCAGAAGTCGGAAGTCATGAACGTGCTGCGTGCCTATAACCTGGGCGCCTGCAGCCACATCATCGGCAAGCCGAACAATCGCGACGTGATCGAGTTCATGCGCGACGCCAAGAATATCTACAGCCAGCCGCGCAGCGCGCTGCATCGCCTGTGGAGCGAAACCAGCTGGCGCATCGCGCGCTTGCGCGACAACCCGGCCTGCGCCGATGCCGAGTACGAACGCCTGCTGGATGTCGCCGATCCCGGCATGACGCCGAAGCTGACTTTCGATCCGCAGGAAGACATCGCCGCGCCGTTCATCAACACCGGCGCGCGTCCGCGCGTGGCGATCCTGCGCGAGCAGGGCGTCAATTCGCACATCGAAACAGCCTACGTGATGCACAAGTCCGGCTTCGAATCGGTCGACGTGCACATGAGCGACCTGATTGCCGGCCGCGCCAGGCTGGGCGACTTTACCGGCCTGATCGCCGTCGGCGGCTTCTCCTACGGCGACGTGCTGGGCGCGGGCGAGGGCTGGGCCAAGACGATTCTGTTCAACGCCCAACTGGCGGAGCAGTTCTCGCAGTTCTTCCAGCGTCAGGACACCTTCTCGCTGGGTATCTGCAACGGTTGCCAGATGATGAGCAACCTCAAGTCCATCATTCCGGGCGCCGAAGCCTGGCCGAAGTTTACGCGCAACAAATCGGAGCAGTTCGAAGCGCGTTTCTCGATGGTGGAAGTGCAGGAGTCGCCGTCGATCTTCCTGCAAGGCATGGCCGGCACGCAGACGCCGATCGCAGTCGCGCACGGCGAAGGTTTTGCCGACTTCTCGCTGACCGGCGACGCCAACAAGGCGTTGGTGGCGATGCGTTTCATCGACAACAAGGGGGCGGTGACGGAGTCCTATCCCTACAACCCGAACGGTTCGCCGCAAGGCATCACTTCGGTGACCACGCCGGACGGCCGTTTCAACGTGCTGATGCCGCACGCCGAACGCGTGTTCCGCACCGTGACGCAATCGTGGCATCCGGATGCGTGGGGCGAGGATTCGCCATGGATGCGCATGTTCCGTAACGCGCGCAAATGGGTCGGATAAAACATCGCTGCATGTTGTCGCCCTCAGGAACGAAAAGGCACTCTTCGGAGTGCCTTTTTTATTGCGTGCAGTTTGCCGGCGCTGTCCGGCTTAGCTGATTTGCAAAGTCTGGCGTTGGCGCACGTGGCGTACCAGAATGAGCAAGCCATGCGCAATCGCGGAAAATATTCCCGCGGTCACGAGCCAGACGCCAATGGCGAATTCCGGAGGCATCCCGGGCGCACGCGCGGTCGTGAATTGATCGCTGTACAGCGCGATGAGCATGCCGACCCAGATCAGGGTCGAGTAGAGTCGCCAGAGCCAGCTTTTGGTCTTGCTGTGAAAAGCTTGCCAGGTAGAGAGGGTGGCAGAAAAAAGCAGTAAGCACAGACATGTGCCGATGATGAACAATTCCATCGAAGACCAGTTGTTGGGATTCATTGATGCATTTCCGAAGTCATGAAGAGATGCTGTGACTCAGTGAAATGCAGCTGGTTTCGTGCGTGTTACAAACGGTAGGAAAGCAGAAAGAAAATCGAGAGACGGATGCGAAATTGTGCATTTACACCCGTATTTCGCATTTCGTTGCTGAAAGAAAAAACGAAAAAACGAAAAAACGCAGATCCGTTCAGGCATCTGCGTTTTTCAATTCGCCAACTACAGTGGATGACACATGCAGCCGGTTTTTCTCAGCGAAGAAGCAAGGCTTAGAAAATGTGGCGAATGCCGACCGACAGGCCGGTCACGTTGCTCTTGCCGGCCAGTTCGACCTGGGCTGCATCCTTGGCCTTGTTGTAGTCAACCGTGCCATAGACCTGGGTGCGCTTGGACAATGCGTACTCGGCAACGCCGACCAGTGCATAGCGCTTGCCGCTGTCGCCGGCAACGCTGACGTTCTTGCTCTTGTCATAGTATGCCGCGCCGGTCAGTGCCCACGCCGGTGTCAGTTGATAGGTGGTGCCCAGGAAGTAACCGTCATCCTTGCGTTGCAGGCCAACGACGCCGCCGGTTCTGCTGGCAGGGCTGTTTTCCAGTGCGAAGTAGGCGGAAGTTGTGCCTGTGCTGTCCTTGATCTTGTAGTAGCCGCCGTACAGTTTGGCGGCGCCGATCACATAGGAAACGCTCAGGTTGTAAGCGGTGTCCTTGTTGGCATTGGTGGTGGAGTCAACAGTTTGCTGATAGCCGCCACCGAAGGACAGATTGCCCGTGGTGTATTGCAGCGACGAGCTGACCTGGCTGCCCTTGCGCACGGAACCGGCTTGCTCGCCCATGGCCCAGCTCAGACCGGCCGACAGGCCGCCGAAAGTACCGTAGTACTTGATCATGTTCGCGTTACGAACCAGTGTCGCGCCAGCCGGCAGCCAGGAGTTGGCAGCGTAGTTGCCGACTGTCAGCGGATCGAAGTGATCGGCCATCAGGTCGAACAGCGGCGTGTTCTGGCGGCCCAGGCTGAGCTGGCCGTAGCCGTTGCTCAGGCCGACCCACGACTGACGGCTGAACAGCACGCCTGGAGTGGAGAAGCCGCCGGTGTCCGAGTTGAAGCCGTTTTCCAGGCGGAAGTTGGCCTTGAGGCCGCCGCCGAGGTCTTCCGTTCCCTTGAAGCCGATACGGCTGTTGGAAATCGCGCCGTTGTCCATCTTGAAGTTGCTGTTGCCGGCGGTATTGTCGCTGCTGACATAGCGGATGCTGGTGTCGACGATACCGTAGACGGTGACGGTGGACTGAGCAAAGGCGCTGCTGCCGGCGAGGCTGGCGATGACGAGTGCCAAAGAAGTTTTTTTCATGCATTTCTCCTGAAACTTGCTGTTTTTTATGGTTCGTGCGAAGACGTGAACGCTATTGTGTAGTGCTTGTCTGCGCACCTTCATCGCCGCATTTGCTTTTGTATTGTCGCTTGATGCGGCGTTACCCCCTGTGGGGTAGGCGAGAGAATATCAGGAGATTTTTCGAGTGAAAAAGGAATTAACTGACGGACGTGCTATTTGTAGTTTTTCGGTAAATGCGTAAATTATTTCGTCATTAATATTGACCGAAATGCATATTTCACGCAGGCAAGTGTAAATTTTTTATATTTTTACGCATCGACAGGCCATTTTTGTACAAAACAAAAAAATGACTGTTTAAATTAAAAAAACGTCCAAAACCGATGTCGGTGATGGACGTTTTCTCAACTGACGGGAGGCTGAAATCGCATCCCGCCGGGTAGTTTGGCTTGTACTTCCAGCTTACTGAACCTTGGCTTTCTTGCGCAGTTCTTCCTGATAGGCTTGCAGCTTCTTCTGTTGCAGCGCTTCAGCGATTTGCGGCTTCACTTCTTCCAGGGTTGGGACCTTGGCTGGACGTGTATCTTCCAGCTTGATCACGTGGTAACCGAATTGGGTCTTCACCGGTGTTTCGGTGATGTCACCCTTCTTCAGCGCCACCATGGCGTCGGAGAACGGCTTCACGAACGAAGCAGGCGTTGCCCAATCCAGATCGCCGCCATTGGCTGCGGAACCGGTGTCTTTGGATTGCTTGGCCAGGTCTTCAAACTTGGTGCCGGCCTTCAGCTTGACGATAATCGCCTTCGCATCTTCTTCCTTGTCGACCAGGATGTGGCGAGCGTGGTATTCCTTGTCGCCGGCTTGCGCCTTGAACTTGTCGTATTCGGCCTTGATGTCGGCGTCAGCAACCGGATGTTTCTTCAGGTAGTCGCCGATCAGGGCGCGGATCACGATGCCTTGACGAGCCAGTTCCAGTTGATTCTTGATGTCAGGGTTGGTGCTCAGACCTTGCTTATCGGCTTCCTGCATCAGGATTTCGCGATTGATCAGCTCTTCTTTCACGGCGCCGCGCAGTTGTGGGCTGTCAGGCTGGCCTTGTGCTGTCATTTGCTTGACCATCGCGTCAGCGCGCGAGGATGGAATTGCCTTGCCGTTGACGACTGCCAGATTTTGCGCCATGACTGGCAAAGCAGCGGTTGCAAACAGCAGTACCAGCAAACGAGCGGGTTTGAATGTCATTATTGAATCCTAAAAAATGGAGGTAATAAATCGAGGAAATGAGAGATATAGAGGAGGGATAGTCTTGTTAGTTCGCTATTTCAGATGGTGCGATGGCGGTGATCGCCAGTGCGTGTATATCCTTGTGCATCATATCAGCCAAGCAATCATACACCAGCCGATGGCGAATTAACCGATTTTTGCCCTCAAAAACGGTGGAAATCAGGCGAACGCGATAGTGGCCTCCGCCCGACGCTGCCCCTGCATGGCCGGCATGCAGGGCGGACTCGTCTTCGACTTGACACTCGCTCGGGGAGAAAGTTGCAAGCAGGCGTGCGCGTATGATGTCGTGGCGCTCGCTCATTCGGCATCTTTCATGTATTTCGACAAGAACAGGCTCTGCGCGATGATGAAGGCGAACATCAGCCCCATGGTGCCGAACATCTTGAAGTTGACCCAGGTATCGATGGCGTAGTTGAAGGCCACATAGAGATTGAGCAAGCCCATCACCACGAAGAAAATCGACCACGCGACATTGAGCTTGCCCCACACCGGTTCAGGCAGGGAAACTTGTTTTTCCATCATTACGCGGATCAGGTTTTTCTTTACAAAAACCTGGCTGATGATCAAGGCGGCGGCGAAGCACCAGTAGAGAATGGTCGGCTTCCATTTGATGAAGGTATCGTCGCGGAAATAGATCGTCGCGCCGCCGAACACCACGATGATGGCCAGCGACACCCACAGCATGCCGTCGACCTTCTTGCGGCGCGCCAGCAGGTAGCCGATCTGTGCCAGCGAGGCGACGATGGCGACCGCCGTGGCCAGCAGGATAGGCGCCAGCGTGGCCGTCACGGCGCCGCCGGACATGACGCCCGACAAATACTGCGACACCAGGCCCTGGGCGGCATCGGCATGACCTTCCCCCCATTTGAAAACGCCGAAAAATAGGATGACGGGAAAGAGGTCGAACAGGAACTTCATGTGCTTGAGTCTTTTTAAAGGTAAGTGAGCGGGATGGGGCAGGACAATACAGACCGCAGCTTATCAGGTGGCCGGATCAAAGCGCAACGAAGCCGAATTGATGCAATAGCGCAAGCCGGTCGGCGGCGGGCCGTCGGGGAACACGTGACCGAGATGCGCGTCGCATACGTTGCACACGATTTCGGTTCGGATCATGCCATGGCTCTTGTCGACGATCTCGCGCACGTTGGCAGGATCGAGCGCTTTGAAATAGCTGGGCCAGCCGCAACCCGAGTCGAACTTCGTATCTGAAGCGAACAACGGCGTATTGCAGCAGACACAGGTGTAGATGCCAACTTCATGATGATCCCAGAATTTGCCGGTGAAGGCGCGTTCGGTCGCCGCGTGGCGGGTCACCTGATATTCCATCGCATCCAGTTGGGCACGCCATTCGGCGTCGGTTTTTTGGACTTTGGCAGTCATGCTGATGCTCCGTGGTGAAAGTGGCAATAAGGATATAAAAGTCCGCTTGTTGCGGGTTAGTTGCGTATTAGTCGGATTTTGGCGCCGGATCTTACGCTCAGGAAGAGCAGCTTACTTCAAGATGGCTGGCCCAGTCCGGCGGCAGGTCGGCGTACTTGTCGTGTTCGGGCTGCTCGTCGAAAGGCCGGCGCAAGATATCCAGCAGCTTCGCGACTTCGGAGAAGTCCTTGTTTTGCGCCTTGTCGATGGCGACTTGCGCCAGGTAATTCCGTAGCACGTATTTGGGGTTGCTTGCGTCCATTGCAAGTTTCCTTGGCGCATCCAGGCTGTTTTCCTGTTGCAGGCGGGCGCGGTATTGCGCGGCCCAGGCGTCGAAGGCAGGCCGTTCGATGAACAGATCGCGCAATGCTTCATCGCCGGCGTCGCTTCCGGCCTGTATGTCGCTGAGGCGACGGAAGAACAGCGTGAAGTCGACATGACCGGCTTGCAGGATGGCAAACATCGCCTCGAACAGTTTGTCGTCGTCGGGCTGGCGGGTAGCCAGTCCCAGTTTGGCATGCAGCAGGGCGTCGTTCTTCGCGGCAAATTCGGCTTCGTACTGCGCCAGCGCGGCTTCGGTTTCTTCCACGCTGCCGATCAGCGGCAGCAGCGCCTGTCCCAGCGCAAAACAGTTCCACTGGCCGATGCGCGGCTGCATCTGGTATGAATAGCGGCCTTGCTGGTCGGTGTGGTTGCAGATATGGCGTGCGTCGAAAGCCTCCATGAAACCGAACGGACCGTAATCCAGCGTCAGGCCGAGGATGGACATGTTGTCGGTATTCATCACGCCATGCATGAAACCGACCGCTTGCCAGTGCGCCATCAGGTGCGCGGTGCGGCGGGTGACTTCCGCCAGCAGTTCGCGGTACGGATTTTCGGCGCCGAGAAACTCCGGATAGAAATTGGCGATGACATTGTCGGCCAGCAGCTTCAGCTCGTCGTGGCGCTTGCTGTAATACCAATGTTCGAAGGAGCCGAAGCGGATGAAGCTGGGCGACATGCGCGTGACGACCGCGGTGGTCTCCATGGTCTCGCGCCGGACTTGCTGGTCCGATCCGGTTACGCACAGTGCGCGCGTGGTGGGAATACCCAGCGCAGCCATCGCTTCCGAACAGAGAAATTCACGGATCGACGAACGCAGCACGGCGCGGCCGTCGCCCATGCGCGAATAGGGCGTCTGGCCGGCGCCCTTGAGCTGCAATTCCATCCGGCCGCCGTCGCGCGCCGGCAGATCGCCGAGCAGAATCGCGCGGCCGTCGCCGAGCTGGCCTGCCCAGACACCGAACTGATGGCCGGAATACACCGCCGCCAGCGGCTTGGAGTCGCGTGCGACGGCGTTGCCGGTGAAGACGTCGACAAAGCTGCTGCTGTTTGCCATCGCCGGATCGAGGCCGATCAGATCTGCCGCATCGGCGCTGACGCCAACCAGATAGGGCGCGCGCAAAGGCGTCGGCTGCAAGTGCGTATGGAACGCCGGCGGCAGTTCTGCAAATGCATTGCCGAATGGAAGCAGCGAGGCAGTATCGTTGACGCTGGTGTCGGCGCTGGTGACAGGGGGGGAGGCAGGAGAATTCATCAAGAGAAGGTGTGCGTGACGGCTGAAAGCGCCATTTTGACAGAGAAGCGGCTATCCCATAGGATCGCGCTGTTTTTGGCGATACCATCCTTTTTTACTCGGACAGATCAAATCACGACAAGGAATACATGAAAGCGAACAAGCAACTGCGCCGCGCAGCAATGGCAAGCATGGCAATCGCGTTGGCGGCGATCTGCATGGCGACGAACGCTCGCGCGGCAGAGGGCGCGTCATCGGCCGCAGCATCCGCTTTGCCTGCCTATGCACCGGTCAAGCAGCAGATTTGCACCGACTGCAAGATCAATGTTCCTGCCGAGATGATTCCGACGCGTGGCGTGGTTCTCTCCAACGGCAGTTTTGCCACGCCGGTCGGCTATTGGGAAGCGGTCGACATCGACCAGCGCAAGATGACGCGCTTCATCACCCAGCTTGATGCCGCGACACACAAACTGGCAGTGGTGCAAAGCCGCACGGTGCTCTTGAGCGATGGGGACCTTGCCGCAGTCATCGAGCTGGCGAACGCGGTATGGCGTTTTCCACAGAAGCTGCCTGCGGTGCAGTCAATGGATGTCGTCTGGGGAGTGGACTTGTTCGACGGCGCCATCACCAGAAAGGAATACGGCGTTGGGCAGGTGCAAGGCGACGGCGCCAACCTCAAAGCGGCGCTTGAACGGATCTGGCAGCGCCTGGCGCGTTAAATCATTTCTCGCCATTTATTTTGCCGGCGGTCGCAATCTTCTCGAATTCTCTCGAATTCTCCGATTAATGCACATCCGTTCTTGAACAGGCCGATCTTTCCCTGTCATTGTCCGGTCACATGGCGGCGCTACCTTGCAATGCAGGTCGTTTGCAGAGTAGCGCGTCACGGGTTTCTCATCATCGGATAGGAGATGTGTATGCAAAATGCTGTAGCGTTCGCCGACAACGACGTTGTCGTGATTGCATGGAGTTATGGCCGCAAGCTGCCCGGTTGCCTGGGTTTTGCGGTATATCGTATCGACGCCGCGGGCAAGGAAACGGCGCTTCCTTCGATGGCCGTCTTTCCCGGCATGAAACGCCAGCCTGCGCAGACTACCGCCCAATTCCCGATCCAGAAATTCTATTGGAAAGACCCCTACGCCCGCCTGATTGCCGGCGATGGCGGCAAAAAGGGCAGCCGCACCTTCCGCTACAAGATCGTGCCGCTGGAAGGACAGCCGGGAAGCCTGACGCCGATGCGCGTCGGCTTTGCCATCTCCAACGAAGTCACGCTGAGCCCGCAGGTCGCGCCGGACTTGCAGGCGTATTTCAACCGCGGCCTGATCTCGACGCAACGCGTTTCGCGCGCCATGGACGGTCATCCCGACAAGGAGAGCTTGCTCGCCATGGTGACCCAACCCGGCAACGCCATGCGCAAAAGCCTGGCCGGCGACATGATCGGGGCCTTGCTGGATTTCGTCGCGCGCGCGGGCAAGGGCGCCACGCTTTACGCCGCCTTGTACGAACTCGGCGACGACGAACTCATCGGTGCGCTGGAGAAAGCCGGCAAGAAACTGCACCTGATTCTTTCCAATCCCAAGGCCGGCGACCAGCAAAGCGCCAGCGGCATCACGGACGGCAACGACGCCTCGCGCAAGCGTCTGCGCAAGACGGCGGGAGAGCTGATCGACCGCATGGTGCCGTCCAATCACATCGCGCACAACAAGTTCCTGGTCTATGTGGATGCCAAGGGCAAGGCGCAGGCGGTATTGTTCGGCTCGACCAACTGGACCTCGACCGGCCTGTGCACGCAGACCAACAACACCATCGTGTCCGACGATGCGGCGCTGGCGAAACGCTATCTCGATTACTGGAATCAGCTGGCCGCCGATACCGAAGCCGCCGGCGACAACGCCAAGGCCTTGCAGGGCGCCAAATTGCGCAGCTGGGACGCCAAACCGAAACTGCTCAAACAGGCGGACGGTTCAACCGTCACCAGCTGGTTTTCGCCGAATACGCCGAAAGCGCGCGGACGTTCCCGCGCCAATGAAGCGCGTCCGCCCGACATGGACGAGGTGGCGCAGTTGATCGCCGGCGCGCAGCATGCCGTGTTGTTCCTGGCGTTTTATCCGGGCACGCCCAGCATCGTCAACTGGGTGGCGGAAGCGCAGAAAGCCAACAAGGATCTGTTCGTGCGCGGCTGCGTGACCAATCCGTCCACGGCGGAAGGCTTCCTGTACGAGTTGCAAGGCGTGGAGCCGCCCAAGCGCAAGAAGGGCGATCCGCCCGGCAAACAGGATCCGCGCGTGATTTCGGCCAAGGCGCTGACCAGTGCCGTTCCGGCCGGCTGGCAGAAAGAAATTCTCTCGGCCGGCTTCGCCGTCACCCACGACAAGATCGTGGTCATCGATCCGTTTTCCGACAACTGCGTCGTCGTGACCGGCAGCCACAACCTCGGCTACAAGGCGTCTTACGACAACGACGACAACCTGGCCATCTTCAAAGGACAGCAGGCGCTGGCGCAAGCCTACGCGACGCACGTGCTGGATATCTACGATCACTTCTCATGGCGCTGGATGGTGCAGGACAAAGGCCAGAAGGCCGCCGACACCATGCTGAGCGTCAAGCCCGACGAATGGCAGAGCAAATACTTCGGCGACAAGGGAGAGATTCGTTCGGCGCAGTTGCGGTTCTGGCTGGGAGCCGTGCCGGTAACGCGCTAGGAAAAGAAGGAAGAACGCAGGGAAATTGCGCCCGGCTGAAGCGCCGGGCGCAGGAAAACAGCTTGCTTGATAGCCTACTTAGATAGCCTACTTATTGACCAGTCTGGCCGGCACCGCGAGCGTTAGCAGTCCTCCCAGCAAGAGCGATCCCGCCAGCACATACATGCCCGTGTTGGTGCTTTGGGTGGCGTCCTTCAGCCAACCGACCAGATACGGGCTGACAAAGCCTGCCAGATTACCCAGCGAGTTGATCAGCGCGATGCCGGCAGCAGCAGCCGTGCCGCTCAGGAACGCCGTAGGCAGGCTCCAGAACAGCGGCAGCGTGGTCAGGATGCCGACCGCAGCCAGGGTCAGCGAAGCCATCGCCAGCAGCGTGTTGTGGTCGTATACGGTGCTGAACAGCAGGCCGACGCAACCCAGGAAAGCCGGGATCGCAACGTGCCAGCGACGTTCGCGCTGCTGGTCGGCGCTGCGGCCGATCATGATCATCGCCACGGCCGCGATCGCATAGGGAATCGCCGTCAGCAAGCCGATGTTGAGCGGATCGCTCACGCCGGTCGTCTTGATGATGGTCGGCAGCCAGAAGCTCACGCCATACAAGCCCATCACGAAGCAGAAATAGATGATCGCGCTCAGCCAGACCTTGCCGTCGGCGAACATCTGGCCCAGCGACACTTCGGTCTTGTCGGCCTGTTCCTGCGCGATCTGCGATTCCAGCAGACGCTTTTCATCTTCGGTCAGCCAATGTGCATCGCGGATGCGATCTTTCAGATAGAAAATCACGACCACGCCCAGCACCAGCGAAGGAATCGCTTCCAGGATGAACATCCATTGCCAGCCGGTCAGTCCGTGCACGCCCGGGAAGGCATGCATGATCCAACCCGACAGCGGCCCGCCGATCACGCCGGAAATCGCGATGCCGGTCATGAACAGCGCCGTGATCTTGCCGCGGCGATGCGAGGGATACCAGTAGGTCAGGTACAGGATCACGCCGGGGAAGAAGCCGGCTTCGGCCACGCCCAGCAGGAAACGCATGACATAGAACATTTCCGGCGTCGTCACGAAAATCATCGCGCCGGAAATGATGCCCCAGGTGATCATGATGCGGGCAATCCACAGCCGCGCGCCGACCCTGTGCAGGATGATGTTGCTGGGGACTTCGAAAATGAAATAGCCGATAAAGAAAATACCGGCGCCGAGACCGTAGACGGTTTCGCTGAACTTCAGGTCCTGCAGCATCTGCAACTTGGCGAAGCCGACGTTGACGCGGTCCAGGTAGGACGCGACATAGCAGAGGAACAGCAGGGGAAGCAGGCGCCACGTGACCTTGGAAAAGGTCGCTTCTTCGAACGATACATTGTTGCCGGGCGACGCGGCAACGCCTTGTGCTGGGGTAGTCGACATGTCTCACTCCATACGTATTAAAAATGGATCAGCCTTGTTGTTATGAAAAGCCAGTCTCGTGGACTGGCTTTATTTAAAGTACTGATGGCTCTTCTTTTTTTATTGCAGCGTGATTATAGACACAAAAAGTGCCGATCCAACGCAAACTCCCGCAGGCCTGACAAAACACTGACGAATGTCGCCCGGCGTTACACGCAGCGTCCGCCGTCCACCTCCAGGCAAGCGCCGGTAATGAACGACGCTTCGTCCGAACCCAGGTACAGGCAGGCGTTGGCGATGTCGTCCGGCGTCGAGAAACGGCCCAGCGGAATCGTCGCGGTAAATTTTTTACGGTTTTCCGGGGTATCCGGCACGCCCATGAATTCGGTCAGCAGGCCGGTTGCCGACATCACCGGATTGACGCAGTTGACGCGGATGTTGTCCGGGCCGAGTTCCGCCGCCATCGATTTGCTGGTCGTGATGACCGCGCCTTTGCTGCCGTTGTACCAGGTCAGGCCCGGACGCGGGCGGATGCCGGCGGTCGATGCGATGTTGATGAAAGCGCCGCCGCCGACCTTGCGGAAGTAGGGCACGAAGGTCTTGGCACTCAGGAAGATGCTCTTCACGTTGATCGCGTAGAGACGATCGAATTCGTCTTCTTCCACTTCCAGCATCGGACGGTTGCGATGCGTGGTGCCGGCGTTGTTGACCACGATGTGCAGGCCGCCGAAGGCGTCCAGCGCGGCAGCCAGCATGGCGGCGACGTCGGTACTCTTCGACACGTCGGTCTTGATGAAACGCGCCTGGCCGCCGGCTGCGAGGATTTCGTCGACGACGCGTTTGCCGCCGGCTTCGTTGATGTCCGCCACCAGAATGCGCGCGCCTTCACGCGCGTAGGTCTTGGCGATGCCTTCGCCGAATCCCGAACCCGCGCCGGTCACGATGGCTACTTTGTCTTTTAGTCGCATGTCTTCTCCTTGTTGTGTTGTAGGTGATGTTCAGTTGTGTTCAGCAGTGTTCAATCGTGTTTGATGGCAATGGTCTTCAAGACCGTGAAGCCGTACAGCGCCTCGAAACCTTTTTCGCGGCCGTGGCCGCTGGCCTTGACGCCGCCGAACGGCAACTCCACGCCGCCGCCCGCGCCATAGTTGTTGATGAAAACCTGTCCGCTGCGAATCGCCCGCGCCAGGCGCATCTGGCGTCCGCCGTCGCGCGTCCAGACGCTGGCGACCAGACCGAAGTCAGTACTATTGGCGAGGTGGATGGCGTCGGCTTCGTCTTCAAACGGCATGGCGGCCAGGACGGGACCGAACACTTCTTCCTGCGCCAGTCGATGTTGAAACGGCACATCGCGCAGCAAGGTCGGCGCCTGATAAAAGCCGCCCGCAGGCGCACCGTCGGCGATGCGTCCTTGCGCGACCACCGGGATCTTGCTGTCGGCCGCTTCGCGCAGGAAACCGGCGACGCGCTCTTGTTGCGTCTTGCGAATCAGCGGACCGCAGTCGAGATCCATCGCCGCCGAGCCGACGCGCAACTTGCCGAAGGCGGCGCCGACGCGTTCCAGCACTTGCTCATACGCGCTGCGCTGCACCAGCAGGCGGCTGCCGGCGGAGCAGGTCTGTCCCGCGTTCTGCACGATGGCGTTGACGATCACCGGCAGCATGGCGTCGAAGTCGGCGTCGGCGAACACCACTTGCGGCGACTTGCCGCCCAGCTCCAGCGTGACCGGGGTGTGATGTTCGGCCGCGGCGCGCACCACGATCTTGCCGACGTTGGGCGAACCGGTGAACGACACGTGATCGACGTCGGCATGCTTGACCAGCAGGTCGCCGGCTTCGTGGCCGTAGCCGGTGACGATGTTGAGCACGCCTTCGGGGAAACCGGCTTCGGCGGCCAGTTCCGCCACGCGCAACAGCGACAGGCAGGCGTCTTCCGCGGGTTTGACCACGCAGGTATTGCCGGCGGCGAGTGCGCCGCCGACGCAGCGGCCGAAGATCTGCATCGGATAATTCCACGGCACGATGTGGGCGGTCACGCCATGCGGCTCGCGCAAGGTCAGCACGGTATAGCCGGTCTGGTAGGGAATCGTCTCGCCGTGCAGCTTGTCGGCCGCGCCGGCATAGAACTCGAAGTAGCGCACGATGGCGGCGGCATCGGCGCGCGCCTGCTTGAAGGGTTTGCCGCAGTCGCGGGCTTCCAGCTGCGCCAGTTCTTCCTGATGTTCCGCCAGCTTTTGCGACAGCTTCATCATCAGGCGGCTGCGATCGGCGGCGCTGGTGCGGCTCCAGACCTTGTCGTAGGCCTGGCGCGCCGCTTGCACGGCGGCGTCGACGTCGGCGGCGTTGCCGCGCGCCAGCGATTCGAACACCTGGCCGTCGGACGGATCGGTGACGGGGATGCTCTCGCCGGAAGACGGTGCGGTCCAGCGGTTGTTGATGAAGTGCTGTTTCATGATCGAAGTTCCTTTATCTACATGGCAATCGACATGCCGCCGTCTACGTACAGGACGTGACCGTTGACGTAGGAAGCGGCGTTGGAAGCGAGAAACACGGCGGCGCCGGCGATTTCAGCCGGCTGCGCCCAGCGGCCCAGCGGCGTGCGCGTGGCGAAGTGGGCGTTGATCTTCGGATCGGCGATCGCCGCGGCATTGGCCTCGGTCGCCACGCCGCCCGGCGCAATGGCGTTGCTGGTGATGCCCAGCGGACCGTACTCGGCGGCGAGGGCGCGCATCATGCCGGTCAGGCCTGCCTTGGCGCCGGTATAGACGGCGTCGCCCGAGCGCGCGATCCGGCCCGCAATCGAGGTGACGGTGATCAGGCGGCCGCTCTTGTTGGGCACCATCAGGCGCGCCGCTTCGCGCGAGAGCGTATAGCCGGCGATCAGGTTGGTTTCCAGCATGGCGTGGATCTCGTCGTCGCTGAACTCCAGCAAGGGTTTGCGATTGCGCACGCCGGCGTTGTTGACGAGGATGTCGAGGCGGCCGTGCTGTTGCGCGATCTGCGCAAAGGCCGCCTTGACGGTGGCCTTGTCGGTCACGTCGAAGGCGAGGGCGCTGGCCGACAAACCTTGTGCGGTCAGGCTTTGCACGGCGCTCGCGAGCGTATCGGCGTTGCGGCCGTTGAGGATCACGTGCGCGCCGCTGCCGGCCAGTGCGCGTGCAATTTCCAGTCCGATGTCGCGTGCGGCGCCGGTGACGAGGGCAATCTTTCCGTTCAGGGAAAACTGCTGCAGGTAGGACTGGGTATTCAGATTGTGCGGATTGTGCGGCTGATTCATGGTCGGTTTCGATAAACAATGGACGGCAGAAGATATCACCGTCGCAGCCATCGGGCCGGACCGTTTGTCTCCAGTCGTTTTTGTTTTTTTATGAGTCGTGGTCGGGAAGGCCTCCACAGGCTCGCTGGCTTTCAATGTATGTTGCAGATCAAAAGATGTCAAATGATATTACTACTTGGCCGGCCACGTCATTGCCCTGCAAGGGGCATAACGTCTACTTATGGCTCGGCCGGAAATCAGCTACCATGCGCAGTAATGACAAAATTCGACAGGAGACACGCCATGCCGAAATCGCCTAGCGACCAGCAAGAAGGCGGCACAGACGCAAAAGTCGTGAGTATCCGCCCGCCCGCGTTGCCGCGCGCCGCACAACTTTCCACCGACGCCCTGGCGCTGGCTGCTGCCGGACTGGGGCCGGTGCGCCAGGAGCGTTTCGCCGAGCGCGTCTACGAAAACCTGTTCCACGCCATCGTCGAAGGCAAGATCGGCGTCGGCAGCCGCCTGCCTTCCGAGAACGATCTGGCGACCCTGTTCGACGTGTCGCGTCCCATCGTGCGCCAGGCGCTGGACCGCCTGCGCGAAGACCAACTGGTCGAATCGCGGCGCGGCTCCGGCACCTACGTCATGGACAAGCCCGAACTTGCCGGCAAGGCCGCCAACGCCGAGCCGTCCGAACGCATCGGCCACATCATGAACGGCCTTGAATTGCGCATGGTAATCGAGCCCGAGTGCGCCTACATGGCGGCCCTGCGCCGCAGCACGGCCGACCTGGCGCGCATGGACGAGCTGCTGAGCGGCTTCGAAGAAGCCAATGCCGTCGGCGGCATCGCCCATCATTTCGATTTCGCCTTCCACGAAGCGATTGCCACGGCCACCGCCAACCTGCGTTTCGTGCAAGTGCTCAAGACGCTGGAGTACGACGTCAGCCACGCCGTCAACATGCTGCGCCACCTGATGCACATCCAGCCGTGGAAGCGCACGCAGGACGCCATGGAGGAGCATCGCAACATCTTCGAACTGATCAAGCGGCAAGACGCGGAAGGCGCGCGACGCGCCATGCGCGGCCACATCGAAAATGCGCGCAGCCGGATGTTCAACAGCCGGCCCGGCCTGTAGCAAGCTGCTGTCAATTTAAATAACAACTTAAACTTCCGGAACATCCCGCATGGAATTGCGTCAACTCAGATACTTCGTCGCCATCGTCGATCATGGTTCGCTCTCGCGCGCAGCGCGCGTGCTGCATATTGCCCAGCCGGCGCTGACCCAGCAGATCCGCCAGCTGGAAGAAGAACTGGAAGCGCAACTGCTGCATCGTTCCGCGCAAGGCGTGATCGCCACCGACGCCGGTAAAACGTTTTACGAACATGCGCAGGCCATCCTCAAGCAAGTCACCGACGCCAAGTCGGCCGTCGCGCAATCCAACGACAAGCCGTCAGGCACGGTCGCACTGGGCATTCCGCAAAGCGTCTCCGGCGCGCTGGCCTTGCCGCTGCTCACCGCCATTCGCGCCACTTATCCGGAAATTACCTTGCTGCTCACCGAAGAGTTGACCGGCAACCTGATCGTCCAGCTCAAATCAGGGCGGATCAATCTGGCGGTACTGTTCGATGACGGCGACGGCCAGCTGTCGCCGTTTGCCAGCACGCCGATGGTGGAAGAAGAAATGATGTACATCACGCGCGCCGATTCGCAATACGGCGTCAAGGAAGGCAAAGGGAAGAGCAGATCGGTCACGCTGGCCAAGGCCATCAAGGCGCCGCTGATCCTGCCGGGCTTGCAGCACGGCGTGCGGCCGCGCATCGAAAACGTGGTGCGTGCGCACGGCATGTCGCTGGAGAACGTGATCGAAATCAATTCGGTGGCGATCCTGAAGT
This sequence comes from Herbaspirillum sp. CF444, assembly GCF_000282135.1. Taxonomy (GTDB): domain Bacteria; phylum Pseudomonadota; class Gammaproteobacteria; order Burkholderiales; family Burkholderiaceae_D; genus Herbaspirillum. The sequence goes on from NZ_AKJW01000004.1 coordinate 46,275, forward strand.
CGGCGATCCTGGCCGACATCGGCGCGACCATCTTGCCGGTGGCGCCTTTGCTGTCCGAGATCGAACGCGGCGACATGGTCGCGCACCCGATCAGCGGCGAACGCATGGCGCGTACGCTGGCTTTGTGTGCCTCGAAGAATATTCCGTTGACGAATGCGGCTGCCGCGGTGGAACGGCTGGTGCTGGATGTGACGGATGATTTGTGCCGCAAGGGCACGTGGTTGCATGCAGAGGCGCTGGCGCGGGAATGATTCGCCCGGCGAGAATTACCGTCGTCCCAGCGAACGCTGGGACCCAGTGTCGTGAATACGGTCAATACGACACTGGGTCCTGACTTTCGTCAGGACGACGGCATTTTCAGTTGCGAGCTGCTTTAGCTGCTCGTTGCGTCAGTTCTTGTCGACCGCAGGATCCGGCAAGGCTGCGCCGTCAACCAGGGCGCTCACGACACGTTCGCCCAGGCCCAATCCCACGCTCATGCCGATGCCGGTATGCATCAACACCACGGTGGTCTTGTCATCGATCTTCGTCGCCGAGAACGGTCCCGGCCCCTTGCTGCCGTAGACGCCTTGCCAGCGTTCCAGCACATTCAGTTTGACGCCCAGCGTATCTTCCGCCAGGCCGATCATCAGTCTGTCGATTTCTTCGTTGTTGAACGGCGGCGCGTCGACGCCATAGTAATGCGAATCGCCGATGATCAGTTCCTGATACGGCGTCGGGCTGACCAGCAGATGGATGCCGTGGCGGTTCAGCGCCGGATACTGCGCTTCGATTTCTGCGTTCACGCCTGCCGCGCTCGGCAGGTCGGAGAAGGCGCCGTAATGCGTGCACGACAGGCCGGTCAATACCGCATGCGTCAGCGGGAAACGCTCTTGCGGCGCGGCGCGCAGCATTTGCAGACGGCATACCTTGAGATTCAGCTCGCTCAGCTTGTCGGCAAACAGCGTCTGGTAATCGTGGCCGGAACACACGATGGTGCGTTCGGCGCGGAATTCACCCATAGTCGTCGACAGATGGCCGTCGCGGGCTTCCTTGACCAGCGTATTGAAATGGAATTGCACGCCCTGCGATTGCAGATAGCAGACCAGCGCCGGCATCGCTTCGCGCGAATACAGCTGCAAGTCCTGGGTGCCGTGCAGGGCGGAGCGATGATGGCGAAAATGACCGCCATACAGTGCCTCGAGTTGCGGCCCTTCCAGCAGCGAAACGTCGTAGCCGTGCTGGCGTGCGCGCACGATCATGAACTCTTCCAGCACCGCATGCTCGGCCATTGTACGGGCGAACAGCAAGGTGCCCGCTTCGCGCGCGCTGAAATTGGCGCGCTGCGCCAGATGCAGCCACAGTTCGCGACTTTGTTTCGCGAGACCAAGCATGACGCCGGGCGGCTGGCCGGTGATCAGGCCCATGCCGAAATTGCGGATCGATGCGCCGATCGGCGTCGAGCTGCGTTCGAATACGACGACGCGCAGGCCGCGCTTGACCGCTGCGAAGGCGTGCGCCAATCCGAGTATGCCCGAGCCGACGACGGCGAGGTCAATGTGATTCTTGTCGGTGTTGCCCATCTGATGTCCTCAATACGCTTGCTGTGATGTGTCCGGGTTCGGGTTTGTTTTCATGAACGCTCTCCTGGAGAAATACGCAGGAGATCGTTCATGGAAACAATCGGGAAATGAAGCGGACGAGCCTGCCGTCCTGCTTCATCTCTTGTGATCCGATTGCTATGAGTTACCGCGGACGATTACTTCTTTTCGGCCTTGCTTTCGTAACGCTTGCTCCACTCGGTCAGGATGCGGTCGCGGTTGCTGCTGGTCCAGGCGAAGTCGTTCTTGGTCAGGCGCTTTTCGTAGTCGGCCGGCAGCAGCGGATCAGGCTTGGCGATGCCGGGAACGGCCAGGACGGCGAAGTTCTTTTCGTATTGCATCATGGCGTCCTTGCTGGCGGAGAAGTCAGCCAGGCGCTTGGCGGCGTCCAGGTTCTTGGTGCCCTTGACGATGGCGGTCGCTTCCAGATCCCAGCCCAGGCCTTCCGACGGCAGGATGATGTCGATCGGGGCACCTTCCTTCTTGGTCTTCACGGCGCGGTATTCAAACGCGATGCCGATCGGGAATTCGCCGGTGGCGGCTTGTTTGCATGGCTTGGAGCCGGAGTGGGTGTACTGGCCGATGTTCTTGTGCAGCGCGTCCATGTAAGCCCATGCCTTGTCTTCGCCCATCATCTGGATCCAGGCGGTGACGTCGAGGTAGCCGGTGCCGGAAGAGGCCGGGTGCGGCATGACGATCTTGCCGGCGTAGACCGGCTTGGTCAGGTCAGCCCACGAAGTCGGCTTCGGCAGGCCTTGCTTTTGCGCTTCGACGGTGTTGAAGCAGATCGCCGAACCCCACACGTCCATGCCGACCCATGCCGGTGGATTGGCCGGGCTGCGGTACTTGGCTTCAATCGCCGACAAATTCTTCGGCGCGTAAGGCGTCAGCATGCCTTCCTTGTCGAGGATCGCCAGGCTGGAAGCAGCCAGGCCCCAGATCACGTCGGCCTTGGGATTGGCCTTCTCAGCCAGCAGCTTGGCGGTGACGATGCCGGTGGAATCGCGCACCCATTTGATTTCGATGTCCGGATTGCTCTTTTCGAACTCGGCTTGATAAGCCTTGATCTGATCGGCTTCCAGCGCGGTGTAGACAGTCAGAGTGGTCGCTGCATGCGCGGACAACAGAGCGCCTGCACCCAGAACGGAAGCAAGCAGTTTAAGAATGTTTGTAGGTTTCATGGTTGCTCTCTTGTGGTGGAAAGGTGATACGACGAACGACGAACTCAACGGGTTTTCAATGCTTTTTACCGGCGGTGCGCCAGGCTTGCGCTTTGCGCACCCAGTAACCCAGTCCCCAGTGCATCAGCAGGGACACGGCAATCGAGGTCAGCAGGATCAGCGTCGACATGGCGGCGGCCGGGCCGACGTCGCCGGCGTCATCCATGTTCAGCACGGCAATCGCCGCCAGCACGGTATTCGGGCTGTAGAGGAAGATCACCGCCGACACGGTGGTCATCGACGACACGAACAGGTAGCGGAAGATTTCCAGCACGGCGGGCAGGCACAGCGGCACAGTGATGCGCAGGTAAGTTTTCAGCAGCGGCACCTTGAGCGAAGCCGAGGCGGCTTCGAATTCCGGATCGATCTGCTTGAGCGCCGTGACGGCGGTCAGATGCGCGGTGGTGTAGAAGTGCATCACCGAGCACAGCACCAGGATCGTCATGCTGCCGTAGAGGAAGTTCAGCGGATTGGCCGGGTGATTGAAGAAGAACACGAAGCCCAGGCCCAGCACCAGTCCCGGCACCGCCATCGGCAGGAAGGCCAGGAAGCGCAGTGAGGTATCCAGCAGGCGGTTCGAGCGCGTCTTTTCCATCAGCCAGGCGCCGGTGAAAATGACGGCGGTGCCGACGATGCTGGTGCCAATGGCCAGGCGCAGACTGTTCCAGTAGGCCAGCCAGCCGCCGCCGTCCATGTTGTCGAAGTCGTAGTGCATCAGCGTCAGCTTGAGGTTGTACGGCCACAGCTTCACCAGCGACGCGCCGATGGCCACCGCAATCATCATCAGCAGCGCGCCGCTGATGAGGATCAGGATCAGCGTGTAGACGCCGTCGCGACGCCATTGGCGGCGCGGCACCAGCACTTCGGCGCGGCTGCTCATCTGCGCGCGCTGGCGCTTTTGCAGCCAGCCGTCGATGAAGAAGGTCAGCAATGCAGGGATCAGCAACAGCAAGCCGATCAGCGCGCCGCGGTCGAATTGCTGCTGGCCGACCACCGCCTTGTAGGCTTCCACCGCCAGCACGCTGAACGCGCCGCCGACGATTTTCGGCACGCCGAAGTCGGTGATGGTCAGCGTGAAGACCAGGCAGAAGGCGCCGAAGATGCCGTAGCGCGTGGCCGGCAAGGTCACGGTGCGGAAGGTTTTCCAGCTGTCGGCCCCCATCGCCGAGGCGGCGTCATACAAGCGCGCATCGGCCAGCGACAGCGCCGACAGCAAAATCATCAGGGCGTGCGGGAAGGTGTAGAAGGCTTCGCCCAGCAGGATGCCCCAGAAGCCGTAGATGCTGCCGTTCATCCATTCCTTGAACAGTCCCTGGTTGCCGAACAGGTAAATCAGTGCGATGCCGGGCAGCAGCGACGGCGCCAGCAGCGGCAGCAGGGCAATCGAGCGCCACAGGCCCTTGAACGGCGCCAGCGTGCGCTGCAGGCCGTAAGCGAACAGATACGCCAGCGGCACCACCACCAATGCCGTCGCGGTCGACACGCCGACGCTGCGCGCCACCATCGGGAAGAAATTGGGATTGGCGACCAGCTTGCTCCACGGCGCCATGCCGGCCCAGACGCCGCCCTTATCGAACAAGGCTTGGCCCAGCACGGCCGCCAGCGGCATCGCCAAGGCGAGCAGCAACAGCACCAGCAGAAAATACTTGAGGCCGCCCGACACCAGGGCGTCGAGATTGAGCGCCTTCAGCGGCTTCGCTGTGGTGACGGAAGCGTTGGCGGATACGGGCGTCGTTGCCATGGCGGGTGCGGGTTCGGGCAGCGAGCTTGTTTGGATGGAGGCGGTCATGCTGCTCAGGAAAACAGATGCAAGGAGCGTTGCGGCAGGGCGATCCACATTCTTTCCGCGGCCACGTCCGGCAGGCGGGAGCGTACTTCGTCGGCGACGTCGGCCATCAGGCGCTGGCCCGGAAGTTCGTCCAGTTCCAGCATCATGCGATAGCGGTTGCCGAGATAGATCTGATCGACCACGCGCGCCGAGAACCGGTTCGAGGCGTCGGCAGCCGGTTGCACGTCGATCGCTTCGGGCCGGCAGAACAGGCGGCCGGCGCCGTTTTCCATGCGGACGTCGGCATTGCCCTGGCGCGATGCTTCGTCGATGTTCAGCATCAAGGCGCCGACGCTGACCTGATGCGCCGACACGCGCTGGAACGGCAGCCAGTTGGCCTGGCCGATGAAGTCCGCGACGAAAGGCGTGGCCGGATGGCGGTAGATGCGGTCGGGCGTGTCGAATTGTTCGATGCGACCGTGGTGCATGATGGCGATGCGGTCCGACATGACCATCGCTTCTTCCTGGTCGTGCGTGACCATCAGCGTGGTGATGTTGAACTGTTTTTGCAGGCGGCGGATTTCCAGTTGCAGGTGTTCGCGCACTTGCGCGTCCAGCGCCGACAGCGGTTCGTCGAGCAGCAGCAGCGACGGCGAGGGCGCCAGTGCGCGCGCCAGCGCCACGCGTTGTTGCTGGCCGCCGGAGAGCTGGCCGGGGAATTTCTTTTCACTGCCGGACAGGCCGATCATGTCCAGCATGTCGCTCACGCGCTGCTGCATTTGCGCGCGATTCATGCGGCGGCTGCTGAGACCGTAAGCCACGTTTTGCGCGACCGTCAGATTGGGGAACAGCGCATACGATTGAAACAAAATGCCGTAGTCGCGCGACTGCGGCGGCAGATGAGAGATGTCCTGGCCGTGCGCGTGAATGCTGCCGCTATCCTGCTTCTCCAGGCCTGCGATGGTGCGCAGCAGGGTGGTCTTGCCGCAACCGGACGGACCGAGCAGGCAGACCATTTCGCCTTGCCTGACGTCGAGCGACACGTGGTCCAGCGCAGTGAATGCGCCGAAGCGTTTTTGTATCGTGCGGATCGACAGGAAAGCATCGGAGGAGGAACCGGCAGCAGAACCTGCGGAGGAGCCGGCAACCAAGGCGTGGGCAGGGAGCGGTAACGAAGTAGGCATCACATTCTTTCGTTGAGACTATGCCGGGTTCGGCCAGAAAGTGAGCGGATATTACGTAGCTAATATGACAGCTGGATGACACTTGCGGTGTTATATATGGAGTGGATTCCTCCCATAGGATCAGGTTATGGATGAGGTCATTTTGGCAAGCGTGAAGATATTTTTCACCGGCAATAGTGCGGAGCAATGCGTCGGCAGCAATTGCTTGCAAAAAGCGAGGAACGAATAGGGGACTGAATATGGTCTAATTGCAAAGAGACATCATTCCGACAGCATTTCCATCGTGCTTATATCGTGCTTATTTCGTGCTTATTTCGTGTTTATTATTTCGCAGGCGGCCCTTTTGAACAGAACAAACAAAACTGGAATCGGGATGGCAAGGATGGCGGCAGTGCTGGGCGCCGGGCTGGTGACGGCCTGCACGGTGCAGAAGCCCGACACGCAAGCCAACCGCGACGCCACCGCCAAGGAGATCATCGAGCAGGTCAAGACCACGCCCGACGGCACGTCCACCGCCAATTCGCTGGACGACTACAAGGCGGACCTGGCAAGGCGCATCTCGCAGGTCAATTCCACCAGGGTGCACATCGACAGACCGCAAGCCTTGCTGCGCTCGGTCATCGTGATCAGATACGTGGTCGACAAGGACGGCAACCTGGTGCGCAGCGAAGTGGTGCGCACCAACAAGGACAAGGTTACCGAAGCCACCGCGCTGACCACTTTGCGCAATACCGCGCCTTTTCCCAAGCCACCGGTCGCCTTGCTGAGCAACGGCCGCATCGAGCTGTCCGAGACCTGGCTGTTCAACAATGACGGCCGCTTCCAGTTGCGCACCATCGCGCAGCCGCAGCAGGGCGAATAAGCGTCAGGAATCTCGCGGTAGATCGCATTTCATCTTCAATACGTTGCCTACTTCCCACAATCACCAGGAGTAACCAGCGATTTTTCGTTGCGCGCTGCAACATATTTCAATACCGGGTATCCTATCGCCGTCGCTCTGCGCCTGTTTTTGCGCGCATTCTTGCCTTGCGGCACTTGCAGATATCCCTCATGGAAAAAATCATTGTCTACGTCATCCCGGTATTTTTCGTCCTGATCGGGGTGGAGTTCGTCTACGGCTATATGCGCCGGCGCAACACCTATCGCCTCAACGATGCCATCAGCAGCCTGAGCCAGGGCCTGATCAGCCAGTTGGTGGCGCTGGTGACTCAACTGTTTCAGATCGGCATGTACTCGATCGTGTATCGCTTCGTGGCGATTTTTCCGCATGTGCGCTTCTGGCAGACTGCATTCGGCTGGATTGCCGCCGTCGTGCTGTTCGATTTCTTCGATTACTGGCTGCACCGCATGGGCCACGAAAGCGCCGTGATGTGGGCCGCACATTCGGTCCACCATCAAAGCCAGGATTTCAACCTGTCCACCGCCTTGCGCCAGGAAAGCACCGTGGTGTTCATCGGCTGGCTGTTCTATCTGCCGATGGCGGTGCTGGGCGTGTCGCCGGAACAGTTCGGCATCGCCGGCCTGATCGTACTGATCTACCAGTTCTGGATCCACACCGAACACGTCGGCAAGCTGGGCTGGTTCGACCGCGTCTTTTCTTCGCCGTCCAATCATCGCGTCCATCACGCCGTCAACGACCAGTACCTCGACAAGAATTACGGCGGCATGCTGGTGATCTGGGACCGCATGTTCGGCACCTTTGCGGAAGAAAAAGAGAAGTGCGTCTACGGCACGCGCACGCCGCTGAAAAGCTGGGACCCGATCTGGGCCGTGGCCAGCGGCTACTGGCAACTGGCGAAAACGTCGGCGCAACTGCCGCGCTGGAAAGACAAGCTGCTGGTCTGGTTCAAGGCGCCCGGCTGGCTTCCGGACTATATGCCGGCCGGCGGACCGGGGTTCGATCTGGAAGAGGCTGCACGTCCTTACGATCCTCAGCTGCCGCTCAAGGCCAATGTCTTCGCCGGGATGCAGTTTTTGTTGCTGCTGGCGGCGACTGCCGTCCTGCTGTGGGTTGCCGATGACGTATCTTATTTGCGCCTGCTGGCCGTCTGCACCGCATTCCTCATCGCGTTCTGGGCGCTGGGCGCCTTCCTCGAAAAACGCCTGTCCGGGCTCGCCGTGATCGCGATTGATGTGATCGCTGGTGCTGTCGCGTTCTACATCCTTTGGTAACCGTTTTTCACCGTCGCTAAATAGTCGTCGTCCTGGCGAAAGTCAGGACCCAGCGTCGTATCGGTCGTTTTCAAGACACTGGGTCCCAGCGTTCGCTGGGACGACGATATAAGAAATGGCCGTCCTCCGGAAATCTCCCAGCTAAGACCCAAGAAATACTGAGGCCAGGTCCCACGAAAGCTGGTTTGTTCTTGCCGCACTGAATCGGTACACTGGCAGCCGCCCGACATGGCATGCACCTTTCACATCGTGCGACGCATGTCCGGGGCAGGCATCAGCTAAGTATCAGACTAAGATCAGACTAAGATCAGACTAAGATCAGACCAAGGAAAATCATGTTTTACGTGATCGCAGCCGTCTTTGCCGTCGGCGCATCGCTTTTCGTCGCCGCGACGGAAGTCGACACCATCTCGCTTGTCATTTTTTCAGCGCCAGCCGCGACGCCTCGCGCAGGCGTTTGACGGCGACGCCGATCTCATCCGGATCCATGGAAGCAAAGCCCAGCCGCACCGCGTTCACGGCGCTGTCTTGCGGCGAAAACTGGCGGCCGCTGCGGATGAACAGCTGCTTGTCCGCGGCATGTTTGGCCAGCGCATCGACGCGGATGCGTTTGTCGAATTCCACCCAGAGCGCCAGTCCGCCTTCCGGATTGCGCACGCTGATCTCATCCCCGAAAGCAGCGTGCAAACCGTCCTGCAGCGCTTCCTTGCGCAGCCGGTAGAGTTTTGACGCGCGTCGCAGATGCTTGCGCAACTCACCGTCGCCGATCAGGTCGGCCAGCATCTTTTGCATGACGGCGTCGCTCTGCGTCGACATCAGCAGCAGATTGCGATTGAGGACGTCGATCAGATTCGCCGGCGCCGCGATGAAACCGCAGCGGAAAGATGAGCCCAGCAACTTGGACAGCGAGCCGATGTAGATCACGTTGCGCTGCTGCGGATCGCTGGCCAGCGGCAGGTAGGGGCGGCCTTCGAAGTGGTATTCGTGGTCGTAGTCTTCTTCGATCACGGTGAAGCGATGGCGCGCCGCCAGCAGCAACAGCTTTTGCCGGCGATCGGCGCGCATGCTGACCGTGGTGGGAAACTGGTGATGCGGCGTGACGTAGATCAGCCTGACCGGATGCGCCTTGCACAGCGCTTCGATGTGATCGGTCCGGCAGCCGTCCTGGTCGATGTCGACCACTTCAATGCGCGCGCCCAGCGCGCGAAAAATCGCCCATGCCGGCGGATAGCTCAGCCGCTCCACCAGCACCACGTCGCCCGGACGGATCAGCGCGCCGGCCGCCAGGTGCAAGGCCATCTGCGTGCCTTGCGTGAGGCAGATGTTGTCACTCGTCACGGACAGACTGCGCGTGGTGCGCAGCATGTCGGCCAGCGCCGCGCGCAGTTTCTCCGCCGATTCCAGGTTGCCGTATTTGACCCAGTTGGATTTGAAGGCGGTCTTCATCGCATTGCGGTAGTAGCGATGCAATACCGCCTGCGGCAGCAGGCGATGGTCCGGCGCGCCATTGTCGAAATACATGGACGCGCCGTTTCTGCCGGCACGCACCGACGGCAGGTGCAAATCGTCAAAATAGGGTGGCAAGACAGGGGAAATGATCTCGGGAGCGAACGATTCCGTCCGTATCCGTCCGGGCGCTTTTTGCGGCGACGCCAGCAAGGCGTTGACGAAAGTGCCGCGGCGCGGCTCGCTCACCAGCCAGCCTTTGACGATGGCTTCTTCGTAGGCCAGCATCACCGTCTTGCGATTGACGTCGAGTATCTCGGCCAGCTCGCGCGTGCCCGGCAGCGCTGCGCCCGGCTCAAGCCGGCCGCTCCGGATGGCGCTCGCCAGGCCGTCGACGATTTTGCGGTAGGAGGCCTTCATCGGCGAGGCATCGAGATCGAGCAGCAGCCGCCATGTTCTCATCTGGACCATCTGGAATATTAAAATCTGGAGGTTTCAATGGTCCTATTCTAGCCGGACAATGCTGCTTGCGGACGCACTTCATGCGATTCATCGAACTCAGCCATCCAGACAGGAAAAGACCATCATGCACGACACCCACACCATCGAATTGGCAGGATCCGGCAAGACCTTTGTCGCAGACGAAGGGGCTTTGCTGCTGGACGCGGCGCTGGCCGAAGGCATCTCCATACCGTTTTCCTGCCGTCGCGGCGAGTGCGGTTCGTGCAAGGTAAAGGTGCTGAGCGGCGCTCACGAAAGCAATCCTTATGTCGCCGCCGGGACGCCTTATCCGCTGGCTGCGGACGAGATGCTGCTGTGCCAGAGCCACGCCTGCAGCGACATGTGCATCGATATCCCGGGCTGGTCGCCCAATGCGCAGGCTTTGCGGCTGGAAGCGGCGATCCTGGCGAAGGATGCCGTGGCTTCCGACGTGACGAAGCTGGTGCTCAAGCCGCAGGGCGGAGCGGCCCTGCAGGTGCGCCCCGGGCAATACGTCAAGTTCTTCCTCGACGACGGCAGCAGCCGCTGCTTTTCCGTCGCCAATCTGCCGGCGGACGACGACGGCGAACTGGTGTTCCATATCCGCCGCGTCAAGGGCGGCAGGTTTTCGCAAGACATGCTGGATCGGTTGAGGGAAGGCGATGTCGTCAGTATCGAAGGCGCGTTTGGCGCCTGCACCTGGCAGCCGGGCGCGCATGATGCCTTGATCTTGTTGGCGACAGGCACCGGTTACGCCGGCATCAAGCCCATCTTGCTGGCAGCGCTGGCCGATGCCGGCGACACGCCGGTGGCGCTGTATTGGGGCGGCGCGAGCAGCAGCGATTTTTATGATCGCGAATTTCTGGATGCCCTGGCCGTACAAGACCAGCGCTTTCGCTGGTTCGGCGTCGTGCAGGCCAAGGTGCAGGACCTTGCCGCAACGCATGCTTACGACTGGGGCCGCGCCCTGGTCTACGCCTGCGGCAATCCGGGGATGGTGCAGGATGCGCGCGAGCGTTGCCTGGCATTGGGACTGCAAGCGCATCATTTCATTGCCGAAGCCTTCGTGCCGTCGGGCGCCAGCGAAGTGGCATTGGCGCGCGGCAGTTTCGATCCGGTGTGGGAACGCGTCGGTCCCAAGTATTCGCTCGACGGCATGCTGGCCGCGCGCGAACAATCGATGCGCGCGCTGGCGCAGATCGTCGGCAAGCTGCGCGTCGGCATGAGCACCGGTGAAGCGCTCGAGATGGCCAACGCGCACTTGCGCCAGATGGGTTCGTCGCATACCTGGCATCCGACCTACATCCGCTTCGGCGACGATACCGTGCGGACGCCGCGCCAGGGCGTGGACCAGGAGCGCCGCCTGCAAGCGACCGATATCGCCGTGGTGGATCTCGGCCCGGTGTGGGATGGCTATGAAGGCGACTTCGGCGACACCATCGTGTTCGGGCAACATGCGCTCTACAGTGCCTGCGCCCAGGCGGCGCGCGACGTATTCAGCGCCAGCAAGGAGGCCTGGCTTGCCGGAATGACCGGTCGCGAGCTTTACGACTTCGCCGAACGCGTGGCCGCAGAAGGCGGCTGGCTGCTGGAGCGCAATCTGGCCGGCCATCGCGTCGCGGATTTCCCGCACGCGCTGTTCGGTCCGGCCAAGCTGGCGGAGATGGATATCGTGCCCGGCGATGCGATCTGGGTGCTGGAGGTGCAATTGCGTCATCCGACCGAACCGATCGGCGCGTTCTATGAAGACATTCTGATCGGCACGCCGTCGAAAATTGTCAGTGCGGCGACCGGAAATGCGGTCGCAGCGTGAGGATGGCGGAAGGCTTCAGTCGTCGGCAACGATGCAGTTGCGGCCGCGCTGCTTGGCCATGTACAGCCGCTTGTCGACGGACTCCATGAAGTTGATGCGATGGTCTTGCGTCGACGGGATGATGGTGTTCATGCCCAGGCTGATGGTGACGACTTTTTCGACTTGCGATTTTTCGTGCGGGATTTTTTCCTTCAGCACCAGCTTGCGGCAACGCTGCGCCACTTTCAGCGCGGACGCGCGGTCGGTTTCCGGCAGGATCAGCACGAATTCTTCGCCGCCGTAGCGCGCAAAGAAATCGCGCGAACGCGTTGCGGCGCCGCTCAGTGCGGTGGCGATCTGCTTCAGGCAGGCGTCGCCGCGGATGTGGCCATAGTGGTCGTTGAACTGCTTGAAGTAATCGATATCGAGCATGATCACCGCCAGCGGCGTGCGGTTCTTGACGGCGTTGGCCCATTCCACTTCCAGCGCCGAGTCGAACATGCGGCGGTTGGCCACATTGGTCAGGCCGTCGCGGTAGGACAGCGCTTCCAGTTCCTTCTGCAGTTCGACCAGGCGCGCTTCGGTCTTCTTGCGCTCGGTAATGTCGAACATGAAGCCGATCAGCGAATCGACTTCGCCATCCGGTTTGCGCACCACGTGCACCACGTCGCGGATCCAGACGTGCTCGCCATCGCGCGTGATGGCGCGGTAATCGGCTTCGTGGTCGACGCCGGCCTTGGATTGCGCCACGCAAAAATTCACCACGCCTTCGCGATCCTTTGCATGGATGCGCATGGCCCAGTCTTCCACCGACACCCAGCTCTCCGGCGACCAGCCCAGCAGTTCCTGGATCTGCGGGCCGACGTAGGCGAATTTCATCGTGCCCCAGTCGATCTTCCAGGGAATCGCTTTGGTCGATTCCAGCAGCGTCTTGTAGACGGTGCTGTCGGGTTCCATTTGTTTTTGAATCTGCTCGGTCATGAAAGGAGTGAAGTGATCAGCACGTGATTATTGGCTTGCGGCATTGACGCTGTTTGCGGCAAGAAATGCATGCGTAAGGATAACCTGAACAGCTTGTCGCATGATGAAATGCGCGGGCCGGGATGATGTTGGGACCTCGATACCCCACTGGAGTCAGCCGGAGATCTTCGACAGAAACGCGAGCGTTGCTTGCCGCAGTTGCGTGATGCCGGGTTCTTCGACAGGAAAGTGGCCGCAATTTTCCAGCATGACAAATGTCTTTGCGCCTTTGATGCGGTCAAAAAACGGACGGCTCGATGCAATGCCTGTCCAGCGGTCGTTTGCCGGATGCACCAGCAACACCGGGCAGATGTCGAAGTCTTCCGGCTCGACGGCCGGGCGTACCGTAAAAATGGAGTGCATGAAACGGATCGGCACATGCACGCCGCCGCCGTACGGATCATCGGCAACCAGACGGTTCAGCATCGAGTCGTTCGACATGGCGTGCATTTTGGTAAACCACTTCACGGGCAGTCTCAGCTTGCCGAACAAGGCCGCGCACCACGGCATCAGGGGCATCATCGCGTGCAGCACCAGCGCATTGCGCGCAAACTGGCGCCGCACCAGCGGCGATCGCGGATCGGCCAGCGTGGTCGCCATCACGCCGGCAACCATCTCCTTGCCCATGCGCGCCGCACACAGATACGCCAGATAACCGCCCAGGCTGCCGCCGAAAAATACCACGCGACGACCGCTGCGGCGATGTTCGTCGGCGGCAAGGTCGCACAGTACCTCGACCCAGCTTGCGTAATCGATCGTCGACGAATCGGCATGCGTCAATCCGTACCCTGGCAAATCCGGCGCAATGACTTCATAGCCGGCCTCGTGGAGCAGTCGCCCCAGCGGCGCAAACATGCGTCCATATCCGCCGCCGCCATGCACGACGATGACGGTCAGCGGCGATGACGGCGATGCAAACCGGTCGAGGTGGATCGAGGCGCCGCGCCAGGCAAACCATTCTTCACCGGGAGCATTGTCCGGCGAAATGCGTGCATCTTCGGGAAAGAAGGGCTGGTACTGTTGCCAGTAGGTGGCGGTCTGATAGGTTGACTGGGGCATGCAGGTCGTTGGATTGACGGTTCAACAGGCCCGTCTGTGCTGATGATTGATAAGAAAATGCAGGCTTGAACCGATGAGGCAATCGGAACTCCGGGCCTCTCCTCAGGTCCGTTTTGCGTATGCACGTTCCACCCGCGCAATGCGCACCTCGTAGTGCTCATACCAGCGCGCCTTTCCCGTCTCTTGCGCGATCCGGTGTTCCGCCACGGATTTCCATGCCGCGATGGCTTCCAGGCTGCTCCAGTACGAGACCGTGATGCCGAAACCATCGGCGCCGCGCACGCTTTCCACGCCGAGATAGCCGGCTTGTTCCGATGCCAGTTCCACCATGCGGTCCGCCATGTGCCCGTAGCCGTCGTCGCCTGCGGTGCGCAGGGAAGAAAAAATGACGGAATAGTACGGCGGCGCGGGAAGCGTGGCGAATGGCGGGCTTGTCATGACTGTTCCTTCCTGTTCTGTGTTCTGACAGATTGGCCTCTATACCCGGTCCATCCCCGCAGACACGATGAAGGCCACGATGGCGGAGGTAATCGACCAGACGGCCAGTCGATACTGGGGAATGAATTTGGTGATGAACGGCAGCAGGAAGTAGAGGACGACGCCGATGAGGATGCTGGTGATGACTCGTTTCATGACTTGATGATGTTGGTGTTGGATGAATGCGCCGGCCGATTCTTCCGTGCCAGCCATGCCGGGCGAACGCAGCGATCCTACCATTGTTTGAGGGCAAGGTGCCACCGGGAGATCGGAGGCGGTGGTTCGAAGATGGAATTGGGTATATTTAAAACTTATACCCCTATCCCCAATCGGTATTTCCTTGTTCTTCTTCCAAAAGAATAGACTTCAGTCACAGCAGTTTCGGTGAACGGATTGTTGTGAAGACCGCTACCACGGTCATTTTGTCTGGCAGTAACGCATCGTACCCGGTGCGGTAATGGCAGGCGATATCTGAATAAACATTTTGGAGACAGACATGGAATCCCGTTCGGCAGCCGGGCTTGCTGGATTGTCGATCCTGCCAGACGTGGCAGGACAGACAGTCCGGGGGCCAGCAACTCATTCTTCCGCAGCACCATCTTCTTCCGCTTCTTCCAGCACCGCACTGGCGCCGGTCAGTCTGGACGACAAATATACGGCGACTTCCGGTTCCATCTTCCTGTCGGGCATCCAGGCGCTGGTGCGCTTGCCTTTATTGCAATATCTGCGCGATCAGAAAGCGGGTCTCCATACGGCGGGCTTCATTTCCGGCTATCGCGGTTCACCCCTGGGCGGCCTTGATGAGGCACTCTGGAAGGCCAAGCCGCATCTGGAAGCGCACAAGGTCAGGTTCCAGCCCGGCACCAACGAAGACATGGCGGCCACCGCCGTCTGGGGCACGCAGCAGGTCGACCTGATCGGGCCGGCCAAAGTCGATGGCGTATTCGCCATGTGGTACGGCAAGGGCCCCGGCGTGGACCGTTGCGGCGACGTGCTCAAGCACATGAACCATGCCGGCACTTCCGCCAAAGGCGGCGTCTTGCTGGTTGCGGGCGACGATCACGGCGCGTATTCGTCGACGCTGCCGCACCAGTCCGATCACATTTTCTCGGCATCGATGATCCCGATGCTGTATCCCTGCAACGTGCAGGAATACCTCGACCTCGGCCTGCACGGCTGGGCGATGTCGCGTTTCTCGGGCTGCACGGTGGGCTTCAAGGCGCTGGCCGACACGGTCGAGTCGAGCGCCTCGGTGGACGCCGATCCTTTCCGCGTCGAGATCAACTACCCGGCCGACTTCGTCATGCCCGAAGGCGGCCTCAACGCCCGTTTGTCGACCGACACGCTGGGCGTGCAGGCGCGCAAGCAGGAAGCGCTGATGCAGGACTACAAGATCTATGCCGCGCTCGCCTACGCGCGCGCGAACAAGCTCAACCGCGTGATGATCGACAGCCCCAGGGCGCGGCTGGGCATCATCGCTTCCGGCAAGTCCTATCTCGACGTGCTGGAGGCGCTGAGCGAACTCGGCATCGATGAAGAGTTTGCGGCCGAAATCGGCCTGCGCCTGTTCAAGGTGTCGATGCCCTGGCCGCTGGAGCCGGAAGGCGTGCGCGAATTTGCGCAAGGCCTGGATGAAATCCTGGTGGTCGAAGAAAAGCGCCAGATGGTCGAATACCAGCTCAAGGAACAACTCTACAACTGGCGCGACGACGTGCGTCCGCGCGTGATCGGCAAGTTCGACGAAAAGGGCGAATGGGTGGCGCCGCGCGGCGAATGGCTGCTGACCTCCAAGGCCGACTTCTCGGTGGCGCAGATTGCGCGCGTGATCGCGGCGCGCATTGCGCGGTTCCACACCAGCGACCTGATCAAGGCGCGGCTGGCTTTCCTCGATGCCAAGGATGCGGTGTTGAACAAGGCGGTCGGCACGCCGCCGCGTCCGGCGTATTACTGTTCGGGTTGCCCGCACAACACCTCGACCAAGGTGCCGGAAGGCAGCTTTGCGCTGGCCGGCATCGGTTGCCACGTGATGGCCACCGCGATCTATCCCGAGTTCAACAAGCTGACCACGCACATGGGCGGCGAGGGGGGACCGTGGATCGGGCAGGCGCCGTTTTCGCAGGTGCCGCACGTGTTCGCCAACCTCGGCGACGGCACGTATTTTCATTCGGGTTATCTGGCGATCCGCGCTGCCGTGGCGGCCAACGTCAACATGACCTACAAGATCCTCTACAACGATGCGGTGGCGATGACCGGCGGCCAGCCGGTTGACGGCACGACTTCCGTGCCGATGATCGCGCAGCAGATGGCCGCCGAAGGCATCAAGCGCATCGCGCTGGTGAGCGAAGACGTCAGTCGTTACGCCGACCGCTCCAACTTGCCGGCGCTGGCGACCATTCATGACCGCAAGGACATGGACGCGGTGCAGCGCGAACTGCGCGAGTTGCCGGGCGTGACCGTGATCATCTACGACCAGACCTGCGCCGCCGAAAAACGCCGCCGTCGCAAAAAGGGCGAATATCCCGACCCCGACCAGCGCCTGTTCATCAACGAGGCGGTCTGCGAAGGTTGCGGCGACTGCGGCGTGCAATCCAACTGCACCTCGATCTTGCCGCTGGAAACCGAGTTCGGCCGCAAGCGCGCCATCGATCAGTCGTCGTGCAACAAGGATTATTCCTGCGTCAAAGGTTTCTGCCCGAGTTTCGTCACCGTCAGCGGCGGCAAGCTGAAGAAGTCCAAGACCGGCGTCATCAAGAAAGATGCCGCCGATGACTTCGGCGTATTGCCGGAACCGGCGATCCCGTCCTGCGACACGCCGTTCAACATCCTCATCAACGGCATCGGCGGCACCGGCGTCATCACCATCGGCGCGCTGATGGGCATGGCGGCGCATCTGGAAGGCAAGGGGGCATCGGTGCTGGACATGACCGGCATGTCGCAAAAGAACGGTTCGGTCACCTCGCACGTGCGCATCGCGCGCACGCCGCAAGCCATCCGCGCCCAGCGCATCGCCACCGGCGAAGCCGATCTCATCCTCGGCTGCGATATGCTGACCGCCGGTTCGCACGATGCGATTTCCAAGATGCGCCCGGGCCGCACGCGCGCCGTCGTCAACGTGCATCAGCAACCGCCGGGCCAGTTTGCGAAAAATCCCGACTGGCAGTTTCCGTTTGAAGACGTCAAGGCGCTGATCCAGGAATCGGTCGACCAGCAGGCCGACTTCATCGACGCAACACGTCTGGCGACGGCCTTGATGGGCGACTCGATCGCCACCAATCTGTTCATGCTCGGCTACGCGTATCAGCGCGGCGAGTTGCCGCTGACCGAAGCCGCTTTGCTGCGCGCCATCGAAATGAACGGCGTCGCCGTCGACTCCAACAAGACCAGTTTCCTGTGGGGCCGCCGTGCTGCCGTCGATCCGGCGCGTGTCGAGCGCATCGCCGTGCCGGCGCAACCGGTGGTGATCCGCATGCCGGAAACGCTGGACAAGCTGCTCAAGCGCCGCGTGGCTTTCCTGACCGAGTATCAGGATGCGGCTTATGCCGAGTCCTTCGCACGTTTCGTGGAGCAAGTGCGCGAGAAGGAAGCGGCGCTGAATCTCGGCGACAAGCTCACGGTGGCGGTCGCGCGCAACCTGTCCAAGCTGATGGCTTACAAGGACGAATACGAAGTCGCGCGCCTGTACACCGACGGCCGCTTCATGGAGCAACTGAAGCAGCAGTTCGAAGGCGATTTCTCGCTGAGCTTCAACCTGGCGCCGCCGATGTTTTCGAAGAAGGATGCGCAAGGCCGTCTGGTCAAGGCCAGGTACGGTTCATGGATGATGTCGGTGTTCAGGCTGTTGGCAAAGTTCAAGGGCTTGCGTGGCGGTGCGCTGGATGTCTTCGGCTACACCGAAGAGCGCAAGACCGAGCGTCGTCTGATTGCGGAATATTGCGAGACGGTGACGACCTTGCTGGACGGCCTGAGCGCGGACAAGCTGGCGCTGGCCGTCGAGATCGCGCAGTTGCCGGAGCAGATTCGCGGCTACGGTCACGTCAAGGACAAGGCGCTGGCGCAGGCGCGCGGCAAGCAGGAAGAATTGCGGGCGCGTTATCGTGCGCCGGCAAATCTGGCGCAGAAGGTAAATATCACGCAGATAGCTGCGGCATGACATTCAACTTCATTTCATAACGCCGTCGTCCCAGCGAACGCTGGGACCCAGTGGCGTTAACGGTTGCAGATATCGCCCATGTTTGCGATATCTACGACGCCGCTGGGTCCTGACTTTCGTCAGGACGACGCAATTATTTTTTTACGTGGCAAGATGAAAAGCTGCTGCCGGCAAGCAATGTCATCGCGACGACACCTTCACTCGCGCTTTTGCGTTAGTCTTTTGCCAAACAAGACAAAACAGATCACAGGAGACAAGCATGGATTTTGAACTGAACGAAGACCAACTGGCCTTCCAGGCCAGCGCGCGCGATTTCGCAGCCGGAGAAATGGCCCCGCATGCGGCAAGGTGGGACGAGGAATCGCATTTCCCCGTCGACGTCATCGCCAAGGCCGGCGAACTCGGCTTCTGCGGCCTGTACACGCCGGAAGACGTCGGCGGTCTCGGCCTGACTCGTCTCGATGCCACCGTGGTGTTCGAAGAACTGGCGCACGCCTGTCCGTCGACGGCGGCGTTCCTGACGATTCACAACATGGTGAGCTGGATGATTGCCTCGTGGGCCACGCCGGAAGTCAAGGCGACCTGGTGCGGCGACCTCGCCGTGGGCAAGAAGATCGGCTCCTATTGCCTGACCGAACCGGGTTCCGGCTCCGACGCGGCGTCGCTGAAGACCACTGCGAAGCTGGTCGACGGCCACTACATCATCAACGGTTCCAAGGCATTCATTTCGGGCGCGGGCGCGACCGACGTGCTGGTGTTGATGGCGCGCACCGGCGGCGAGGGCGCCAAGGGCGTTTCCGCCATCGTGGTGCCGGCCAATACGCCCGGCATCGGCTACGGCAAGAAGGAAGTCAAGATGGGCTGGAACAGCCAGCCTACGCGCACCATCAGCTTCGACAACGTCAAGGTGCCGGCCAATCATCTGCTCGGCGCGGAAGGCGAAGGCTTCAAGTTCGCCATGAAGGGCCTCGACGGCGGCCGCATCAATATCGCCACCTGTTCGGTCGGCGCGGCGCAGGCGGCGCTCGACGCCGCGCATGCCTACATGAAGGAACGCAAGCAATTCGGCCGTCCGATTGCCGACTTCCAGGCGCTGCAATTCAAGCTGGCCGACATGCAGACGGAACTCGTTGCTGCACGCCAGATGGTGCGCCTGGCCGCCGTCAAGCTCGACTCCAAATCGCCCAACGCCACCACCTATTGCGCGATGGCGAAACGCTTCGCCACCGACCTCGGCTTCAAGATCTGCAACGAGGCGCTGCAAATCCACGGCGGCTACGGCTATATCCGCGAGTATCCGCTGGAGCGTTATTTCCGCGACGTGCGCGTGCACCAGATTCTGGAAGGCACCAACGAGATCATGCGCGTGATCATCGCGCGCCATCTGCTCAACAACGAATCCAACGAGGACATTCGATGACCAGTTATACCAACCTCCGTCTGGAAACGGTCGGCCATACCGCCGTCGTCACGCTGGCCAATCCGCCCGCCAACACCTGGACGCGCGAAGGCCTGATCGATCTCCAGCGCCTCGTCACCGATCTCAACAATGACCACAATATCTACAGCATGGTGGTGACCGGCGAAGGCGAGAAATTCTTTTCCGCGGGCGCCGACCTGAAACTGTTCGCCGACGGCGACAAGGCGCTGGCGCGCGAGATGGCGCGCCGCTTCGGCGAAGCCTTCGAGACGCTGAGCGCTTTCCGCGGCGTGTCGATTGCCGCCATCAATGGTTACGCCATGGGCGGCGGGCTGGAATGCGCGCTGGCCTGCGACATCCGCATTGCCGAAACACAGGCGCAGATGGCCTTGCCGGAAGCTTCGGTCGGTTTGCTGCCGTGCGCGGGCGGCACGCAGTTGCTGCCCTGGCTGGTCGGCGAAGGCTGGGCCAAGCGCATGATCCTGTGCGGCGAGCGCGTCAACGCCGAGACGGCATTGCGCATCGGCCTGGTGGAAGAAGTCGTGCCGCAGGGCCAGGCAAAGCAACGCGCGCTGGAGCTGGCAAAACAAGTCGACAAGCAAAGCCCGTCCAGCGTGACGGCGAGCAAGAAACTGATCCAGGGCGCGCGCCACAATCCTCTGGCGACAAGCTTGCCGGTTGAGCGCGAACTGTTCATCGACCTGTTCGACACGCAGGACCAGAAGGAGGGCGTCAACGCCTTCCTGCAGAAACGCAGCGCGGAATGGAAAAATGCCTGAGTTCTGAAGCATGCCCTCAGCGCAGCGAAGCCGGAAGCAGAACTTCCGGCTTTTTTATTGCCGTCATGTTTATCAGCGACGGTGTGTTGTCAGAAAATCAAGCAGGGGAACTGTCATCACCGAATGGCGATCATCTTGTTTGTCATGGATGCGCACAAACAGGAGTTGCCGATGGAGTTGCCATTTCTCAACGGCGTGGAGCCGGGACCGTTGCAGTCGGGGCTGATCGTTGCCATCGCCGTCGTCGTGGCTGTGGTGATCGCCGTCATCCTGCATCGCATCGGCATCCTGCTGGTGCGCAAACTGGTGCGCAACCGGCCCTACACCACCAACGTCACGCGCATCGCGTTTCGCGCCAGCCAGGTCTGCGTCGCCTTGTTCGCCATCCGGATGGTGCTGACGGCGGCGCCGGACGACACGCCAGGATTGCGATCGCTGTCGTATCTGTGCACGGTGGCCTTGATTCTTGCGCTGACCTGGTTTGTCATGAAATGCATCAAGTCGGTCAGCGCCACGGTGATCCAGCTCAATCCCTACGACATCGCCGACAACCTCAAGGCGCGCCGCATCCTCACGCAGACCCGCGTGCTGACGCGCAGCGCGTATTTTCTTGTCGGTTTGCTGGGGCTGTCGTTTGTGCTGCTCACCCTGCCGGGCGCGCGTCAGTTCGGCGCCAGTTTGCTGGCGTCTGCGGGCGTGGCCGGTCTGGTTGCCGGTATTGCGGCGCGGCCGGTGCTGGGGAATTTCATCGCCGGTTTGCAGATCGCCTTTTCTCAGCCGATACGCCTCGACGACGTGCTGATCGTCAACGGCGAATGGGGGCGGGTGGAAGAGATCAGGGGCACCTTTGTCGTGGTGCGGATCTGGGACGAGCGGCGCATGATCGTGCCGTTGCAGTGGTTCATCGAAAACCCGTTCGAAAACTGGACGCATACCTCGTCGACGATACTTGGCACGGTTTTCCTGTGGCTGGATTTTTGCCTGCCGGTGGAAAAGCTGCGCGCCGAATTCGAACGTGTCTGCAAGCAGGCGCCGCAGTGGGACGGCCGGGTCTGCGTCTTGCAGGTCACCGACGCCAACGACCGCGCCATGCAGATCCGCATGTTGGTCAGCGCGCAAAACTCGGGCAATGCCTTCGATTTGCGCTGCGCCATCCGCGAGGCCATGATTGCCTTTATCGCGAGGGATTATCCGCAGGCCTTGCCGCGTCTGCGGTCGGCCATCGATCCCGTGGAGATCGGCGCGACATCGGAACAGGGGCGAGGCGCAGTTGATCGCGCTGATGAAATCATCGACGGTTCACCGCGCCAGGCCTGATCTTGCTTATTCCTGCGACGTCTCGCGTCCGGCGGAGACCTTGACCTTGTCGATGTCTTCCGAAGCGACCAGCAAGGTGTAGCTCCCTGCGTGGAGGTGGAATTTCAAGGCCTTGTGTATGCCCGCGCAGCGCAGCCCTTGATTGAAGGTGAGCGGCTCCAGCGCCTGCCTGCCGTTGGCGACATCGATGACGTCCATCCATGCCGGCGAATCGGCGGCGATCCAGTAATCGCCCTCGGTCTCGATGCGCCAGTTGTAGCGATTGGTGAAGCGCATTTCCTTCTTCGACTTGATGGCCAGTTTGCCGTACTTGCTTTCGGCTTCCGGCAAGGGCAGCAAGGTCAGCGTCACGGGCACGAAACCGTCGGTGAATGCGGGGGCGGATTCGGTGCGTGCATTGTTCCATTGGGCTTGCATGGCGCCGATGACCGGATTGGCGCTGACGCAGGTTTCTTGCGCGTAAGCGGCAGACGTCAGTAGCGATAACGCGAACGACAGCGTGAGCGACAAGCGGAGAACCTGTGTTTTCATCATGGAGACAGAGAGACGGAGCGAGTAGTAGGGAATAATATAACGTCGGCGGTTTGCCGGGCGCAATATCGTTTTGTCGCGCATGCACAGCGTTTGCGGCCTTCTGAAAGCCGCGATAGCGCGCTGCTTCAGGTGAACCCGGCGCGAATCCCCTATACTTTGCGGCTTCGTAAAATAATGCAAAGAACATCCGCGCCGACAACAAAAGCGCAAAGAAAGCCGTACAGCAATGTCGCAACCTTCATCAGAGCCATCTTCAGAGTCATCCAGGCAGCAACAGGGGTTTCTCCTGACTCGCCACTGGCGCGACACGCCGGCCGGGACGGAGGTCGAGTTCTGGCTGGCGACTGACGGCGGGCCGCGCCTGGTGCGGCTGCCG
>NZ_AKJW01000005.1 GCF_000282135.1 Herbaspirillum sp. CF444
GATCCTGCCTGACGCGTAATAAAAAAGTAGCAATCGCCGCGATACGGGAATTTCCCGTATCGCGGCGTTGATGTCTGAGCGGCAAGCGTAAGTTGGCTGGCCAAGTCGTTCAGATCAGTGTTTTGATCGTAGGGGTGTAGCTCAATTGGCAGAGCGCCGGTCTCCAAAACCGGAGGTTGGGGGTTCGATGCCCTCCGCCCCTGCCACCGATTCAGGTGAGTAGGGTACTGAAAGTAAATAAATGTCTAACCAGCCTGTACAAACCGTCAGCACATCAAGCGACAAGCTCAAGATTGCACTTGCAATCGTAGCGGTCCTTGCCGGCGTGGTCGGTTTTTTTATTTTGTCGGGCCAATCTACGGCAGTGCGCGCACTCGCTCTGGTGGCTGGTCTGCTGGTGGCAGTTGGTTTTGCCTGGACATCGGCGCAAGGTCGCGGTTTCGTCGGCTTCGCCAAAGAATCGGTACGTGAGACCAAAAAAGTTGTCTGGCCTACCCGCAAGGAAGCGATGCAGATCACGGCGATCGTTTTCGCCTTTGTGCTGATCATGGCAATCTTCCTCTGGGGTACGGACAAGTTGCTCGAATTCCTGTTGTATGACGTAATTTTGGGCTGGAAATAAAAATGAGCGATAGCACACAAGACAGCGCACCGATTGGTGCGCAAAGCGTTTCAAGCGCCGGTAAAAAGCGCTGGTACGTTGTGCATGCCTATTCCGGCATGGAAAAGAGTGTGCAGCGTGCACTGACCGAGCGCATCGTCCGCGCCGGCATGGAAGAACAGTTCGGCCAGATTCTGGTGCCGACTGAAGAAGTGGTTGATGTCAAGAACGGTCACAAGTCGGTAACCGAGCGTCGGTTCTTCCCGGGCTATGTCCTGGTCGAGATGGAAATGACGGACGAAACCTGGCATCTGGTGAAGAACACCAGCAAGGTGACCGGTTTCATCGGCGGAAAGTCGAATCGCCCGACGCCGATTCCGCCGCATGAAGTCGACAAGATCATGCAGCAAATGCAGGACGGCATCGAAAAGCCGCGTCCAAAAGTGCTGTACGAAGTGGGCGAGCTGGTTCGCATCAAGGATGGTCCTTTTACCGATTTCAACGGCAACGTGGAAGAAGTGAATTACGAAAAATCCCGCGTGCGCGTATCGGTTACTATTTTCGGTCGTGCAACGCCAGTCGAACTTGAGTTCGGCCAGGTCGAAAAAGTCTAAGCATTACCCCAGTCAAGCGCCCGCAGGAGCGCGGCGAAATGTAACTCACCGAATCCGGCAAGCAGCAGAGGAGCCTTAGTACCGCATCGCAAGATGCAGAAAAGGCGCTAACACTCAATCAACGTAGGAGCCATCATGGCAAAGAAAATCATCGGTTTTATCAAGCTGCAAGTGCCAGCTGGTAAAGCAAACCCATCCCCTCCGATCGGCCCGGCGCTGGGTCAGCGCGGTCTGAACATCATGGAATTCTGTAAGGCATTCAATGCCCAGACTCAAGGCGTCGAGCCAGGTCTGCCGATTCCGGTCGTGATCACTGCATTTGCGGACAAGTCCTTCACCTTCGTGATGAAGACTCCTCCAGCAACCATCCTGATCAAGAAGGCTGCCGGTATTCAAAAGGGTTCCGCCAAGCCGCATACAGACAAGGTTGGCAAGATTACTCGTAAACAAGCGGAAGAAATCGCTACCCAGAAGAAGCCGGATCTTACCGCTGCTGATCTGGAAGCGGCTGTGCGCACCATCGCTGGTTCGGCACGTTCCATGGGCATCACGGTGGAGGGTCTGTAATGGCTAAGTTGACAAAACGCGCTAAGGCGCAAGAAGGCAAGATCGATCGCACCAAGGCTTATCCTTTCGATAATGCACTGGCGCTGGTCAAGGAATTCGCAACAGCAAAATTCAACGAATCGATCGACGTGTCCGTCCAACTGGGCGTCGACGCGAAGAAGTCGGACCAAGTGGTTCGCGGTTCCGTGGTTCTGCCGGCTGGTACAGGCAAGACCGTTCGCGTGGCTGTGTTTGCTTCGGGCGAAAAGGCCGAGCAAGCCAAGGCTGCCGGTGCAGACGTCGTCGGTATGGAAGACCTGGCTGAACAAGTCAAGGCCGGCAACATGCCTTTCGACATCGTCATCGCTTCGCCGGACACCATGCGTATCGTCGGTACTCTGGGTCAGATCCTGGGCCCACGCGGCCTGATGCCTAACCCGAAGGTCGGCACGGTTACTCCTGACGTCGCTACCGCCGTCAAGAACGCCAAGGCTGGTCAAGTGCAATACCGTACCGACAAGGCCGGCATCATTCACGCCACCATCGGTCGCAAGTCGTTCAGCGATGCAGATCTGAAGTCCAATCTGGTTGCACTGATCGATGCACTGAACAAAGCCAAGCCGGCAACCAGCAAGGGTGTTTACCTGCGCAAGGTTTCGCTGTCCTCCACCATGGGCGCCGGCGTCCGTGTGGATCAGGCAACTCTGGCTGCTTAAGTAAAGAATCAAGTCCTCGTTTCCTCACGGAAGCGGGGCGCATCTTTGGGCTGGAGCATTTTGCAATTGTGAAGTGCTCCAGGCAATCAAAGACCGTTGGGCGGCGTGCAGCAGGCAGGCACAAAGTTAAAACGTCAAAAACTCTCGTTTTTGATTACCCAGCGCAGATGGTGACCCCGAACAAGTTTTGCAGTCTCACACAGCGTTTCAGGTTGTCGAAACGTTGCAATGAACTCCTAACGTCGGACGCCGTGTTCGAACCGATGTAAGGCAAGCAGGTTTTTCGCCTGTGTCGTCGCCAAGCATCATTTTTGGAGGTTGATCTTGAGTCTCAATCTGAATGACAAAAAGGCCGTTGTCGCCGAAGTCGCTGCAAAAGTAGCAACTGCACAGACTATCGTCGTGGCCGAATACCGTGGCATCCAGGTTGGTCACTTGACGCAACTGCGCGCCAAAGCGCGTGACCAAGGCGTGTACCTGCGCGTGTTGAAAAACACACTCGCGCGTCGCGCTGTTGAAGGTTCCGCGTTTGCCGACCTCGCTTCTGAAATGACCGGCCCGTTGATCTATTCGATCTCGGAAGATGCCGTTGCTGCAGCCAAAGTCATCTCCGACTTTGCTAAAACCAACGACAAACTGGTCGTCAAGGCAGGTAACTATGCAGGTAAGCCGCTGGATAAGGCTGCCGTCGCTGCATTGGCAAATATCCCGTCCCGCGAAGTTCTGCTGGCCCAATTGCTGGGCATGATGCAGGTTCCGGTTGCTGGTTTTGCGCGTGGTCTGGCTGCTCTGGCAGCCAAGAAAGAAGCCGAAGCAGCTTAAGAACGCCGGCCGCAGCAATGTGGCGGTTGTTCATGAGCGCTTTGACCTCTGCGTCAGTACCGATTAGATGTTATTACCGAAATAAATTAGGAGTTTCAAATGGCAATTAGCAAAGACGATATCTTGGAAGCCGTAGGCGCCTTGACCGTGTTGGAATTGAATGACCTGGTGAAGGCATTCGAAGAAAAGTTTGGCGTTTCCGCAGCAGCAATGGCTGTCGCTGGTCCTGCCGGTGGTGGCGCTGGCGCCGCTGCTGCTGAAGAGCAAACAGAGTTCACCGTTGTTCTGGCTGAAGTTGGCGCGAACAAGGTTGGCGTTATTAAGGCAGTTCGCGAAATCACCGGTCTGGGCTTGAAAGAAGCTAAAGATCTGGTTGACGGCGCACCGAAGCCAGTTAAAGAAGGCATCGCCAAGGCAGACGCCGAAGCAGCCAAGAAGAAGCTGGAAGAAGCTGGCGCGAAAGCAGAACTCAAGTAAGTTTTACTTGAGCTGGAATATCCGCCGGTTCGCCGGCGCATCGTTCCACCGGAGTCAAAGTGCAGAGTCCTTTGAAAAAAGGATTCGGCTTTGGCTCCTTTGTCGTTTCGAAATTTTGTATGCGAATTTAGGTTCGTTTAAGTGGTTAGCAATTTCTTGTTCCTCAGCATGACCGGGGATCAACAAGAGGTGGCGCCAGACCAAGACTGAAGGGCTGAGACTTGAGGTTTCGCTGCTAACGGATCGCGGCAACAAGGTAACAAGCAATCCGGGCGAGTCCTGAACTCTCTATCCTTCCTGTCACTCACGGAGTGTCCATGCACTACTCATTTACTGAGAAGAAGCGTATTCGTAAATCCTTTGCGAAACGCGCTAACGTCCACAACGTTCCGTTCCTGCTAGCGACTCAGATCGAGTCATACCAGACATTCTTGCAAACGGACAAAACAGCGTCCCAGCGTAAGAACGAAGGTCTGCAATCGGCCTTTACATCGATTTTTCCCATCGTTTCGCACAATGGTTTTGCGCGTCTCGAATTCTTGTCCTATGTGTTGGGCGCGCCGCCGTTCGACGTCAAGGAATGTCAACAACGTGGCCTGACCTTCGCGTCGCCGCTGCGTGCCAAGGTGCGTCTGGTGATCCTGGATAAGGAATCGCCGACCAAGCCGGTCGTCAAGGAAATGAAGGAACAGGAAGTCTACATGGGCGAATTGCCGCTCATGACGACCACCGGTTCGTTCGTCATCAACGGTACCGAGCGCGTCATCGTGTCGCAGCTGCATCGTTCGCCCGGCGTGTTCTTTGAACATGACCGCGGCAAGACCCACTCGTCCGGCAAACTGCTGTTCTCCGCGCGTATCATTCCTTATCGCGGTTCGTGGCTCGACTTCGAATTCGATCCGAAGGACATCCTGTTCTTCCGCGTCGACCGTCGCCGCAAGATGCCAGTGACAATCCTGCTCAAGGCCATCGGCATGACGTCCGAGCAGATCCTGGCGAACTTCTTCGTGTTCGACAATTTCACCTTGCACGCCGACGGCGCCGAGATGGAGTTCGTCTCCGAGCGTCTGCGCGGCGAAGTGGCGCGTTTCGACATCACCGACAAGGCCGGCAAGGTCCTGGTCGCGAAAGACAAGCGCATCAACGCCAAGCACGTGCGCGACATCGAAGCCGCCGGCATCAAGCAAATTTCCGTGCCGGAAGACTATCTGCTGGGCCGCGTCCTGGCGAAGAACATCGTCGACGGCGACACCGGTGAAGTCATCGCTTCGGCCAACGACGAGCTGACCGAAGAACTGCTGGCCCGCCTGCGCGAAGCCAACATCGACACGGTCCAGACGCTGTATACCAACGATCTGGATCAGGGCGGCTACATCTCGCAAACATTGCGCACCGACGACACAGCGGATCAAACCGCTGCGCGCGTGGCGATTTATCGCATGATGCGTCCTGGCGAACCGCCGACCGAAGACTCGGTGGAAGCCCTGTTCAACGGCTTGTTCTATAGCGAAGACCGTTACGACCTGTCGGCTGTCGGCCGCATGAAGTTCAACCGCCGCATCGGCCGTGATGAACTGACCGGCGCCATGACGCTGTCGAACGAAGACATCCTGGCCGTGATCAAGATTCTGGTTGAGTTGCGCAATGGTCGCGGCGAAGTCGATGACATCGATCACTTGGGCAACCGTCGCGTCCGTTGCGTCGGCGAACTGGCGGAAAATCAATTCCGTGCCGGTCTGGTCCGCGTCGAGCGCGCTGTCAAGGAACGCCTCGGCCAGGCCGAAGCGGACAACCTGATGCCGCACGACCTGATCAACTCGAAGCCGATCTCGGCAGCGATCCGCGAATTCTTCGGCTCGTCGCAGTTGTCGCAGTTCATGGACCAAACCAACCCGCTGTCGGAAATCACGCACAAACGCCGTGTTTCCGCTCTGGGACCTGGCGGTCTGACTCGCGAACGCGCCGGCTTTGAAGTCCGCGACGTGCATCCGACCCACTATGGTCGCGTGTGCCCGATCGAAACGCCTGAAGGCCCGAACATCGGCCTGATCAACTCGCTGGCGCTGTATGCCCGCCTGAACGAATACGGCTTCCTGGAAACGCCGTATCGCAAGGTTGAAAACAGCAAGGTCACCAACCAGATCGACTACCTGTCGGCAATCGAAGAAGGCCGCTACATCATTGCTCAGGCGAATGCGACCATCGACGCTTCGCTGAAGCTGTCCGATGAACTGGTTTCGGCACGTGAAGCCGGCGAAACCATTCTGGTGTCGCCAGAGCGCGTCCAGTACATGGACGTGGCCCCAGGCCAGGTCGTGTCGGTGGCGGCGTCGCTGATCCCGTTCCTCGAACACGATGACGCGAACCGCGCATTGATGGGCGCCAACATGCAACGTCAGGCGGTGCCTTGCCTGCGTCCGGAAAAGCCGCTGGTCGGCACCGGCATCGAGCGTACCGTTGCAGTTGACTCGGGTACGACCGTGCAAGCATTGCGTGGCGGTATCGTCGATTACGTCGATGCAGGCCGTGTCGTGATCCGCGTGAACGATGAAGAAGCGCAGGCTGGCGAAGTCGGCGTCGACATCTACAACCTGATCAAGTACACGCGTTCGAACCAGAACACCAACATCAACCAGCGTCCTATCGTCAAGGTGGGCGATCGTGTCGCCAAGCATGACGTGATCGCCGACGGCGCATCGACCGACCTGGGCGAACTGGCCCTGGGTCAGAACATGCTGGTGGCGTTCATGCCATGGAACGGCTACAACTTCGAAGATTCGATCCTGATCTCCGAAAAAGTCGTTGCCGATGACCGCTACACCTCGATCCACATCGAAGAGCTGTCGGTTGTCGCACGCGACACCAAGCTCGGCGCGGAAGAAATCACCCGCGATATTTCGAACCTGGCTGAAAACCAACTGGCGCGTCTGGACGAATCCGGCATCACCTACATCGGTGCTGAAGTCGAAGCCGGCGATACGCTGGTCGGTAAAGTGACGCCTAAGGGCGAAACCCAGCTGACGCCGGAAGAAAAGCTGCTGCGCGCGATCTTCGGCGAAAAGGCTTCGGACGTCAAAGACACTTCGCTGCGCGTGCCTTCGGGCATGGTCGGCACCGTCATCGACGTGCAAGTGTTCACCCGCGAAGGCATCCAGCGCGACAAGCGCGCACAACAGATCATCGACGATGAACTGAAGCGTTATCGCCTGGACCTGAACGACCAGTTGCGTATCGTTGAAGGCGATGCCTTCCAGCGTCTGGAAAAGATGCTGATCGGCAAGGTCGCCAACGGCGGTCCTAAGAAACTGGCCAAGGGCACCAAGCTGGACAAGGCCTACCTGGACGATCTGGACAAGTACCATTGGTTCGACATCCGTCCGGCGGACGACGACATGGCGACTGCACTGGAAGCGATCAAGGAATCGATCGCCGAGAAGCGTCACCAGTTCGACCTGGCGTTTGAAGAAAAGCGCAAGAAGCTGACGCAAGGCGACGAACTGCCGCCAGGCGTGCAAAAGATGGTCAAGGTTTACCTGGCCGTGAAGCGTCGTCTGCAACCAGGCGACAAGATGGCGGGTCGTCACGGCAACAAGGGTGTGGTTTCGCGCATCCTGCCGATCGAAGACATGCCGCACATGGCCGACGGTACTCCGGCAGACATCGTGCTGAACCCGCTGGGCGTGCCATCGCGCATGAACGTCGGTCAGGTTCTCGAAGTCCATCTGGGCTGGGCAGCCAAGGGTCTGGGCCTGCGCATCGGCGAAATGCTGACTGCACAGGTGAAGATCGCCGAACTGCGCAAGTTCCTGACCACCATCTACAACGAATCGGGCAAGAAGGAAGCGCTCGACGAGTTCAGCGATGAGGAAATCCTGGAGCTGGCATCCAACCTGAAGAAGGGTGTTCCGTTCGCCACGCCGGTGTTTGACGGCGCGCACGAAGATGAAACCCGTCGCATGCTGGATCTGGCTTACCCGGATCACATTGCCAAGCAACTGGGCATGACCCCGTCGAAGAACCAGGTCACCATGTATGACGGCCGTACCGGCGAAGCTTTCGAGCGCACCGTGACCGTCGGCTACATGCACTACCTGAAGCTGCATCACTTGGTCGACGACAAGATGCATGCCCGTTCGACCGGTCCTTACTCGCTGGTTACCCAGCAGCCTCTGGGTGGTAAGGCGCAGTTCGGCGGTCAACGCTTCGGCGAAATGGAAGTCTGGGCACTGGAAGCCTACGGCGCATCGTATGTGCTGCAGGAAATGCTGACGGTGAAGTCCGATGACGTGAACGGCCGTACCAAGGTTTATGAAAACCTGGTCAAGGGCGATCACGTGATCGACGCCGGCATGCCGGAGTCCTTCAACGTGCTGGTCAAGGAAATCCGTTCGCTCGGTATCGACATCGATCTGGAACGCGACTGATGTTCTCAAGGGCAAGGCGGCGCGGCCGTCTTGCCCTGTTTCATCGTCTGATCCTGCCGTCTGAAGCAAAGGCGGCAACGTAGTAAAGTAAGCAGTTCAGCAAGCAGCTACAAGCAATTGCAAGTAGTCAAGGACGACCAAGTCTGTCCCGGTACATGCGGAACCCGGCGCAAGCCACGGCTCTCCCGCAGGTGCGAACAGGGTGTGCGCAGATTGTGGTGCGGCCGTCTCGATATACATAGCATTACCTAGCGTTCTCACGCCAACCTGGAGTGATACATGAAAGCACTGCTCGATCTATTCAAGCAAGTTCAGCAAAACGAACAATTCGACGCGATCAAAATTGGTCTGGCGTCCCCTGAAAAAATCCGTTCGTGGTCCTACGGCGAAGTCAAAAAGCCGGAAACCATCAACTACCGTACTTTCAAGCCAGAGCGCGACGGTCTGTTCTGCGCCAAGATCTTTGGCCCGATCAAAGACTACGAATGCCTCTGCGGCAAGTACAAGCGCCTGAAGCACCGCGGCGTCATCTGCGAAAAATGCGGCGTTGAAGTCACGCTGGCCAAGGTGCGCCGTGAGCGCATGGGCCACATCGAACTGGCTTCGCCGACCGCGCACATCTGGTTCCTGAAATCGCTGCCGTCGCGTCTGGGCATGGTCCTCGACATGACCCTGCGCGATATCGAACGCGTGCTGTACTTCGAAGCCTATGTCGTGACCGATCCAGGCATGACCCCGCTGAAGAAGTGCCAGATCATGTCGGAAGACGACTACGCCGCCAAGTACGAAGAATACGGCGACGACTTCACCGCATTCATGGGCGCCGAAGGCATCCGTGAACTGCTGCGCTCGATCGACATCGACCGCGATGCAGAAACCCTGCGCGTGGAACTGAAGGAATCGAAGTCCGAAGCCAAGATCAAGAAATACGCCAAGCGCCTGAAGGTGCTGGAAGCGTTCCAGCGTTCGGGCATCAAGCCGGACTGGATGATCATGGAAGTGCTGCCGGTGCTGCCGCCGGAACTGCGCCCGCTGGTCCCGCTGGACGGCGGCCGCTTTGCGACTTCCGATCTGAACGATCTGTATCGCCGCGTCATCAACCGTAATAACCGTCTGAAGCGCCTGATGGAATTGCGCGCTCCGGAAATCATCACGCGCAACGAAAAGCGCATGCTGCAGGAAGCGGTTGACTCGCTGCTGGACAACGGCCGTCGCGGTAAGGCGATGACCGGCGCCAACAAGCGTCCGCTGAAGTCGCTGGCTGAAATGATCAAGGGTAAGGGCGGTCGTTTCCGTCAGAACTTGCTCGGTAAGCGCGTCGACTACTCCGGCCGTTCCGTCATCGTGGTGGGCCCGCAACTCAAGTTGCATCAGTGCGGTCTGCCGAAGCTGATGGCGTTGGAATTGTTCAAGCCGTTCATCTTCAACAAGCTGGAACTGATGGGTCTGGCAACGACCATCAAGGCAGCCAAGAAGCTGGTCGAAATCCAGGAACCTGTGGTCTGGGACATCCTGGAAGACGTGATCCGCGAACATCCGGTCATGCTCAACCGTGCGCCGACACTGCACCGTCTGGGTATCCAGGCGTTCGAGCCGGTCCTGATCGAAGGCAAGGCGATCCAGCTGCACCCGCTGGTGTGCGCAGCGTTCAACGCCGACTTCGACGGCGACCAGATGGCGGTCCACGTTCCTCTGTCGATCGAAGCACAGATGGAAGCACGCACGCTGATGCTGGCGTCGAACAACATCCTGTTCCCATCGAACGGCGAACCGTCGATCGTGCCGTCCCAGGATATCGTGCTGGGTCTGTACTACGCGACACGTGAAGCGATCAACGCCAAGAACGAAGGCATGTTGTTCCAGGACGTTTCGGAAGTTATCCGCGCGTACGACAACAAGGAAGTCGAACTGGCCACCCGCGTCACCGTGCGTATCGTCGAAAATCCAAAGGATCCGGTCACCGGCGAATTCGTGCGTACCGTCAAGCGTTACGAAACGACTGTCGGCCGCGCCATCCTGTCGGAAATTCTGCCGAAGGGCCTGCCATTCTCCGTGCTGAACCGCGCGTTGAAGAAGAAGGAAATTTCGAAGCTGATCAACACGTCGTTCCGCAAGTGCGGTCTGCGCGCCACCGTGGTGTTCGCCGACCAGCTGATGCAATCGGGCTTCCGTCTGGCGACACGCGCCGGTATCTCGATTTGCGTGGACGACATGCTGGTGCCGCCGCAAAAGGCGACCATCATTGCGACCGCTGAAAGCGAAGTCAAACAGATCGAACAGCAATACTCGTCCGGTCTGGTTACCGCCGGCGAACGCTACAACAAGGTTGTGGACATCTGGGGCAAGGCCGGCGACGACGTCGGCAAGGCGATGATGGATCAGCTGAAGGTCGAAGACGTGGTCCGCCGCGACGGCACCAAGGGCACGCAAGAGTCGTTCAATGCGATTTACATGATGGCCGACTCCGGCGCCCGCGGTTCCGCAGCGCAGATTCGTCAGCTGGCAGGTATGCGTGGTCTGATGGCGAAACCGGACGGATCGATTATCGAAACGCCGATTACCGCGAACTTCCGCGAAGGCCTGAACGTGTTGCAGTACTTCATTTCGACGCACGGCGCCCGTAAGGGTCTGGCCGATACCGCGCTGAAGACTGCGAACTCCGGTTACCTGACACGTCGCCTGGTCGACGTGACCCAGGATCTGGTCGTGATCGAAGATGATTGCGGCACCTCCAACGGCGCGTCCATGAAGGCGCTGGTCGAAGGCGGTGAAGTCATTGAAGCGCTGCGTGACCGTATCCTCGGCCGCGTTGCCGCCACCGACATCATCAATCCGGAAACCCAGGCTACGCTGTACGAAGCCGGTACGCTGATGGACGAAGACTCGGTCGAAGAAGTCGAACGCCTCGGCATCGACGAAGTCAAGGTTCGCACGCCGCTGACTTGCGACACGCGCTACGGCCTGTGCGCCAAGTGCTACGGTCGCGATCTGGGCCGCGGTGTGCTGGTCAACAGCGGCGAAGCAGTCGGTGTGGTCGCGGCGCAGTCGATCGGCGAACCGGGTACCCAGCTGACCATGCGTACGTTCCACATCGGTGGTGCGGCATCGCGTGCAGCAGTGGCCTCGTCGGTGGAAGCCAAGTCCAACGGCACCGTCCGCTTCACGGCGACCATGCGTTACGTCACCAACGGCAAGGGCGAGCTGATCGTCATTTCCCGTTCGGGCGAAGTGCTGATCACCGACGACCTCGGTCGCGAGCGTGAGCGTCATAAAGTACCGTACGGCGCGACCCTGATCGTCAAGGACGGCATGGTCATCAAGGCCGGTACTGCCTTGGCGACATGGGATCCGCTGACACGTCCGATCATTACCGAGTACACCGGTACCGTGAAGTTCGAGAACGTCGAAGAAGGTTCGACCGTCGCCAAGCAGATCGACGAAGTGACCGGTCTGTCGACACTGGTGGTTATCGATGCCAAGCGCCGCGGTTCGTCCGCTGCCAAGGTGTTGCGTCCACAGGTCAAGCTGCTCAACGAGCAAGGCGAAGAAGTCAAGATCGCCGGCACCGAACATGCAGTGACGATCGGCTTCCAGGTCGGCGCGCTGATTACGGTGAAGGACGGTCAGCAAGTTCACGTCGGTGAAGTGCTGGCGCGTATCCCGACCGAATCGCAAAAGACCCGTGACATTACCGGTGGTCTGCCGCGCGTTGCCGAACTGTTCGAAGCCCGTTCGCCGAAGGACGCCGGCATGCTGGCTGAAGTCACGGGTACTGTGGCCTTCGGTAAGGAAACCAAGGGCAAGCAACGTCTGGAAATCACGGACATGGACGGCGCCAAGCATGAGTTCCTGATCACCAAGGACAAGCAAGTGCTGGTGCATGACGGCCAGGTGGTGAACAAGGGTGAAATGATTGTTGACGGTCCGGCCGATCCGCAAGACATCCTGCGCCTGCTGGGTATCGAAGCGCTGGCGCGTTACATCGTCGACGAAGTGCAGGACGTGTACCGTTTGCAAGGCGTGAAGATCAACGACAAGCACATCGAAGTCATCGTGCGTCAGATGCTGCGTCGCGTGCAGGTTGTGGATCCGGGCGATACCAACTACATCACCGGCGAACAGGTCGAGCGTTCGGAACTGCTGGACGAAAACGATCGCGTGATTGCAGAGAACAAGATTCCTGCAACTTACGAAAACGTCTTGCTGGGCATCACCAAGGCATCGCTGTCGACCGACTCGTTCATCTCGGCTGCATCGTTCCAGGAAACCACGCGTGTCCTGACCGAAGCTGCGATCATGGGCAAGAAGGACGGCCTGCGCGGTCTGAAGGAAAACGTCATCGTTGGTCGTCTGATCCCGGCTGGTACCGGTCTGGCGTTCCACCGTGCACGCAAGGAAAAAGACGCATGGGAAGCCGACGAGCGTGCAGCGCTGTTGGAATCCGAGCGTCAGGCGCGTGTGAGCGAAACCGAAGCGCACTCCACCGAGACTTTCGGCGGTGCGGACGGCGAAGCGTAATGGCATAGCAGCACACGGTAGCCTTCACCGGCTGCCGCAGCAGTAAAGAACAACGGCGTCAGAAGAAATTCTGGCGCCGTTTTTTTATGGCTGATGCAGACAAGAAATACTACGCAGTATAAATTTCTTTGGAATCGGCTTGAGCCGGGGGAACTTTTCTTCTACAATTCAATAAATAAGAATTATTCTTATTTGAAAGGTTTGTCCTGCTGTAATAAATGCAATCAGCACGGCGAGTAGCGGGCGGCAGCCTTCTGCCAGATTTGTCCCGCTCCTCGTTCCGAATACAAAAGCGCGCCCGGTGATCACATCGAGGCGGCTGGCATCCGGCAAACACTCATCTCGTCACATCAACTCAGGTAGCCAGCGCTGACGCCAGTAACCTAATCCACTCAGGGGAATGGTTACTATGCGTTTCTGCAAAAAGAAGCTTGCGCTGGCTACGGCCGTCGTCTTGCAACAATGGTCTATGGCGCCCGCGATGGCGCAACAAACCGCGCCACAACTGCTGGCGCAAAGCCGGCCGTTGGAAGAAATCACCGTGACGTCGACGCGCGGCGTCGGCACCGACATCAATCGCGTCGCGGCCACCGTCTCGGTCATCACCTCGGAAGAACTCGAACAGGAAAACGCCAAGGACATCAAGGATGCCTTGCGCTACGAGCCGGGCGTGGAAGTACGTCGCTCGGTTTACCGCGTCGGCGGCGTGACCGGCGCGTCGGCCACCATGGGTCGCGGCGGCAACGAGGGTATCAGCATCCGCGGCCTCGACGGCAACCGCGTCATGCTGCTGGAAGACGGTGTCACCTTGCCGCGTTCCTTCAGCCAGGGCACGCTGTTTGCCGGTCGCGGCGCCTATACCGATACCGATCTGTATCAGCGCATTGAAATCCTGCGCGGCCCGGCGTCGTCGATGTACGGCAGCGACGGCCTGACCGGCGTGGTCAATTTCGTCACCAAGGATCCGCAAGACTTGCTCAACGTTTTCGGCAAGAGCAGCTATTTCGCGGTGCGTCCTTCCTACGATTCGAGCGACAGCAGTTACGGCACCACCGGCACCATGGCGTTCGGCAACGACGTCGTGCAGGGCATGCTGGTGCTGAATGCACGTCACGGCAACGAAACCGAAACCAACGGCAGCGTCGGCGGCACCGGAGCCAGCCGCACCAAGGCCGATCCGCTGACCTACAACAACCGTTCCGCGCTGGGCAAGGTGGTCTTCAAGATCGATCCGCGCAACGTGCTCAAGCTCAGCTTCGAGACCGTCGACAACCGCCTGCGCGCCGACAGTCTTTCCGCCATCTCCTCGGTGATCAGCGGCTACCAAAGCAACAGCAACGTCACCAGCAACAAGCTGCAGGCCATCTATGAGCACGATGACGCCGACAACAAGCTGATTCAGAAACTGCGCGCCAATCTGTACTATCGCAACGCAAAGACGCAGCAATACTCTTACGAAAGCGGCACGACGGTCGGCGCCACCGTGCGTCCCCGCTTCCGCGACATTACCTATCAGGACGACATCTTCGGCGGCGGTGTGCTGGCCGAGAGCGCGTTCGCCACCGGCGTTGTCAAACACAAGATGACTTACGGCATCGACGCCAGCATCGCGACGCTGCAGATGAACGCCAACGGCACCGGCTGGACCACCTGCACCGGTACCCAGTACTGCGAATATTTCCCCAAGACGTCCTACAGCGTACTCGGTGTCTACTATCAGGACGACATGCGCATCGGTCCGGTGAGCATCGTGCCAGGCCTGCGCTACGACAGCTACAAACTCAAGCCGGAGGCCAGCGCCAAATACGATGCGCAGGCCATCGCCAACGGCCAGCCGGCATCGACCAGCAAGGACAGCGCCTGGTCGCCGCGCCTGGCTTTCGTCTATGAAGTAGCGCCGGCATTCGCGCCGTACGTCCAATATGCTCGCGGCTTCCGCGCGCCGTCGCCGCAAGAAGTGAACTCTTACTTCAACAACGCCAGCCAGGGTTACTCGCAGATCGCCAATCCCAACCTGAAGCCGGAAACCAGCAACTCGTATGAAATCGGCTTCCGCGGCAAGTTGCCGACTTCGGCCGGGGTATTCAACTACAGCGCGGCAGCCTATACCGGCGAATATCGCAACTTCATCGATTCGCTCGCCATTTCAGGAGCCGGCACCGTCGCCAACCCGACCATCTTCCAATACGTGAACGCGGCGAAGGCATCGATCCATGGCTTCGAAGGACGTCTCGACTGGCGCATGGAAAATGGCCTGTCGCTCAAGACCGGCTTCGCCTACACCAAGGGCACGACGACCAGCAACACCGGCGTCAAGACCGGCCTGGAATCGGTCGCGCCGTTGTCGGTCGTGACCGGCGTGCGCTACGAGCCGAATCAGGTCTGGTTCGTGCAAAGCGACATGATCTACAACGCCGCCAAGAGCAAAGACGACATCGCCACCAAGACCAACTTCGTGTCGCCGTCGTTCTTCGTGATGGACCTGCGCAGCGGCTATCGCTTCAACAAAAACATGATCCTGTATGCAGGCATCCGCAATCTGTTCGATCGCAAGTATTGGAGCTGGACCGACATCCGCGGTCTGTCTCTGGCCGACAGCGCAACCAACAAAGACGCGTACACCGAGCCCGGCCGCAGCTTCAACGTCAGCATGAAGTTTGAATACTGACATCCGCAAAAACGCCGCAAGGCACTTCACCGAAAAGAGGCATGGAATGAAATACAAAAAACTGAGCGCATTATTGCTGGCGGCAGGCGTGATCAGCGTCGCGGCTTGTTCGACGACGTTGGCGCCGTCCGTATCGTCGAACAGCGATCTGGCGGACCGCTGGTCTGCGTTGCGCACGGCAGAGCCGAAGACGCACCCGCGCGACGCCGCGCAAAAGCTGGGTGTGTCCGAGGCCGAACTGGTGGCGACCAATGTCGGCAAGGGCGTCACGCGTCTGCGCGACGGCGGCGATGCCTACAAGGCGGTGTACGACCGTTTGCATGAGCTGGGCCGGATCAAGGCCATCACGCGAAATGACAACGCCGTGCTGGAACGTGTCGGTACCGTCACCAAGGCGAAGCTCAATGCCGACGGTAGGGTGATTCCGGGGACCGGCTTTGCCGGCGGCCAGATCGACCTGCGCTTCGGCACCGACAACTGGCGCTCGGCCTTCGCCGTGGTGCAGCCGGGCCGCGAAGGCAAGGTCAGCCGCAGCCTGCAGTTCTTCGACGTGCACGGCAACGCCGTCAACAAGGTCTATCTGGACAACGAAGCCGGCGTGGCGGTCTTCGACAAGCTGGTCGGCGATTTCAAGGCGACCGACCAGTCCGCGGCCCTGAAGGTCGACCGGGCGCCGACGAAAGTCATCAGGAAGCCGAACGGCGACGTCGACGTCAAGGAGTTGCGCGACTCGTGGAATGAACTGACGGACGTGCATGAATTCCCGCGTCTGCTGAAGGACCTCGGCATCACGCGCGAGCAGGCGCTGGACCTGATCGGCAAGGACGCCGCCTATCGCATCAGCGCGCAGTCGGTGCAGACCTTGCTCAACAGCGCTTCCAGCCAGGCGCAGCCAATCATGGTGTTCGTGAGCAATCCCGGCATGACGCAGATCTTCAGCGGCACGGTCAAGACCGTGAAGGCGACCGGCGAGTGGTTCAACGTGCTCGATCCGGATTTCAACCTGCATCTGCGCCAGGCCGGCATCGATCACGGCTGGGTGGTCAAGCGTCCGGCCAAGGATGGCGTCATCACGTCGGTGGAGTTCTACGACGCCAATGGCGAACAAGTGGTCAATTTCTTCTCGCGTCGCGATCGCAACAAGGAAGAATCGGCCATGTGGCGCAGTATTGTGGCCAGTCTGGCACGTGCCTGAGTAGACAGAGAGACAAGTAGCGCCGGTTGCGGCTGCCCGAAACCGGTCGGCCAACGGTGGCAGGTGGGCCGGCAAGAGCGTCGTAAATTTACCAACGGGGTCAGGGGGGCGTGGAAACGACCCTTGACCCCTTGCCTATTCAGGCATATACTCGCGAGTTCTCGAATTTAGGCTCTCCTGGGCTTAAGCGTTCTTTGGTCTGCTTCCGGCTTTCTTCGGCGCTTCTCTCGTTTTCTCTAAAATCGGTGTGCACAGGTTTCTTTCGTGCAAGTTTCTTGTTTAATTCCGGGCAACCGTTTCTGGAATTAATGTTATTAACGTCGTAATTTTGTTGGATATAAAACGATGCCAACCATCAATCAATTGATTCGCAGCCCACGTGTCTCCGCGACCGTGAAGAGCAAATCGCCGGCGCTGGAAAACAGCCCGCAAAAACGCGGCGTATGTACCCGCGTTTACACAACGACTCCTAAAAAGCCGAACTCCGCTTTGCGTAAGGTTGCAAAAGTGCGTTTGACCAACGGTTTCGAAGTGATCTCGTACATCGGTGGCGAAGGCCACAACCTGCAAGAGCATAGCGTCGTGCTGATCCGCGGCGGCCGTGTTAAAGACTTGCCGGGTGTGCGTTACCACATGGTTCGCGGTGCCCTGGATACCCAAGGCGTCAAGGATCGTAAGCAAGCTCGCTCGAAGTACGGCGCCAAGCGCGCCAAGGCAGCTAAAAAGTAACATCGAGTAATTTGTTTTCGTCGGGCGCAAGTCTGGTGAAATGTGTCGGTCCGTGATGGGCCGAGTAAGTGGGTGGCTATGATGGCCGTCCGCGAGTGCGGTAAGAATTCATTCTGCCCGCTCAACTGAAGACTGAAAGGAATTGAAATGCCACGTCGTCGTGAAGTACCCAAGCGGGAAATCCTGCCTGATCCAAAGTTCGGCAATGTTGATGTTGCTAAGTTCGTCAACGTGTTGATGCTGTCCGGCAAAAAGTCGGTCGCTGAAAACATCATTTACGGTGCGTTCGAGCACATTCAAACCAAAACTGGTAAAGACCCGCTGGAAGTGTTCGCCGCTGCGCTGAGCAACTGCAAGCCGATGGTCGAAGTGAAGTCCCGCCGTGTCGGTGGTGCCAACTACCAGGTTCCGGTTGAAGTGCGTCCTGTCCGCCGTATGGCGTTGTCGATGCGTTGGTTGCGCGAAGCCGCAAACAAGCGTAGCGAAAAGTCCATGCCGCAACGTCTGGGTGGCGAGTTGATCGAAGCGGCCGAAGGCCGTGGCGGTGCGATGAAGAAGCGTGACGAAGTTCACCGTATGGCTGAAGCGAACAAGGCGTTCTCCCACTTCCGCTTCTAACAAGACTGGGCGGGGCTTTTCGGGAATTGTTGAGAAGCTCCGTTTGTATCTAAAATTTGTTCGAGCCGAGCGACTATTTTACAAAAATGGCGCTCGGTTTCGCGCATTAAAGACTTAGGAATAAATCATGGCTCGCAAGACCCCCATTGAGCGCTACCGCAACATCGGTATTTCCGCTCACATTGATGCTGGTAAGACAACGACGACCGAGCGCGTTCTGTTTTACACAGGCGTGAACCACAAGATCGGTGAAGTGCATGATGGCGCGGCCACCATGGACTGGATGGAACAAGAGCAAGAGCGCGGTATTACCATTACCTCGGCTGCGACGACCTGTTTCTGGAAGGGCATGGCGAACAACTTCCCGGCTCACCACATCAACATCATCGACACCCCGGGCCACGTTGACTTCACGATTGAAGTTGAGCGTTCGATGCGCGTGCTCGACGGCGCTTGCATGGTCTACTGTGCAGTCGGCGGCGTGCAGCCGCAATCGGAAACAGTCTGGCGTCAAGCGAACAAGTACAAGGTTCCTCGCCTGGCGTTCGTCAACAAGATGGACCGTACCGGCGCCAACTTCTTCAAGGTGTACGATCAAATGCGTGCACGCCTGAAGGCCAACCCGATTCCTATGCAAGTGCCTATCGGCGCCGAAGACAACTTCGAAGGCGTGATCGATCTGGTCAAGATGCGCGCGATTTACTGGGATGACGCCAGCCAAGGCATGAAGTTCGACTATCGCGACATTCCTGAAAATCTGAAGGAAGAAGCGCAAAAATGGCGTGAAAACATGGTCGAAGCGGCTGCTGAAGCATCCGAAGAACTGATGAATAAGTACCTGGAAGACGGCGACCTGAGCGAAGCCGATATCAAGGCTGCGATTCGTCAACGCACCATCGCCAGCGAAATCGTTCCGATGATGTGCGGCACCGCGTTCAAGAACAAGGGCGTGCAAGCCATGCTGGACGGCGTGATCGAATACCTGCCGTCGCCGGTCGATATTCCGCCTGTCCCAGGTCTGGATGAAGACGACGAGCCGGTCGTGCGTAAAGCAGAAGACACCGAGAAGTTCTCGGCGCTGGCATTCAAGATCGCAACTGATCCGTTCGTCGGTCAGCTGTGCTTCATCCGTTGCTACTCGGGCACCCTGAATTCGGGCGACACCGTGTTCAACTCGGTGAAGTCGAAGAAGGAGCGTATTGGCCGTATCGTTCAGATGCACGCCAACCAGCGTGAAGAAATCAAGGAAATGCTGGCAGGCGACATCGCTGCCGTGGTCGGTCTGAAAGACACCACAACCGGCGACACCCTGTGCGACGACAAGGCTGTGGTCGTGCTGGAACGCATGGTCTTCCCTGAGCCAGTGATTTCGCAAGCTGTTGAGCCAAAGACCAAGGCCGACCAGGAAAAGATGGGCCTGGCGCTGAACCGTCTGGCTGCTGAAGATCCGTCGTTCCGCGTGCGTACCGACGAAGAATCGGGTCAAACGATTATCGCCGGTATGGGTGAGTTGCATCTGGACATCATCGTCGACCGCATGAAGCGTGAATTCAACGTGGAAGCGACCGTCGGCAAGCCACAAGTTGCCTACCGCGAAACCATCCGCAAGACTTGCGACGAAATCGAAGGCAAGTTCGTCAAGCAATCCGGTGGTCGTGGTCAGTACGGTCACGTGGTTCTGAAGATCGAGCCGCAAGAACCAGGCAAGGGTTTCGAATTCGTCGACGCGATCAAGGGTGGTACCGTTCCTCGCGAATTCATCCCGGCAGTTGAAAAGGGTGTGCGTGAAACACTGAACACCGGCGTGTTGGCCGGCTACCCAGTGGTTGACGTCAAGGTCACTCTGTTCTTCGGTTCCTACCATGACGTTGACTCGAACGAAAATGCATTCCGCATGGCCGGTTCGATGGCGTTCAAGGATGGTTGCCGTAAAGCCAGCCCGGTGATTCTGGAGCCAATGATGGCGGTTGAAGTTGAAACGCCTGAAGACTACGCCGGTACCGTGATGGGCGACTTGTCGTCCCGCCGCGGCATGGTGCAAGGCATGGATGAAATCGCCGGCGGTGGCGGCAAGATCATCAAGGCGGAAGTGCCGCTGTCGGAAATGTTCGGTTACTCGACTTCGTTGCGTTCGGCAACACAAGGTCGTGCGACATATTCGATGGAATTCAAGCACTACTCCGAAGCACCGAAGAACGTCATCGACGCGATCGTTACTTCCAAGACCAAGTAAGTTAAGTTTTGCTCATTCCCTGCGTTGGCAGGGAGTGAGCTTTTAATTGTTAAGAAAATCGTTCTTTTTGAAGGAAATGCAAAATGGCAAAAGGTAAATTCGAGCGGACCAAGCCGC
>NZ_AKJW01000006.1 GCF_000282135.1 Herbaspirillum sp. CF444
GATCCTGCCTGACGCGTAATAAGTAATAACTATTTATCATTGCCGCGGATGGCTGTCATCCGCGGTTCGTTCTTTAAAGGAAAATCATGTCAGTTCCTAGCCAAAAAATTCGTATCCGCCTGAAGGCATTCGACTATCGTCTGATCGACCAATCCGCACTGGAAATCGTCGATACGGCAAAGCGCACCGGCGCCGTCGTCAAGGGTCCGGTTCCGCTGCCGACACGCATTCAGCGTTTCGACGTTCTGCGTTCCCCGCACGTCAACAAGACTTCGCGCGATCAATTCGAAATCCGCACGCACCAACGCCTGATGGATATCGTCGATCCGACCGACAAGACTGTCGATGCATTGATGAAGCTGGATCTGCCGGCTGGCGTTGATGTAGAAATCAAGCTGCAATAAGCATTTGCAGCAAGTGTTGTAAAAAGTATGGTCGGATAAAACTTTGACATACCACGACACTGTCGGGTATTGCAAATAAAAATTTACCCGGTTATACTGATCGGCTTCGGTGGAGTCGCGGGATTCGTGACTCCACATATTTTAGTTGTACAAACATCAGCCCCGCCCAATCGCAGGCGGGAATGGAGAAAAACAATGAGCCTAGGCCTTGTTGGTCGCAAGGTTGGTATGATGCGTATCTTCACGGAAGACGGGGATTCTATTCCTGTGACCGTGTTGGATGTGTCGAACAATCGCGTGACCCAAATCAAAACGCCTGAAGTGGATGGTTATTCCGCTGTTCAGGTCGCATTCGGTCAGCGTCGCGCCTCGCGTGTGACTAAAGCTGCTGCCGGTCACTACGCCAAAGCTGGCGTTGAAGCCGGGACCGTTCTGAAAGAATTCCGCATTGATGCAGCCAAGGCTGCCGAGTTGAAAGCTGGCGACGTCGTCGCTGCAAGCTTGTTCGAAGCTGGTCAGAAAGTGGACGTGCAAGGCGTGTCCATCGGTAAGGGCTATGCTGGTACGATCAAGCGTTACAACTTTGCATCCGGTCGCGCATCGCACGGTAACTCCCGTTCGCACAATGTTCCAGGTTCCATCGGTATGGCGCAGGATCCAGGTCGTGTTTTCCCTGGCAAGCGCATGACCGGTCACCTGGGTGACGTTACCTGCACAGT
Organism: Herbaspirillum sp. CF444; assembly: GCF_000282135.1. Classification (GTDB taxonomy): domain Bacteria; phylum Pseudomonadota; class Gammaproteobacteria; order Burkholderiales; family Burkholderiaceae_D; genus Herbaspirillum. The sequence continues at coordinate 1,124 of NZ_AKJW01000006.1, forward strand.
ACAAAACCTCGAAATCGCACGCATCGACGCTGAGCGTCAATTGCTGATGGTCAAGGGTGCTGTTCCAGGCGCGAAAAATGGCCAAGTGGTCGTTTCCCCGGCAGTTAAAGTTAAAGTCAAGAAGGGAGCCTAATTCATGGAACTCAAGCTCCTGAATGATCAAGGTCAAGCCGCATCGAACGTCGCTGCTCCTGACACCATTTTTGGTCGTGATTACAACGAAGCACTGATTCACCAGGTCGTCGTGGCTTATCAAGCCAATGCTCGCAGCGGTAACCGCAAGCAAAAAGATCGTGAAGAAGTGCATCACACAACCAAGAAGCCGTGGCGCCAAAAGGGTACTGGCCGCGCTCGTGCCGGTATGTCGTCTTCGCCACTGTGGCGTGGCGGTGGTCGTATTTTCCCGAACTCGCCTGACGAAAACTTCTCGCACAAAGTCAACAAGAAGATGTATCGCGCAGGTGTCTGCTCGATTCTGTCCCAGTTGGCTCGCGAAGGTCGTCTGTCGATCGTCGAGAATTTCTCGGTCGAAGCACCGAAGACCAAGCTGCTGTCCGAAAAGCTGAAGGTCATGGGTCTGGACTCCGTTCTGGTCATTACTGACACGCTGGACGAAAACCTGTTGCTCGCGTCGCGCAACCTGGCGAACGTGCTGGTTGTCGAGCCGCGTCAAGCTGATCCAGTCTCCCTGGTGTTCTACAAGAAAGTGCTGATCACCAAGCAAGCACTGGCTAAGATTGAGGAGTTGCTGGCATGAACGCAATTAAACATAGCGAAGAGCGCTTGATGAAAGTGCTGCTGGCGCCGGTGATCTCTGAAAAGGCAACTTTCGTCGCCGAGAAGAACGAGCAAGTCGTTTTTCTGGTAACGCAAGATGCGACCAAGCTGGAAGTCAAGGCTGCGGTCGAACTGCTGTTCAAGGTTCAAGTGGAGTCTGTTCAGGTCGCGAATCGTCAAGGTAAGCAAAAACGTTCCGGCCGTTCGGTTGGTCGTCGCAACCACACACGTCGCGCATTTGTCAGCCTGAAGCCCGGTCAAGAAATCAACTTCACCGAGGAGGCTAAATAATGGCACTCGTAAAAGTTAAGCCAACCTCGCCCGGTCGGCGCGGTATGGTCAAGGTCGTCAACAGCGACCTGTACAAGGGCCGTCCGTTTGCCGCCCTGATCGAAAAGAAGTCCAAGACTGCTGGTCGTAACAACAACGGTCACATCACCACCCGTCATATCGGTGGCGGCCACAAGCAACACTACCGCGTTGTCGACTTCCGTCGCAACAAGGACGGTATCGTTGCCAAGGTCGAGCGTATCGAATACGACCCGAACCGTACTGCGCACATCGCTCTGCTGTGCTACGCAGACGGCGAACGCAAGTACATCATCGCTCCTAAGGGCATTGCTGTCGGCGATCAACTGGTCAGTGGTTCCGAAGCGCCGATCAAGGCTGGTAACGCTCTGCCGATCCGCAATATTCCTGTCGGTACAACAATCCACTGCGTGGAAATGTTGCCGGGCAAGGGTGCCCAGATCGCTCGTACAGCAGGCGCCGGCGTTGTGCTGATGGCACGCGAAGGTACTTACGCTCAGGTTCGTCTGCGCTCCGGCGAAGTGCGCCGCATTCACATCGAATGCCGTGCAACGATCGGTGAAGTCGGCAACGGCGAGCACAATCTGCGCAAGATTGGTAAGGCTGGTGCAATGCGTTGGCGCGGTGTTCGCCCGACAGTGCGTGGTGTGGTCATGAATCCGGTCGATCACCCGCACGGTGGTGGTGAAGGTAAGACTGCAGCAGGTCGTCATCCGGTTTCGCCGTGGGGTCAACAGACCAAGGGCAAGAAGACACGCAGCAACAAGCGTACGACTTCAATGATTGTCTCGCGCCGCGGCAAGAAATAAGGATAAAACATGACACGTTCATTGAAAAAAGGTCCATTCTGCGACGCCCACCTGGTTAAAAAGGTTGAGGCAGCTCAAGCGACCAAAGACAAGAAGCCAATCAAGACATGGTCCCGTCGTTCGACAATCATGCCGGATTTCATCGGTTTGACGATCGCGGTGCACAACGGCAAGCAACACGTGCCGGTTTATGTGTCCGAAAACATGGTTGGTCATAAGCTCGGCGAATTCGCGCTGACCCGTACGTTCAAGGGTCACGCCGCCGATAAGAAGGCTAAGAAATAAGGTCCTATGATGGAAACTAAAGCTACCCTGCGTGGTGTGCACCTGTCGGCTCAGAAGGGCCGTCTGGTCGCAGACCTGATCCGCGGCAAAAAAGTTGATCAAGCACTGAATATCTTGGCCTTCAGCCCTAAAAAGGGTGCGGTCATCATCAAGAAGGTTCTGGAGTCCGCAATCGCGAACGCCGAACACAATGATGGCGCCGACATTGACGAGCTCAAGGTCAAGACCATTTATGTGGAAAAAGGTACGGTCCTCAAGCGCTTCACAGCGCGTGCAAAAGGCCGTGGTGATCGTATTTCCAAGCAATCCTGTCACATTTACGTGACTGTCGGAAACTAAGGAGTCACGATGGGACAGAAGATTCATCCAACCGGTTTCCGTCTGGCGGTTACACGTAACTGGGGATCGCGCTGGTATGCAGGCAATAACAATTTTGCCGACATGCTCAACGAAGATCTGAAGGTTCGTGCTTACCTGAAGACAAAACTGAAGAACGCTTCGGTTGGTCGCGTCGTTATCGAGCGTCCGGCGAAGAATGCCCGCATCACCATTTACAGCTCCCGTCCAGGCGTTGTGATCGGTAAGAAGGGTGAAGACATCGAAGTGCTGAAGGCAGCGCTGGGTAAATTGATGGGCGTGCCGGTGCACGTCAACATCGAAGAAATCCGCAAGCCGGAAGCCGATGCTCAGCTGATCGCCGACTCGATCGCTCAACAGCTCGAAAAGCGTATTATGTTCCGCCGCGCCATGAAGCGTGCGATGCAGAACGCAATGCGTCTGGGCGCTCAGGGCATCAAGATCATGTCGTCCGGTCGTCTGAACGGCATCGAAATTGCGCGTAAGGAATGGTATCGCGAAGGCCGCGTGCCTCTGCACACCCTGCGCGCTGATATCGACTACGGTTTCGGCGAGGCACAAACCACCTACGGCATCATCGGTATCAAGGTTTGGGTTTACAAGGGCGATCGTCTGGCTAACGGCGAAGCACCAGTGTTGGTCGGTGAGCCGGAAGACGACAAGAAGCGTCGCGGTCCACGTCGTGACGATGGCAAGCCAGGTGCTCGTCCTCGTTCGAAGACCGGTGGTGCTCCAGCAGGTGCGGGTGCCAAGCGTGCTCCACGTCAAGCTGCCGATGCCGGTGTGTCGGCTGAGAAAGCAGGAGAATAATCATGCTGCAACCAGCACGTAGAAAATATCGTAAAGAACAAAAAGGTCGCAATACGGGTATCTCGCACTCGCGTGGTACAGCCGTATCGTTTGGTGAGTTCGGTCTGAAAGCAGTTGGTCGTGGTCGTATCACGGCACGTCAGATCGAAGCCGCTCGTCGCGCTATGACCCGTCACATCAAACGTGGCGGTCGTATCTGGATTCGCGTTTTCCCGGACAAGCCGATTTCCCAAAAGCCTGCTGAAGTGCGTATGGGTAACGGTAAGGGTAATCCAGAGTACTACGTGGCTGAAATTCAGCCAGGTAAGATGCTGTACGAGATGGATGGTGTTGACGAAGCTCTGGCGCGTGAAGCGTTCCGCTTGGCAGCAGCCAAATTGCCACTGTCGACGACTTTTGTTGTTCGTCAAGTCGGTCAATAATAGGAGCGGAATATGAAAGCATCTGAACTCCGTGGTAAAGACGAAGCGGCTCTGGCCAAAGAACTGAATGAGCTGTTGAAGGCTCAATTCAGCTTGCGCATGCAAGTGGCTACGCAGCAACTGAACAATACCGCGCAACTGAAGAAAGTACGTCGCGATATCGCACGTGTGAAAACAGTCATCAATTCGAAGGGTCAACAATGAACGATCAAGTGAAACAAGCGCTCAAGCGCACGCTGATTGGCAAGGTTGTGTCCGACAAGATGGATAAGACTGTTACCGTTCTGATCGAGCGTCACGTCAAGCATCCGCTGTACGGCAAAATCATCGTGCGTACCAACAAGTACCACGCTCATGATGAGTCGAACCAGGCGAAGACTGGCGATACAGTCGAGATCCAGGAAGGTCGTCCTATCTCCAAGACCAAAGCTTGGAGCGTGACACGCGTTGTACAAGTGGCACAGATTGTATAAGTAAGGCTTGCAGACTGAGCATTATGGTGCCATAATGCTCAGCTCTTCTTTTGCTTCTTGGTGTTTGGCAAGGGTAAGAGGCAAGATGCAGTTACGTAGCTTAATCGTCCCCTAACTAGCGAGTTCGCTTGCTAACAGGACCAAGACTGACCGCGATTCACATTGTGTGATTTGAGCGGATTAAGTTGGGAAAGAAAATATCATGATTCAAACTGAAAGCCGGCTCGAAGTGGCCGACAACACTGGTGCGCGCGAAGTTTTGTGCATCAAAGTCTTGGGTGGTTCCAAGCGCCGTTACGCAGGCATCGGCGACGTGATTAAAGTTACCGTGAAGAGCGCAGCTCCACGCGGTCGCGTCAAAAAAGGTGAAATTTACAACGCTGTCGTCGTTCGTACCGCCAAGGGCGTGCGTCGTCAGGATGGTTCCCTGGTCAAGTTCGACGGCAATGCAGCCGTTCTGCTGAATGCCAAGCTGGAACCAATCGGTACCCGTATTTTCGGGCCAGTTACTCGTGAGCTGCGTACAGAGCGCTTCATGAAGATCGTCTCTCTGGCGCCTGAAGTTCTGTAAGGAGTGGTCATGGGAAAGATTCGTAAGAACGATGAAGTCATCGTGCTGACCGGCAAAGACAAAGGTAAGCGCGGTGTGGTAACTCAGCGTGTCAGCGCTGATTACGTTGTTGTTGAAGGCGTCAACGTCGCTAAAAAAGCGACTAAGCCTAATCCAATGACTGGTGCAACTGGCGGCATCGTCGATAAGCTGATGCCAATTCATGTGTCGAACATCGCATTGTTTAATGCGGCGTCCGGCAAGGCAGATCGCGTGGGTTTCAAGAGCGTGGACGGCAAGAAAGTCCGTGCTTACAAATCCAGCGGCGAAGTTGTTAAGGTTTAATAGATCATGGCACGTCTCCAAGAGTTCTATAAAGAAAAAGTCGTTGCCGACTTGACTGCTAAGTACGCTTATAAGTCGGTAATGGAAGTTCCGCGCATTCTGAAGATCACATTGAACATGGGTCTGTCGGAAGCTGTTGCGGATAAGAAAATCATCGAGCACGCTGTCGGCGATTTGACCAAGATTGCTGGTCAGAAGCCGGTCGTGACCAAGGCGCGTAAGGCGATCGCGGGTTTCAAGATCCGTGAAGGCTATCCGATTGGTTGCATGGTGACCCTGCGTGGCGCCCAGATGTACGAGTTCCTGGATCGTTTCATCACCGTGGCTCTGCCGCGCGTGCGTGACTTCCGTGGTGTCTCCGGTCGTGCTTTCGATGGTCGTGGCAACTACAATATCGGTGTGAAAGAGCAGATCATTTTCCCCGAAATTGAATACGACAAAATCGATGCGCTGCGTGGCTTGAATATCAGCATCACGACAACCGCGAAGACCGACGACGAAGCGAAAGCGCTCCTCGCCGCATTTAAATTTCCGTTCAGAAACTGAGGCTGCCATGGCAAAACTGGCACTGATTAACCGTGAACAAAAGCGTGCAGATCTGGTGAAGAAATACGCCGGCAAGCGCGCTGAGTTGAAGGCTATCATCGACGACCAATCCAAGTCGGAAGAAGAACGTTACGAAGCGCGCCTGAAGTTGCAAGCGCTGCCGCGTAACTCGGCTCCGACCCGCCAACGTAACCGTTGCGCACTGACAGGTCGTCCACGTGGCACATTCCGTAAATTCGGTTTGGGTCGTATTAAGGTCCGTGAAATCGCCATGCGTGGTGAAATCCCGGGTTTGACTAAAGCCAGCTGGTAATAGGAGAACAAGCAATGAGTATGAGCGATCCTATCGCCGATATGCTGACCCGTATCCGCAATGCGCAAGTTGTGCAAAAGACGACCGTAGCAATGCCGTCGTCGAAAGTCAAAATCGCAATTGCAAACGTCCTCAAGGACGAGGGCTATATCGAAGATTTCGCCGTGGCTGAAGCCGGCGGCAAAGCAGAACTGAAAATCGGCCTGAAGTACTACGCCGGTCGTCCAGTTATCGAGCGCCTCGAGCGCGTGTCCCGTCCCGGCCTGCGTATTTACAAAGGCAAGGACGAGATTCCTAACGTGATGAACGGCCTGGGTGTGGCAATCGTTTCCACTCCACGTGGCGTCATGACAGATCGCAAAGCGCGCGCTACCGGTGTCGGTGGCGAAGTGATTTGCTACGTGGCCTAAGGAGTGCAATATGTCTCGTGTTGGTAAAATGCCGATTGCACTGCCGAGTGGCGCGGAAGCGACCATTACTGCAGCGCAGATCACAGTAAAAGGCCCGTTGGGCTCGCTTTCCCAGCCATTGACTGGCCTGGTGAAGGTTGCAAACAACAATGGCACGCTGAACTTCGAGGCTGCAAATGACAGCCGTGAAGCAAATGCGATGTCCGGTACCCTGCGTGCGTTGGTCAATAACATGGTCAACGGTGTCACTAAGGGTTTCGAAAAGAAGCTGAACTTGGTTGGTGTGGGTTTCCGCGCTCAAGCACAAGGCGACAAGTTGAATCTGTCGCTGGGCTTTTCGCACCCAGTCGTTCACCAGATGCCACAAGGCATCAAGTGTGAAACCCCGACTCAAACCGAGATCTTAATCAAGGGTATCGACCGCCAAGTAGTTGGCCAGGTCGCCGCTGAAATCCGTGCATATCGTCAGCCAGAGCCTTACAAGGGCAAGGGCGTTCGTTATTCGGATGAAGTGGTTGTACTCAAAGAAACCAAGAAGAAGTAATAGGGGTTGACGATGGACAAGAAACAATCACGTCTGCGCCGCGCGACTCAAACCCGTGCCAAGATCGCAGAATTAAAGGTCAATCGCCTGGCCGTGCATCGTACCAACACGCACATCTACGCGAGCATCATCGGCCCCGACGCAAACGTCCTGGCTTCGGCATCGACGTTGGAAGCAGAAGTGCGCCAACAGTTGGCTGGCCAAACCGGCAAGGGCGGCAACGCTGCTGCCGCGACACTGGTAGGCAAGCGCGTCGCCGAGAAGGCACTGAAAGCTGGAGTCACCGAAGTAGCGTTTGACCGCTCCGGTTTCCGTTATCACGGTCGCGTCAAAGCGCTGGCTGAAGCTGCGCGTGAAGCCGGCCTGAAGTTCTAAGGAAAATCATCATGGCAAAAATGCAATCCAAAACGCAAAGCGACAAGCCAGATGACGGCATGCGCGAAAAAATGATCGCGGTCAACCGTGTCACCAAGGTGGTGAAGGGTGGTCGTATCATGGGTTTCGCAGCGCTGGCAGTTGTTGGTGACGGCGATGGCCGCATCGGCATGGGCAAGGGCAAGTCGAAGGAAGTGCCAGTTGCAGTGCAGAAGGCAATGGAAGAAGCCCGTCGCAAGATGATCAAGGTCACCTTGAAGAACGGTACTCTGCAACACACAGTCACCGGCAAGCATGGCGCATCGTCTGTTCTGATGTCGCCGGCCAAAGACGGTACTGGCGTGATCGCCGGTGGTCCAATGCGCGCAATTTTCGAAGTGATGGGCGTGACCAACGTCGTTGCTAAGTCGAATGGTTCCACCAATCCTTACAACATGGTCCGTGCAACACTCGACGGTTTGGCCAAAATGAACACTCCAGCAGAAATTGCAGCCAAGCGCGGCAAGTCTGTTGAAGACATCCTGGGCTAAGGTGAAACAGATGGCAAACACAATCAAAGTACAACTGGTCAAGGGTTTGATCGGTACTCGCCAAGACCACCGTGCAACAGTGCGCGGTCTGGGACTGCGTCGCGTGAATTCGGTCTCCGAATTGCAAGACACTCCATCGGTTCGCGGCATGATCAACAAAGTGTCCTATCTTGTGAAAGTGGTTTCGTAAGCCTTGGGCTTGCGAACGGAGCAAATCATGGAATTAAACACAATCCAACCCGCAGAAGGCGCCAAGCACTACAAGCGTCGCGTCGGTCGTGGTATCGGTTCTGGCCTGGGCAAGACAGCCGGCCGTGGTCACAAGGGTCAAAAATCGCGTTCGGGCGGTTTCCATAAAGTCGGCTTCGAAGGCGGTCAGATGCCTCTGCAACGTCGTCTGCCAAAGCGCGGTTTCAAGTCGCTGGCAACGCCGTACAAGGCTGAAGTTCGTTTGTCCGACCTGGAAAGCTTGCCAGTTGGCGAAGTCGATATCCTGGCACTGAAGCAAGCCGGTATCGTTCCTGAGCTGGCCAAGGTTGTCCGCATCATTTTGTCGGGCGAGCTGACCAAGAAAGTAACAGTCAAAGGTCTGATTGCTACCAAGGGCGCTAAAGCAGCTATTGAAGCTGCCGGTGGTTCGGTAGCTTAATCTGACAGTTGACGCGGAGCATTAATTGGCGACTACACCCCAACTTGCTAAAGGCGCTGCAAAAGGTTTCCCTTGGGGCCGTTTGTGGTTTTTGCTGGCGGCATTAGTTGTATATCGCATCGGTGCTCACATTCCTGTGCCAGGAATTGACCCGACGCAGTTGGCGCAATTGTTCAAACAAAATCAGGGCGGCATTCTGGGCATGTTCAACATGTTCTCCGGTGGTGCTCTGTCGCGTTTCACAATTTTCGCTCTTGGGATCATGCCGTATATCTCGGCGTCGATCATCATGCAGTTGCTGTCGGTGGTATCGCCGCAACTGGAAGCGTTGAAAAAAGAAGGTGAAGCCGGGCGTCGCAAGATCACCCAGTACACCCGCTACGGCACCCTGGTGCTGGCAACGTTCCAGGCGCTGGGTATTGCCGTCGCATTGGAATCGCAAGCTGGTCTTGTGTTGGATCCGGGTCTGGCGTTCCGCCTGACAACGGTCGTGACGCTGGTGACCGGTACGATGTTCCTGATGTGGCTGGGCGAGCAAATTACAGAGCGTGGCTTGGGTAATGGTATTTCCATCATTATTTTCGCCGGTATCGCAGCTGGTTTGCCGAACGCATTGGGTGGTTTGTTTGAGCTGGTCCGTACGGGCTCGATGAACGCATTGTCGGCAATTCTGATCTGCCTGATCGTCGCCTTGGTGACGTTCCTGGTGGTGTTCATTGAACGCGGCCAGCGCAAGATTCTGGTGAACTATGCGAAACGCCAGGTTGGCAACAAGATTTACGGCGGTCAAAGCAGTCATTTGCCGTTGAAGCTGAATATGGCTGGTGTGATTCCTCCCATTTTTGCTTCGTCGATCATCTTGTTCCCGGCGACGATCACGAGCTGGTTCACTTCCGGCGATACATCGAATCCTTTCATTCGTTTCCTGAAGGATTTGGCAGCATCGATGGCGCCAGGCGAACCGATTCATGCGCTGCTGTATGCGATCGCAATTGTTTTCTTCTGTTTTTTCTATACTGCGTTGGTATTCAACAGCAAAGAAACTGCAGATAACCTGAAAAAGAGCGGCGCGTTTGTTCCCGGTATTCGTCCTGGTGATCAAACAGCACGCTACATCGACAAGATCTTGATGCGCTTGACGTTGGCTGGTGCGGTGTACATCACACTGGTTTGCTTGTTGCCGGAATTCCTGATCGCACGTTGGAAGGTGCCTTTCTACTTCGGTGGAACTTCTCTTCTGATTATTGTGGTCGTCACCATGGATTTCATGGCGCAGGTTCAGAATTATGTAATGTCACAGCAGTATGAATCGTTGCTTCGTAAGGCAAATTTCAAGGGCGGCATGACTTCACGATAGGTGAAGGGTAGCGTCCAAAGGAACAGACGACGGAATGGCAAAAGACGACGTTATTCAGATGCAAGGCGAGATTCTGGAGAATCTGCCTAATGCGACATTCAGAGTTAAGTTGGAAAACGGACATGTTGTACTCGGCCATATTTCCGGGAAAATGCGGATGAACTATATTCGCATCCTCCCTGGAGATAAGGTGACAGTGGAACTGACTCCTTATGATTTGAGCCGGGCACGTATCGTGTTCCGTACCAAGTAGTGTGAAACGAACCTAGTATTGAAAGAAAGAGGGCCACAATGAAAGTGCTCGCATCAGTCAAGCGGATCTGCCGCAACTGCAAAATCATCAAGCGCAAAGGCGTAGTTCGTGTGATCTGCACAGAACCGCGTCATAAACAGCGCCAAGGTTAATTTAACGTTATTGATCGAGGAATAACGCATGGCACGTATTGCAGGGGTGAATATCCCCAACCATCAGCACACTGTTATCGGCCTGACAGCCATCTACGGTGTTGGCCGCCCACGCGCAGAAGAAATCTGCGTCGCTACGGGTGTTCCGACCAACAAAAAGGTCAAGGATCTGGACGATAACGAGCTGGAAAAGCTTCGTGACGAAATTGCAAAATTCGTCGTCGAAGGTGACCTGCGTCGCGAACTGTCCATGAACATCAAGCGTTTGATGGATCTGGGCTGCTACCGTGGTATGCGTCACCGTAAGGGCTTGCCTTGCCGTGGCCAACGTACCCGCACCAATGCACGTACTCGCAAGGGTCCGCGCAAGGCTGCTCAATCGTTGAAGAAATAATCCCGGTACCCGCTAGTCGATTATCGGAATCAAGGAAATAATTATGGCAAAAGCCCCAAATAACGCCGCAGCAGCACGTGTGCGCAAGAAAGTTAAGAAGAACGTTGCAGAAGGTATCGCTCACGTTCACGCTTCCTTCAACAATACCATCATCACGATCACTGATCGCCAAGGTAATGCTTTGTCTTGGGCGACTTCGGGTGGTGCCGGTTTCAAGGGTTCGCGTAAATCGACTCCGTTTGCTGCTCAGGTCGCTGCTGAAGCCGCCGGCAAGGTTGCAATCGAATGCGGTATCAAGAATCTGGAAGTGCGCATCAAGGGCCCAGGCCCAGGTCGTGAATCGGCCGTCCGCGCACTGAACAATCTGGGCATCAAGATCACCCAGATCCAGGACGTGACTCCGGTCCCGCACAACGGCTGCCGCCCACCAAAGCGTCGTCGTATCTAATTTGTAGTATAATCTTGCGCTTTCGCAGAATCTGCGGAAGCGTCGGAAATCACCCGCCAATGACCTTGGCGGGTTTTGTTCTTAAGCCCACTGTTTGATAGCACGCAGATCAAACTAGCGTTCAGGCCAGCGATGGTCTTGGGACGTCATTTAATAAAGGAAATACCGTGGCACGTTATATCGGACCAAAAGCAAAACTTTCCCGCCGCGAAGGCACCGACCTGTTCCTGAAGAGCGCACGTCGCTCGCTGGATTCCAAGTGCAAACTGGATTCCAAGCCAGGTCAACACGGTCGCACTTCCGGTGCTCGTACTTCGGATTACGGCAACCAATTGCGCGAAAAGCAAAAGGTCAAGCGTATCTACGGCGTACTCGAGCGCCAATTCCGCCGCTACTTCGCTGAAGCGGACCGTCGCAAGGGCAACACCGGCGAAACACTGCTGAAGTTGCTGGAAGCCCGTCTGGACAACGTCGTTTATCGCATGGGCTTCGGCTCGACCCGCGCTGAAGCGCGTCAGCTGGTGTCCCACAAGGCGCTGACTGTCAACGGTATCGTCGTGAACATCGCTTCGTACCAGGTCAAGGCTGGCGACGTCGTTGCCGTTCGCGAAAAAGCCAAGAAGCAAGTGCGTATCGCTGAAGCCCTGTCGCTGGCCGAGCAATCCGGTTTCCCATCGTGGGTTTCCGTCGATGCCAAGAAGCTCGAAGGTATTTACAAGACCTCCCCGGACCGTAACGAAATCGCCAACGACGTCAACGAATCGCTGATCGTCGAATTGTATTCGCGTTAATCCGTATCCTGAGTTTTCCCCGTGCCCACCTCTAGGTGGGCATTTTTCCGACATGCCATCAGCCTTATCGGTGTAACGAACCGAGGGTATTGAAAAGGACATTTCATGCAAAATAGTTTGTTGAAGCCACGTATCATCGAAGTTGAAGCGCTCGGCGCCGGTCACGCAAAGGTCGTGATGGAGCCGTTCGAACGTGGCTATGGCCACACCCTGGGCAACGCGCTGCGCCGCGTTCTGCTGTCGTCGATGATCGGTTACGCCCCGACCGAAGTCACCATCGCCGGCGTCGTACATGAATATTCGTCCCTCGACGGCGTGCAGGAAGACGTCGTTGACATCTTGCTGAACCTGAAGGGCGTAGTCTTCAAGCTGCACAACCGCGACGAAGTCACACTGACTTTGAAGAAAGAAGGCGAAGGCGTTGTGCTGGCATCGGATATCGATCTGCCGCACGATGTCGAGCTGATCAATCCTGATCACGTGATCGCCAACCTGACCGCAGGTGGCAAGCTGGACATGCAGATCAAGGTCGAAAAGGGCCGTGGCTACGTGCCGGGCAACGTTCGCCGTCTGTCCGAAGATGCCAACAAGACCATCGGTCGCATCATCCTGGACGCATCGTTCTCGCCGGTCCGCCGCGTTTCCTACGCTGTTGAGTCCGCTCGTGTGGAACAACGTACCGACCTGGACAAGCTGGTCATCAACATCGAAACCAACGGTGTGATCACCCCGGAAGAAGCGATCCGTCAATCGGCCCGCGTCCTGGTTGATCAACTGAACGTGTTCGCTGCGCTGGAAGGCACCGAAGCGACTGCCGAAGCTCCATCGCGTGCACCGCAAGTCGATCCTATCCTGCTGCGTCCGGTCGACGACCTGGAACTGACTGTCCGTTCGGCAAACTGCCTGAAGGCCGAAAACATCTACTACATTGGCGATCTGATCCAACGTAGCGAGAATGAACTGCTGAAGACGCCGAACCTGGGCCGCAAGTCCCTGAACGAAATCAAGGAAGTTCTGGCATCCCGCGGTCTGACCCTGGGCATGAAGCTGGAAAACTGGCCGCCAGCCGGCCTGGAAAAGTAATTAAGCAATGATGACGAGCGGTTGTTTCAACCGCTCGTCATGCAGAGCAAAGAATCAAGCAGCACCGCAGTAGAAGCAAGAAGTCCTGGCAACAGGCAATAACCCAATCGATACCGGTCCGCGGCAACTAGACACTGCCGATAGAAGAACTGGATTAAAACTGTAATCTGAAAGGAAATATCATGCGTCACCGTCACGGTCTCCGTAAACTGAATCGTACTTCCTCGCACCGCCTGGCAATGCTGCGCAACATGACAGTATCCCTGCTGCGTCACGAAGCCATCAAGACAACCTTGCCAAAAGCCAAGGAACTGCGCCGCGTCGTCGAGCCTATCCTGACTCTGGGCAAGACCGATACACTGGCCAACAAGCGTCTGGCATTTTCCCGCCTGCGCGACCGTGAAATCGTCGGCAAGCTGTTCTCCGAACTGGGCCCACGTTACGCAGCACGTAACGGCGGTTACCTGCGTATCCTGAAAATGGGTTTCCGCGTCGGCGACAATGCGCCGATGGCTTTCGTTGAACTGGTCGATCGTCCGGACGTCTCCGAAGAAGCGCCAAGCGTTGAGTAATCTGCGCCGCATGCAGACATCGCATCAAGCGCGATAAGCACGATGAAGAAAAGCCAGGCTCTGCCTGGCTTTTTGCATTTTTGGCTCAAACAAAAAACAGAATACGGATAACTTCGCGCAAGCAGCAGGTCTTCTTGAAACGATTAGGAGTGTGCGTGGTCGAACGGCGGAGTGTGACCGCTCGGGTTCTCGGGATGTCGCCCCGCGATCGTGGCAATGGCAATCAACGACGGTTCTCGCCGGCAGTTCGGCTCAGCCCGTAACTCCGGTATCATCTCCGCACGCGCAACGCGGCGTAGAAATAATCATCTGCTGCAGACGCCGCCATCACAACGACAAGCGCCGACAGCAGACCGCAATAACATCGCAGCACCGGGGACAACGTGACAGAGACATCCATACTTTCGGTCAGCAAACTGCACAAGGCCTTTGGTTCCGGCGCCGAGCGCACGCCCATCATCAACGACCTGTCCTTTGCATTGCGGCCCGGCGAATGCTATGGACTGCTCGGTCCCAACGGCGCCGGCAAAACCACTACCTTGCGGCTTTGTCTCGGCTTGTCGGTGCCCGACAGCGGCGAGATCCGCCTTAACGGCCGGCCCATTCCGGATCAGGCAAGAGCGGCGCGCATGCGCGTCGGCGTGGTGCCGCAGGCGGATAATCTCGATCCCGATTTTACCGTGCAGGAAAACCTGCAAGTCTTCGGCCGTTACTTTGGCATAGCGGACGCGCTCATGGCGCAGCGGATTCCGGATCTGCTGGAGTTCGCCAATCTGACGGCCAAGAAAGATGCGCGCATCGGCGAGCTGTCCGGCGGCATGAAACGCCGGCTGACCTTGGCGCGGGCGCTGGTCAACGACCCCGACCTGATCTTCATGGACGAACCGACCACCGGCCTCGATCCGCAGGCGCGCCACATGATCTGGGAACGTCTCAAGAGCCTGCTGGCCCGCGGCAAAACCATCCTGCTGACCACGCATTTCATGGACGAGGCGGAGCGCTTGTGCGACCGCCTGGCCGTCATCGACCACGGCAGGATGATTGCCGAGGGATCGCCGCAGCAACTGATTGCTCAGCACATCGAAGCCGAAGTCCTGGAGGTCTACGGCGAAAACGCCAGGAACTGGGCGGAGCAGCACGGCCGCGATCACGCCGCCCGCATCGAGCATAGCGGCGAAACGGCGTTCTGCTACACCAATGACGCGCAATCGCTGCTGGCGACGCTGCAGCACGTGCAAGGCGTGCGCTACCTGCATCGCCCGGCCAACCTGGAAGATCTCTTCCTCAAGCTGACCGGCCGCGAAATGCGCGACTGAGGCGCGACTGAGAACAAAGGACCAGACATGACAAGCATCTACGCCCTTCCGGCATTCTCGTTGCGCTTCTATCCGATCTGGCGGCGCAACTTCCTGGTCTGGAAAAAGCTGATGGTCGCCAGCGTGCTCGGCAACATCGCCGATCCGCTGATCACCCTGATCGCCTTCGGCTACGGCCTGGGCAGCATGCTCAAGGAAGTCGATGGCATTCCCTACATCCACTACCTCGCCTCGGGCTCGATCTGCATGTCGGTCATGATGGCGTCGTCGTTCGAAGCCCTGTATTCGGCCTATTCGCGCATGAGCGTGCAGCGCACCTGGGATGCGCTGATGAACGCACCGCTGGCGCTGGACGACATCGTGCTGGCCGAGCTGCTGTGGAGCGCCACCAAGTCCCTCTTCAGCGGCGTCGCCATCCTCTGCGTGATGTTCGCGCTCGGCATTGGTCTGCATCCGCAAGTGCTGCTGGTGCTGCCGCTGCTGTTCTTCGCAGGCATGACCTTCGCCGCGCTTGGACTGATCATGAATGCGCTGGCGCGCGGCTACGACTTCTTCACCTATTACTTCACGCTGATCTTGACGCCGATGGTTTTCCTGTCGGGCGTGTATTATCCGGTTGCGCAGCTGCCGTCGTGGCTGCAGCTGGTGTCGCAGTTCCTGCCATTGAGCGCGGCCGTCAATCTGGTGCGCCCGCTGGTGCTCGGCGGCTGGCCGCAGTCGCCGTTGCTCGATCTGGCGATACTGGCGGCATATTGCTGCGGCGGTTTTTACGCGGCGATGATTTTCACGCGCCGCCGGTTTTGATGCGGATGCCGACAATACCATTCGGAGAGATGCCATGGAACAAGCCCTGCTCGTGTTGAGCAACGTCCCCGATGCCGAACTGGCAGGCACAATAGCGCGCACGCTGGTGGAACAACGACTGGCCGCCTGCGTCAATATCATGCCTGCGGTACAGTCGGTATATCAATGGCAGGGGGCCATCGAGCATGCCAGCGAGGTGACGCTGATGATCAAGACCACGCAGGCGCGCTACGCCGAACTGGAGGCGGCGATCAAGGCGGCGCATCCGTATGACGTGCCTGAAATCATCGCCATTCCGATCGCCGCCGGTCTGCCGGCCTATCTGAACTGGATCGTTGCAGAAACAAGGAAAGAGTTGAATGTTTAAGCGTTTGCTGGCCGCCGTACATACCCGATATGGCGCCATGGAGAAGACCTGGAAGAATTGCATGGCGACGCTGCTGATGGCAGCGCCCATAGCCTTGATGCTGGCGTCGACGGCGGCGCGCGCAGCGGATTATTTGTCGCCCGAAGCCGCGTTCAGGTTCTCCGCCAAAATGCTCGACGCCAGGACGCTGGAAGTCGACTATGCGATCGCCGACGGCTATTACATGTACCGCGACCGTTTCCATTTCAAGGCGGAAGGCGCGACGCTCGGCGAGCCTGATTTCCCGCACGGCAAGGTCAAGTACGACGACAACTTCCAGAAAGAAGTTGAGACCTACCATAACAGCGTCAGTATCCGCATACCGGTTGAAGCTGCCGGTCCATTCAAGTTGATCGCAAGCGGGCAGGGTTGTGCCGACAAAGGCTTGTGCTATCCGCCGATGGACACGATAGCGGCCATGTCGCCGGACGCCATCGGCCAGGTTGTGAAAGCCGGGACTGCCGACGCTGCAAACAACAGCGCCAACGGAGCAGATGTCTCCGACATGGACAAGATCGGTACAGTCCTCAAGAGCGGCAAGCTGCTGGCGGTGCTGTCGTTGTTCTTCCTGCTCGGCATCGGCCTGTCGTTTACGCCGTGCGTATTGCCCATGGTGCCCATCCTGTCGTCCATCATCGTCGGTGAAGGTGCGCAGTCCAGTCGCGGACGCGGCTTGCTGCTGTCGGTCACGTATGTACTCGGCATGGCGCTGATCTATACCGCTCTGGGTATTGCTGCCGGCATGATCGGCGAAGGCTTGTCGGCAGCCTTGCAAAATCCCTGGGTGCTGGGTCTGTTCGCCTTGCTGATGGTCGGCTTGTCGCTGTCGATGTTCGATTTCTATCAATTGCAGGTGCCGTCGGCGTTGCAGTCCAAATTGACGCAGGCATCGGAACAGCAGGGCGGCGGCAAACTGGTCGGCGTCTTCATCATGGGCGCCATCTCGGCATTGATCGTCGGTCCCTGTGTCGCAGCGCCGTTGGCCGGCGCGCTGCTCTACATCAGCCAGACACGCGACGTGGTGCTGGGCGGCAGCGCCTTGTTGGCGATGGCGATCGGCATGGGTGTGCCGCTGCTGATCATCGGTGCATCCGCCGGTGCTTTGCTGCCGCGCGCGGGCGGCTGGATGGAGTCGGTCAAGCGCTTCTTCGGCGTGCTGATGCTGGCGACGGCATTGTGGATGGTGTCGCCGGTCATTCCTGCGTGGTTGTTCGTCGCCGGGTGGGCTGCGCTCGGCATCGCTTACGGCGCGTATCTGTTGTGGAGTCAGCCGGTACGCTGGACCTCGCGTGCCTTCGGCCTGGTGTTCGCTGCCTTGGGATTGCTGCAACTGGTCAGTGTTGCCAGCGGCGGGCGCGATGCATTGGCGCCTTTGTCGCATCTGCATGGTGGAAGTGGCAGTGGCGCTCAGGCTGCGCACACCGATTTTGTGCGCGTGCGCTCGATTGCCGAACTTGATGCCGCGCTGGCGCAGACCGGCGGCAAGCCGGCGCTGCTCGACTTCTATGCGGACTGGTGCGTCTCCTGCAAGGAGATGGAAAAATTCACCTTCACCGACGCGCGCGTGCGCGAGCAGTTCTCGAACATGGTCTTGCTGCAGATCGACGTCACCGCCAACAACGCCGACGACAAAGCCATGCTCAAGCGCTTCCAGCTATTCGGGCCGCCGGGCATCATCCTGTTCGATCGCCAGGGACGGGAACTGGCGGGCAAGCGCGTGATCGGTTACCAGAGCGCCGACCAGTTCTTGCAAAGCCTGCAAGCCGTCAGGTAAACATCCGGCAACTATTTTCCGTTATCCAGAAGGCATCCTGCACCGAACGGTTCGCGTCATAGCTCAAGGTTATTAGGTTAGGCATTAATAGTTGTTGGAACGCGGTCGACATAGACGCTATAGTTAACATCCTGTTTCAGGGTGCGTTCCACGATCTGCCAAGTTGCATGGTTGCCGAAACGAAGCGCACTCCCCGACTATTCCGTTACAAGGAGACTGAGATGACATTACGTTTGGGCGATACCGCGCCGGATTTCGAGCAAGATTCCTCCATCGGCAAAATCAAGTTCCACGAGTGGGCGGGGGACTCCTGGGTGGTCCTGTTTTCGCATCCGGCCGACTTCACGCCGGTCTGCACCACCGAGTTGGGCCTGACCGCCAAGCTCAAGCCTGAATTCGACAAGCGCAACGTCAAGGCCATCGCCTTGTCGGTGGACGGCGCCGAAGCGCACAATCAATGGATCAAGGACATCGAAGACACGCAAAAGACCGTGGTCGGTTTTCCCATCGTCGCCGACGTCGACAAGAAAGTCGCCGGTCTGTACGACATGATCCACCCGAACCAGTCGGAAACCGCGACGGTCCGTTCGCTGTTCATCATCGATCCGAAGAAGAAGGTGCGCCTGATCATCACTTACCCGATGAGCACCGGCCGCAATTTCGACGAAGTACTGCGCGTGCTGGATGCGCTGCAACTGACGGACGGCTACACCGTCGCCACGCCGGGCAACTGGAAAGACGGCGACGACGTCATCATCCCGTTGTCGGTCAAGGACGAAGAAGTCATCAAGCAAAAATATCCGAAGGGTTACACCTCGCCACGTCCTTACCTGCGCATTACGCCGCAGCCGAACAAATAAGCAGGCATCGCGACCATTAACTGCTGCATCACCAAAAAGCGCTCCCGTAACGGAGCGCTTTTTTTATGCCGTCTCCGGCGGCACCTCGGCAAATTCATCGATGAACAACTGCGCCACCGACGAGCGCATGCTGCCGTGACGCGTCACCAGCTGGTAAGGCTCGCTGCGCGACTGCAGCGCCAGCGGCAGGATGGTGGTCATGCCGAAGCGCGTGCAGAACTGCGCCACGTCGACCGACATCAGCGCGACAAAGGACGGGTTCCTTTGCAACAACGACAAGGTCGTGAACGCCGAGGTCGTTTCCAGCAGATGCAGCGGAAAACGCAGGTTGGTTTCGTGGAATTCGCGCTCCAGCAGCAGGCGCATGGGCATGTTGGCGGAGTACACGATCCAGCGCACATCGCTTTGACCGGCCAGGTCGGCCAGCTGCAATGTTTGTTGCTGCGCCAGCGGATGATGGATGTTGGCCACCACCGCCAGCTTTTCGTTGTGGATGTTGATGCTGTCGTACAGGTGCGGCTGCTGACTGATGCTGGTGCGGCAGATCGCCATGTCCAGCCGTCCCTGGTCCAGCATGCGCAGCAGCCGCGCACTGGTGTCTTCGACGATTTCCACCGACAGGGCGGGGCGCTTTTCCAGCAGCCGCGTCAGCGCGTCGGTCAGCAGCGGCACCGCACCCATGATCACGCCCAGCGCCAGCCGTCCGCCATGGCCTTGCAGGATGCCGATCATGTCTTCGCGCAGGTGCGCCAGGTCGGTTTGGATCAGGCGCGCATAGCGGATCACGCAGTGGCCGAGATCGGTTGCTTCCAATCCTCGGTTGGTGCGCACGAACAGTTGCGCGCCGAGAGTTGTCTCAATCTCTTGTAAAGCCTTGCTGGCACCGGGTTGCGTCAGTGCAACCTGCTCCGCCGCCTTGAGCAGCGAGCCGTGATCGGCCAGCGCGGTCAGCAGCCGTAATTGCTTGAGATGCAGGCGGGACGTGATGGAGCTGAGCGAGGGGATGTCTTGCATTATTGTATATGAGTTCGAGTTATAGCTGTATCAGTAGCTCTCATTAGGCAAAGCGCCATGATTGGCATACAGTTTCGCCTCTAAAGCTTGATTTGTGCAGGGAAAACGCCGCACACAACGACATTTGGAGACGGCCGGATCCGAATGGCATTGCAAGTATATCTATAACTTTAAGGCTATGTAATGGCGCTGATTAACTACATTACCCAGGTTCAGTTCGACTATGGCGCGCTCGCGCTGCTGCAGCAGGAATGCGACCGCATCGGTATCCGCAAGCCGCTGATCGTCACCGACGTGGGCATCCGCAACGCCGGCATCCTCGACAAGGTCGTCGCCCAGTTGAAAGACGGCGCACAGTGCGTCATATTTGACCAGACTCCCCCGAACCCGAATGAAACCGCCGTGCGCGCAGCGGTCAAGATGTTCCGCGACGGCGCCTGTGACGGCATCATCGCCGTCGGCGGCGGTTCCTCGATCGACCTCGCCAAGGGCGTGGCCGTGTGCGGCACGCACGAAGGCACGCTGAAATCCTTCGCCCTGATCGAAGGCGGCCTCGCCAACATTACCGCCAAGACGGCGCCCGTCATCGCCATCCCGACGACCGCCGGCACCGGCAGCGAAGTCGGCCGCGGCGCCATCCTGATTCTCGACGATGGCCGCAAGGTCGGCGTGTTATCGCCCTACCTGGTGCCGCGCCTGGCGATCTGCGATCCTGAACTGACGCTGAACCTGCCGGCGATGATGACCGCCGCCACCGGCATGGACGCAATTGCGCACTGCCTGGAAACCTTCATGGCGCCGTCCTTCAATCCACCGGCAGACGGCATTGCGCTGGATGGCCTGTGGCGCGCCTGGGCGCACATCGAACGCGCCACCAAGGAACCGCACGACCGCGAAGCGCGCCTGAACATGATGAGTGCATCGATGCAAGGCGCGATGGCGTTCCAGAAGGGCCTCGGCTGCGTCCACAGCCTGAGTCACTCGCTGGGCGGCATCAATCCGCGCCTGCACCACGGCACCCTGAACGCGATCTTCCTGCCGGCCATCATCGAATTCAACAAGGATTCGGAATCGGTCATCAAGGAAAAGAAACTGGCGCGCATCGCGCACGCCATGGGGCTGTCGAGTGAAGCCGACATCGGCCCGGCGATCAAGGACATGAGCAGGCGTCTTGGTCTGCCGACCGGCCTGGCCGAACTCGGCGTCACCGAAGACATGTTCCCCAAGATCATCAAGGGCGCACTGGCTGACCACAGCCACAAGACCAATCCGCGTGTCGCGTCGGAAGACGACTACGCGCGCCTGCTCACACAATCGATGTAAACGGAGAGACAAATGACCATACTCGGACACAACTACATCGGCGGCGCACGCAGCGGCAAGGGCGACGTCAAATTGCTCAGCATCGCAGCGGCGACCGGCGAAGCGCATGCCGTTCCATTCCTGACCGCGACCGAAGCGGAAGTCAGCGCCGCGGTTGATGCCGCCAGCGCAGCGTATCCGGCGTATCGTGCCCTGTCGGCCGAAGCGCGCGCAACATTCCTCGACGCGATTGCAGAAGAAATCGATGCACTCGGCGACGACTTCATCGCCGAAGTATCGCGCGAAACCGCATTGCCTGCCGGTCGTCTGCAAGGCGAGCGCAGCCGCACCAGCAACCAGATGCGCCTGTTCGCCAAGGTTTTGCGTCGCGGCGATTTCTACGGTGCGCGCATCGATACGGCACTGCCGCAACGTCAGCCGCTGCCGCGTCCCGATCTGCGTCAATACCGCATCGGCGTCGGTCCGGTAGGCGTGTTCGGCGCCAGCAATTTTCCGTTGGCGTTTTCGGTGGCCGGCGGCGATACCGCAGCAGCATTGGCGGCCGGTTGCCCGGTTGTCTTCAAGGCGCACAGCGGCCATCTGGTCACGTCCGAACTGGTGGCTGACGCCATCGAGCGCGCCGTCAAGCGCAGCGGCGTGCCTGCCGGCACCTTCAACATGATTTACGGCGATCGCGTCGGCGCGCAACTGGTCAAGAGCGCCGGCATCCAGGCGGTCGGTTTCACCGGTTCGCTGCGCGGCGGTCGCGCTCTGTGCGACATGGCGGCAGCGCGTCCGCAACCGATTCCGGTGTTCGCCGAAATGTCGAGCATCAACCCGATCATCCTGTTGCCGCAGGCATTGGCGACACGCGGCGAAGCGATTGCGCGCGACCTGATCGCCTCGGTCGTGGTCGGCGTCGGCCAGCTGTGCACCAGCCCGGGCCTGGTGCTGGGCGTGCGCTCGCCGGAGTTGACCAGGTTCATCGGGCAACTGCGCGAAGCAATGGCTGCACAAACGCCTCAGACCATGCTCAACAGCGCCGGTCTCAAGACCTACGGCGGCGGCGTGGAACGCCTGAGCAAAGTCCCCGGCGTGGTCGTCGTTGCCGCCGGCGGCAGCAGCGAGGCACAGAACACGCAGGCTGTGCCGCATCTGTTCAAGGCGGAAGCTTCGGTGCTGTTCGCCAAGGATGCGCCGCTGGAAGAAGAAGTCTTCGGCCCTGCGACAGTCATCGTCGAGCTGGAAAGCCGCGAGCAACTGATCGACTTCGCCCGCAACATGCACGGCCAGCTGACCGCGACTTTGCAGGCGCAACCGGAAGACCTGCGCGCCTATCAGGACCTGATCGCGCTGCTGGAACACAAGGCCGGCCGTCTGCTGGTCAACGGCTTTCCGACCGGCGTCGAAGTCAGTGATGCGATGGTGCATGGCGGTCCGTATCCGGCCACTTCCGATGCGCGCGGCACTTCGGTCGGCACCTTGGCGATCGATCGCTTCCTGCGTCCGATCTGCTATCAGAATTATCCGGATGAACTGCTGCCGGCGGCGTTGCAAAACGCCAACCCGCTCGGCCTGATGCGTCTGGTCGACGGCGAGCAAACCAAGGCCGTCGTGAAGGATCCGCGTACAGCGTGATGCCTTAAGGGAGAGAGGGAACCGGCGCGCAGTCGTTCTGCAAGCATTGATAATGCTGCGCGCCGCAGCGGGACCATAACAATAGAGGAGACGGGTTTGAAGAAATTTCTGAAACTGGCGGCGATGTCCGCTGCAATGTACGCAGCATTCGCAGGTAGCATCACAGCGGCCAACGCGGCCGGCGACACCATCAAGATCGGCTTCATCACCGACCTGTCCGGCACCTATGCCGACATGGACGGCCAGGGCGGCATCGAAGCGATCAAGATGGCGATTGCCGATGCCGGCGGCACCATCAATGGCAAGAAGGTCGAATTCGTTTTTGCCGACCACCAGAACAAGGCCGACATCGCCGCCAACAAGGCGCGTGAATGGTTCGACCGCGACGGCGTCGACATGCTGATCGGCGGCGTCAATTCCGCAGCCAGCCTGGCCATGGGCAAAGTCGCGGGCGAAAAGAAAAAGGTCTTCATCTCGGTCGGCGCCGGCACCACGCGCCAGACCAATGAAGAATGCAACGCCTACACCATCCAGTACGCCTACGACACCACGGCGCTGGCGCGCGGCACGGGCGCCGCCATCACCAGGCAGGGCGGCAAGTCGTGGTACTTCGTGACGGCCGACTATGCGTTCGGCACATCGCTGGAAAAAGACACCAGCGATGTGGTCAAGGCCGGTGGCGGCAGCGTCGTGGGCCAGGTGCGCGCACCGTTGGCAACGTCCGACTTCTCGTCCTTCCTGCTGCAGGCGCAAGCCTCCAAGGCGCAGATCCTGGGCCTGGCGGTGGCAGGCGGCGACGTGATCAACGCCATCAAGGCGGCCAATGAATTCGGCGTGAACAAGACGATGAAGCTGGCGGGTTTGCTGATCTTCATCACCGACACGCACTCGCTGGGCTTGCAGGTGACGCAGGGCATGTACCTGACCGACGGCTGGTACTGGGACCTCAACGACCAGTCGCGCGCATGGGGCAATCGTTACTTCGGCAAGATGAAGAAAATGCCGACGATGTTCCAGGCCGGCGATGCGTCGGCTGTCGGTCAATACTTGAAAGCGGTCAAGGCGGTTGGCAGCACCGACGCCGACAAGATCATGGACTACCTGCGCAAGAACAAGATCAACGACTTCTACACCTCCAACGGCGTGGTGCGTCCCGATGGCCGCATGGTGCACGACATGTACCTGATGGAAGTGAAAAAGCCGTCCGAATCCAAGCGCCCCTGGGATTACTACAAGCTGGTGCAGACGATTCCCGGCGAGCAGGCTTACATGACCAAGGCGGAGTCGAAGTGCTCCTTGTGGAAGTAAGCGCAGCAACAGAATGAAGTAGGTAAGGCTTCTGAGCAGAAGTCGGCGCAAGCCGATGCATTTCAGCGCATCTCGACTCACGTCGGGGTGCGCTTTTTTTATGTGCGGAGGGGATGTGCTGCAGCCCGGGACGGCATGCCGCCCCGGTCGAGATGGCGGCGGGTTACTTCTTCAAGTAGCGCGCGATATCGCGGGCGAAGTACGTCAGCACGCCGTCGGCGCCGGCGCGTTTGAAGGCCATCATGGCTTCCATCATGGCCTTGTCGTGATCGAGCCAGCCGTTTTGCACGGCGGCCTTGATCATGGCGTATTCGCCGCTGACCTGATAGGCGAAGGTTGGCACCTTGAATTCGTCTTTCACGCGGCGCACGATATCCAGATAAGGCATGCCGGGTTTGACCATGACCATGTCGGCACCTTCTTCCAGATCGAGCGCGACTTCGCGCAACGCTTCGTCGCTATTGGCGGGATCCATCTGATAAGTGCTCTTGCTGCCCTTGCCGAGGTTGGCGGCCGAGCCGACCGCATCGCGGAACGGGCCGTAGAAGGCCGAGGCGTATTTGGCCGAGTAGGCCATGATGCGGGTATGGATGAACTTGTCCGCTTCCAGCGCGTTGCGCACGGCGCCGATGCGGCCGTCCATCATGTCCGACGGCGCGACGATGTCGACGCCGGCTTGCGCCTGCGTGAGTGCCTGTTTGACCAGCAGGGCGGTGGTTTCGTCATTGAGGACGTAGCCGTTGTCATCCATCACGCCGTCCTGGCCGTGGCTGGTGTACGGGTCGAGCGCGACGTCGGTGAGGATGCCGAGTTCGGGGAAGCGTTGCTTCAGCGCGGCGACGGCGCGCGGCACCAGGCCGTCCGGATTGGTGGCTTCGATGCCGTCCGGTGTTTTCAGCGACGGATCGATGACCGGGAACAGCGCCAGCACCGGGATGCCGAGTGCGACGGTGTCTTCGGCGACCTGCAGCAGCTGATCGATGGACAGGCGTTCAACACCGGGCAGCGAGCCGACCGGCGTGCGCAGGTTATGGCCTTCCTGGATGAATACCGGATAAATCAGATCAGCAGGGGTGATGACGTTTTCCTGCATCATGGCGCGGGAAAACGCGTCCTTGCGCATGCGGCGCATACGGATGGCGGGGAACGGGGATGAGAAAGAGGATTTAATCGGCGATGACATTATTGGTACTCACTAAATCGCATGAAGAAGGACAAAAAAGTGCATGAGCGCGACGTTGAGCCGATGTCGCGGGGTGGAAAACTTACCTTGCACCCGGTATGTTGTCGGCGACGCCAAATGCGGGCAAATTGCGGACAAATTCAAATAAATTCAATCAAAAAATAATCAAAAGACGATAATTAAAAAATCCATTCGTCCTCTGAAACTTTTCCAAGGGGAGGGGTTCTTACGCATAGGCAATGTATGTTGCCTCCCGCTTCCCCTTCCCTCCCTGAGCGGGGCTCATCGTGCAAACGATAGGCGTTTGCCCTGGAACGGTTTCCCCCCTTCCAGGGCATTTTTACATCTGGCGTTCCGCTTTCACGCTTTATTTCATTCCTGCGTTCATTCTTCTTCGTGCCGACCGGCATCGGCATCATTCGCTGCCGCAGGTTGTGCGTCGTCGATGTCTTCATCGTCCAGTCCGACCAGTTCCAGAATCTTGTCGTTGGCCTCGTCGATACCGGTGCGCTTGAGCGCCGAAAACAATTGCGCCGTGAACGGAAACGGCTTGCCGTCGGCATCCACATAACTGGCCAGAAAAGTGTTCGCCTGGCGCAGCGCGTTGGTGGCTTCGTTGCGGTTGAGTTTGTCGGCTTTGCTGAGGATGCAGTGCAGCGGTTTGCCGGTCGGCGCAAACCATTCGACCATCTGGATATCCAGATCGGTAAAGGGGCGGCGCGCGTCGACGATCATCACCAGCGCAGCCAATTGCTCGCGGCGGCGGACATAGTCGCCCAGCAGTTCCTGCCAGTGCAGCTTGGCCGAGCCGGACACTTCGGCGTAGCCGTAGCCGGGCAAGTCGACCAGCAGGGCGCGGATTTCATCGACTTTTGTCTCATCTTTGCGATGCTGCGCCACATGAGCGCCGCCGATGGAGAAATAGTTGATATGCTGTGTCCGTCCTGGCGTTTTTGAAGCAAAAGCCAACTTCTTTTGATTGCACAACACATTAATTGCGGTAGATTTGCCGGCATTGGAGCGACCGGCGAAGGCAATCTCGGGTACCTGAGTGGTTGGCAAATCACGGAGATGATTCACCGTGGTGAAGAAACGGGCTTGCCAAAGTTGGGACATAGTAGGGGGAATGCATTAAAAGTGGGCAAAAATGCCGAAAAGCTATTGTACAATAAGGGGTTATCTCTTGTTGTGTTGCGCTGGAGGAAACACTTTTCAGGCATTTTTGAAAAGAGGGAAAGAGGAATCGTCGCCAACCTGGCAATTTATTAATACAATCAAGTCTCAGGGTGTTTGAATGAATCGTGCCTTTTCGCCATTGTTGAAATCCTTGTTTATTGCAGTGCTGGCGGTGTCTTCCACGGCATTTGCAGCCGAAGAAAAAAAACCAGAGCCCGTCGCCAAGCTTGATCCGGCCAAAGGTGAGGCGCTTTACACCAACGGCGATGCCGCCCGCAACATCACCGCCTGCGTTTCCTGTCATGGCGCCGCCGGCAATTCCACGATTACCGCCAATCCGCGCCTGGCCGGCCAGCATACCGCTTATATCGTCAAGCAACTGACCGATTTTCGCTCCGCCGGCCGCAATAATCCGATCATGTCGCCGCTGGCCAAGGCCTTGTCGGATGAGGACGTGAAGAACATCGCCGCCTACCTCAATGCGCAGGCGCCGAAGCCGGGTGCGGCCAAGAACAAGGACACGCTGGAACTGGGCAAGCACATCTGGCGTGGCGGCATCGCTTCCAAGAATGTCCCGGCCTGCGCAGGCTGCCACAGCCCGAATGGCGCCGGCATCCCGGCACAGTATCCGCGTCTGGCCGGTCAGCATCAGGATTACACCGTAACCGAACTGACCAGCTTCCGTGGCGGCATGCGCAGCAACAGCCCGCAAATGACCACGATTGCGGAACGTTTGTCGGATAAGGAAATCAAGGCGGTTGCAGACTACATCGCCGGTTTGAAGTAAAAATCAGCAGGTAACAAATTGGAGGGGGTGGCTGAGAAGCCGCCCCTTTTTCATTTCCGCGCAAGGGCCGCGGGGAGTCGCTCAGGAATTGCAAAAGCGCTGCACAAGCAGCATCATTAAAGGTAGCACTTATGACAGGCAGTACCGCAGGCATACAACTGAAAACCCGGCAGCGCTGGGTTGCCGACGTCGTTGAACTGTTTTCTTCCATGCGTTTCGCCATCAGCCTGCTGACGCTGATCGCCATCGCCTCCATCATCGGCACCGTGCTCAAGCAAAACGAGCCGATGCCGAACTACGTCAACCAGTTCGGGCCGTTCTGGTTCGAAGTGTTCAACAAGCTGGGTTTGTACGCGGTCTACTCGGCGTGGTGGTTCCTGCTGATCATGGGCTTTCTGGTGTTGTCGACCTCGCTGTGCATCGCGCGCAACGGCCCCAAGATGATCAAGGACGTCAAAAGCTGGCGCGAAAACGTGCGCGAGCAATCGCTGCAAAACTTCCACCACAAGGCGGAATGGACCGCCGCCGTACCGGTTGCCGGCCTGGCGCAGCAACTGGCGCAACGCATCGGCGCCAACGGCTACAAGGTCAAACTGGTGGAAAAGGATGGCGCCACGCTGGTCGCCGCCAAGAAGGGGGCCGCCAACAAGTGGGGCTATATCTTTGCGCACAGCGCGATCGTCATCATCTGCGTCGGCGGCCTGCTCGATTCCGACTTGCCGATCCGCTTCCAGCAATGGTTTTACGGCAAGACGCCGTTCTCCGGCAACGGCCTGATTTCGCAGATCCCGGCCGAGCATCGCCTCGGCCTCGGCAACCCGACCTTCCGCGGCAACACGCTGATCCCCGAAGGCGCCAGCAGCAGCACCGCCATCATTCCGCAGCAAAACGGCGTGATGATCCAGGACTTGCCGTTCACGATCCAGCTGAAACGTTTCGTCATCGACTATTACTCGACCGGCATGCCGAAGCTGTTCGCCAGCGACGTGGTGGTGCGGGATAACGCCACCGGCAAGGATTTCTCGGCCACGATCAAGGTCAACGAACCGCTGATCTACAACGGCGTCGCGGTCTATCAATCCAGCTTTGAAGACGGCGGCAGCAAGTTGCGCCTGACGGGGCACGCGATGAGCGGCGCCGAAGACAAGAGCTTCCAGATCGCCGGCGAAGTCAACGGCAGCACGCCGCTCGCGCCATCCGGTAAGGACAAAGATGCAGGCAAAGACAGCGACTACACCGTCGAATGGACCGGTTTCCGCCCCTTCAACGTCGAAAACATGAGCAACAGCGCCGGCCAGGATGTGCGCAGCGTCAATAAAAGCGTCAACCAGAGCTTTGCCGCAGGCTTCGACAAGCATCTCGGCTCCGGCGCCAAGAACGCCAACAACAAAGACCTGAAGAACGTCGGACCGAGCGTGCAATATAAATTGCGCGACAAGACCGGCCAGGCGCGCGAGTTTCTCAATTACATGATGTCGGTGCAGGTCGACGGCGCTTACGTCTTCCTGGCGGGCGTGCGCGACGTGCCGGACGAACCGTTCCGCTACCTGCGCATCCCGGCCGACGAGAACGACAGCGTCAACGAATGGATGCGCCTGCGCGCCGCACTGGCCAATCCGGCGCTGCGCGAAGAAGCCGCGGCGCGCTATGCGCGCCAGGCCATGAAGGGCACCAGCAACAATTCCGACCAGTTGCGGGAGCAGGTGCAGCAGTCGGCGCTGCGCGGCCTGAGCATTTTTGCCGGCGACGGCAAGGAGTCGGGTTATATCGCCGTTTCGCGCTTCATTGAGAAGATCCCGGCGGCGGAGCAGGAAAAAGCCGCCGACATCTTCATGAAAATCCTCAACGGCAGCATGTGGGAGTTGTGGCAAGTCGCGCGCGAGAAGGCTGGCCAGCCGCCGATGGCGACCGATGAAAAGCATGCGCGCTTCCTGCAACTGGCGATCAATGCCATGGCCGACGCCGGGTTTTACCATGCGCCGGTGTACCTGCAATTGAGCAGCTTCGACGAGGTCAAGGCCTCGGTGTTCCAGGTGACGCGCTCGCCGGGCAAGAAAGTGGTGTACCTGGGCTGCCTGTTCCTGGTGCTGGGGGTGTTCTCGATGCTGTACATCCGCGAGCGTCGCTTGTGGGTCTGGATCCGTCCTCAGGAAAATGACTCGGGCGGTTCGCATGCACTGATGGCGATGAGCACGCAACGCAAGACGCTGGATTTCGACAAGGAATTCGAATTACTCAAAGCGAAATTAACGCAAACGGCGTAAGCTAGCGCCCGAGATTATGGGCATTGGCGTTTAACGCTTATGCCTGAAACGACATATCTCCCGCGCCACGGACGGGTAGGATGGCGGCAGGAGACAAATCGGAGAATATGATGGAATTGAGCCAACCCCACGCTTACTCGCAGGATATCGGCTTTTTTAAACGCCTCAGCGTGCTGGACTGGATTTATGCGCTCGCCCTGGTCGCTGCCTCGCTGTTTGCGCTGAACCGCTACGGCGGCCATATGGATTACTACGAAAAGGCCGTCCTGGTGCTGGCGGCGCCGACCTTTGCCTGGCTCGGCTGGCACTGGAAGCAGGTGCGCTGGCTCATGGCCTTGCTGGCGGTGCTGGCGTTGTCGGCGATCGCCATGTACGGCGGCAACCTTGAGCTCGCCGACAAGAAATTTTTCCTCAAATACTTCCTCTCCAGCCAGTCCGCCATCCTGTGGATGAGCGCCTTGTTCGTGTTGTCGACGCTGTTTTACTGGATCGGCCTGATCGCGCGTTCGCCGGTCGGTTCCGCCATTGGCTCCAAGCTGTGCTGGGCCGCCGTGGTGCTGGGCTTCACCGGCATGCTGGTGCGCTGGTACGAGTCTTACCTGATCGGCGCTGACGTCGGCCACATCCCGATTTCCAATCTGTACGAAGTGTTTATCCTGTTCTGCATGATCACGGCGTTGTTCTACCTGTATTACGAAGAGCGCTATGAAACCCGCCAGCTCGGTGCTTTTGTCTTGCTGGTGATCACGGCGGCGGTCGGTTTCCTGTTCTGGTACACGATGTCGCGCGATGCGGCCGAGATCCAGCCGCTGGTGCCGGCGCTGCAAAGCTGGTGGATGAAGATCCACGTGCCGGCCAACTTCATCGGCTACGGCACGTTTGCCTTGTCGGCCATGGTCGCGGTGGCCTACCTGCTCAAATCCAAGGGCTATCTGGCGGATCGCCTGCCGTCGCTGGAAGTGCTCGATGACGTGATGTACAAGGCGATTGCCGTCGGCTTCGCCTTTTTCACGATCGCCACCATCCTCGGCGCGCTGTGGGCGGCCGAAGCCTGGGGCGGCTACTGGTCCTGGGATCCGAAGGAAACCTGGGCGCTGATCGTCTGGCTCAATTACGCGGCGTGGCTGCACATGCGTCTGATGAAGGGCCTGCGCGGGCCGTTCGCAGCCTGGTGGGCGCTGGTGGGTCTGCTGGTGACGACGTTTGCCTTCCTCGGGGTGAATATGTTCCTGTCGGGTCTGCATTCCTACGGCGAACTTTAAGAGGGTTCCGGTTTGAAGAAAGATGCAAGGTCCGGCTTCGATCTGGTGCTGTTCGATTGCGATGGCACCCTGGTCGACAGCGAAGTGGTGGTCGCCGATGCCTGGTCGCAGTACGTGGCGCGCTACGGCGTCACGTTGACGGCGCAGGAGGCCTTGCAGCAGTTTCGCGGCACCAGCATGAAGCTGTGCCTGGCGCGCATTGAGGAATTGCATGGCGCGCCGCTGCCGGCCGTATTCGAGCAGGAACTGCGCGGCGTCATGACCGAGATGCTGAGCGAGCGCCTGCTACCGATCAATGGCGCGCTGGAGATGGTGCAGGCGCTGTCGGTGCCGTTCTGCCTTGCATCCAACGCCCCTCGCAACAAAATCGAACTGTGCTTGCAGGTCACCGGCATGCTGCCGTATTTCGCGGGCCGCATTTTCAGCGCTTACGACGTGCAGAAATGGAAACCCGATCCGACCTTGTTCCTGCATGCCGCCGCCAGCCTGGGCGTGGAGCCGCATCGCTGCGCCGTGGTCGAAGACAGCCTGCCGGGCATTCAGGCCGGTCTGGCCGCCGGCATGACCGTGTTTGCGCTGCAATCCGAAGATCATGAGCTGGATTTGCCGGACGGCGTGCACGTCATCCGCGAGCTGGCTGAGCTGCCGGGGCGATTGCTTTCCGCGGCCTGAGCGTATTTCACGCTCTTTTCCCGGCAAGCCGCCGGAAAAATCAAAAACGAGAATTTCTGTAAGATGATGCGGGACGAGACGGATAAGTCTCCTCGTTCCTCGCCGTTCACGGAGTTTTCATGTCGATCAAGCGTTTATCCTGCAATATTGAAGGTCTTCTTTTCCCTGGCGCCAAGCCGGCTCAGGTCCGCCGGCCGCAAGCGACGACATGAATCCCGTCCATGCCGTCCGCAAGCTGACGCCACGCCAGGTCGGCATCTTCAAGGCTTTGCTGTTTGCCGCGTCGCTCTTGCCATTCTTCCGGCTTGCCGTGTTCGCCTTCACGGACCGGCTCGGCGCCAATCCCATCGAATTCATCACGCGCAATACCGGTGACTGGACCTTGTATTTTCTGTGCATCACGCTGGCGATCACGCCGCTGCGCCGGCTGACCGGGTGGAACTGGCTGATCCGCTTGCGCCGCATGTTCGGGCTGTTCTCCTTCTTCTATGTCGTGCTGCATTTCATGACTTTTCTCTGGTTCGATCATTTTTTCGACGTTGAGGAGATGTGGAAAGATGTGCTCAAGCGGCCGTTCATCACGGTCGGCTTCATTGCCTTTGTCCTGCTGATCCCGCTGGCGCTGACCAGCACCAACGGCATGGTGCGCCGCCTGGGCGGAAAACGCTGGCAGTGGCTGCATCGTCTGATGTACGTGATCTTGCCGTTGGGCATCTTGCACTTCTGGTGGATGAAGGCCGGAAAGAATCTGCTGGCCCAGCCGATACTTTTTGCAACAATTGTTTCGATGTTGCTGCTACTGCGTATGTTTTTTAAATTCAAGCCTCAGAAAAATATATAAGTAATTGAAAATAAAGGATATTAATATTTTGTTGCGGCGCGGCGAACATGCGCTCGTTTGCACTTTTCTTGCTATTCCCTGACAAAAAACTGTTTTTCGCGTATTCCAAATCGCATTTGGTGCGTTAGATGACGTACAGCGCGCCAAAACGCGCAGCCACAAACGCACGGCTACGGCAACTCACAGGATCGATGTTGCTGCGGAAGTTACGAACAGGAACGTCGGAAGACGGTAAGGACAGGGTTATGCAAGCAATCGAACGCAACGCAAAGACAAAGACCGGCGTCAGCCATCATCAGTCATATGCGCTTTCTCCCAAGGAAAACCGTTTCAGCAAGGCAGGCAAATCGTTCCGCGCCAAGGAGCGCGAAGACGATTGCTCCATCTACGACAAGCTGCCCAAGCAGATCGACGACATCGTCGAGGGCGAGTCGCCCAAGCGTTTCAAACGTCCCAAAGTGGACAGCGACATCGTTGCGCGTTGATCAGGGCTGGATAGCTCAGCAGGGATGCCGGGACTGCCGCTGATGTCGATCGCGCAGTCCGGAATCCCGGTTTGATGGCGTTTTAGTTTTTTTCAGTTTTCTTCGCGCGGATCGCGCGACAGCAATTGCGCAACCATTTCCTGCACGGAAATGCCATCGAACAAGGCGCCGGCCACCGCATCGGTGATCGGCATGTCGATGTTCAGCTCTTGCGCCAGCGAGCGCACGGCTTGTGCGCAGCGCACGCCTTCGGCCACATGACCGAGTTCGGCGACGATAGTCTCCAGTTTTTTACCTTGTGCCAGACCCAGTCCGACGCGACGGTTACGCGACAGATCGCCGGTGCAGGTCAGGATCAGGTCGCCCACGCCGGACAAGCCCATGAAGGTTTCCGCACGTCCGCCCAGCGCGATGCCGAGGCGGCTGATTTCCGCCAGCCCGCGCGTGATCAGCGCCGCGCGCGCATTCAGGCCCAGTTGCAAGCCATCGGCCGCGCCGGTGGCGATGGCCAGGATATTCTTCACGGCGCCGCCGATTTCCACCCCGATCAGATCATCGCTCGAATACACGCGCAGGTTGCCGCCGTGCACTGCCGCGACGACGCGTTCGCACAAAGCCTTGTCGCTGCTGGCGATGGTCAGTGCGCAGGGCAGGCCGCGCGCGACTTCCTGCGCAAACGACGGGCCCGACAAGGCGCCGGCCGGCACGCTGTCGCCCATGACTTCGCGCACGATCTGGTGCGGCAGCAGGCGGGTTTGTTCTTCCAGTCCTTTGCACAGCCACACGATGTTGGGGACATTGCGGTTGCGCAAGGTTTCGGCCAGTGCGCGCAGGCCGGACACCGACGAGGCGACGATGAGCAGGCTGTCGGCCGGGTTGTGCGTCACGTGTCCGACCGCAAGGTCGAAATCCGCACTGACCGTGAGCGACTCGGGCAGATGGAAGCCGCGCAGGTAGTCCATGTTTTCGCGCTGGGCGGCGGCGTCTTGCATGGCTTGCACGTTGCGGCCCCAGAGGACGACTTTGTGACGTTGCACCAGGTTGATGGCCAGTGCTGTACCCCAGGCGCCGGCGCCGAGTATCGAAATATTCATGAAGGCAATCGCTGGTGGTTAATGGCTAATCGCAGGCAGAAGCACGACCGACGCTGGGGCAGATGCCGGAAATGCCGGGCAATCAGTCGCCCCATACTTCGGAAGTCTTGATGAAACCGTTTTGGCCGTCGCGATGCTTGACCTTGATCCAGCCCGACACGGGCGTCGGATCGGTCAGTTCCAGCAGCACGTTCTTGTCGGCGCTGAAGACGGTTGCACTGGCCTCATCGGCGGCGGCGTGGATTTTGGCATTGGCGGCGCTGACGATGACGTTGCGCTTGGCGACCAGAGCCTTGGATTGCGCCCACGACAGTGCGCCGGTGGCGTCGCGCACCTTGCTCCAGTCGCCGTAGGTCAGCACGACTTCGACCGGCATGCCGCGCGGCGCGATGGACACGCGACGGCCTTTTTCGGACGGCGCGTCGTACAGGATCGCCGGCGCGGCGCCGACCGATTTGAAGTCGAGCGCATAAGCGGGGGCGGCCGCGGCCGAGCCTAGTACGAGAGCGGATAGAATGAGAGAGGAAAATTTCATGGACTTGCTCCGCTGTAGAGGTTGATGCCGCGTATCCGGGAACAGTGGCACGTTACGGCGTCGAATAGCAGGAAAGAGGCGCGCCCGCATTGCCGGGTGCGCCCAGGCGCAACGGCAATGCAGCGGTACGGCAGTATCAGTTGACGGTAGTCGAACCGGTGACCAGCGTGCCATCGGTTTGTTGCTCGGCCAGTGCTTGCAGGCGTTGCTGATAGAACACTTCGAAATTGATTTCAGCCAGGTGGATCGGCGGGAAACCGGCGCGGGTGATCACGTCGGCGATGTTGGCGCGCAGGTAGGGATAGATGATGTTCGGGCAACCGATGCCCAGCAGCGGATCCAGTTGCTCGGCAGGAACGTTGCGCACTTCGAAGATGCCGGCTTGCTTGCCTTCGACCAGGAACGCGACCTTGTCCTTGACCTTGGCGGTCACGGTGATGGTGACGGTGGATTCGAAAATGCCGTCAGCCAGCGCTTCGGCGCCGACGTCGACCGACACTTCGATGGCCGGTGCATCCTGTTCCAGGAAAATCGCAGGGGAATTCGGTTGTTCCAGCGACAGGTCCTTCAGGTAGACGCGTTGGATCTGGAATACGGGTTGCTGTTCAGCTTGTTGGTTCTCTTCCGCCATGGAATGCTCTCGTTTCAGGTTGGATTAATACAAATGGATAAAAAGGGGAGTCAGGCTTGCAGCAGGGGATCGAGTCCGCCCGCACGGTCCAGTGCGCTCAGATCGTCGAAGCCGCCGACATGGGTGTCGCCGACATAGATTTGCGGCACGGTGCGGCGGCCGGTCTTTTGCATCATGATGTCGCGTTGCTGAGGATCGAGGTCGACACGGATCTTTTCGATGTCTTCGATGCCTTTGCTCTTGAGCAGCCGCTCAGCCATCATGCAATACGGGCAGACGGCAGTGCTGTACATGACGACGCGGGCTGTCATTTGGCGACCTTCGGGCTGTTTTGGCTGGCGGTCGGAAGACCTTGTGCCTGCCAGGCCGCGATGCCGCCGGTCAGGCCGTGTACTTCGGCGAAGCCGGCTTTCTTCAGGATGCCTTCCGCCTTGGCGGTTTGCGTGCCCGACTGGCAGACCACGATGACGTTCTTGCCCTTGAACTTGTCCAGCTCGCCGACGCGTTGCGCCAGGTCCTTGAGCGGGATGTTGCGGGCGTCGCGCAGGTGGGCGGTATTGAATTGTTCGACGTCGCGCACGTCCAGAACCAGGGTTTTACCGGTGTTGATCAGTTGCGTGGCCTGCAGCAATGTCAGCTTGCTGCCGCGCTGTTGCAGGAAAGGAATGAGCAGCGCGCCACCGGAAATGATGACGAGGCCGACCAGAAAAATATTGTCTACGATGAATTTCACGGGATCTCAATGGGTTTACTGAATCCCGGCATTATAAAATAGAAGCTGACACGCTATTTAAATCTTCAATTGCTATTTTCTCATCGCTTCCTTTTTCTGACTGTTCCTCACTATGTACAAAATCGTTTTCATGCGCCACGGCGAGTCGACCTGGAATCTCGCCAATCGTTTCACCGGCTGGGTTGACGTCGATCTGACCGAAAAAGGCGTGGCCGAAGCCAGGCAGGCCGGCAAGCTGCTCAAGGAAGCCGGCTTTACCTTCGATCTGGCCTACACCTCGGTCTTGAAGCGCGCCATCCGCACGCTGTGGACCACGCTCGACGAAATGGACCTGATGTACCTGCCGGTGCAGCACGACTGGCGTCTGAACGAGCGCCACTATGGCGCCCTGCAAGGCCTGAACAAGGCGGAAACCGCCGCCCAGTACGGCGACGAGCAAGTGCTGGTCTGGCGCCGCAGCTACGACACGCCGCCCAACCCGCTGGAGCCGAACGACCCGCGCGCGTCTTACAACGACCCGCGTTATGCCGACCTCAAGCGTGAACAGATCCCGTTGACCGAGTGCCTCAAGGACACCGTCGCCCGCGTGCTGCCGGCCTGGAACGACTCCATCGCTCCCGCCATCCGCGCCGGCAAGAAGATCATCATCTCGGCCCACGGCAACAGCCTGCGCGCCCTGATCAAGTATCTGGACGGCATCAGCGACAACGATATCGTCGGCCTCAACATCCCCAACGGCCAGCCGCTGGTGTATGAGCTGGACGCCGACCTCAAGCCGATCAAGAGCTACTACCTCGGCGACCAGTCGGCCATCGAAGCGGCCCTGAAAGCGGTCGCCAGCCAAGGGAAATCGAAATAACTACCTTTCGCGGCATGCTCAGGCAATACGTCCGGCGGCACATTCTGCCGTCACTGCAGTTGCGGTCGGCGAGCGGACTCCCGGCGGTCGCGGCTGCGGTGTTCCTGTCGGCGGCGCTGTGGCAGTCGTGCGCCTGGGCGCAGCAGGTGACCGAGCGCACCCGGCAAAAGCAAGCGGCCGAGAAAGAGCGCGCCGACCTGCAGCAAAAACTGGCCAATCTCAAACGCGACATCGACAAGACCGAGACCGCCAAAGGCAACGCCGCCGATGCGCTGGCCGAGTCGGAGCAGGCCATCTCCAAGGCCAACCGTTCGCTGCGTGAGCTGACGCAGGAACAGGCCGACACCGAGTCCAAGCTCGGCGTGCTGGTCAGGCAGCAGTCCGAATTGTCGGGCGTCGTCAATGTCCAGCAGGCGCAGCTGTCCAAGCTGCTGCGCGAGCAGTACGTGGCCGGCAACGAAGACCGCATCAAGCTGCTGCTGTCGGGCGACAATCCCAATCGCATCAACCGCGAGCTGCAATACATGGGCTACGTCTCGCAGGCGCAGGCGCGCCTGATCGAAACCCTGCGCGTGAACCTGCAGGCGATCAAGGACAACAAGGCCGCGACGCAAAACGCCAAGTTCGAACTGGAAGAAATCGCCCAGGAAGAGAACGAGCAAAAGAAGTTGCTGGAGAAGGAAAAGGCCAAGCGCAGCAGCCTGCTGGCCCAGTTGTCGACCAAACTTACCGCCCAGCGCAAGGAAGTCGGCAACCTGCAGCGCGACGAACAGCGCCTCTCCGGCCTGGTCGACAAGCTGGCACAGATCATCGAAGAGCAAAAGAAGGCCGAAGCCGCCGCGCGCGAAAGGCGCCGCCAGGAGCAATTGGCCAAGGCCAAGGCCGAACACGACAAGCGCGCCGCCCAGCAGGCCAAGGCCGCGCCGGGAACCAAGGGCAAGCCGGCGCCGTCCGAGGCAATTGACGACGACGAAGCGCCGCAATCGCTGGGCCGCAATGACGCCACGCCTTCTGCGGAGGAAAATTTTGGTAAACCATTCGCCAGCCTGCGCGGCCAGTTGCGCCTGCCGGTGCGTGGCGACCTGCTCGCCAAGTTCGGCGGCAAGCGCGGCGACGGGCCAAGCTGGAAAGGCCTCTTCATCCGCGCGCCGGAAGGCGCGGAAGTCAAGGCCGTGGCGGCCGGGCGGGTGGTGTATGCGGATTGGCTGCGCGGTTTCGGCAACCTGATCATCGTCGACCACGGCAATCAGTACATGACCATTTATGGCAATAATCAGTCCGTCTTGAAGCGGGCAGGGGATCTCGTCAAAACCGGGGATGTCATCGCCAGCGCAGGTAATAGCGGCGGCAATGAGCAATCGGGTTTATACTTTGAAATGCGGCATCAGGGCCGCGCTTTCGACCCACTCGGCTGGGTAACTACTAGGTGAAACATGGGCAGCAAACTCAAGAATATCGGTCTTATCGGTCTGGGCATGATTGCAGGCGTGGCGGCTTCGATGCAATTGGACGCCATCGCGCAGAAAAGCGGAGCGGAGCCGCTGCCGCTGGAAGAGGTCCGGCAACTGACCGACGTGTTCGGGATGATCAAGTCCAACTATGTTGAACCTGTCGAAGACAAGAAGCTGCTCACCGAGGCGATTTCCGGCATGGTCGCCTCGCTCGATCCGCATTCGGCCTACCTCGACAAGAAGGCGTTCAAGGAACTGCGCGAAAGCACCATGGGCAAGTTCGTCGGCCTGGGCATCGAAGTCGGCATGGAAGACGGCTACGTCAAAGTGATCTCGCCGATCGAAGATTCCCCGGCCTACCGCGCCGGCATCAAGGCGGGCGATCTGATCACCCGTTTGGATGCAACGCCGGTCAAGGGCCTGACGCTGGATGAAGCCGTCAAGAAAATGCGCGGCGAGCCCAACACCAAGATCACGCTGACGATTGCCCGCAAGGAAGAGGATCGTCCGATCATCGTCACGATCATGCGCCAGGAAATCCGCATGCAAAGCGTGAAGTCGAAAGTGATCGAACCCGGCTATGCCTGGTTGCGCGTGACGCAATTCCAGGAGCCGACCGTCGACGACATGGCCAAGAAGATCCTGGCGATCTACGCCCAGGAACCTAACCTGAAGGGCATCGTGCTCGACCTGCGCAACGATCCGGGCGGCGTCTTGCCGGGCGCGATCGGCGTGTCGGGGACTTTCCTGCCGAAGGATGCGGTGGTGGTGACGACCAACGGCCAGTTGGCCAGCTCCAAGGTCATCTATGCCGCCAAGCGCGATGAATACGCTCAGGGCTCCCTGACCGATCCGCTGGCGCGTCTGCCGGATGCGATCAAGAAGGTGCCGATGGTGGTGCTGATCAATTCGGGTTCGGCTTCGGCCTCCGAAATCGTGGCCGGCGCGTTGCAAGACTACAAGCGCGCCACCATCATGGGCACGCAGTCCTTCGGCAAGGGTTCGGTGCAGTCGGTCATTCCGCTGCCGCCCGATCGCCAGACCGCCGTCAAGCTGACCACCGCGCGTTACTACACGCCGAACGGCCGCTCGATCCAGGCGCGCGGCATCGTGCCGGACATCATGGTGGATGAATACGCCGACGGCGACGGCCTCAACGGCCTGCGTCTGCGCGAAGCCGACCTGACCAAGCATCTGATCAACGACAAGGACAAGGACGCCGCCGAAGTCAAGGCGACGACTGTCGACGAGAAGGAAGAAGAACGCCTGATCGCGCTGGAGAAAAAGCGCAAGCCGCTCGAATTCGGCAGCAAGGAAGACTTCCAGCTGGCCCAGGCGCTGAACCATCTGAAGGGCCTGCCGGTGCAGGAATCCAAGGTCAAGCCTGAGATTCGCGACAATTCCAGCAAGGACGACAAGCCGGTGAAGGATATCCGCAAGGACAACAAGGCGCCGCCGGAAAAGATCGAAAAGAAGTAAAAGAAGCAAAGCAAGGAATTGCGTTACATTAAGAGGGCTGCAGAAATGCAGCCCTCTTGTCATTTACCGCGCCATCGCCGCCACGCCATGAACGACCAGCAATTGCTGCGCTATTCGCGCCATATCCTTCTCGACGACATCGATATCGCAGGCCAGGAAAAATTCCTGGCCGGGCATGCGCTGGTGATCGGCGCCGGCGGCCTCGGCTCGCCTGCGGCCTTGTACCTGGCGTCGGCGGGCATGGGCAAGATCACGCTGGTCGACGACGACACCGTCGACCTGACCAACCTGCAGCGCCAGATCATGCACGCCACCGGACGCGTCGGCCAGCTCAAGGTCGAGTCGGGACGACAGGCGCTGGAAGAGATCAATCCCGACATCGACGTCCTTGCGGTCGCCGAACGCGTCAGCGACGCGCGTCTGGAGGAGTTGGTGCGCAGCGCTTCCGTGGTGCTCGACTGCAGCGACAATTTCGCCACCCGCCACGCCGTCAATCGCGCCTGCGTGCAGCACAAGGTGCCGCTGGTGTCGGGCGCCGCCATCCGCTTCGACGGTCAGATCAGCGTGTTCGATACGCGGCGGGACGACGCGCCGTGCTATGCCTGCCTGTTCCCTCCCGACCAGAAATTCGATGAAGTACAGTGTTCGACCATGGGCGTGTTTGCCCCGCTGGTGGGCATCATCGGCGCCATGCAGGCGGCCGAGGCACTCAAGCTGGTGGCCGGCGTCGGCGAGTCGCTGGCCGGTCGTCTGCAGATCCTCGACGCCCGCAGCATGGAGTGGACCAGCATCCGCTTCGTGCGCAACGCCGCCTGTCCGGTGTGCGGAACCGTCCACCCCTGAACGGCTGCGGCAGGGCGAAAAAGCCCGCAATGACCCGTGCAGCATGGGTGCGGCAGCGCAAAAGGGGCTTGCGAAGTGCTATTTATGCGCCAAGTTCTGGTATACACTGTATTGGATTTGCATTTGTGCGCGTTGCGAGCCGGCGACGGCAACTGATCTACCGCAAACCGAGCGACTCGGGGAAGGGAAGTCTATGGGCGTCATCGCAAAGAAAACCGTCAAAAAAAGCACCTCGGGCGCGAGCAAGGTAGCCGCAGTCGGCACGGCAGCCGCCAAGTCTGCCGTCAAAGCACCAAAAACGGTCGCCAAAGCGCCGCCGAAAATGGCAAGCAGGGCGGCAACCCCGGTGAAAAAGACCGGCGGCGACAAGACTCCGGCAGCAGGCGGCAAGGCCGGAACAAGTGCCCCCGCGGCAGCAAAAACGGCCGTGGCGCCGAAGAAAAACGCAACTTCGTCGACAGGCAATGTTGTTGTAGTAAAATCCCTGACCGTTAAAAAAACGGCACCAGCGTCGGCGAAGCCCGGCACCGGGAAGAGCGCAGGCAAAGCAATCGATAGCATGCCCAAGAAGGCAGTACCATCGGCAGCAAGGGAAGTGGATTCAAAAGCGACCAAATCCGGCACCAGCGCAGGCGGCAGCAAAGCCAGCGCCGGTAAGGCAGAAAACCAGGCAACAAACCAGGAAGCAAGCGCCGGATTAAAGGATAAAATTGAAAAACCCGTAGTATTGAAAGTAAGCGAAGTGGCAACTAAAACTCCCAAAACTACCCCTGATACGCAAACCTTGCTCACGGAGGAACAAATCCTCAAGATGGGCGAGAAGGACTACATGAACGAAGCGCAGTTGGCTTTCTTCAAGGCCCGTTTGCAACAGCTGGAAAAAGATCTGCTCAAGAACGCAGGCGAAACCACTGAGCATTTGCGTGAAACCGTGTTGGTTCCCGATCCTGCCGATCGCGCGACCATCGAGGAAGAACACGCGCTGGAATTGCGTACCCGCGACCGCGAACGCAAGCTGCTCAAAAAAGTGCAACAATCCATCGTCTCCATCGATGCCGGCGAATACGGCTGGTGCGAAGAGACCGGCGAACCTATCGGTATCCCGCGTCTGCTGGCGCGTCCGACTGCAACCCTGTCTCTGGAAGCGCAGCAACGTCGCGAACTGAAGCAAAAGCTGTACGGCGACTGAGTTCCTGCAGAAATCCTCCTGCAATGGCGCCACCCGGCGCCATTCGCTTACTAACCTCCGGTTTTCGTCATTGTCCATCGCTGCATGGCGCGGCTTGGTTGTGTGCGTCCGTCCGATGACGTCGCGTTGAGTTCCCTGAAACGGCTCTGACAGCCGGTTTGTCGTTTCGCCGCCGCGATTATTTGCACCGGACGGCGAAACTGCTTCAAATTTCCCCTACATCTCTAAATGCAACAGTGTTGCAATATGCTGCTATAATTCGCCCTCGCCGGCGCACTACCCGGCATCCTCTTTTTCGTCGTCCATCGTCAGCAGAAACCCGACCACCATGGCCATCGCCACACTGCCGCCTGCATCCCGTTCTCGCGCTCCGGCGCGAGCGGGACGGCGCATGGGATGGGCATTGCTGCTGTCGCTGGCGCTGCTGTTTTCACAATTTCTCGGCCTGCTGCACGGCATTGCCCACGCCGGCTGGCCACCTGCAGCGAAGCAGGCTGCGGCGACTTCGTTCAACGCAGCCGTGTTCAACTACGTCGACGACGATGCGGATGACAAGACCGCCGGCAAGCAAGGCGCCGAACATCACAAGCATCATCATTCCTGCGTCGAATATGACGCCGCCGGCGGCGGCGCCGGCATCCATGTCCACTTCTTCTCTCCTCCTCTGATCCCGGGCGCGCAGGTACTTGCGCTGTGGCAGGCATTCGCCTCCTGGGATGCGCCGGTCGCCTGCCATTTCTCCTCGCGCGCGCCACCGCGCTGACAACTGAACCGTCGATTCCTTGTCCGGATTGCGATGCCGCAGCTGCGGGCTCACGCTCGTCGCCGCGATCGTCTCTGCCATTCGTCCGGGCAAATTTTCACTCTCATTTGTCAGTCAAGGAACACCATGCAAGTCCAGCCAACTCTTTTGGCAAGCGCCGTCCTGTCCGCGCTCGCCGCCATGTCCACGGTCGCCGTCGCGCAGACGGCGCCGCAGCAAACCGAGCAGCAACAAAAACTTCAGGAAGTAGTCGTCACCGCCAGTCCTTTCTCCTCTGAAGAAAGCGCGCAGATCCTGACGCCCGCCAAGATCCTGTCCGGCGACGAGCTGCGCAACAAGCTCGGCAATTCGCTCGGCGACACGCTGTCGCAGGAGCTCGGCGTCTCCGCCTCCAGCTTCGGCGCCGGCGCCTCGCGCCCGATCATCCGCGGCATGGAAGGCCCGCGCGTGATGATGCTGCAAAACGGCATGTCGACCGCCGACGTATCGACCGTCTCCAACGATCATGCCGTGGCGACCGAAGCGGCCACCGCGCGCCAGATTGAAATCCTGCGCGGCCCGGCGGCGCTGCTGTACGGCTCGGGCGCCATCGGCGGCCTGGTCAACGTCGTCAACGATCGTATCCCGACCGAACTGGTGGGCAAGCCGACCGGCCAGGTCGAAGCGCGCTACGGCACCGCCGACGGCCAGAAAAATACCTCCTTCGGCGTTGACGGTTCCGCAGGCCAGATCGGCGTGCACGTCGACGGCAACTATCGCGACACCGACAATTACAAGATTCCCGGCAACGCCAGGCAAGGCGACGCA
This sequence comes from Herbaspirillum sp. CF444, assembly GCF_000282135.1. Taxonomy (GTDB): domain Bacteria; phylum Pseudomonadota; class Gammaproteobacteria; order Burkholderiales; family Burkholderiaceae_D; genus Herbaspirillum. The sequence goes on from NZ_AKJW01000006.1 coordinate 44,154, forward strand.
ACAAGCGCTTCCGGCCGTTTGCCGAATTCCTTCACGCATGAGAGCAGCGTCGGCGTCGGCGGTTCTTACATCGCAAACTGGGGCCACATCGGCGCCTCGCTGTCGTCGCTGGACGATCACTACGGCATTCCGACGGCGGAGAAGTCCTTCATCGACCTGCACCAGACACGCTACGACGTCGACAGCCTGATCAGGGAACCGTTCGCCGGCATCGAGTCGTTCAAGTTCAAACTCGGCTACACCGACTACACCCACACCGAAAAGAAGGAAAACGGCGCCGCCGACACCGTCTTCACCAACCGGGTACTGCAAACGCGTTGGGAACTGACGCACAAGCCTCTGGCGGGCTGGCGCGGCAACTTCGGTGTCCAGACCGAGCAAAGCAACTACGCGGCCTTGTCGGCGGTTGACGGCTCGCCGCAGCTCACGCCTAAAACCAAATCCAGCTCGTTCGCCGGTTTCCTTGTGGAAGAACGCAAATTCGGCGACGTGCTGGCCAGCGCCGGCCTGCGCCTGGAATCGGTGCAGCGCCGTCCGGAAGGCTTGCTAAACCGCGACTTCAATCTGTTCTCCTGGTCCACCGGCGCCTTGTGGAGTTTCATGCCGGGCTACGGCCTGGGCGCGACCTATTCCGTGGCGCAGCGCGCGCCGACCGTGGAAGAGTTGTATTCCAAGGGCCCGCACGATGCGACCTCGACCTTCGACGTCGGCGACAGCAGTCTGCAAAAGGAAACCTCGCACAACATCGAGCTGAGCCTGCAAAAGACCGAGGGCCTGGTGCGCTGGAAGGGCAACCTGTTCCAGAACAAGGTGAAGAACTTCATCTACGGCCGCACCAACGGTCAGGTCGACGACAGCGGTAATCCTGATCCCGCCGGCGAATTCCTGCAGCGCTTCTGGTCGCAGGGCGACGCCACCATTCACGGCGCTGAAGTGGAGGTCAGCTACAACCTCAACAACGAGGGCTTTTCGGTGCGCGGTTTTGCCGACACGTCGCGCGGCAAGCTGGACAACCAGGGCAATTTGCCGCTGCAGCCGGCCACGCGCTACGGCGTCGATCTCGGCTATCGCCAGGGATCGTGGGCCAGCGGCATGCGCGTGCTGCATGCGCTGAAACAGGATCGACTCGCCTCGTTTGAATCGACAAATACGCCGTCCTATACCCAGCTCGACGCCAACCTGTCGTATACCCAGAAGCTGCCGTCGATGCGCGTCACCTGGTTCATGCTGGTCAAAAACATGCTGAATCAGGATATTCGTCTGTCGACTTCGGTATTGAAAGATACCGTGCCGCAAACAGGCCGCAATCTGATTGTCGGCGTGCGCAGCGCGTTCTGATCCCGTCGGCAATCACTATCCGGCGAAAAGGACGCCTTTTCGCCGGGTTGTTTCAACTGCGGTCGATACCGGATTGCTATATCCTCTGTCTTGCCAAAGGGTGAAAACGCCGCCCTGGCAGCCTACAGGGGACGGTATGTTGATTATTCGCAATGTTTCTGCATGGCTGCTGCTGCTGGTCGCCTCTGCGGCCTCTGCCGCGCCGGCAATGCTGGTCGTCAAGCTTGGTTTCAGCGGTCCTTTATCGGGATCGCAAGCCTCCATCGGCAAGGATGCCTTGAACGGCGTACAGCTCGCGATTGATCGTTTAAACCAGCAAGGCACCCTCATCGACGGCAAAGTGTTGCGTTTCGAGTTGCTGGCAAAGGATGACGAAGCCGATCCTGACGTTGGCGCCATCCGGGCCAAAGAACTGGTCGATGCCGGCGTCCGGGCGGTGCTTGGCCCTTTCAATTCCGGCGTGACGCTGTCCGCGGCACCCATCTACAACGAGGCGGGCATCGTCTCGCTCACCGTCGCCTCCAATCCGAAAGCGACCTTGTCGCCGGCCAATCACGCAGCGAGTCAAGTCTTCCGCATCGCCGCCAGCGACAGTGACATAGGCAGCAAGATGGCGTTGTATGCCGCGCGCAACCTGAAAATTAAAGTCGTCGCCATTATCGATGACGGTTCCGCCTATGCGCAGGGGCTGATCGAGGAATTCCAGAAAACCGGCAAACAGAACGGCCTGCAAATTGCGCTGCGAGAGGTCGTCAGCGACAGGGCAAGCGATTTTCGCGGCGTGCTGAACAAGATCCGCGAAGCCAGGGTCGACGCCATCTTCTTCGGCGGCTACGCACCGCAAGCCAGCGCAATGCTCAAGCAGATGCAACAACTGGGGATGTCGATGCCGCTGCTCGGCGGCGACGCCTTGTGCTCCTTCACTATACTGACGCAGGCCGGCAGCGGCGTCGGTGAAGGAACATATTGCGTGCAAGGCGGAGTCTGGCTGACGCGGGTAGCGGACGGCGCGGTCTTTGCCGCCGCCTATCAAGCCAGATACGGCACGATGCCGGGCGTATTTGCGCCAACGTATTACGATGGCGTGTTGCTGCTGGAGCGGGCGATGAAATCGGCCAATTCGATCGATTCCCGTGTCTTCATGCCGGTACTGGCGCGCATACGCTACAAAGGCGTCACGGCCACCTATGAATTCGACGCCAAGCACAATATGAAGGACTCGACCGTGACTATCCTGCGCGTGAAGGATGGCAAGCTGGTGCCGCTGTCCAGCTTCTGAGGCCGGGGCGCAGCAGGGGGGTTATTTAATCGGCAGCCGGATCGTGCTCTTCACTTCTTCCATGACGGCGTAGGTGTGTGTTTCGCGCACGCCTTTGAGTTGCAGCAGCGACTTGCCGAGGAATTCACGGTAGGCGTTCATGTCCTTCACGCGAGACTTCACCAGATAATCGAAGCCGCCCGCCACCATGTGGCATTCCATGATCTCGGGAATGCTTTGGACGCTTTTCTTGAAGGCTTCAAAGACGTCCGCCGTGGTGCGGTCCAGCACCACCTCGATGAACACCAGCAGCGAGACATCCAGCAATTCCGGATTGAGCTGGGCGGCGTAACCCAGAATATAGCCGGCGTCCTGCAGCTTGCGCACCCGCTCCAGGCAGGCGGCAGGGGACAGATTGACGCGAGCGGCCAGGTCGACATTGCTGATGCGGCCGTCGTTTTGCAGTTCGGACAGGATCTTTTTACTAATTTTGTCGAGCGTAGCCATAGAATCTGAATTTTATTCAGTTAAAAGCGAATGGAGTGAATTAAATTCTGATTATAAGTGCAATTATCGGGACTAATATCATTCAAGAGTAAATAGAATCGAGCACCATAAAAAGCGTTGCGCCGGAGTCTGCACACAGACCCGGACGCGACAAGCCGACCAAAGCACAGAAGAGAGACCACCCGCCATGCCGTTATCTGCCGTTGCGCCTTGCGACCGTCTAGCCTTTGTTGCCGCCCGGCCTGAATTCAGCGATTTATCCCAAGCCTGACCTTCAACCAAGAGAGGAAACAACATGTATAACCGCATGCATATCATCGCCGCTTCACTTGCCATCATCCCGGCATTCGCATCTGCTCAGGAAGTGCAAACAGTGAAGATCGGTTTCAGCAGTCCGCTGACCGGGCCACAAGCCTCGGCCGGCAAGGACAACCAGGGCGGTTTGCAAATGGCGGTCGAGCGTCTGAACACGCAAGGTCTCGTCATCGGCGGCAAAAAGATCAAATTCGAAATCGTCGCGGAAGACGACCAGGCCGATCCGAAGTCGGGCGTGGGCGTGGCGCAAAAGCTGGCTGACCAAGGCGTCAAAGCCGTCGTCGGCCCTTACAACTCGGGCGTCACCATCCCGGCTTCGCGCGTCTACAACGACGCCGGCATCGTGATCGCGACCGTGGCTTCCAATCCCAAGATCACCCAGCAAGGCTTTGCCACGCTGTACCGTGTTGCAGCCAGCGACAGCCAGCTGGGCGGCAAGATGGCCTTGTATGCAGCCAAGGAACTGAAGATCAAGACCGTGTCCGTGATCGATGACCGTACCGCCTACGGCCAGGGCCTGGCGGAAGAATTCATCAAGATCGCCCAAGCCAACGGCATCAAGGTCGTCAGCAAGGATTTCACCAACGACAAGGCAACCGACTTCACCGCCATCCTGACCTCCATCAAGGGCAAGAAGCCGCAAGCCGTGTTCATCGGCGGG
>NZ_AKJW01000007.1 GCF_000282135.1 Herbaspirillum sp. CF444
GCATTTCCTGCGGCGGCCGCCGCAAAGCATTGCTGGATGAAGTCGTCGCCGCCAATCCCGGCATGGCCTCCATCGAGATCGACATCGCCGATGCCGCCAGTATCGATGCGGCGGCAAAGACGCTGACGGCGCGTTACCCGGCACTGAACGTGCTGATCAACAACGCCGGCACCATGCCGTTCGACGATGCCGGCGCACGGATGGACGACCGGGTGTCGCGCGGCATCCTCGACACCAACCTGCTCGGCCCGATCCGCCTGACCTCCGCGCTGATCGATCAGCTCAAGCGCCAGCCGCGTGCGACCATCATTCACAACACGTCCGTGCTGGCTTATATTCCGCTGGCGACGACGGCGGTGTATTCCGCCTCCAAGGCAGCGCTGCATTCGTACGCGATGTCGCAACGCTTCATGCTGCGCGACACCACCGTACGCGTACAGGAAATCGCACCGCCATGGGTAGACACCGACCTGGTCAGGAAGAGTGGGGATCCGCGCGCCATGCCGCTCGACGCCTTCATCGCCGAAACCATGGTCGCGCTGGAGAGCGACGCCGAGGAAGTGATCGTCGAGGCGGTGCGTCCGCTGCGCGCCAATCCGGGCCCTGGTGAACATGCCTTGTTCAACGGTTTCAACCTGTCGCTGATCGACAATCCGATTCCGGTCTGAAACGGCTGTCGGATCGCCGCCTGCCGCGGGCGGCGATTTTTCATTTTTCATTGAAACTGAAACAAACCGGACGCGGCTACGCCAGGCGGCAATATCAGCGACAATGGCTGGACGTTCTCACCACGCAAGGAAAACTGAAATGACCCAACCCATCGCCGTCGTCGCCACCATCACCGCGCACCCCGGACATCGCCAGGCGGTCATCGACGCCTTGCGCACCGCCGTCGCCGCAGTACGCCTGGAACCGGGTTGCGAACAATATGTCTTGCACGAGGACGTGGATCAGCCGAACCGGCTGATCATGATCGAGCGCTGGAGCAGCATGGCGGACCTGGAGGCGCACGAGCAGGGCGCGGCATTGGAAACGCTCGGTCGCGCCTTGAAGGATCGGGCCGATCTGCAGGTCAGCAAACTGATTCCGGTGAACTGACGCGTCAGGACCGCAAAAAATCGTCTTCAGGACGGAATTGCCGAAGCGGCGCCGCATCGACAGGATGCAGCGCCGCTTCGCTTCTTATCGACGTGCCGCGCGCAGTTCCCTGGCGGCGGCAACCATATTGGTCAGCGCCGGGATCACCTCTTCCCAGGCGCGCGTCTTCAGGCCGCAATCCGGGTTCACCCACAAGCGTTCCGCAGGGATGCGTTCGGCCGCCTTCTTCATCAACTGCACCATGTGTTCCTGCGTCGGAATGTTCGGCGAGTGGATGTCGTACACGCCGGGTCCGATTTCATTCGGATAGTTGAAGTTGTCGAAGGCGTCGAGCAGTTCCATGTCCGAGCGCGAGGTCTCGATGGTGATGACGTCGGCATCCATGTCGGCGATCGACGCGATGATGTCGTTGAACTCCGAATAGCACATGTGGGTGTGGATCTGGGTCTCGTCCTGCGCGCCGTTGGCGGTGATGCGGAAGGATTCGACCGCCCAGTCGAGATACTGCTTCCATTGCGACTTGCGCAGCGGAAGACCTTCGCGCAGCGCCGCTTCGTCGATCTGGATCACGCGCACGCCGGCTTTTTCGAGATCGAGCACTTCTGCGCGAATCGCCAGCGCCAGCTGGTAGCACGACACCGAACGCGGCTGGTCGTCGCGCACGAAGGACCAGTTCAGGATCGTGACCGGGCCGGTCAGCATGCCTTTCATCGGTTTGGCGGTGAGCGATTGCGCATACTGGCTCCATGCCACCGTCATCGCCTTCGGACGCGCGATGTCGCCGAACAGGATAGGCGGCTTCACGCAGCGCGAACCGTAAGACTGCACCCAGCCGAACTGGCTGAAGGCGTAGCCGTCGAGCTGCTCGCCGAAGTATTCGACCATGTCGTTGCGCTCGGCTTCGCCGTGCACCAGCACGTCCAGGCCCAGCGCTTCCTGTTCGCGCACGCTGCGGGCGATCTCGGCTTGCATGGCGACCTTGTAGTCGGCTTCGTTCAGCTTGCCGGCCTTGAATTCGCTGCGCGCATGGCGGATCCCGGCGGTCTGCGGGAAGGAGCCGATCGTCGTGGTCGGATAAGCAGGCAGCTTCAGCAAGGCAGCTTGCTTGTTTGCGCGCAAGGCATAGGCGCTCCGGCGTTCGCCCATGGCTTTGGTGATGCCGGCAACGGCGGCTTTGACGGCGGGATTGTTGACGCGCGGCGAAGTACGGCGCGCAGTGACGGCGGCCAGGTTGGCGTCGAGTTCGGCCTTGACGGCGTCGCGACCCTGGTTCAACGCGGTGGCAAGCACTTTCAATTCGTCCAATTTCTGAATCGCAAACGCCAGCCAGGAGCGGATGTCGCCGTCGAGCTTCTGTTCGCTGTCCAGGTCGACCGGCACGTGCAGCAAGGAGCAGGTCGGCGCGATCCAGAGACGGTCGCCCAGACGCGCGGCCACCGGCGCCAGCCATTCCAGCGCGGCGTTGAGATCGGATTTCCAGATGTTGCGACCGTTAATCACGCCCAGCGACAGCACGCGGTCTTGCGGCAGTTGTGCGATGACGGCGTCGACTTCGGCACGCGCGTTGATCGCATCCAGATGCAGGCCTTGCACCGGCAACCGGCAGACCAGCGGCAGGTTGTCCTGCAACTGGCCGAAGTAGGTCGCCAGCAACAGCTTGACCTTGCCGGCGCCCAGTTCAGCATAGGCGGTCGTGAATGCCTTTTGCCATTGAGGAGACAGCTCGGTTACCAGGATAGGCTCGTCGATCTGCACCCATTCCACGCCTTGCGCGGCGAGTCGTGCCAGCAGCTCGGCATACAACGGCAACAGACGCGGCAGCAGCGCCAGCTTGTCGGCGTCGTCCTTGGCCTTGCCCAGCGCCAGATACGTGACCGGACCAACGATCACCGGCTTGGCTTTCACGCCCGCCGCCTTGGCTTCGCCCAGTTGTTCCAGCAGGCGCGAGGCGTCGAGCTTGAAGGCGGTGCCGGCGGTGAATTCCGGGACGATGTAATGGTAGTTGGTGTCGAACCATTTGGTCATTTCACCGGCAGCCACACCGCCGCAGCACGCGGCATGGTCTTCCAGGCCTTTGGCCGAACGGCCGCGCGCCACGCGGAAGTAATTGTCCAACGCATCGCCATGGAAGCCGCGCACGCGCTCGGGCAGGTTGCCCAGCGTGAAGCTCATGTCGAGCATCTGGTCATAGAAAGCAAAGTCGCCGACCGGCGCGAAATCGAGCGCCGCCTGATGCGCCCAGTGGCGCCGGCGCAATTGCGCGCCCAACGCCTTCAGTTCTTCGCGCGAGGATTCGCCTTTCCAATAGGATTCGAGCGCGAACTTCAGTTCGCGTTTGGCGCCGATGCGGGGAAAGCCCAGATTATGTGTGGTGACCATGATGTCTTCTTCATCCTGCTTGAGTTGTCCGGTAGGCGAAGCTTAGTCTTGGCAATCCATGAAGTAAAATGGTGTTTTCTCATTAATCAATTAATCCTGCTCATGGATTAAAAAGGCCGCCATGCTCGAACGCATCCATCTCGCCATCATTCGGGAAGTCGATAAACAGGGTTCGCTGACTGCTGCCGCAGACGTCTTGTTCCTGACGCAGTCGGCGCTCAGCCACGCCATCAAGAAGCTGGAGCAGCAGCTCGGCACCGACATCTGGCTGCGCGAAGGCCGCAGCTTGCGCCTGACGCAAGCGGGCGAATACCTGCTGGCCGTGGCCAACCGCGTGCTGCCGCAACTGGCGATGGCGGAGGAGCGCATGAGCCAGTATGCCTCCGGCGAACGCGGCACCCTGCGCATCGGCATGGAATGCCATCCCTGCTACCAATGGCTGCTGAAAGTGGTGTCGCCTTACCTCGCCGGCTGGCCCGACGTCGATGTCGACGTGAAGCAGAAATTCCAGTTCGGCGGCATCGGCGCCTTGTTCGGTTACGAGATTGACCTGCTGGTGACGCCCGATCCCCTGTACAAGCCGGGCTTGCATTTCGAGCCGGTGTTCGACTATGAACAGGTGCTGGTCGTGAGCAAAAAGCATCCGCTGGCGACGGCTTCGTATATCCGTCCGGCGCAACTGGGCAACGAGGTGCTCATCACTTACCCCGTGGCAATCGACCGCCTCGACATCTACAACCAGTTCCTCATGCCCGCCGGCATCGCGCCGCAGCGCCACAAAACCATCGAAACCACCGACATCATGCTGCAGATGGTGGAAAGCGGCCGCGGCGTCGCCGCCTTGCCGCGCTGGCTCGCGCAAGAGTACGCCGAAAAGATGGACGTCGTGGCGGTGCGCCTCGGGCGCCAGGGCATTGCCAAGCAGATCTTTTTAGGCGCGCGCGAAGCGGATGTCGACGTCGACTATCTGAAGGCTTTTGTGGAACTGGCGCGCCGTCCGCCGATGGCGTCTGTCGCGCCTGCCGCATCTGCCGTCAGGCAATGACGCCAATGCTGCTGCGCCATGCCAACCGGCTTGTCAATGAAGGACGCCGGCAGGTTCTGCATCAGGCCCTTGCCGGGTCCGCATCCGGGTCGGCGCTCAGTCGACAAAGACAATGTCTTCCTTGCCTTGAGGCGGAATCTTGATCGCGATGGCTTTGACCGGCCCGTTGGCGACGACCGCGCCCGCGTGCGCGGTTCCCTTGGGGATGATGATCAGCGTGCCCGGTTTGAATTCCTTGCGTTCGCCGCCCAGCCACATGGAACCGCTGCCTTCGATGATGTATTGGATCTCGTCCGTCTTGGCATGGATGTGCTTGTTCACGTTGCCCGACTGAAGATTGATCGTGGCGTTGTCGGTATTGACCAATGTCCTCGACTTCAATTCGGGAAAGGGCGTGGCAGGGAGCATGGCATGCGTGATCGCGGTCAGATCGATCACGGCCGGCGCCAGGGGAGCCTGCTCCGCATGCGCGTCGGACATCATCCGTTGCGCCAGCGGCGACACCGTGATGCCTGCGATGAACGCGCCGACAACGGCAAGTGAGAGAACCGTGATGTTTTGTCGCATATGAAGTCCTTTTTTTTCAGGTGGTATCGGATGGCATGGCCGGCCCATGCAGGCCGCGTTGATCATAGCACTGCCGTTGGCGGCAATGCGGCATCGATACCGCGGGGAGCCCGTCCCGCGTGCGCCGTCCCGATCAATGATAAATTCATCTCCTGAGCAACGGCCCGGCTGAAGCCGGGCGCCGAATGAAAAGGGAAGCAAGCATGCAAAGACGTTCATCGTCGTCCAGGTTCTGGTTCACCGCGCTGGGAATCGCCATTTTGATCGCGGGCTTCAGCGTCGCCTACCTTGTCAAGACCCGGACATTCGAAGCCGGAGCGCAGTACCGCATCGTCGGCGGCCAGGCCTATCTGTCCGAAAGCGACGACTCGAAGCAGGACGCCGACGGACTGCAGAAATACGGCGGCAACGTCGCCGTCATCGTCGCCGCCTACAAGCGCAAACTGCACAATCTGTTGCAGGGAGAAAACCTGGCGTATCTGCTGGCGATCGTTGCCGTCATCTTGTCGGCATGCTGCTTCCGGATGGCCGGGAATGCGGCAGAGCGCGACTGACGCGCCGGCATGCCGGCGCCGGGAGATCGTTTGTCGGGTTTTTTTAAAGCCGTCGCGCGCGGCAGGAGTCCGATTATTATTTAAGCGCTTCTCCATCGCGCCGCCATTCGCGCTATAGTGCAAGGACAATATGGCAACAAAAAAATGAAAAATTCGTTGGGAGGCCACGCATGACAATCTTGGTCCGATGTGTCTTGTTCCTCGTTCTCGTTCCTCTTGCGGCTTTTTCGCAAGAGAAAGAGTGCAGCAAAGTCGTGATTTCCGCCGATTCGGATTATGCGCCGCTGCATTGGTACGACGGCAAGCACCTTACCGGCGCAAGTATCGAGATCGCCACGACGGCGTTGTCGACGCTCGGCATTCCTTACGAAGTACGATATGTCGGTCCTTTCCACCGGGTGCTCAAAAGCGCGCGCGAGGGCGAGATAGACATGATCTCGTCGCTCAAAGACACGCCGGAACGGCGGGAATATTTAAGCTATACAAACGTCCCGCTGTTTTCCAATCCGATTGCCATCTTCGTCGCCAAGGACCGGAATTTCCATTACGCCGGATGGAACGATCTGATCGGCAAGAAAGGCGGCGTGACGCTCGGCAATCAATTTGGCAACGGCTTCGATGAATTCTTGCGAAAGAATCTCGATGTGACGTCAGAGCAGAAGGCCTACATGAATTTCAAGAAGCTCGAATTGCGGCGCATCGACTACCTGATCACCGGGTACTACTCGGGATTGATCTACCTGGCGGAGTCCGGACAAACCGACAAGTTCGTCGCCCTGAAGCCCTATGTCTCGGAGTCCGATAATTTCATTGCCATCTCGCAAGCCAGTCCGTGCGTCAAATATCTGAAAAGCCTGAACCAGCAATTGGACGGCATGCGTCGCGAAGGAAAACTTAAATCCATCCTGGACAAGCACATCGCACTCCTGCAAAAGCGAGGAACCTTGATCCAGGGATCAGGAATTGCCCGATAGCCCGGCGACGACGCGACCAGTAAAGTAACACCTGACATCATGTCGTCTCCTCTCGGTCGAAAGACTGATTCGCCCGCCGTCGGCCCGCGCCGATCGCGGGCTTTTTCATGATCTGCTACGTCAATTGAAAAATCTGGCCATCGAGATATCCGCCAGATACCTGCCGTCCGGAAGCTTGATACGCTTCTCGAAACGGCCTTCTTCAATAAAATCGAAACGCCGATACAGATGTCTGGCGACGGCATTGCTCTCGCGCACCCGCAGTTCAATTTTCTCAACGCCGGGATGATGTTCGGCCCAATCCAGCAATGCGCGCATCAGACGCGTTCCGACGCCGCATCCCGCATGTCCCGGATGCACGACGATGGTCAGCGAAAAGACATGGGACATCGAACGCAAGGGCATCGGTTCGAGCAGCGCATGGCCGGCCGTCTGGCCGTCCTTCTCCGCAACGAGATAAATTGCGGCGCTTGCAAGCGCCGCAATCTTTGCTCTGAAGTCCGCTTCAGAAAACTCATGCGGCAGCGACACCAGCAGACCGGCGGTCTTGCTCGTCTCCTGCTCCGCCAGGCAGAGCGCTTCTGCATCATCCGGCAAGGCATTTCGGATATCAATCATTCCATACCTGTCTATAACGCATTTCATCACCTTGCCAGCACCCTTTCCGGGAGGAACGCATCTCACGGCTATTGATGAAATGCGTTCTATCAACCTTTGACGTCACACGTCTGTCAAAAAGCAGCTTTAAAATCACGGCAAACGCGCAATTCAGTATTGCACCTACCGGAGCCGGCGGTCGGGAAACATACCGGCACCACCATATCACCGCCCCATCTGCCAGGGCGCAGATGCTGTCTCGGCCGCTGAAGCAAAGAGTGCTTCATTCAACCGTCAGTCATTCGCCCTGGCGACGATCGCGCCTTCGATGCCGTTCTTCGCCAGCGAGGCGGCGACAAAGCCGGATGCCTTCATCTCTTCGACAAAACTCGCCAGATAGGCCGCAGCCGCATCTCCCCTGGCCTTGGGTACGCCCATCGCCTGGCGGATCACCATGAAGCGTTGCGGCAGAATCCGCATGCCGCCGACCTTGGCTGCATCCTGTTCAAGCTGCTGCTTGACGCCGGCAGCCACGCTCAGGTGCTGATCGAGGAAGCCCTGCACCACGGCGGGTGAAGTCGGGATGCGCACGATGGTGGCCTGGCGCAGTTCGCGCGTGAGGAACAGGTCGTAGGCGCTGCCCTTGCCGACGGCGACGGTAATGCCCGGCTTGTCGACCTGTTCATTGCCGGTGATCGGCGACTCGTTGCGCACGGCGTAGAAGCCTTCGATCAGCACATACGGTCCGGTGAAACTGATTTCTTGCGCGCGCTTGGGATCGACCGCAAAAAAGCCGATGTCGGCCTTGTCCTGTTCGATGTTCTCCACCGAATTGCCGGCCGACTTGACCGCCACCAGTTGCAGCGGCACGCCGAGCCGCTTCGCCAGTTCCGTGGCCAGATCGACGGATACGCCGACCGGCGCGCCGGTCTTGGGATCCAGGTTGGCCAACACCGGATTGCCGAGGTTGATCGAGGCGCGCAAGGCGCCATGCGGTGCAAACAACGCCGCCATGGATTTATCTGCGGGTTGTGCGGTGGAAGAAGTTGCCTGCATGATCGTGGTTCCCGAAGTCTGCGCCTGTGCGGCGGCGTTGCATGTCAGAAGAACCGCCAGCGCCGACAGTAGCGCCGTCCGGTACTTCAGTGTCGTGAATGTCTTCATCTTGGCGTTACTTTCCGCTTATTTATCTTGTCTGATACGCAACTCGGGATGATGGCACAACACTGCCGGCGACGCAGGCCGACAGTCAGTCAGGCAAACACGCTGCGCCACCAGGCAATCGCGCGGGCCAGGAAGCCTTCTTCTTCCTCGAAGAGATAAGGCTTCTTCACGCGCAGGCGTTCCAGGATTTCCTTCTCGTCCTTTTCCTTGACCGAGCCGTGGGCAATGCCCAGTTTCAGCAGGCTGCGCAGGGCGCCCAGTTTTTCATGCGCGACGCTGCCCCGGGCGTGCTCGACGGCGATCTTTGCATCATGCAGCTGTTGCGCCAGCGACGCGGCAAGTCGCCATGCCGGTGTCTTCAGTTTCTCTTCCACGTGGGCGATGCTGACCGCCGCCGATTTGATCTGCGCGGCGAGGATGTCGATCTGCGATTCGTCGCCCTTGGCCTGTTTGACGATGGCGGCGGCCCACGCCTTGGCCGCCGTCGTCAGGTCGTCGGAACCCCAGTCCTGGCGCACCGCGATATGGAAACCGTAGGTCGACGCCTGCGAAATCAGGATCGCCACCACGTCCGGGAAATCCTTGTCGAGCGCGCGCTTGGCCCAGGCGTATTGGCCCGACATCATCAGATGCTGCACGGCTTCTTCGGTCAGGAAGGTCGTGTTGTCTGATAATTTTGCCAACAAAAAATTGTCGAAGGAAGGCGAGACGAATCCCGAATCGCACTTCAACGACAAGCGGATGAAGTTCTTGAATTCGCGGTCGAGCGTGTCGTACACCTCGTCCTTGACGTTCATGTTGATCTTTTTCATGTTTTCTCCCGGGGGTACTTGCCGTGCACGTTAAGACTTTAGTAGCGAATCAGGCAATGTCAATTCTTCTTCCGGTGGAGGAGAGTCGATGACAGCGGATGTTTCGCAGTGGACGTTTGTTAACGGCAAGAATGAAGAAGAACTTTATCTCAGGAAATTTTTTCCGGGTAAAAAAATCGTCCCGTTCAAATAGTGATGACTAAAAACAAACGTTGAAACGGCAACAAGGTCGCGCCGTCCGCGCTTGGCGGATAAGCCTGCCGCATCAGCTGCGCATACTCGCCGCGGAAAGCCGCGAGGCGTTCGCCCTGCAATTTCTCCAGATAAGGGCGCAGGCTGCTGCCGCTGGCCCACTGCACCACCGGATCGTCGCCTTTGAGCACATGCAGGTAAGTGGTCTGCCAGATATCGACGGTCGCCGCCAACGGACGCAGCAGATCGTAATAACCCTGCGCCGTCAGCACCGAGCGTCGTTCCGACACATTGCCGAGCACCTCCCTATAAGCGGGCGAGCGCGCCAGTTGCACCTGCGCCAGGCGCAAGGGCGCGTCGTGCATGACCGGCATCTGCACCGCCAGGCAGCCGCCGGGACGCAGGAAAGAGAGCAGCCGCCCGAACAACTGCTGGTGGTCCGGCAGCCATTGCAAGGTGGAGTTGGTGTAGATCAGATCGAAGGGGGCGTCCGGCGCCCATGCGCCGATGTCGACCTGCAGGAAGGTGCAGCCGGGTGCTTCGCTGCGGGCTTTTTCCAGCATGCTGTCGGAGCCGTCCACGCCAACTACGTCGGCATCGGGCCAGCGCTGTTTGAGTATCGCCGTCAGGTTGCCGGCGCCGCAGCCCAGGTCGAGAATGCGCGCAGGCGACAGCGGGGGGACGTGCGTCAGCAAATCGATGGCCGGGCGCAGGCGCTCATCGCCGAAGCGCAGGTATTGCGAAGCGTCCCACAAGTCGTGATTGAGGGTATTGGCAATATCGTTGGCAAGCATGGTGTCTTCCTATCGCAAGCAGTTTCAGACAGGGTGCGAGTCCGCCGCTTCGCGGTCGATGGTCGAGCTGTGGCGCGTCTCCGGCATCACAATATACGTCACCAGCGAGATCGCCGCACACAGGCTGGCGTAGTAGAAGAACCAGGGTTCGTGTCCCGATGCTTTCAGGCGCAACGCGACGAATTCGGTGGTGCCGCCCATCACCGCCGTGACGATGGCGAAGGGCAGGCCCACGCCCAGTGCACGCACCTTGGCCGGGAACAGTTCCGACTTCACCAGCCAGTGGATCGAGCTGAAGCCGCTGAGGATCCCGAGCGCCGCCAGGTTGAGCAGGAAGGCCGTGCCGGTGCTCTTGGTCGTGCCCAGCGCATGCATGATCGGGATCGTCAGGAAAGTGCCGCCGAAGCCGAAGATCATCATCACCTTGCGGCGGCCGATCACATCCGACAGCAAGCCGTAGAGCGGTTGGAACACCATGTAGATCAGCAGCGCGATGGTCGCGATCAGCGTCGCCTGGTCGCGGCTGAAGCCGCTGGTGTTGACCATGTACTTCTGCAGATAAATGGTGAAGGTGTAGAACGCCACCGTGCCGCCGACGCTGATGCCGACGCTCCAGATCACTTCGCGGCGATGGCGCAGCAAGACTTTCAGCAGGCTCTCGCCGGAACGCTTGCCATCGTGACTGCCGTGACCGTGCTTGATGAAGGAATCGGTCTCGGCGATGCCGCGACGCAGATACATGGCAAACACCGCCAGCAGGCCGCCGATGAAGAAGGGAATGCGCCAGCCCCAGGCTTCCAGCTGTTCCGGCGTCAGCAGCGCGCGCTGCAGCAACAGCATCAGGCCCAGCGCCAGCAACTGGCCCATCACCACGGTCACCTGCACGAAGCCGACGAAGAAGCCGCGTCGTCCCGGCGGCGCCATTTCGCTCAGGTAGGTGGCGCTGGTGCCGGCTTCGCCGCCCATGCTGAAACCCTGCAGCAGGCGCGCAAACACCAGGATCGCCGGCGCGGCGATGCCGATGCTGGCGTAGGTCGGCGTGAGCGCGATGATCAGCGAACCGGCGCTCATCATCGCCACCGACAGGCTCAGCGCCAGGCGGCGGCCGTAGCGGTCGGCCAGCGTGCCGATCAGCCAGCTGCCGAGCGGCCGCACGACGTAGCCGACCGAGGCGATGGCGGCCGCATTGAGCAACTGCACCGTCATGTTCCCGCCCGGGAAAAACGCCTTGCTGAAGTAAATCGAAAAGATCGAATAGGCGAGGAAGTCGTACCACTCGATCACGTTGCCGGCGCTGCCGCCGATGATGGAGCGCAGGCGGCCGGGCGTGGAGGAGGTGGTGGATTGCGGACGCGCCGCGGCATCCGCCGGTCCGTCCTGTACTTGCGATGTTGCGTTCATGTTGTCTCCTGTGTGGGGCAGGCGGGACTTTCGCGTCCCGTCTTGTGAATGCGTGAGCTTGGCGGACCCGAAGGACCTTTTGCTTATTGCGGCGCCGCCGGCAACGCCAGCAACTTCGCCAGATCGCCGGCGCTGCTCATCTTTTCTGCCTGCATGACTTGTTCAATGATGCGTTCGCTGTGCACCGCCGACAGCCGGTGCGAGGTCAGCTTGCGGAATTTGGCGATCACCTGTTCGGGCGAGGCGAAGGAATATTCGCTGCCGCGCGGCGTCTCGACGGTTTCGTTGAGCACCGTGCCGTCGCGCAGCACCGCCTTGACGTGCACCATGTGGCGATACACCGAGCCGCGCGCCGTGATGGCCGGGTCTTCGATCACCTCGACCAGGTTGGAGACGCGGATGCGTTCCGGATCGGTCACCTTTTCTTCGGTGAACTGCTCGACGAAGGCGTCGCCGTCCAGCAGCAGCGTGGCCACGCAATACGGCAGGTTCAGCTGCGCCGAGGTCAGGCCCTGCGGCACATACTTCCAGCCGACGTGATCCACCGTGACGCGCGAACCGCGCACCTGGATTTTTTCGACATCGGCCACGCCGAAGGGATGACGCGCCTGCATGTTGCGGATCGCATCGAGCGTGGTGTGGTTGCTGCCGACGCAGGAATAAAACTTCAGCGCGATCTGCGTCGTCTCGAAGCGTTCGCCGAGGCCGGCGGTCAGCTTCGCCATGTCGAAGCGGTCGGTCGAGCGCGAGAAAGTGCTGCAGAAACCGCCGTAAGGATTTTCAAACACATCCATGATGCCGGTGAAGCCCCTGCGCGCCAGCAGTGCGCCGTACAGGCCGCTCTGTGCTGCCCGTCCCGCATGCATGCGCTTGACCATGGCGCCGAACTGCGCCGCCATCAGGCCTGACGCCTGCGTGCCGGCGATGCCGAGCGCGTGCACGGTTTGCTGCGGCGTCAGCTTCAATGCGGCCGCCGCCGCCGCCGCCGCCGAAAACACGCCGACGGTGGCGCCAGAATGCCAGCCTTGAGCAATATGTTCCTGCCCCATGCACATGCCTACGCGCGGGCCGATTTCATAGCCGGCCACGCAGGCCGTGAGGAAGTCGCGCCCGTTCATGCCGGGATTGATTTCGGCCGCAGCGAACAAAGACGGCAGCGTCACCGCGCCGACGTGCAGCACGCCGACCCGATGCACGTCGTCCAGTTCGAAGCTTTGCACCAGCGTGCCGTTGACCAGTGCGGCATGCGGCGCCGACAGGCGTTGATTGGTGCCCCATACGGTGCAGCCGCCGGCGGTCGTGTCCACCTCGCCCAGCGTTTCCATCAGGATGCGGCTCCACGGCAACTGCGAGCCATAGATCGCGCAGCCGAGCGAATCGAGCATCAGCAGTTTGATGCGCTCGATCACCGGTGCGGGAATCGCGTCGTATTGCAGCGTGCCGATGAAATCGGCAATGCCGCGGGTGTAGGGGTTTTGAAGCTGGTCGGAATGACTCATAAGCAATCTACGTAATGAAAGACAGGTCCAAGTTCGTGGACTTAGTATTGGTCTCCGGCCTGTCGTTTGTAAATTGCAGGTTTCGTGTTTATTATTGCGTTTCAGGAAGTAATCGCGGATCAGGAAGCCAGAGGAAAGAGGCGGAATTCATGAGTCAGAAACAATTCGCAGGCGTCGACCTGGACGGCGTGCGCGGCTTTGTCGCCGTGGCAGAACGCCAGACTTTTGCCGACGCCGCGTTGTCGCTCAACATCTCGGCTTCGGCGCTGACGCGCCGCATCCAGCGGCTGGAGACGGCCATCGGCACGCCCCTGCTGGAGCGCACCACCCGGCGCGTGGCGCTGACGCCGGCGGGGCAGTTGTTCCTGCCGGGCGCGCAACGCAGCCTGCAAGAACTGAGCACTGCGCTGCGCCAAGTGGAGGACGCCGGCAATACCCGCGTCGGCCAGATCGTCGTCGCCTGCATTCCCACGGTCGCCAAGCAACTGCTGCCGCGCATCATCCGCGACTACCGGCTGCGCCGTCCGGATGTCCGTATCCGCATGATCGACGGTACCGTCGAAGTGGTGGCGCGCAATGTGCGCGACGGCACGGCCGATCTCGGACTGACCTTTCCCACGTTGCCCGAACCCGACTTCGTCTTCGACGCGCTGGTCACCGATCCTTATTGCCTGGTCTGCCCGACCGACCATCCACTGGCGCAACTGGGCACCGTGCAGTGGGCAGACCTCAAGCCCTACCAGCTCATCATCTCGGGCTCCGGCAGCGGCAACCGCATCATCCTCGACAAGGCGCTGCACAACGTGAACTGGCAGCCCGAGCGCCCGGTCGAGATCGAGCATCTCACCACGTCGCTTGGTCTGGTCGAAGCCGGCCTGGGGATTTCCGTGGTGCCGCAGTCGGCGCTACCGGACGAGCCGCGCTCGCGCATCGCCATCCGTCCGCTGGTCCATCCCACGGTGGCGCGCACCATCGGCCTGGTGCGCCGGCGCGGCGTCACGCTGACGCCGGTGGCGCAGCATTTCCTGCGTACCGTGCGGCGCATGGCGCCCGAGTTGGAGCGTGAGAGTGCCGAGTACAGTCAGCGGCTGGCGCAGTTGTCGTTGGCCAGCGCTAAATAGAGACAGGTAAAATCAAGAAAACGTCTCGTCACAGAGACCTTCATGCAGCGTTCAATTCGTCCGTTTTCTCGCTGCAGCAACACGCTCCAGAATCTCAAAGATCGCCATCCCGGCCAGCATGGCGACCGTGAACAGCACCGGCTTCATGCCGCCCGTGGCCAGCGAGGCCAGGGCCGGACCGGGACAATAGCCGGCGAGTCCCCAGCCTGCGCCAAACAGCAGCGCGCCGACGATCAGGCGGCGGTCGATGCGGGTGTCCGTCGGCAGGCGCAGGGGCGCGCCCGTCAGCGTTTTCTTTTTGGCGCCGATAAAGCGAAATACCGGGAACCCGACCAGAATGGCGCCGCCCATGACGAACGCCAGCGAAGGATTCCAGCTGCCGGCCAGATCCAGAAAGCCTGTCACTTTTGCAGGATCGGTCATGCCCGACACAATCAGTCCGATGCCGAAAATCAATCCGGCGACGAGCGCGGTCACGATATGCATGTCGTCCTCCTCAGGCGATCAGATGACGCACGACAAACACCGTGACGAATCCGGCCGTCATGAACGTGGCCGTCGCCGCCAGCGAGCGCAAAGAACGTCGCGACAAACCGCACACGCCGTGTCCGCTGGTGCAGCCCGAGCCGTAGCGCGTCCCCAGTCCCACCAGCAAGCCGGCGACGATCAGCGTCGGCGCGCCGGCCTCAATGCTGACCGCGGGCAGCGCCGCCTCCAGGCGATACGCCAGCGGCGCGGCAACCAGTCCCGCGACAAATGCGATGCGCCAGAACACGTCTCCTTTTGACGGGCGCAACAGTCCGCCGACGATGCCGCTGATGCCGGCGATCCGGCCATTGAGCAAAATCAGCAGCGCCACCGCCAGCCCGATCAGCAATCCGCCGGCAAGCGAAGTCCAGGGCGTAAAGCCCGCCCAGTTGATGTTCATGTGTGTGTCCTTCTTGAATAGGGAGTGCCGCGCGGCCGCGTATCGGGCCGGCTCGGCCCGAGCACCAGCAGCATCATGGCATAAGTCCGGCGCTGCGGTGGCAATGCCGTTCAGTTAAGTGTAAAAGCTTGCCAGCCCATCACAACTGTCGTCCTGACGAAAGTCAGGACCCAGCGTCGCATCGGACGTTTTCACGACACCGGGTCCCAGCGTGCGCTGGGACGACGGCTGGGAAAATAGGCTTAACTGAACGGCATTAGTGCTGCCGCGCGTCTTATCTGGCCGGCGCCTTTGCAAGCGCTCTCATCTGCCGCAGCGTCTTCTCGTTGACCGAGTCCTGGATGGCGGCAAGGGTTTGCTCCAGATGCTGCTTGACGATCTTTTGCACCAGCTTGCCGTTCTTCTTGTTGAATCCTTCGAGGATCATGCCGTGCTCTTCGTTGTCCACCTGCAGGATCTTGGGATGGATGAAGATGGAGAGCGACACATACGGTTCGGCGACGACCAGCAGATTCTTCACGATTTCATAGAGCCGTGAGTCTTCTTCGCTCATCATCAGCTTGATGTGGAATTCGCGGTTCAGCGCCGACCACTGATGCGGGTCGGTCGCGGCGCACATCTCTTCGTGGATGGCGTGCGCCGCTTCCAGCGATGCGGGGGAAATCGAGCTCACCGCCTTCTTCGCCAGCAGCGGCTCCAGCGCGATGCGCAGTTCGTAGATTTCCGCGACGTCCTTGACGGTCAGCCCTTTGACCACCACGCCTTTGTTGGCGTCGATCAGGACCAGGCCTTCCGAGCGCAGGCCGCGAAAGGCTTCGCGTACCGGCGTGGTGCTCACTTCAAAACGTTTGGCGACTTCATCCTGCCGCAGCTTGTCGCCGGGATGATATTTGCCGGACAGGATGTCGTTTCTCAGCAGGCTGAGGACATGTTGTTCGATGGTTTTGAAGGCTTTCGGCATGCGCAGGTTCTATTGGGTGTCTCGGCAGGCAGGCCGGCGCAAGTACTGCACCGGCCCATGCCAGTATCAGAGCGAGGCCGGTTTCATCGACGGCAGGATGGTGCTCAGCCACTGGCCGGTTTGCAGCAGCGCCAGATCGCCGTCGGCGCGTCCGATCAGTTGCACGCCGTACGGCAGGAAGTCCGTCGAAAAACCCGACGGCGTCGTCACCGCGGGCAAACCGAGCAGCGTCGCCGGCGCGCAGAAGGACGCGTCGCCGGTCTTCTCCAGCCCCTTCAGCGCGGTCGTCGGCGAGGTGATCGTCATGATCGCATCGAGATCTTTCAGCAAGACGTCGCGGCCGGCACGCAGCACGCCGACCTGTTCGATCAGGCCCTGATAAGTTTCTTTGGAAATCGTCGCGCCGCGGCTCACCAGTTCCCGCGTGTAAGGGCCGGCCAGCATCTCGGCATCCTTGATGTCGTCATCAATGGCGGCGTGCGCCTCGTAGGCGAGCACATCGACGACCAGCTTGTTGAGATCGCGGATATCCATGCCCAGACCGGCGTCGACGCATTCCACGCCGAGCGCCTCCAGGCGGCGCACCACGGCGTCGAAGTTTTGCTGTACGTCGTCTTCCACCTGCGCCCATTGCGAGGAGCGATAGATGCCGATCTTGCGCGGCTTCACGCCGGCGGCAAATGCCTTGGCCGATGCCGGCGCCGCGATCGCGTTGTCGCGCGCGATGACCGCGTGGCAGACCGCGGCCCAGTAGAAGCTGGACGTGATGAAGCCCAGGTGATCCAGCGTCGGCGCCAGCGCATGCACGCCCTCGGTCGGGATCAGTCCGTACGTCGGTTTGTAGCCCACCGCGCCGCAGTAGGACGCGGGCCGGATCACCGAGCCGACCGTCTGCGTACCCAGTGCGATCGGCACGATGCCGGCGCCCACGGCGGCCGCCGAGCCGCTCGATGAGCCGCCCGGGCTGTGTCCGGTATTCCATGGATTGACGGTCGCGCCCGGATCGCGCCACGCGAATTCCGTCGTCACCGTCTTGCCGAAGATCACCGCGCCCGCTGCGCGCAGCTTGCTGACGATCCAGGCGTCCTTTTGCGGTCGATAGCCCTGGAAGATCTTCGAACCGTACGTGGTCGGCATGTCCGCCGTGTCGATCAGATCCTTGACCGCCACCGGGATGCCGGCGAGGGGACCCGTCTTGCCGGGAGGTACATCGGCATAAGCGTCGGGACGATAAGTGAACGCCTTCAGCGTGTCGTCAATGCGGTCCGCGGTCGCCACCGCCAGTGCGAGCGCAGCGTGATTTGTCTCTTGCGTGTGTGTGGTCATGATCTGTTCTTCAAAAGTGGCAAAGCGGCAAACCGGAGATGCTGGCATGCTCCGGCCTGCTTGCGTGATTACCGGACAGCCTGTTTTACTTGCCCGCCTTCTCGGCAAAGCTGTTGTCCACAGCGCTATCGTAAGTGACTTCGCCCGCCTTGATGTTGCCGATGGAAATCTGCAGATCAAGACCGGCCTGGAACGCCTGTTTGGAAATCGACGGCGTCGCCGGATAGATCTTCTGATCCAGCAAACGCTTCACGGCGGCTTCCACCACGCTCTTGTCGAGCGACGGGAATTCCGCCACCGCCACACGATACGCCACTTGCGGATTGGCCTGCATCAGTTTTTCGGCATCGGCGATGGCGCTCACGAAGCTTTGCACCATTTGCGGACGCTTCTGGATGGTCGCCTTCAGCGTGTCGATGGTGGAGAACGCATACACGCCGTCATACTGCTTGGCGAAGTCGTAGACGATCTTGTAGCCGTTGGCCAGCGCCTGTTCGACCTGCGGCTGGTACAGCGTCGCGGCGGCGGCGCGGCCGGCGGTCACCGGCGAGATCTCGGTGCCGATCGACACCGTGTTGAGCTTGACGTTGGACAAGCCCTTTTCCTTCAGCAGGTTTTGCAGCAGGTAGGTGCTGGTCGACGGCGGCAGCGCGGCCGAGATGGTCTGGTCCTTGAGGTCGGCGATCGACTTGATCGGCGAATTCGGCGGCGCCACCATCCATACCGGCACGCCCGACACCACCATCGCCACGTTCACCAGCGAGGCGCCCTTGAGGTTGGCCAGCACCGCCGTCATCGGATCCTGCAGCGAGAAATCCGCATGCCCGCCGATCACCGCCGCCACGCCTTGCGCACCGCCGCCGGCGGTCACCTTCTGTACTTCCAGACCGTGCTTGGTGAACAGGCCCTCGTTCATCGCCACATACAGCGGCAGATACTGAATCGACTGGAAGGCCTGATAGATCACCGCCTTCTCGGCGGCGAAGCTGCTTGGCGCAGCCGCGCAGGCCGCTGCAATCACTGTGGCGCTGAACAGCGTACGGAAGTACTTCATTGTGAGACTTTCCATGAAACGATCCTTTCTTCGATTAATTGGACAACCCAGGTAAGAACAGCAGCCATCAGCGTCAGGATGATGACGCCCAGCCAGACAGTATTGAGATCGAACAGCGAGCCGGCCACGAACACCGCATGTCCCAATCCGTTTTCCGATGCGATGAACTCGCCCACCACCGCGCCGATCAGCGCGAAGCCGATGTTGATGCGGAAGATGGAGAAGATCCACGGGATCGACGCCGGCACGATCAGCTTCTTGAAGATCATCGCGCGCTGCGCCTTGAACGACTTGAAGAGGTTCAGCAAATCCTTGTCGACTTCCTGCGCCGCAGCGCACGAAGAAATCATCGCCACCGCAAAGGTCGAGATGCCGGCCAGCCAGATCTTCGACACCATGCCCGAGCCGAACCAGATGATGATCAGCGGGCCGAGCGCGATCTTCGGAATGCTGTTGAGCAGGATGGAAAACTGCTCGACGATGTCCGAGGTGCGCGGATAAAACCACAACACCAGCCCCAGCACGATGCCCAGGCCGCTGCCGATCACCAGGCCGAACAGCGTTTCGAACAGCGTCACCCAGGTGTCGTACAGCAGCTGCCCCCTGGTGAAGCCGATCACCGCCGAGCGATAAATGCCCAGCGGCGAACCGAGCAACTGGCCGTTGATCAGACTGGCCTGCGCCGCCATCTGCCACAGGATCACCAGCACAATCAGGATGGTGGCGACGATCATCGTCGCGCCATTACGTTTTTTCATGGAATTCTTTCCTTTGCTCAGCTCAGATGGCTGCGTGCGCGACATCGCTCGCACGCAGCGCATTCCAGATTTCCTTGTGAAACAGGGGAAACTCCGGCGCACCGCGCGCCATCACCGCATCGCGGTCGCCATCGGTGACGCCGTCGACGGTGAGCAGGATTTTTTCTTCGCGCGTGATCTGCACCGGACGTCCGCCCAGCACCACGATGCGGTTGCTCATGGCGATGGCTTCGTCGATATCGTGCGTCACCAGAATCACGCTGGTGCCTTCGCTGCGCGTGAGGCTGATCACATCGTTCTCCAGCATCAGCCGCGTCTCGTAGTCGAGCGCCGAGAACGGTTCATCCAGCAGCACCACCGAAGGATCGGCCAGCAGCGTGCGCGTCAGGGCGACGCGCTGTTTCATGCCGCCCGACAGCGAATGCGGATAGGCGTTGGCCACGGACTCCAGGCCGTAGCGGCCCAGCATCGCCCTGGCGCGCGTGCGGTCGGCATCGGTCACCGGGCGGTGCAGCTCGATGCCCAGTACGGCGTTTTCGAGAATCGTGCGCCACGGCAGCAGCAGATCTTTCTGCAACATATAGGCGATGCTGCCCGGCGTGCCGTCGGCCTTTTCACCCAGTGCGATCTTGCCGGCGCTGGGCGTGAGCAGTCCTGAGATCAGGTTGAACAGCGTGCTCTTGCCCGCGCCGCTGCGGCCGACGATCGCCACGATCTCGGCCTTGCCGACGCTGAAATTAAGGTTCTGGAAAATACGAATCTCTTCGCCATTGGCCTTGATGAAGGCGTGACTCAGATTCTGGACTTCGAGGCGGTTCTCCAACATTTGCTCCACAAAAATGTGCCGGCGTCGCCGCGGCGGATGAGTCAAAAGTGTTGCCGAATGTTTCCTGAGGATAACTATGCATAATGCATAATTGCTTGTCGTAAGCAGAAGACGTGCCAGAGAATCATCTCAACTGGGCAGGTGAAAATCGAACCGGCGGGAGGCGTAGAAGCGGCGCGGGATCTGTCTTTCAGACCGCCGGATAGATAAAGAGAAAAGCGCGAAAACGGTGATCGCCGCAGTTGCCGGAATGGCGGGGAAATGCGCACGGATTGTGCGCGGAGATGTAAAGACAGGCATGCAATCCCAAAGATGGCGCGTCCCCGGTGCTGCGAAATAGCCATGTATCTTGGGGGGCCGTCGAGCCGTCGAGCTGACGGGGGAGGAGAACTTCAGGCAACCGGCGGCGGGCAGATCGCGCCCGCCGCCGCGTTTCCAGTTAACGCAACGGCACATTGATCCCGAGCAGGATGGAAGAATACCGTCCCTGGCCGACATTCAGATTGCTGCTGTAGTCAACGATCAGCGACATGCCGTTGGACATCAGCAAGCGCATGCCAAGTCCGGCGGTCCAGTTGCCGGTGAAGCTGTCGTCAGAGCGGATCACGTAGGCGGGACCTGAGGACGCCAAATCGGCATAGGAAATTCCCGCCTCGCCCGCGCCGGAAAATTGCCGGCGGTATTCAAGGCGCGCGCGCGGCGTCCACATGCCGAAGCGGCTCAGATATTGGCTTTCGGTGCGCAGGCCGAAGGTGCCGCTGCTCGTGCGCACCCGTTGCTTGAAGTAGGTCAGCGCGTTGTTGCCGGCGGCGGCTTCGGTGTATTGCGCCAGCGTGGTCGATGTCAGATCAAGCTTGCCGTACGGCGACCACATCCAGCTTTCGCCGCGGAATTCATAGCCGCCCGACAGTGCCGCGAACAGCTGATTGCCGCCGCGCTGCCCGGTGGCGAAGCTGCCGTCGCCGGTCACATAGCGCGTCGAGTCGAAATTGAGCGTGCCGTATCCGAGCATGCCGTCGACGAAAATATTCGGCGTCGGCCGCACACTGCCGTAGACGGTTGCGACCACGGCCTGTCCGATGGTCTTGCTGCCGTTGTCGCCGATATCGCTGCGATCACGGCTGTAGCCGGTGCCCACGCCGATCGTGAACTGATCGCTCAGGCGATAGTCGGCGCCCATGCTGACGCCGTTGGTGGTGAAGCGGAATCCTTCCTGCTGGCCGTTGGCGTTGCGTTGACCGAAGTCGACGGTCCCCGCGATCCACAGCGACAACGCTTGTCTGGTGTTATTGGTGGTCTTGTTCGGTAGTTCAGGCAAGGCGGCGAGCTCCTTGCTGTCTGCCGCCACCGAGGTTGCATCCGGCTTGCTCTCCCGGCTCGGCAGCGGCCAACCCACTTTACGCATGCCCGCCTGCAACGGCGAACCGACCACGCGATCGACTTCGTCTTCACTCCATTGCGCCAGCAGCGGTTTGGCCGGCGCGGCCGGCTGTGCGAATACCAGTCCGAAACTGGACTGCGCCCAGCCTGTGCCATGCAGGCTTTCCAGACGACGGCTGAAGTTGCCCAGCTGCGCGGTGGCGAAGCGGCTTGCCGTCTGGCTGTGAGCGGCAAGCAGTCCCTTGACCTGCGTATCGGTGGCGGCATTGGTACGTGCGCCGACGGTGATCGTGACGGTCGCGGCGACGGACGACCCCGATGCGTTGCTCAGCGTATAGGTCACCGTGGCGACGCCGGAGAACGCCGCCGTCGGCGTGAAGCTCAGGCGATAGGACGGACTGCCTGAACTGGCCGCATTGACGATGGTGGCGGTGCCGGCGGTCGCGGGATTGATCGCGCCGATGGTCGCGGCAGTGAACGGACCGCCGGTGGCGCCGCTCATCAGATCAACCGTGGCCGTGGCGCCGGCAGCGACGGCGACGCTCTGGTTCGATGCGACCGGTACGGCGCCGACGCTGATGGTGGCGACGACGGACGCCGACGCGCCGAACACATTGGACAGTGTGTACGAGAACTGCACGTTGCCGCTGAAGCTGGCCGCTGCGGTATAGACGATATCGGTACCGCTGACCACCACGCCGCCGGAAGCCGGTGCAGCGACGATCGTCACTGCCGTAATCGGACCATTGGCGGCAGCAGCGCCGACATGCAGCGTTACCGATTGGCCCGGTTGCACGCTGGCGCTTTGCGGCGGCGAGGTGGGCACCGCCAGCGCCGCCACCGCGACGGTGACGGTGGCTGCCGACGAGGTGCCGCCGGGGCCGGTCGCGGTATACGTGAAGCTGTCGCTGCCGAAGTAATTGGCGGCCGGCGTATAGATAACGCTCAGGCCGCTGACCACGGCGGTGCCGTGTGCGGGACTGCCGGCGACGGCAATGCTGGTGATGGTGCCGGTATCGTTGGTCGTGACCGGAATCGTCACCGCCTGATTGGCATTGGTGGTGGCGTTATCGGCTGCGGCCACCGGGATCGCCTGGCCCACGGACAGCGTGAAGGTTTGCGACTTGGTGACAGGCGTGGGCGTGCTGCTGTCGGTGGCCGACGCCGTCACGGAGAAAGATCCGTTCTGCGTCGGGATGCCGGAGATGGTTGCCCCGGTGGTGCTGGTGCTGTA
Source organism: Herbaspirillum sp. CF444 (assembly GCF_000282135.1). Lineage (GTDB taxonomy): Bacteria > Pseudomonadota > Gammaproteobacteria > Burkholderiales > Burkholderiaceae_D > Herbaspirillum. Next base: position 22,665 of record NZ_AKJW01000007.1, read on the forward strand.
GGTCAGCCCGGTCGGCAAGCCGGTTACCGTGATCGCGCTGTAGGGCGCGGTGCCGCCGCTCCAGGTCAGTGTCTGGGAGTAGTTGCTTCCTTGTGTGGCGCCCCATGTCGTGGATGGCGTAATGATCACCGTCGGCGCGTTGATCGTCACAGTCACGGTTGCCACCGCGGAGGTGCCGACTGCATTGGTTGCCGTATAGCTGAACGTATCCGTGCCGCTGTAGCCGGCTGTCGGCGTATAGGTGAATCCTGTGACGCCGGAGGTCGCCGCCGTACCGTGCGCCGCCGCCGTGGTGATGCTCAGGGCGGTCGGCGTGCCGCCGGTGATCGATGCCGCGATGCTGTTGTTGCTGCTGCTGTAGCCGACCGTGGCGCTGCTGTTGGCGGTCACCGGCTTGCCGGCGCCGACGGTGCCGGTATAACTGGCCGTCGTATTGAAGCCGAAGTTGTCCGTGGACGTTACCGAGAAACTATATGCTCCGGCAGTCGTCGGCGTACCGCTGATCAGGCCGCCGGACGTTACGTTCAATCCACCCGGTGTCGTGCCTCCCGTCACGGTGTAGGTGTAAGGCGAGGTGCCGCCGGACGTCGACAACTGCTGAGAGAAGCTGATGCCCACCTGAGGCTGGGTCAGCGAAGACGGCGAGATGCCCAGCGTCGGTGCGCCGATCGTCAATGTGTAGTTGTTCGAAGTGGTGAAGGGAATGCCCGTGCCGGTGGAACCGTCGTTGAGCACGCTGATGGTGAAGTTGAACGTGCCGGCCTGCGTCGGCGTACCGGACAGGACGGCGGTGCCGGCGTTGAAAGTCAGGCCGGTGGGCAAGGAACCGGTCTGGGCATAGACATAAGTCGGCACGCCGCCGCTGGCGGAGAATGTTTGCGAATACGACGTCCCGACCGCGGCGGTCAGCGCGCCGGAAACGGGTGACAGCGTCAGCGTGGGCGCATTGACCGTGATCGCCACGGTCGCCGTTCCAGATGTCCCGACCGCATTGGTCGCGGTATAGGTGAACGAATCGGAGCCGGCATAACCGGTGGTCGGTGTATAGCTGAACGATGAAGTGCTCAGCACGCTGACCGTGCCGTGTGTCGCCGCGCCGGTTACCGTCAGCGAAGACGGCGTGCCGCCGCTGGTGGAGATGGGAATCGTGTAACTGCTGCTGCCGGCATTGTAGGCGACCGTCGCGCTGCTGGAAGAAACGATCGGTGCGCCCGCGCCGACGCTGCCGGCGAATCCTTGCGCGCCGGTGAAGTTATTGCCGTCGGTGGCAGTGAGCGTGAAGGAATACGCGCCGGCGGCGGAAGGCGTGCCGGTAATGGCGCCCGTGGCGGCGGTCAGGTTCAGACCGGCCGGCAACGCACCGCTGGTGACCGCATACGTGTACGTGCCATTGCCGCCGCTGGCAGTCGCCTGCAGGCTGGCGGCGACACCACGTTGCAGCGTGGCCGCACCGATCGACACCGTAATTGTCGGCGCCGTCACATTCAGCGTGTAGTTGTTCGAACCGGTGGCCGCGGTGCCGGTGGAACTGTCGGTCGCGCTCACCGTGATGGCAAAACTGCCGCTCTGCGTTGGCGTTCCCGACAGCGTTGCCGTGCCGGCATTAAAGCTCAGGCCGGTGGGCAGCGTGCCGGTCTGACTATAGGTGTAAGGGGTGGCGCCGCCGCTGGCGCTGAAGGTCTGGCTGAATGCCGATCCTCCCGTTGCACTGAGCGTGGCGCCGCTCGGCGACACCACGACTGTCGGCGCCGCCACCGTGACGCTCACCGTCGCCGGGCTGGAAGTACCGCCGGCATTGGTCGCGGTATAGGTGAACGAATCCGCGCCGTTATAGCCGGTGGTCGGCGTGTACTTGATCGTCGTGCCGCTGACGCTGGTGGAGCCGTGCAACGGCGCGGTGCCGATAGCCACCGACGTTGCCGTGCCGCCGCTGAGCGAGAGTGTTACCGGGTTGAGACTGCTGTTGTAAGCGACGGGCAGGCTGACGGCGCCGGCCACCGGCGGCGGCATCGGATCGATCGTCATGCTGTAGTTGGCCGTGGCGATTGCGGGCGTGCCGGAAGTGCTGTCCTGCACCACGATGCGGAAGGTGGCGGTGCCGGCGGTGGTCGGGGTGCCGGAAATCAGACCGGTGGAGCTGATGCTCAAGGGCGTGCCGCCTCCCGGAAAGGAGACAGTGTCCATCGTATAGCTATACGGCGCAATACCGCCGCTGGTGCTCATTTGCTGGGAGTAGGCGACGCTCACCATGCCATTCGGCAGCGTCCCCGGCGAGATGCTCAGCGTCGCCGCGCCGACATTCATCTGATAGGCCTTGGTGAAGGTATTGGGCGTCGCTGCCGAGTCCGTGACCTTCACCGAAAAGTTATAGCCGCCGGAGGCGGTCGCAGAACCGCCGAACGTGCCGGATGAATTGAAGGTGATGCCGGGCGGCAGCGATCCTGCGACCAGCGCGTACGTATAGGGCGCGGTGCCGCCGGTGGTGCTCATCTGCTGTGTGAAGCTTTGACCGACGGTCGGATTGCTGGATGCGGCCGGAGACAACGTCAGCGGCGAAGTCGGCGCACTCACGGTGATATTGAAGGTGATGGTGTTGTTGCTTTCGTCCTTGGCGGTGAACGTATCCGAGAGTTGGCCGTTGCCGTTGTTGGAGTAGGTAATGTAGGTATTGGTGTCGCCCGTCGCAGGGGTTGCTGCGACGATGCTGCCATTTGTCGGATTCGTCAGGATGCCGTTCCATCCGGTCTGTGAACACGTGTCAAAGTGAAGCTGAATTTGCTGGCCGGAGGCGACTGTACCGGTGATTGTCCCGCAAGGCGAAACGGCAGCATAAACCGGATTGGCCCAGCTTCCCAGCAGCATCAACGCCACTGTCAGCAGCGGCGCCGTCGCCAGTGCAATCGTGCTTGTCTTTTTTGTCCATGTCGTGCTTGTGGCAATCCATGCACGCCGCCATGGCGACATCAATGACGATGAAAAAATGCGACTTGCGACGCCGTTAGAGCTGGCTTGAAACATGCATCCCCCTGGATGATCGTGCGAGTGTTCTGAAGCCGGTCTTCGCAATCTGATGTCGCTGTCGCCGGGTTGTTGTCGGTGAAAACGGCATGCGTGAATACACCGGAGAGGCCTTGATGCGCTCTCAATCTTTTAATCTGCTTTTGTGCTGCGCAGGCATTGCCGGATGACGCAGAGAATGTGACGGGCGCATGACATCATTCTCCGAAAACCCTTGCGGGTTGTGCTCTGGCGGCCTTGTCTTTGTTTGCAGGCAATCCAGTTTCCGCACGCGAGTGTAGTGCATTTTTTTCTAGGGACTTGACCGGGCGTCTCACTTTTTGAGATATCGAAAAGAAAAAAATATCTGGTGGAATTAGGCTTGACGCCGCCATACGCGATCCATATGCTTTGCAAAAAAATCGGAAACGCAGCATCAGGAAAACCAGAATGAGAAGTTCGGTGCTGCGACGGCAGGTTTTTGATCCTACCGAGAATTTTTATTTTGTGATCGGTGAATTCCGACACGCCTGACGGCATGTCGGCGACATTGCAATTGCGCAGCTCAGGGAGAAGAAGAAAATGGATGGCGAATACTATCTGGGGCAAATCATCACGACTGCTTTCGGTTTCGTACCGAAAGACTTTGCTCTTTGCAATGGACAGCTCATGCCGATCAACATCTATCAAGGGTTGTTTTCGCTTCTCGGCACGCGTTACGGCGGCGATGGCGTCCATAATTTCGCTCTGCCTGATCTGCGCGGCAGAACGCCGGTCGGCGCGGGTGCATCGGTCGACGCCGCGTGGCAACCATCGCCTTACGACATCGGCGCGCTCGATGGCGCCGAAACGGTGGCGCTGACCGCCGCTCAGGTTCCTGCCCACACGCACGACAGCCTCAATGCGATCAAAACCGGCACCGGCGATTTGCGTACGCCCGTCAACAACCTGCTGGGCGTCAGTTCCGACAAACAGATCTATGTCACCGGCACGCCTGCCACGAAAGTGAAGCTCGCCACAAACGCTGTCAACAGTCGCGGCGGCGGTGCAGGTCACGACAACATGCAACCGTTTCAGGTGCTCAGCTTCTGCATCGCGATACAAGGCATTTTCCCGTCGCGTTCCTGATGCAGTTTCGCCCCAACCAATTTTCAGACAGGACTACCTACCATGCCTAGCCCCATGATTGGAGAAGTTCGCATGTTCGCCTTCGGTCGCGCGCCGATCGACTGGCTTTTGTGCGACGGCAGCATTAAGCAAATCAACGACTATGACCTCTTGTTCACGGTGCTCGGCACGACGTACGGCGGCGACGGTGTGACCACCTTCGCCTTGCCGGACATGCGCGGCCGCGTACCGGTTCATCAGGGACAAGGGGTGAGCGGATCCGGCGCCATGACCAACCGTTACCTGGGCGTCAAAGGCGGCAGCGAAACAGTGACGCTGCAAGTCGCTCACATTCCTGCCCATACCCATGCGTTCGAAGTCAGCGGCGACCAGGCCAACAACGTGAAACCCGATGGGGCGCTCCTCGCCAAACCGGTCGGCGACAACATTTACGTCAAGCCGGAAAACATCAAGACTGCTGCGCCGCTCTCGACCGCCGATGCGACGACGTCCATCACAGGGGCATCCACGCCGCACGAAAATACGATGCCGACCTTGACGCTGTCGTATTGCATCTGCGCCAGGGGATATTTCCCTTCCCGAGCCTAAGACCGGCAAGACCATCAATACAGGAGCATCGCGATATGGCATTCATCGGTGAAATTCAGATTTTCGGATTCGGCTATGCACCGCCGGGCTGGGCCTTGTGCAACGGGGCATCGCTCCCGATCAGCGGCTTTACGGCCTTGTTTTCCCTGATCGGCACCAGCTATGGCGGCGACGGCGCCAGGCAATTTCAGTTGCCCAATCTGATGGGGCGCGCGGCTTGCGGCCAGGGCCAGGGCAACGGATTGTCGGCACGCCGGACCGGCGACACATTCGGCGCCAACACGGCAGTGCTGGCAGCCGAGAACATCCCCGCGCACGGCCATGGCCTGACCTTCTTCAACATCCCCAAGACGACCGACCCCGTTACCGGCGTCATCACCGACAACCGCTCGAACGAGCCGGCCGAGGGCTACAGTCTGGCGCTGCCGGATTCCAAGATCTTCTCCAGCGGGACCAGTGACGCCAAGATGACCAACACGCTCGGCAAGCTCGAAGGAGGAACCGATGCGCACGAAAATCGCCAGCCGTTCGGAGCGTTGGCGTACTACATCATGACTCGCACTGTTGCCGGCGACGGCATGTTTCCGATTTTCGAATAGTTCTCCGGCAGTCGTTCATGTGGCCGGACAAACGGTCAAACACGACCGGCATGAAACAAGTCGGACGCCCCGCTTCGCAAGCAACGCAGCCGCCTGATTTCCATTGGAAATCAGGCGTTTTCTTTTTATGCAGTGCCTCTTCTCCACATCACCCGGTCGTCGTCGGCACCCTGGATGTTGTCCGCGCAAATATCGGACAGTACCTCCAGCGGATGCCCTGATTTCCTGCCGTGTACGGTCGGTCTTCGCCCTTCGTTCGATCACGCGCAACCGCCTACGCATGCGCATTTCCGGCGGCCTGAGGAGGTTGATTTTATTTTCAAAAAATGAGACGCATGGTCAAGACCGGTTTTTTTGTTCCTCCATAATCGCACGCAGCAACGTCGATAAAAGACGGCTGAAACTCTCGGCGTTCGCATCAGGAAGTTCACACCGATTTTTAACGAAACGCGTATCGCTGACTACGCCGGCGAAGATGGATTTTTGCCTGTGGAATCGTGTTTCGCAACCAAGGACGAGACATGTCGGAAGACGTCAAACCGAAAACATTCGCAAATCTGGGAATAGAATGCGCGCCGCCGGGAAGCGCCATGTTCACGCCGGTGGTGATGGACGACGACTCATTGGTCGTTGTTGGCGGTCCGCTCGCAGTCTGCCTGGTCAATATTCTCAACAAGCATGTGTTTACCATTCCGGCGCAAACATGGATCACGGGATTCTGCGTGCGGCAACAGCATCTTTACGTACAGGATGGTCCCGTTCTCTCGGGGTGGCATATCCAGGAACACACCTGTTTTGGTTTCATCAATCTGAGTACCGGGGTCGCTGTCGAAGAGCCGGAGGACCAGGCAAAGAATCTTCGTCTGTTGAAAGATCCTGCCACCTACGTCTGGGAAAGCACCGACACGACGCAGGCCTTCGCCGCCTTGATGCGGGCGCGCTATCAGCACGCCTGGGCTTCGCTGCTGGAAACCGTCGACTTCGAATTGCCTTTGCTGCCGCAAGCCCTGCGCGAGAAGGCCGCAGACTTTGCACAACGTGCACGCGTCCTGATGGCTGCAATCATCCCGCCGGCAGCGCAGAAAACCTTGCTTGCGACCGCCGAGAAGGCATTGGCCGACGCCACCGCCGGCGGCCGGAAAACGATTTATTCGGCGCCGGCAGCGAGAGCACATCTGAAAGGCGCCAAGGCGACCGCACAAATCTTTTCGCTCAGGCAGGACGGCACTTTCTATGGCCTGGATCAGGGCTTGACGGAGAAAAGCAGCGTGCATCATTCGTTTGCTCCGTTGCGCGCAGAGATGGCGATATACGAACAAGAGCTTGTCGGCGAGGAGTATGACTGCCACATGTACTACATCACCGAGCGTGGCGGCATCAAGGGATTCAATGTCAAAGCCTGGCCGCCGGTCTCCGCTTTCTCTTTGGACGGCAAGGATGACGCCATCGCGTTGGAGAAGGTGCTGCCGCTGAAATTTCATGGCGACCTGCTGATGGGCGGAGGCATACACGGTGCCGATTTCTTTGTGATGCGCCCAAATCTCAGCGGAGGATTTGTCACGACGGTTGCAGCACCTGATGGCGGCTGGCGGAACTATGAGGTCGCCAAGGATAGGAAGCTGGTGTTGTTGTCGAACGGGTTGGCAAGTCGTCTGGCCTCCTACGATCTCAACATGATCAAACTGGATCGCTGGCGATTGCGTATGGCGCCCGATTCATCCTGCTCCTTGTTCCTGCACTGGAAGAACGGGAAAGATACGGGACTATCGCTGGCGGCCATGGAGATGGACGTGGCGCGTGACAATGACGTACATCTGCTTGCGGGAGACCGATGTCTCGTCTTCGACCCGCAAAAGGGCGTACTCGCCAGAGCCGTTGCCAACGCGCCGGAAGGTGCTTCCGAGAGGATACGCGTGGTCAATTGCGATGGAAGCCGGATACTGCGCCACGGCGCCAGCGTACTCTTGCGTTCCTCTGCGGGTGCATCTTTCGCTGCGATGTCTCAGGACGGCCAGGGGCTACAGCTTGTTCCCGCCGCACATGTCCAGGCGGCTGGCGCCGAGGTGTTTACCTTGCTCAAGGAGGGCGGCTCCGTTGCCGCAGGAACGGTGATCGCGCACGGCGACAACGTGATGCTGCGGCCGCGAAACAAGTCGTCCTGCCTCGGCGTGCGCGCCGGCGCTGATGCAAGCGTTACCACGGCGCAGGGCGCCGACATCTCTGCTGTCTTTCAGATAAAACTTGTGTCTTTGCACGCTGAAAAGACGACCCCTTCAGCCGAACTGCGCATGCTGCTGCCCAACGAGATCAATCCTCCCGAGTTGACCGCCCGCAGCAGTTATCCACCGCTCACCAATGTCATCCATAGTTGCCGGGCAAGTCCCTGGCTGGAGAAAACGCCGATGGCCTGGTTACATGGCCGGCCGCATTTTGCCGGACAGGTTTTGTATTGCATCGCCCACGGCAAGTCGCCGACAGGCCGCATCGGAGCCTTGTTCTCGGGCACGCCGGCAAGTTCGGAAAAGTTGCTGAAAGAGCTGGAAAAAGCCGGACTTAACAGCGGAAAGCCGGCTATCGGCTGGTCCCTGAGCGCAGACAATGCCGGCCTTGCCACGTTTTCTTTGAGCACGATGCTGGCCACGCTGGCAGGAAAACTGGCCGCTGAGGTCAAAGCGCTCAAGGCCAACATGAAAGAGATCGAGATCGAAGTCCATTCCGTCGAGCGTATCAGGATGCCGCCGTACAACTGGCGTGCCGAGGTGAGAGAAACGCGCGATCTCATCAGAGGTAAACCCATTGTATTGAAACTCATGCCCGACGGCGCTCCTGTCGAAAAAAACATCGATGGCAACGGCATCGTCAGGGTCGCATCCGGACTGGATGGATGCAACATGTCCTTCACTCTCAAAGACGAGGGATTTCTCGGCGAAATTCGCTTGGAACCGGGTAAAAACATCGTCACGCACACGACCAGCAGAAACGCCACCTGGCTCGACTGATCACCGCTTTCCCCATCTTCATTGCGCATTCATGCTGCGATAAGACCACTGTCGATCATGTCGGTATTGCCTCTTGCCGGCGCTGCATCTTCGTTCGTTGTTCAGACCATCATAGGAAACCAACATGAGCACATTCCTGGAAACATTAGAAGCAAAAGTACTGGCATCGGCCTGGACTTATCCGGGTTCTTATGGCCGCCTATCCGAGTCTCTTGTCGTCGCCGGCGATAAACTCATCGGCGTGGTCGACAGTATCGTTTTCGCAGTCGATATCTATACCGGCGAACCGGCATCGGGTACCGATGGCGATTGGCGGTATGAGCTGGCATCGAGCAGCGCCAGTCCACAGATCGCCTCTGCCGGCGGCGTGGTTTATCTGATGGATGGCAAAAAACTGGTGGCGCTGCGGCTGGCGGATGCCGCACCGTTGGCCAAATGGAAAACGCCGCAGTTGCATCAGGTCAGTGCATTGTTGGCGAAGGGCGACGATCTTATCGCGGTGAGCATTGAACGGCAGAGCGGAGCGACGCAAGTGTCGGGATTTGCGGCTGCGACCGGGGCGCAGAAATTCGGTCCGCTCAAGGTGTCTCAAAGCAGTCCGGGCCCGGTAGGTTATGGCGACGATGCCGTTTTCTTCGTGGCCGATGGCGTATTGAACGCCATCAACGTATCGCACGGCGATCCACGCTGGAGGTTCCCGGCCGCAGGCGAGGCGATGGAAACACTGGAGGAACTGGCTGCGCCGCTGGTCGCAGGCGACACCGTGCTCGTATGCGGGCAGGCGCTGTATGGCGTCAGCCTGACCCTCGGCAAACAACTGTTCAAAATCAGCGCCACGGCCGGGGACGTGCAATGGCATTTGCCGGCGGCTGATATTCCGACGACGGTCCATGCCGCCACGAAGACCGTCAACCTGAAAGCGACGCGACCGCACGCCGGTGCGTCGCAGCTCCTGCAATCCGCGCAGCCGACCGCCGCCGCGGCGAAAGCCGGCACCGCGGTCGCCACCAATTCGGTTGGCGACATCGTTTGTTTTTCGCTGGCTGACGGCAGCGTCAGCTGGCGCCATAAAGTGCACGCACCGGGGGCGCCGGTAATCATTGACGGCGTGGTGTACGTGACGATCGACGACTGTGCCCGGCTGATGCGTTTCGACTATGCCAGCGGGACGCCGCTGGGTGCTCCTTATTCGCTGCCGAACCTGGCGCCGTCCCAGCCTGCGGTGATCGCTAACGGCGCCCTGTTTCTGGCCGGCGACGACGGCAGTATCGTATCCCGGCCGTTTGCGAAACAATCCGCAGCGCATTTCAACGGCAGCGACGCCATGATCTGCGTCAAGGCGGACGGCGCGCAGTTCGACTTCGATGAATTTACGATAGAGGCGTGGATACGCAGCAGCACCGGCGGCGAGATTCTGTCCAGCCATCCGACCAGCGACGACGAGGCTTACGGATTCCGCCTCAATCTCACCTCGGAAGGGCAAATCCGGGTAGCGATCTTCAACGAGAAAACCCATAGCCTGCATCTCGGCCGCACCGCCGCCACCAGAGCCGCCGACGGTCAGTGGCATCACATCGCATTGACGCGCGACAAGAAGGGATTCAAGGTGCTGCTCGACGGCGAATGGCTGGAGGTCTTCCTGCCGCCGGGAGACCGGGCCGCAGAGTTGCCCATCGGCGGTCATTCTGCATTGACGATCGGCGCTTTCGTGCCTGCCGCGGCCATCGCGCCGACGGATTTCTTTCGTGGATTGATGCGTGAAATCCGGATCTGGGACCGTGTGCTCGACACCGGCAGCATCAACAACAATCTGCGTGCGACGCTGGCCGGCGCCGAACCGCGCCTGCGCGGATTGTGGCGTCTGGACGACGGCGCCGCCGACAAGCCTCACAACGCCGCAAGCGGCCATCGTGTACAGGCGGATTTCAAGCATGCAGGCTGGCAACCGACCGATCTCACCATGGACCGCTCGGCGTTTCCCTATCTGTTGCACGAAACCACGACGCAATGGCCGTATGCCGGAACCTGGGCGGCGCGCGGCGAATCGCACGTCGTCGGTTCGCCGGCCATCAGCAGCGACAATGTGATCGCCTTCGGCACGCCCAATGCCATCTATGCGGTAGATGCTCACGATGGCAAGCGCATCTGGTCGATGGATGTCGCGGGCCGTGCCTCGGATCCGGTGCCTCACGGAGAAGGATTCCTTGTCCTGACGGAAGACGAATCCTTGGTATATATCGACGCGCGCAGCGGCGCCAAAGTGCAGTTGCCGGCATTTTCCGACATGCGGCATGATCATGGCGCTGCGTTGGCGGCGCCCGCCGTCAGCATCAGCCACATGGCAGTCGCCGGCGGAGCCGGCAAGTCCGAGGTCATGCTCTGGGATCATGCCGCACCGCAGGCGCGTGCCCTGACCTTGCCGGGAACGCCGCTGCATTTGGCGTTTGGCGATGCCGGGCTGATGGTGATGACCGAGGGCGATGCCGGTCATACATTGCATCTGATTGACGCAGCCGCACATAAGCTGCGCGGCTCCCGGCCGGTCGCCACGGCGGCCTGCTGCCCGGCGGGCAACTGGGTCTTTGCCGTCAGCGACGGTCGCGTGATCAAACTCGACGGCCTCAATATCACCGCCGCGCCACTGGCGACATCCGCCGCGATTGCCGGCGGCGTCACGGGCATGGTGGCATTGGGGAACGAAGATTTGCTGATCGCCGTCACCGCCGACGGCAATGTGTATGGCATGACCTTGAGCACGCTCAGTCTGAACTGGAACACCACGCTGCCGGCCGGCAAGGCCAAAGGCAGCCGCGCCGTCAATCCGCCGACGCTCCATCCCGACGGCCACCTCATGTGCACGACTGCCGACGGCGTCGTCGCCATTCTCGACGGCGACAGCGGCGCCTTGCTGGGCCACTATCTTTTGGAGAACGGCGCCATCGGCGCTCCGTTGATGTCACATGGGACGCTCTATACCGGCTGCAAGGACACCATCTCCTATGCCAACGCCATGTTGCGCAGCAGTGCTCTCGACTATGACCTCGACGGCGCCTTGCATAGCATCGTCGTTGGCGAGACCATGGCGTTGCGTCTGAATCTGGACCTTGCCGGCGCTCCCATTGCCGCCGGCAAGCAGCACGCGGTTGTTGAAGCGAGCGATGAAGCCGCAACCTTGCATTTGCTGGAAGTGCATGAAAGTTGCGTCGAAGCCTGGATCAACGTGCCGTCGATTAAAACGGCATCGTCGGCCCGCGTCGGCGGCGGTATTCTCGGGATCGCCCCGACCGTCGAGTCCGGCTTTGATATCAATATGTGGCTCGACGCCGACGGCACCCTGCATTATTCCTCGCGCGCGCGCGATGGGGATGTCTGGAGCGGACTGCACGTCTCGGCTGCCACCGGGCTGGTGGACGGCAAGTGGCATCATATCGCCGCCTCGCGCAGCCCCGCGCAGAGAACGGCCTCGGCTGGATCCCCTGACCGGGTTGTCATCTACGTCGATGGCGTGGCGATCGCCACGCAATCCGAAACAGCGCCGGCCGCGCCCAAAAAATCGATTTCCGGACTCAAGGCCTACATCGGCGCGACGATGGATGATGAGCTGGCGGCAACGCGCCCATTTTGCGGCATGATCGCGGAAGTGCGGGTATGGGACACCTATCTGATCGCCAGTGAAATCACCGAGCGTCGCGGCGTCAAACTGCGCGGCGACGAGCCTGACCTGCTGGCCTATTGGAATTTCGACTACAGCTCCATTCACGATTCGGCGCTGCAGGGACATGAAGGCGTGCTTGCCCAGGCGCCCGACAAGAAAGCCCCGGTCTGGTGGCTGGTGGATTTGCCGTTCACGCGGCCGTCCTATGCCTACATCACCAATACCGCCGCAATTAAGTCGCAGACCGAAGGCATGACGACCTACAGTCTCGATCTGAAAGTATGCGCCGCCGACGGCACCGGCATCGCCGGCGAACGTGTCAACCTGTGGTATATCCGGCGGCACAAGGACGACCCAGCCCACATCTCCATCAACAATACCGAAGTGCAATGCGTCGAGTCCGGTCAGGAGCCGGATCCGGTCAAATTGCTCAAAGACGCCGCCAAAGTATTCGAGGCGATCACCGGCAGCGACGGCGTACTTCATCTGACGGTGATGTCGCCGCAGTCGGGACATGGTCCGTCGCTGGACATGTGGACGCAGTTCATGCCGGTCAACGAACGCTTCCATGTCAACGTACTGATCGACAACCAGAAACTTGCCAAGCCGGCGCCGCCCAGCCTCACCGCGCAGGCCAAGCTGATCCAGGACTACCATTACAAGACCGGCAACGTCGTTGACCACACGCGGGACCGATCTACCTGGCGTGTCGTATTGCGTGCCCGTACCGCCGACGGCACGCCGCGCATCAGGGAACCGATCACTTTATGGTCAGCGGAGCCGGTCACCATAGAAGTGGACCACGTGAGCTACCGCATCAACAGCGAGAATTTCACCACGTTGCCGGCTGATTTCAATGGCGAACTGACGGTCGTCATGGCGGCCGAAGAGCTGACTGCGCCGGTGCTGTACGCGCGTGCCGGCTTCATGCATCGCAACGACCGTGTTGTCATCAACGCCGACGAAGACACCCATGCGCAATTGACGGATCTGAAAGAGAGCGATCTGACCACGCCCCGCGTCACCAATTGGAAAAAGAACAAGCCCGGAGAAAAAGAAGAAAAAGCGGCAATGCTGGAACCGGGGTACGCAACGCACGCGCCGAACATCGCCAAGGCGGTCAGACAGGTCACCGCCGTGGCCAAGCCTTCGGACAAAAGGGCCTTGCTGCGCGCCGGCCGCATGTCGCCGGCCCGCCGCCGGCTCATTGCCATGCGCGCGGAGCAGGGCGATCCGGAATGCGGGAAGCTGCTTGCCGCCGGCAACAATGCGTCCTACATGCCGACCATCAGAGCCATGCGACAACCGCAGGTGGTGGTGCCGAGCGACCGGGTTACCGCACGACGTACCTTGCACGGCATGACCTGCAATGCCGCCGTCAATCCGGATGCTTTCCTGGAAGCGCTGGATGACGGCGCGCTTGGCTTCGTGTTTGAACACACAGGCAACGGTGCGCCGGTGTACCGATCCTTGCATACCCAGGCAGAAGTCGATGAAGCACGCGGCGTCGCCACGCCAGTCTTGCGCACACCGCTGCTGGGATGGTTCTGGGAGGATGCGTGGGACGCCGTCGTCGACACCGCCAACGACATCTACGATGCCGCCACCAAGATCGTCATTACCATCACCGATACGGTGAACCTCGCCATCAGCACCATCGACGGCGTCATTCACAAAGTGGTCGACAGCATTGCCGATGCGCTCGATGCCGTCGCAGGTTTCTTCAAGCAATTGATGGTGGGCATCATGAAAGTGATCGCTTTCCTGCGCGCCTTGTTCGACTGGGGCAAGATCATCGAAACCCAAAGAATCCTGCACCAGATCATGCGCACGGTTTTTGAGAGCAGTCGCAAGGCGATACGCGACCAGGCTAAACTCGGGAAAGTGCTCAAGGCCTTGGATGCCGCGCCGCGTGGCGCAGTTTCCCCGCACGAGAGCTTCAACCAGGTGTCGAAAAAATCCGGGGACAACAAGTCTCAGATCGTTTCCAGTGCCGATAGCGTGCAGTCGAAGTCCATTCTGCAGAAGTCGGGCGGAACCTCGACGAATACGGCCGCAAGCGGCGGAAATGTCGGTCCGGTTCCGGATCCGAAAAATTCTCTCAATCTGAACGACAGCGCCTTGCAGGGGATTCCGGCAATGATCGGGAATTTGCTGGATCTGACGCCTGCCACCATGGTTTCTCAGATCGAGGCAATGCTGAAGAAAGCCGGTTCGGGAGATTTGTCGTCCCTGCTGTCCGGTGTGAGTACTCTGGCGGCCGATTTCTCCAGCGTCACCGATACCTTTCTTGCACTGCTGGATACGACCATCAACATCCCGTTTGTCAGCGAGCTGTACAAATGGGTCACTGGTGAAGAACTGTCCATTCTCAGTTTGCTCTGCCTCGGCCTGGCCGTGATGGTCAATATCGCCTATGCCGTCGCGACGCTGCTGACCGGAGACGTCCGATCCTTCGCCGACGATGCCAAGGGCCTGCCGGCGCAGCTGCGCAGGGCGAGCGGCCTGGAGCCGGCCTATCACGCCGGCAAGCTGGCAGCGGACGACGGTTTGCCGGAGACATCAAGAGCACTCGAGACGCTGCTTTGCGTGTTCCGGACGTTGACTATCGTCAGCGATGTCATCGCCGACATCGTCTACTACGAATACCGCACGACGGAGTCCATGAAATACAAAAAGATACTCTCCGTCGTGAAGATATTCCAGGGCATCTTCGGCGTCACCGCATGCGCGCTGCAACTGTTCGGTTCGCAGATGCGTTATTGGGAGCGGATAAAACATGTCGCCGGCCCCGATGCCGCGAAGTTCCTGCCGCCATTTGAATGGGTGCCGTATGCCGTGTTCTCCATCCAGGCGCTGTTGCGGCTGGTAAAAATCGGCGCAGGCGTCTACGGCTTGGTCAGTCCGGGAGAGTTTTCCGGAACCAAGTTCAGCAAACTGGACAAGTGCGAATATCTTGTATCGCGGATCGTGTCCTACGCCAGCCTCTGGCTCATCGTCATACAGATCATGCAATTGCTTGAACTGAAGGCAAAGCTGGAGGAAAAGGGCAACTACAACGTCACCAAGGAGTATGAGCTTTTTGCCATCCGCGACATTATGGGAATGGTGCCCTTGCTGGCGGAATGGATGTACACGGACATGGGAATGAACGCCATCCAGCCACAGGCTCCCGGCATCGAAGCAGCTTCCGGCATGTATATGGTTCTCGCAGTGGTCCGGGGCGCCGCCAATGCGTCCGCATTGGGCCTGCATTGCGCGGCGGTGTACGGTTACGGCGATATGGACTGAAGACGACGCCTGATGCCGGCCCCGCGTATTTGCAGCGGGGCCTTTTTTTATTGGACGCCGCAATGTGCAAGCGGCATCCCGGCATCCCGGCTGATACGGATTAAAACGGATTAAAACGGATTAAAACGGATAAGCCCGCGCCGACGTCTGCAGCGTCACCCAGCGCAAATCGGTAAACGCCTCGATCCCCGCCTTGCCGCCGAAGCGGCCGATGCCGCTGCTCTTGACGCCGCCGAAAGGCATCTGCGGTTCGTCATGCACGGTCGCGCCGTTGATGTGGCAGATGCCCGATTCAATCCGCGCCGCCACGCGCAGGGCGCGCGCCGTGTCCTTGCTGAACACCGCCGACGACAAGCCGTAGTCGTTGTCGTTGGCGCAGGCGATCGCCGCATCTTCGCCGTCCACCCGCACGATGCCCTTGACCGGGCCGAAGGATTCTTCGCTGTAGATGTCCATCGCCGGCGTCACGTGGTCCAGCAGCGTCGCCGGGATCAGCGTCGAGTCGGCCTTGCCGCCGCACACCAATGTTGCGCCCTTGGCCAGCGCGTCGTCGATCAGCGCATTGCAGCGATCGACGGTTTTCCGGTCCACCACCGATCCGAGCACCACCGGCCCCTGGCGCGGATCGCCCAGCGGCAGGTTCTTCGCTTTTGCCGCCAGACGCGCGACGAAATCATCGGCGATCTTGTGATCGACGATGATGCGTTCGGTCGACATGCAGATCTGGCCCGAGTTGGCGAAGGCGCCGAAGGCCACGCCGTTGACCGCGACCTCCAGGTCGGCGTCGTCCAGCACCAGCGCCGGCGCCTTGCCGCCCAACTCCAGCACCACGGGTTTGAGATATGTTGCGCACAGCATCGCGATGATCTTGCCGACGTGCGTCGAGCCGGTGAAGTTGACGCGGCGCACCGCCTTGTGCGCGACCATCGCTTCCACCACGGCGGCGGCATCGGCCGGCGCGTTGGTGACGAAGTTGACCACGCCCCTGGGCAGGCCGGCTTCCTGCAAGGCCTCGATGATCAGGCCGTGCGTCGCCGGGCACAACTCCGATCCCTTGAGCACCACCGTATTGCCGCAAGCCAGCGGCGCCGCGATCGCGCGCACGCCGAGGATGACCGGCGCGTTCCACGGCGCCATGCCCAGCACCACGCCGGCCGGCT
The DNA here is from genome assembly GCF_000282135.1 of Herbaspirillum sp. CF444. GTDB lineage: Bacteria > Pseudomonadota > Gammaproteobacteria > Burkholderiales > Burkholderiaceae_D > Herbaspirillum. The sequence goes on from NZ_AKJW01000007.1 coordinate 39,082, forward strand.
GGCGCACGGCCATCGCCAGGTTGCCGGGCAGGTCGGAAGGAATCACTTCGCCGCCGATCTGCGTCGTCAGCGCGGCGGCTTCGAGCAAGGTGTTGGCCGCCAGATGGACGTTGAAGCCGGCCCAGATCGCCGACGCCCCGGTCTCACTCGCCATCGCCTGGACGAAGGCATCGGCCTTCGCCTCCAGCGCATGCGCCGCCTTCATCAGCAAGGCGCGGCGTTCGCCGGGACCGGTCGCCGCCCATGCCGGGAAAGCCGCTGCAGCAGCTTCCACCGCCTGCACCGCATCGGCCACGCCGGCTGCCGGTGCGACGGTGGCGACTGTGCCGTCGAGCGGGTTGCGCCGCTCAAAGGTCGCGCCGTTCTTGGCCTGGGTTTGTTCGCCGCCTACCAGCATCGAGATTGTGTTCATGTTGTCTCCATTGAAAATAGTTATGCGACTTCGACATCGATCAGCATCGGCTGGTGCGTGTCCTTGCGGCTCAGCGCCAGTTGCAAGGCATCGCGCAAGGCCGACGCATCGGCCACGCGCAACGCGGTGCAGCCCTGGGCCTGCGCCAGCCCGACAAAGTCGATCGCCGGCAACTCCGTGCCTTGCACCACATCCGTCGCGCTGAAGCCGAACACCGGCGCAAAATCCTGCAGCGCCGCATAGCGGCCGTTGTTGAGGATCACGAAGGTGATCGGTAACTGCATCTGCGCCGCGCTCCACAGCGATTGGATCGAATACATGCTGGAGCCGTCGCCGAAGATGCCAATGAGTCGAGCATCCGGCTTAGTGGATGCGACCCCGAGGGCGACACCCAATGCCGCCGGCATGCCGTAGCCCAGCCCGCCGCTGTCCATCGTAAAAAATCCCTCGCTCTGCGTGATCGGCAGATAGTTCTGCATCACCGAGCGCGCGCTCGGCGCTTCTTCCACGATGATGTCGGACGGCTTGCGCAATTCCGTCAGCGTCTGCATCACATACGCCACCGACAACGGCGAGGTCGGCTCCGCCCGCGGACGCGGCGCGCGCGGCGCAGGCAGCGCACGCGCCGGCGGCGCTGCGCGCGCCAGCAGATCCAGCACGCTCAGGCGGATGCTGCCGACTGCGGCCGTACCCGACGGCGTCCACGCCGCCGTGGTCGGATCGTCGGTCAGCTGGCACAGCACCGCGCCGGGCGGCAGATGCGGACCCGTGCCTTCCACGTGATACGTGAACGCCGGCGCACCGAGTGCGAAGATGCAATCGTGACCGTCGAGCAGGCCGACGATCTTTTCGCGCATCGCCGGCAAGAAACCGGCGAACAAGCGATGGTCTTCCGGAAAGCTGCAACGCCCCGACATCGGCGCCGCAAACACGCGCGCGTTGTGGCGCTCGGCCAGTTGCACCACCGTGTCCCAGGCATTGTCGCGATCCACCGCCGCGCCGACCACGAAAACAGGGCGCCGGCTCGCGTCCAGCATCGCGCCGATCTGATCCAGCACCAACGGCTCGGCGCGCAGCTCGGTGCTCACCGTGCGCGGCGCCAGCAACTCCGCCGGCTGATCCCAGTCGTCCGCCGGAATCGACACCAGCACCGGCCCGCGCGGCGGCATCATCGCGATGTAATACGCGCGCGCAATCGCCAGCGGCACGTCGGCCGCGCGCGCCGGCTCCACGCTCCACTTCACGTAGGGCTTGGGCAACTCGGTCGCCTGCGCAGAAAAGAGGAAAGGATCGAACGGCAGAATCGAACGCGCCTGCTGGCCCGCCGTGATCACCATCGGCGTGCGGTTCTTGAAGGCCGTGAAGATGTTGCCCATCGCATTGCCCACGCCCGCCGCCGAATGCAGGTTCACCATCGCCGCATTGCGCGTGGCCTGCGCGTAGCCGTCGGCCATGCCCACCACCACAGCCTCCTGCAAGCCCAGCACATAGCGAAAGTCCTCGGGGAAATCGCGGAACATCGGCAGCTCGGTCGACCCCGGATTGCCGAACACCGAGGTCATGCCGACCCTCCGCATGAAGTCCAGTACGGCATCGCGCACGGTGATGGTTGAAGACGATGTGCTTGATGCAGCCGAGGCAGCCGAGGCGGCCGAACAGGCCTGCGTGGATTGGGAAATGCTCACCCTGGTTCTCCTGTATTCAATGTGGGGATTGCAGTGCAGCGTGGCGAGGCCTGGCCGCACGACAGTTGCACAAGTATGAAAGCGCAAGCCTTGTTTTGAAATTGCCTTTTGGGATAAAAGACATTACTCTTTCGCATGACTTTCGACCTGCGCCAGCTCACCGCTTTCACCACCATCGTCGCCACCGGCAGTCTCGGCCGCAGCGCCGATGCCCTGCACGTGACGCAACCGGCGCTGAGCCGCACCATCAAGCGCCTCGAAGAACAAGTCGGCGCGCCGCTCTTCGAACGCCACTCCAAAGGCATGCAGCTCACCGCCATCGGCAAGGCCCTGTTGCCGCACGCCACGCTCTTGCTGCGCGAAGCCCAACACGCCGCCGAAGAGATCGACGCCATGCGCGGCCTCGTCAAAGGCACCATCCGCGTCGGCGCCGTCGGCAGCATCGCCAGCATGGTCCTGCCGCTGGCCATCGGCGAAGTCCTCAAGAAGCATCCAACCCTGCAAGTGCAAGTTATCGAAGGCGTGTGGGATCGACTCACTGACGCCCTCATCACCCACGAAGTCGACCTCGCCCTCGGCATGGCCGTCGACGATACCGAGGATATTTGCGCCATCGGCGACTGCCGCTGGGAAGACACCAGCTACGTCGTCGCCGCCGCCGACCACCCGCTGCACCAGAAGAAAAACCTCAGCCTCAGCGACACCTTGTCGCAACCCTGGGCGCTGCCGCCGCAAGGCACCGGCCCCTATGAGCAGATGCAACAAGTCTTCCACGACCACGGCCTGCCCATGCCCGACAGCGCGGTAGAAACGCGCTCGGTCATGGTGTTGAAAAGCCTGGTGACACGCTCAGGATTCCTGAGCTGGATGCCCGCCCCGATGTTCGAAGTGGACCGCAAGGCGCAGCTGATTACCGCGCTGGAGATCGAAGGCGCGACGGGGACGAGAACGCTGACTGCGTTTCGTCGCCGGCATGGGATTTTGCCGGGGCCGGCGGTTAGGTTGTTGGAGGAGTTGAGGGTGTTGACGGTGCGAGGTTAGCGCTTGGTGATTATTCGAAAAATATTAAAAGGATAGGTGATGGAGTTTTCGAGTCCAGTTCAGGTGGTGCAGCAAGTATTCAGTTTCTTCGGAATAACTCCAGCGGCGCTGTGGGTTATTGTCTATCCGACGGTATTGATCGGAGCCATAGTATTGTTTGGCTGCTTTCGTACGCAGTCTGATCATTTGCTGATGGCCAGAATATGGAGGCTTTTGCAAGGTAAGCGCCCGATCACAGATCAAGCTGTGAATTCCTATTTTGCAGATAGGGATGCCTTGATGAAATTCACATTTCATACAACGCTCCCTATGCCAACTCTAGCTAATGTGCATCGAATAATCCAATGGGCAGACAAAAGAGAGATACCCATGCGCGAGATCCGAAAATGCGGCCATTTTTTCGATTTAAGAAAATTGGAAATTAGAAAAGAGAAAATATGGCGCTCATACCAGCAAATAATAGCGTTGCTAATAGGGATTGTTCTTGGCTATGGCTGCATTGGACTTGGAATATTGGCTCTTGCCCCGAACGTGCTTGTTCAGCTCAAAACAGGCGAACAGCGTTGGTTTTTTATAAGCGAAAAAGGGGCGGTAAAGACCCTTACTAAGGATAGTCGCTTTACGATCTCCGATTGCGCAAAAAATCAGAACGATATTTCAGTCAAATCGGGGTGGAACAGTGAAGATATAAAAACCATGTGCGAGATTCTCAAAGATCCTAGTTTGGATAAAGATGTGGCTGATATGTTGATTGGGCAGCGAGCGGCATCCTCTGTTTTTGCGGTGCTTTTTCTAGTCTTAACCTATATCTCCATCACATTATTCACTAGAAGTATTGCCGCGCGCGATATGTTGAAACTACTAGCTCAACTGGATGCAGAAGGAGCATTCATGCAACTAGAGCTTGATCTTTGATGTGCATTTAAACTCTAGCTCCTGTTATTAAATGAGGCTGGACATCCCATAGACTCGAGGGCATACGTTGTCTGCGTTAGATGCAGACAACGTATGCAGCATGATCAAATAAAAAAATACAAAGATGTAGCTTCCCGGTTCGAGGATGTCTATTTATTTCTTGAGAAGCGCCTATTACATCAGATAGGTTGCCGTTAGAAATAGTTTCTATAATCCTGATAATCGGATTTTTACTTGCTCATGTGGTCTATTACAAATTGACGGATCCAATACAGATTTATCTCATCAACGCACTGACTTGCTAGGTTTATCTGAGGGCCACTTGGCCCAAGGCAGTGGTCCTCTTCAATTCAATTTTTATCCTTTAGATAATATTTCCTTGGTTACTGGACTTCCGGACCTAACCAACCTCGGAATATGCCCCCGCACCACCAGCAACGCCCCCAACACGAACACCATCGCCGTCCCGAGCATCACCAGATAACCATTGGCGCCCGCGCCGGTAATCACTATCGCTCCCGCAAATGCACTGAGAATCGCACCGAGCCGACCGAAGGCCAGGGCGGATGCGGTGCCGGTGGCGCGCACTCCGGTGGGGTAGATGTAGGCGCACAGCGCGAACATGGTGGATTGCACCGCGTTGACGAACAGGCCATGCAGACCCAATCCGAAGATGAAGAGGCCGGTGGCGTGCGAGGCATCCACACCCAACAGCAGCAAGGCGCTGGCGACGCCGCCGATACTGCACAGGAGCAGCGGGCCGCGTGAGCCGTAGCGGGTGATGGCGACGGCGCAGACCAGGGCACCGATGACGCCGCCCAGATTGTAGGCTGTCAGTCCGGCGCCGGCGATGGCGACGTTGAGGCCTTCGGCGGCGAGCATGGTGGGCAGCCAGCTGAAGGCGCTGTACACCGCGAGCAGACACATGAAGAAGGCGCACCAGATGGCGATGGTGTCGCGTGCGCGGCCGTCGCTGAAGAGAGCGCGGAAGCCCAGGCGCTGCTCTGCCTTCTGTTCGCTCATGTCGGTGAAGCCGGTGGCGGCGTTGACGTTGCGGGCCATGCGCGCGAGCAGCTTGCGCAGTTCGGGCCAGCGCTGTTCGCGGCGGGCCAGGTAGCGCGGCGATTCGGGCAGCGCGAGGATCAGCAGCACGGCCAGCACCAGCGGCAGCGCGCCGCCGATGAAGAACAGGCCGCGCCAGCCGTACAACGGCATCACCGCGCCGGCGAACAAACCTGCCAGCATGCCGCCCAGCGGCACGCAGACGATGGTGGCGGTGACGGCGACGGTGCGGTGTTTGGCGGGTGTGAATTCCGCGGTCATGGTGGTGGAGCTGGGCAGGGCGCCGCCGATGCCGAAGCCGGCGATCAGGCGCAGGATGGCGATGGTCGGCACGTCGGGCGCCAGGCCGATGGCGCAGGTGGCCGCGCCGAAAATCAATACGCTGCCGATGATGGCCCAGCGGCGGCCGAAGCGATCGGCGAACAAGCCGGCGCAGGCGCTGCCCAGGCCCATGCCGATCAGCCCGGCGGCGACCGCGGGCGCGAAGGCGCTGCGGGTGATGCCCCATTCCTTGATCAGCACCGGGATCGCGAAGCCGATCAGCTGGCCGTCGAAGCCGTCCATGACGATGGACAGCGCGGCCAGGCAGACCACGAACTTTTGCATCGCGGTGAAGACGCCGTCGTCGAGGGTCTTGCCGATGTCGATGGAGGCGCTCATGCCGCCGTCTCCGGATGGGGATGATGAAGGAATGCGCCGGCAGCGCCGGGTGTTTCCATTCTGTCTTGCAGCATGGCCTTGTCTCCTTGAATTGCTTGTCGGTATTTTTATACGTATCTGACATCGCGCGTGCAGACCGTGCCGACGCGATTTTTGTGCGGCCAAGTATGGAAGAGGGTGGCCCGATTTGGAATTACCTTTTGGGGTAAAAGGCATTACCGCGATGCATGACTTGCTTGCCGGCGCCGGCCGGCGGTTCAGGCCGACGTCGGCGGGTCGTCGTCGATCGATACCGGCGTCGCCGGCTGCATGGCGTGGGCCGGAGCGATGCCTTGATGCAGGGCAAGGTTGTGCCGGCAGTAGGCGATGAACTCCGCCGCCGGCATGGCCTTGGCGTAGAGCCAGCCCTGCACGAACTCGACTTCGTGTCTGAGCAGGTAGTCGGCCTGCTCTTGCGTTTCGACGCCTTCGGCGACGATCTTGAGCCTGAGCGTCTTGGCCATGCCGATGATGTGCGGCGTCACGCTGCTGGTGGCGGAATCGGTGCCGATGGTGTCGATGAAGGACTTGTCGATCTTGAGCGCATCCAGCGGCAGGCTTTGCAGGTAGGACAGGCTGGAATAGCCGGTGCCGAAGTCGTCGATGGCGACCGCGTGTCCCGCGACGCGGGCCCTGGTCAGCGTCACGCGCGCGGAGTTGACGTCCATGAAGCCGCGCTCGGTGGCTTCCAGCCAGATCTGCTGCGCTTCGATGCCGCTGCCCTTGAGGGCGGCCTGCACCGAGGTCAGCGCGCGCCCGGTCTTGATGTCGTCGGCGCTGAGGTTGATGGCGATGTGCAGGTTGCGGTCGGACGCCAGCAACTGCTTGAGGTCCTTGACGACGTTGTCGATGACCTGGTCGGTGATGGGCAGGATCAGGCCGCTTTCTTCCGCCAGCGGGATGAACAGGTCGGGCCGCACCATGCTGCCGTCCGCGCGTTGCCAGCGCACCAGCGCCTCGGCGCCGATGCACAGGCCGGTGCGCAGCTCGACGATGGGCTGGTAGTGCACCACGAACTCGCGCCGCTTGATGGCGACGTTGAGTTCGCCCAGCGACGATAGCCGTCGCCGCATGCCCCAGACCATCGCGGCGACGATGAGCGCGGCGATCACGGCGCCGATCGGCAGCAGCACCAGTTGCTCCTGCCGCAGCCGCTTGAACAGATAGCTGCGCGGTTCGATGGCGGTGGCGATCAGGCCCGAGGCGCGCACGGTGGCGACCAGGTAATTCTCGTCGACGCTGTTGACCGGGTTGGCGACGATGTCGCGCACCAGCAGGGGATCGGGCGCATTCTGGTCGCCCAGCACGTAGCCTTGTTCGGTCGCCGTCGCCATCTGGATGCCGGCGTCGACGATGACGTCGACAAAGCGCGACGGCATCGTCAGGACATTGTGCGCGCCGTACTGTACCGCCACCATGGAATTGCCCAGGCTGATGGCCGGCGTCATGCGCAGGGTGACCTGGAGTCCGTCGGGCGTCGTGAAATCGACCGGCGTCTGCTCGATGTATTTGTCGGAGCGGCCCCACGAGGTGCACTGCAGCTTGCCGTTGCGGAAATAGCCGATCTCTTCGATGGAGCGCGTGTTGACGGTCAGCTGCCGCATGCGCGCGATGTGGGCGTCGGAACAGGGCTTGAGGTTGAGCGGCTCGATGGCGTGCAGCGCCGAGCGGATTTCACTGAAGGAAATATTGGCGCGCAGGATGGCTTGCTGGGCGTACAGGGCAAGGCGGTTCTGCTCTTCGCTGACCGCGCGCGTCCACGAGAAATACAACATGATGATCAGCGGCAGCGCGGCGCCGACCAGGGCCAGCAGGACGGTGACGAAGATGACGCGGGACCGGCTCATGTTGCTTCTCCTTGTTCTTATAGTCTGGAGGAAATGCAGTACTGCCAAGTGTAATGAAAAACGCCGCGATCGGGCCCTGATGCAGCTCAGTCAAGCTTAAAAATCTCAACTCGCTATGACTGTCGTCCTGACGAAAGTCAGGACCCAGTGGCGTATCGGCCGTCTTCACGACACCGGGTTCCAGCGTTCGCCGGGACGACTGCTTGAGGAACATAGGCTTAAATGAACGGCATTAGCGCCTGGGTCCGGTTTTTACATGCCGCGGCGGTATTTTGCCACAGACTTTGCGGGCACAGAGGTCGTCTCCGCCGCGCCGATTTCCGTCAAAAATTCCAGAAACGCCCGCGTCTTGGCCGGCACGTGATGGCGCGACGGGTACAGCGCGTACAGCGGATAGCGCTCGTCCGGCCAGTCCGGGAAGAGGTCGACCATGCTGCCGTCGGCGAGGAAACCTTCCGATCCCAGCGCCATCATCTGCGCGATGCCGTAGCCGGCCAGGCAGGTGCTCCATAGCGTGCCGGCGTCGTTGAGCGTGAGCTGGCCGCCGGGGTGCAGTTCGATCTTCTTGCGGCCGCGGTGGAATTCCCAGGAAAACGGCCGGCCGCTTTCCGGTTCGCGGAACAGGATGCAGACGTGGCCGTTTTCCAGATCCTGCGGCGCGGCCGGGCGGCCGTGGCGTTTGAGGTAGGACGGCGCGGCCACCGTGATGATGCGCGAGTCGAACAGCTTGCGCGCCACCAGCGTCGACGGCTTTGGATGGCCGAAGCGCAGCGCCAGGTCGAAGCCGTCGCCGATCATGTCGCCGAGGCGGTCGCGCGTGACCAGGTCGAGTTCCAGCTGCGGATGGCGTTCGAGGAAGTTGCCCAGCTGCGGTCCCAGCAACAGCCGCGAAAAGAAGGGATCGATGTTGATGCGCAAGCGCCCGCGCACGGTCTTGACGCCTTCGGCGGCGCTGGTGGCGGCGTCTTCCAGTCCGGCCAGCAGCGGCTGCACCTGCTCGTAAAAGCGGCGGCCTTCGTCGGTCAAGGTCACCGAGCGCGTGGTGCGGTCGAACAGGCGGATGCCGAGCCGCGTCTCCAGCCGGGCCACGGCGCGGCTCACGCCCGGCGGCGACATGTTGAGGATCTCGGCCGCCGCGGCAAAGCTGCCGCCGTCGACGATGGCGACCAGCACGCTCATGCCGTTCAGACTGCGTTCGTCGAAGCTCATGCGGGTTCTCCTCCTGATGTCCAGCCGTCATTGTCGGCGATGCATGATGATGCCATTAATGATATTTCGGCATGAATGAAATGCCATTCATGCTATCGCAAAACCTGCCGCCAACGCCGAAAATCCACTCCAGCCAGCTTTTTGCTGCGTCCTCATTTCACTGAAATCATCTGGAGAAAGCCATGTTTGCCATCACAGGAATTACCGGTCAGGTCGGGGGTGTCGTCGCCCGTCAATTATTGGGTCGGAAAAAATCGGTGCGCGCCGTCGTGCGCGACGCCGCCAAGGGCGCCTTGTGGGCGGCGCAGGGATGCGACCTGGCGCTGGCGACGATGGAAGACGGCGCCGCGCTGGAGCGCGCCTTCACCGGCATGGAAGGCGTATTCATCCTGCTGCCGCCGACCTTCGACCCCAGCGCCGGCTATCCGGAAGCACGCGCCGCCATCGCGTCCATCAGGACCGCCTTGCTCGCCGCCAAACCGGGCAAGGTCGTGTGCCTGTCGACCATCGGCGCGCGCGCCACGCAGGCCAATTTGCTCAACCAGCTCGGCCTGCTGGAAGAAGCATTGAGCGATTTGCCCATGCCGGTAGCCTTCCTGCGCGCCGGCTGGTTCATGGAAAACGCGATCTGGGATGTGGCGCCGGCGCGCGACGGCATGATCCCCAGCTACCTGCAGCCGCTGGACAAGCCGGTGCCGATGGTGGCGACCGCCGACGTCGGCAGCGTGGCGGCGGAACTGTTGCTGGAAGAATGGAGCGGCGTGCGCGTGGTCGAACTGGAAGGCCCGCAGCGCGTCACGCCGCTGGACATCGCCGCCTGCTTCGGCAAGCTGCTCGGCCGCGAGGTGAAGACGGAAGCGGTGCCGCGCTTCACCTGGGCTGATGTGTTCCGTTCGCACGGCATGCGCAATCCCTTGCCGCGCATGCAGATGCTGGATGGCTTCAACGAAGGCTGGATCAATTTCGAATCGGGTCGCGACGGCACGCGCAAGGGCGTGGTCGGTTTGGAAACCGTGTTGCAGGGACTGATCAGCCGGGCTTGATTCATTTATCTTTACTTGCGCCCGCTGCGCTGGCCCCACACCACGCCGGTCAGGACCAGCGCGCCGCCCAGCGCATGATAGGCATGCAGCTGTTCGCCCAGCAGCGCCCATGCCGCCAGCGCCACCAGCAAGGGGATCAGGTTGGCGAACAAGGCGCTGCGCGGGGCGCCCAGATGCTTGATGGCGTTCATCCACAGGAAGGGCGCGCCGATCGAGGCCAGCAGGCCGGCATACATCACCATCGGCAGGTTCTGCGCCGTCAACGGCGAGGCCGGCGCCGCCAGCCAGAACGGCAACAGGATCAGGCTGCCGAACGCCGCCTGCACATACAGCTGCGCCCAGGTCGACAGCGGCAGCGCCCAACGCTTCAGCAGCACGCCGTACAAGGCGTTGGACGTGACGGCAATCAGCATGAGCGCATCGCCGATGTGCAGGCCGCCGTCGAGCAGCTTGCCCAGGTCGCCGCGCGCGCTGATCACCACCAGTCCCAGCAGCGACAGCACGCCGCAGGCGATGCGCGTCGTCGTCAGCCGCTCGCCGGCGAACAGGCTGCTCAGGCACGCCGACATCAGCGGCATCAGCGCCACCGTCACGCCCATGTTGACGGCCGAGGTGGTGTGCGCCGCCTCGTAGGCCAATCCCTGATACATCGCCATGCCCAGCGCGCCGAGCAACATCAGGCGCGGCCAGTTGGCGGCGATGACCGCGCGCTGCCGCCATGCTTCGCGCCCGAGGAAAGGCGTCATCACCAGCACCGCCAGCACCCAGCGATAGAAGGCGATCGCCGCCGGCTCGATGGCGCCGGAGGCGGCTTTGGTGATGATGGTGTTGCCGCTCCAGATGCAGACGGCGAGTACGGGAAAGAGATAGAACCTGATGTCGGCCGCACCGCCTTGTGCGGAGGCGGCAGGCTGTGCAAGGGAAGAAGTGGTGTTCGACATGATCGCTCCTTGATGTGTTGCAGCTATCCTGCGGTATTCTCATGCGTGCATAAAGTGATATTGTTGCAATTCATCAATGCAACTAATGCAGCATTAATTCAGGAAGCATTCATCCATCCACAACCCACCGCAGGAGCAAGCCGTCATGCGCGATCTCGACTTCAACATGGTGCTCGACCTGGAGGCGTTGCTGCGCGAAGGCAGCGTCGTCGGCGCGGCCAAACGACTGCACCTGAGCGCGCCGGCCATGAGCCGCCGCCTGGCCAACCTGCGCAATGCGGTCGGCGATCCCTTGTTCGTCCCGGCCGGCCGGGGCCTGGTGCCGACCCAGCGCGCGCTGGAGTTGCGCGAAAAGATCGACGCCCTGGCCGAACAGATGCGCAAGGTCTTCATGACCGATCAGGTCGATTTGTCGACGGTGGAACGCACGCTGGTGTTGCGGACCAATGACGGCTTTGCCGGCGCCTGGGCCGCGCGGCTGGGGCAACGCGTCGCGCAGGAAGCGCCCGGCATCTCGCTGCGCTTTTCGCCGCGCACCGACAAATACGTCGGGGCCTTGCGCGACGGCGTGGTGGATCTGGAGGTGGGGGCTTTGCATCCGGGCGACGACAGCATGGCCGAAGAGCTGCACAGCCAGGTTTTGTTCAGGACGCCGTTCGTCGGTGTGGTGCGCGCGGATCATCCGCTGGCGCGCAAGAAAGTCAGTCTCGCCGCCTTCACCGCCTGGCCGCATATTTCAGCGTCGCGCAACGGCAACCACAGCGGCCCCATCGACGATGCGCTGGCGGCGCGCGGCATGCAGCGCAAGGTCAGGCTGGTGGCGCCGGGATTTCAGTCGGCCATGATGATGGCGGCTTCTTCCGACATGATCGCCGCCGCCCCCGAAACATTCGCGCGCTGGGCCAAAGAGCATCTGGACTTGCACATCTTCACGCTGCCGCTGGCGACGCCGGAGGTGGAAGTCTCGCAAAGCTGGCACCCGCGCCGCCACGCCGATCCGGTGCACAAATGGTTGCGCGGGCTGGTGCGGGAGTTGTGCAGCAGCCCGGATTGAGAACGCTCAGGCCAGCGTGGTGGTGACTTCGGTCTTGACGCTGGTCATGAGTTTTTGCACCGGGCACTTTTCAGCGACGGCCAACAACTCCAGGCGCTGCGCTTCGGTGAGATCGCCGGTGAGGCTGATCGCTGCCGCCAGGCGATAGGTACCCTGACGTTCTTCGCTGTTGTCGCGCGTGATGCTGACCTGGATGTCTTCCACCGGGATGTTCTTGCGCTGGGCGTACCACACCAGCGTCAGCGCCTTGCAGGCGCCGAGCGCGGCGTCGTACAGGTCATGCGGATTGGGGCCGGCGTCGACGCCGCCTTCTTCCACCGAACCGTCGACGGAGATCAGGTGATTGCGCACGTGGACGATGTGACGCATGGCGAGCGACTGGTCGCGCTTGACTTCGATGGCTGGACTGGACATGAGCGTTCCTTGCAGTGGAAAAGAACGCTCAATGTAGCGCGTTTTGCCGTGCGCGTCTGTGCGTCTGCGGATCAGTGCGCACGCAGCTCCGACAGGAATTTTTGCGCGCGCGGGCAAGCTGTTTCATCACTTGCAAAACCTCGCCGACCATTTCCGGATCGAGCGCCGCGTGATCCGGGATCAACCAAACTTCACCAGATTCAGCGCCGGCAGCGGACCGCCGGGGAATTGCGCCGCCCGGCCTTCGTTGACGCCGCCCAGGTCGATGGGCGCAAAGCCCAGGCGCGTGATCAGGTCGCCGACCGTCTTCTTGGCGTCGGCATCGTCGCCGGACAGGAACAGCACGCGACGGCCGCCTTCGGCCTGCGGATCGCCGGCGAGCACGGCGGCCAGCAAATGGTTGAAGGACTTGACCACGCGCGCGCCGGGCGCAAATTCCGCCACCACTTCGCTGGAAGCGCGGCCGCGCAGGTCGACCGCCTTGAACGTGGCGCCGTCGATGGCGTTGTTGGCGTCGATCAGGATGCGCTTGTTCCATGGACCGGCGTCCTTGAGCGCGTCGGGAATGCGTCCCCAGTTCACGGCGAGGAAGACCAGGTCGGCTTGCGCCGCTTCCTTGACGCTGACGGCCTTGATGTGCGGGCCGAGTTCGTCGGTCAGCGCTTGCAGCGATTGCGGGCCGCGGCTGTTGGCGATGGATGCTGCGATGCCGTTGCGGGCGAATTGGCGGGCGATGGCAGTGCCGATGGCGCCGGCGCCGATGATGGCGATGTTCATGATGTTTCCTTTCGGGACGGTTGAAAAGCAAGGTTTGTCGCGTTCCACTCTAGGCTTTTCATTTCCCTAGCGTTAGTCATGATCGGATAGAATCACTTTCAAGTAATGCTTGAAAGTCGCTTGCAGGTGAAACCTCATGGAAACCCTCGCCAATCTTGAATCCTTTGTCCGCAGCGCCGAGACCGGCAGCTTCTCGTCGGCGGCGCGGCGGCTGGCGCTGACGCCGGCGGCGGTGAGCCGCAACGTGGCGCAGCTGGAGCGCAATCTGGGTGTGCGATTGTTCCAGCGCAGCACGCGCGGACTGACGCTGAGCGAAGCCGGCGCGCGTTTCCTGCAATCGGTGCAGGGCGGTCTGGACAGCATCCAGGGCGCCATTGCCGACATCACCGTCAATGCGGGGCAACCCGCCGGCGTGCTCAAGTTGAGCACCTCGCAGGCGTTGGGGATGGACTATCTGCTGCCGCTCATGCCGGCGTTCCTGGCACGCTACCCGGCGGTGACGCCCGACTGGTTTTTCGACAACCGTCCGCTGGACCTGATCGCCGGCGGCTTCGATGCGGCGATCGGCGGCGGTTTCGATCTGCCGCCCGGCATGGTCGCGCGCGAGCTGGCGCCGGTGCACGTTATCGCGGCGGCCTCGCCGGCGTTCTTGCGCGGCAAACGCTTGCCGAAAGATCCTGCCGGTTTGGGAGAATTCGACGGTGTCGCCATGCGTTCGCCCTTGAACAGCCGGGTGCGCACGCTGATCATGCGCAACGGCAAGGGCGTCGAAATGGCGGCCGTGCAAAAACCGGTGATGCTGTTCAACGATCCCGATGCGGTCTGCCATGCCGCGTTGCTGGGCGTCGGCATCGGCCTGGTCGGCGTGCTGCATGCATTGCCGCATCTGCGCAGCGGCGCACTGGTGCGCCTGCTGCCGGACTGGCATGGCGACGTCGGTCCGCTCTCGCTTTACTTCGCCAGCCAGAAACTGTTGCCGGGCAAGACGCGCGCTTTCGTCGATTTCGTCACCGAAGCCTTCCGTGAACAAAAACTGGCGCACCAGCTTTCCGCCGTGAACCTGCCTGAATAAAAGACCAGGTTAGGTTGTTCAAGAATCAAACTCATCAAAATCTGCCCAGAGCCCACGGATGGCTGCCACTCCACATGCTCCGAAAGACTTTGCCAATGAAACATGCAAACGGGTCATCCCGCCAAGGGCGTATACAGGAAGACTGACTGAATTGGCCATCTCTGAAAATTTCCTCCAACCAATGGGCGTTGCGTCAGGATGGGACTTTGTCGCCAATACTGGGGAAAGCGTGACAAAATCTACGCCAATATGCTTGGCATGCATAAGTTCTTCTAAAGAATGACACGATGCGGAGATCAACTTGTTGTATCCAGGCGGATGTGTCTGAGTACCGAGCAGGCGGCAGCTGTCGAGATGTATTCCGTCGGCATCTACGCATTCCAAGTCATGCAACGGGCCATTTAAAATCAACCGGGCTCCATACTCGCGACAGACTTTGAGAGCGCTTTGCGCCAGTTCTGAATAGACTTCTTTATCCAATTTCTTGGATCGCAGTTGAACCATTTTCACGCCGCTAGATAATGACCTTCCCAGTACTTCCAAAAAGAACGGAAGGGCTTCTGGTTCTGGAGTGATCAGGTAGAGTTCCGGTTCTTCAAATGTCATTTTGGCCGCACATGTTTAGAGGTTATCGAGAGTTTTCGCTTGCGTCGTACGGGGTCTGTCACAGTCAGATCGTTTGTGGGTATTCGATAGTCTGAGGATCAGCTCTGTTTTGTTCATGCAGCCTAGTCGCGACTTCATATTATCAATATGAGTCTCAATGGTACGAGGCGAGACAATCAGTAATGTCGCAATTTCACGCGCGGTCTTCCCTGCAATGACATATTGGGCGATCTGGGTTTGTCGTGGAGTGAGTTCACATTCGTTTGTTAACGATCCAAGGTGGACATTTTTAGTTGAAACAGGCGTTCCTGGCATGCCGGAATGAGGCCTTGTCCCAGATATCAAACGTTCTTTATCTGCTTGGGCAATTAGTTTGGAAGCAGCGACCTTGAAGAAGGCGACGAAACTCTCCAACATGTCCAGATTGTTCAAATAAAAGCCAACGGCATTTACATTCGATACTGACGAATAGAAAAGAAAATACTCACAATATTCATCGGTAAAATTAATTATCTTGAATGGGAATGCGTGATCAAAGAGATTTCGCTGATCATTAATTTGCGCAATATATCTATTTCGCGTTTCGGTGGTAAATGAGCAGACCTTGTGTTCAAGAATTGCATAGCGCTCTTTATGGCCGTAATAATCAGGAGTATACGAACCGACAATGTATTTTTTTTCGAAGAAGGTATGATTTAGCGCACGTGCATCCGACCACAATTCAGATCGTGATCCATCTTTATATACGCGCGAGTAAGAAAAACAATTGATTCCAGATCTCCTGAAAAAATCCTGGCAAATTGAAGTAACGTCGTTTGCTGCAATGAATGAGATATTCAGGCAAGACATAATTTCCGCTTCCTTTTCTCTATGGGGGCGCTGGTAACGGAAACGCCTCTCGATCGCCATGGTTATGGCGACATCACTAGATTAGTTTGCAGACTGAATGAATTTGATGTTTTTCTTCCTTTCTGATTACGGAAAAACTAAAAGAAGCAATTTCTCGGAATACTTTTATTTCTATTGAATAAAAGTATCGATGATTGTCTGTTGTGCTACACAAACGGAATAGCTACCTGGTCTCAGACGAACGCCTGTTTACCGACAAGGCCTTTATCCATCAAACTTGTTAAAGCTCTTGAAATATCTGCCCACAGATTTTCGCTTGTTATCAGTTGTGCGCCGCGTGTCATTGTTTGAGAAGAGAGCTGAGAGAGAATCTTGTATTCGACTGCAGTCAATCTGTGGATCTGTCCCAACGCATAGACGTCAATTTCGTTTGTATTTGTTGTTGTATCCAGTGATGCTATATCGAACGATATCCGACGAAAGCTATCCTCCTCGCCAGCCAAATTCAGAGAAGGAAAGTTTGCTCTGATGCGAGAGCTTGCGTGGCCCGCATAGAATGTTTTGGAAAATTTTTCTAGATTTTCGGAAGTGATTAATCTCTGAAAATGATTTTCACAAACCTTTAGTAGTTCTTCTCGATTCGTGCAGGACTGGCGAATATCGTGATACGAGAGCCCATATTTCTCTCTCGCTAGTCCCCATTGAACAAAATCCATCATCGTGGGATAGACCAGACTAATCGTCAGGTGAAGACTCTTTTCATTTAATGCAATTACATCGTGCCATGTTCCTTTCGGGACAAACATCACATCTCCGGACGAAATTACCAGTTCAACACCTCGATCTGAGGCTGACGGCGCTTGGATGTCTTTCACAGTCGCCTTTCTTTTTGCGTCGACAGACGAAGCAAAGAACTGCCATCTCTTTCGTCCCTCAAGCTGAATGACGATTACGTCATGATCATCATTGTGGATACCGAAGCCGGAGATGCTGCCAAAAGAGACGTAGGCATTCGCGGTTGACTGAGCGCCAAGCGTTCCACCCAGCGTTTCAGTTAGATTTCCTACGCTGGGAACTAATTCGTTCACAGCCTCAAGAACTCCTGTAACACCCTCCCTCATCAAGACATGGAGTTCGTTAATTAGAAGATGATCCGTCGTACGGCCAAATCGGTCCCGGGCATGTCGAAATGCTCTTCTGTTAACTTCTTCGTGCTCACTTGCGGTAGACATTCGAAATCTGTCATTCGTAATTCGATTGCACGACAAGCATGAGTTTAATTCTCTCCACGAAAATACTTGCTCCAATTCCTCTTTTTCAAAACGCCCACTCCAGAATGTTTTTTGAGCATGGCTATCTCGAAAATCACTACGTCGCAACAAGAGCTGTGCAAAATTACTTCCATTCATCGCTACCTCCATTAATGACGTATTTCAACCACCACTTTTGTCTTGCTGACTTCATCCAATATCAGATCGATGCACTGAGTATTTTTGGCATCTATGTTGGCGTCCCACTCATCTAGCAGTAAGTATTTGATATCGTCAATTTGCAGTATCTCTGCAATTAACGAGGCCGTTTTCTGACCAGTAGACATACTCTCGTCATTTGTCTTCCAAGTGAGATCGGCGTGATTCGCGGGCAAGAGAAAGCTGTCGTCTTTGTATCGGTTTTTCAATGCCAATAGGACGGTAGATTTTCCACTACCATTCGCACCACTAATCTTGAATCGCCCGTTTTTTGCGAGAGAAACCATCTCCACTGCGACCGTGGCGTCATTCACGGACTCTCCGTTCATGATTATTGTTTTAATCTCTCCGCGACGGATGGTGTTTTCGTCCGACATCATCATCTCGGCTTCAAACAAAACAGCCAGCCTTGCTTGCATGGAGAAAAAATCAAGCGCCTTATACACCAGTGCGCTGAGTGAATTCAGGATGAGAAATACACGAGTCAAGCTAACAATGACGGCGGCAAGAATCGCAGGCGCTGAATGACCGTCTCTGACGATCGATACGATAAGGAATATGGTTGGACCCAATGACGCCGTTGCCAGAAGAATATTCCCGGCCTGCTTCAGCAATTGCAATCGACTCGATGAGGAATAGAAATCTCTGCTTGCGTTGGCAGTTTTTTCTTGCCATAGAAGCTGGCTATGTTTATTGCCTAGAGCGAGATTTTCCCAGCATTTATCCAACACTCCGGAGAAGCTGACATAGTTGTTTTCATATATTGAGGATGCGGTCGATACAAGGTGCCGCAATCCTAAAACGATCAAAAAGCAAAGTACTAAACTTAGACCGTAACCGAATAGTAGTTGAGGCGGGAGAAGGAGGCCGATGACGATCATGCTCAATGCACTATTTAGCGAAAAACTCGCGAGGTCATGTACCGCAGAGACATAATCTCTGATCATTAAATATGAACTGCGAGCAAGAACAGACTTTGTTCGCTCGCGTAATTCTGGATTGCGATACCGCTCAACATTTCCCGACACTGAAAAAATCAATTTCCGAGCAAAACTTGCATGCGCGCTATTGATCCATTTTTGGAGAAAGACGAACGACATGGTCCCGGGAATATAAGGAACGGTCATTGAAAGAAGATACAAATAGAGATAAGCAGAAAATGCTTCATGTGCCTGGAATCTCTCGATGATTTTGGTCAAAAAAACCGTTGATCCGGCAACAATTGATTGATGGACAAGGACGAGTGCCAAGGCAACCCAGGCGCTGGGATGGACATATAAAATTTGCCATTTCCATTTTCTCAAGCTCACAAGATCTCCGTTGTTGTCTACGTGGCGCGTCTCTTTGCCGAGAGGCTATTTCAGCTAACACGTTTGAAGTTGCGAGTTAGATTCCTGTGCAAGGGAAGAAACTCGTTTTCGAGTATTTGGCGAGCATTCCTCAACAAATCTGCAGCTCGTTCATGAAAGATAAAATCATTGGATGAGATGGCGCTTTCCGTTGATAGTATCGATTCATCTAATTGTTCAATCATCAGATCAGTTGGTGGATGAACACGAGGATTCGTCGGATGGCCGAGATGGTACTTGCGGAACAAGAGTACTTCCGTTGCGACGACAATACTGTGCAAAACCTTGTCCAAGGGGCGGGATGCATTGAGGATCGCTGATCGCGCCCATGTTGAACGATCCATCACCATTTCGTATGAATAGTGTTTGTATCGAAGTTCATCTAAGAACATCGCATGGTGGGTAAATTCATGTATCAGCATTTCCACGATATCCGCTGTTGTATAGGCGGTTTTTGGGTTTGCCCAGATCAGGCCGATGGCTTGGGATGTTGATCCTCCTTTGGCAACGCGCGAAGGCAAAATGAATATATCGGTAACCACGGTTCTGACGATGGCCGCATAGTCCGGGGAATACAAAGATAATTCCTGGAGTGCTTGTTTGATGCGGCTCTTTTTTTCGTTGACTTCTCCGTCCTGAGATATCTCGATGACGGCAGCTTGTTGTTTGTCGTCCAGCAATGAATCATTGGAGAAGTATTGACGCAACTTGGCAGCGTCATCTTCGTGTGTAATGAAAGAGACTTCACAAGAAGTCGTCTCTATTTCTCGCTGTCCCAAAGAGGCCAGAAATTTTCTATACCCGCCACGGGCTTGATTAAGTGAGTTGCAATTCTGACTGCCTTCGGAATCGACCGTCCCGATTAACGTTAGCACTGTCTGTATTTGATCGGAATAGCTGGTTTGCAGGATCATGTTTCTCTCCTATCGAAGAAATAGGGACGCAAAAAATTGCGTCCCCCGAATGCTTACTTTTGATCTTCGTAAGCAATCATATTGAGAGGCTGATTCATATTCCATGCACGCCCATCGATTTGAGTTTCGACTTCTTTCTTGGTCGCATCAATGTCTTCTCGAGTGATTTTTTCGGCGGTGGATTTGACGATGGAATCGAGATTGATCTTCGACATGTTTGGCTCCTTTAGTTAGTGCCACCGAATTGGTGGTGCCGTCACTATCTCTCGTATTGCAATGACATTCAGTCGTAGAAATACGGATATGCAAACTGCGAGGAGCATTTCTTTCCCTGTTTTTCAGTGTTATTTGATGTGAATATAGAAAAGCATCTATGTGATGACTCGAATGGCATGGTGCCGGGCGAATTTCATCCATTTCGATACAGCAAAGGATTGGATCTGCCTTTGTTTCAGGTCGAGAACATTGCCGCTAATGCAGAACATCGACTTTTCGGGTTGGCTCATGATGGCGGTCCAAAATGCAATGTTCTCCCAACGGGCGTGCCCGGATAATTCGACGCCGACTTCCAGTCTGATATTTCTTTGGTCTGGTCGGCGTGACCCAGGCGGTGCTGTCGCACATGCGCACCCGTCGCGTCGATGACGCATGTGCAGAACCACATCGCCGACGATGAAGTCAGCACCGAGGGGCTGGCGCAACGCAACGGTCGTCAGATCGGCGACCCGCGCAAGACGGCGCAGGCCATTTTCATGGTGCTGGAGTCAGACCAGCCGCCGCTGCATCTGCTGCCCGGCGTCGGCGCGCTCTTGCAGGTCGGCAAGAAACTGAGCGCCTTGCAGGAAGAACTGGGCAAGTGGGGCGGGCTGTCGGTCAACACCAGTTTTGCCGAGGCGTAACTTTGCGGTAATTCGTCGGCAACTGGGCCGCCTGATTCCCCTTGCGTAGCCGCATCAGCCAAATTGCCATGCCGAATGTTCATGGGCATAATGGCTTTTACACCCGAGCAGAACAAGAACAGAGGCGGCGGCGCTGTCATCGGATTCGGGGCCAGTGTTTCCATCAGGAGAACGCATGCGCAGGCTGAAGGGGAATCAGCATTACTTTCTGGCGCAGTTCCTGCCGTTGGCCGCCATGGTGCTGGCGGCGGCAGTCTTCTTCTATCACAGCCGCATCGACGCCGAACTGCATCGCCTGCAACTGGAGCAGCGTGAACGCGTGGCGTTGGGCGTGGCTTCGCTGACCAACGACATGGACGGGCCGCTGCGTCACCTGAGCATCCTGACCGGCGAACCGCCCATCGCGCGCGCGCTGAACGACCCGACACCGGCCAACCTGGCCGGCATGGCGGAGAGTTTTTTCACGTTGATGCTGCGCAATCCCTACTACGACCAGGTGCGCTGGATCGATCAGGACGGCATGGAAAAAGTGCGCCTGAACATGGGCAGCACCGGTCCGATGCCGGTCGCCGGCAAGCATCTGCAAAGCAAGAAGGACCGGCCGTATTTCACCGACGCCATGGCGCTGCCGCGCGGTGAAATACTCATCTCGCCGATGGATCTCAACGTCGAGAACGGCAAGATCGAAGTGCCGCACAAGCCCACCGTGCGGCTGGCGGTTCCTGTCTTTACCAGCGGCGGCCAGACGCGCGGAATCCTGATCATCAACGTGCTCATGGCGCCGCTGTTGGACCGCTTCTCCAACCAGATCGAGCGCGGCGTCAACCGCGCCATGCTGCTCAACGGCGACGGCTTCTGGCTCTACAGCACCAACACCGCCGACGAGTGGGCCTTCATGTTCAAGCGCGACGACAGCCTCGGGCGCGACTATCCCGCGATCTGGAAACAGATGCAGGCGGAGCCGACCGGCAACATCATCGGCGACGACGGCATCTGGTCGTGGCAGCGCGTCGACATCAACGGCAACACCGGCCGCTATGGCCTGCACCAGCAGTCGCCCTGGACCGTGGCGCTGTACTTGCCGCAAAAGCGCCTGATCGTCGACAGCCATCGCATCCTGCTGCGGCTGGCCGGCTTCGTCGCGCTGATCCTGCTGGCGCTGGCCTTGCTGAGCTGGCAGTTGGCCATCCATCGCCGGCGTCGCGAGGCGGCCGTGCACGAGCGCCTGAAAGCCGAGGCCGAACTGGCCGCCAGCCAGGAGCGCGTGACCGACCTGCTGCGCCATCAGGAAACCCGTTCGGTGCTGGCCTCGATCGTGGCCTCGTCGGACGACGCCATCATCGGCAGCAGCCTCGACGACCTCATCAACAGCTGGAACCCCGGCGCCGAAAAAGTGTTCGGCTACGGCGCGCGCGAGATGATCAATCAATCGATCTACGTGCTGGTGCCGGCCGAAAAGAGCGAAGAAGCGCGCCGCATCACCGCGCAGATCATGCAGGGCGAAACGGTGGTCAACTTCGAGACCGCGCGCTGGCACCGGGACGGCCGCCTGCTCGATATCTCGGTCACGATTTCGCCGATCCTGGACGATGAAAAAAAGATCATCGGCACCTCCTACATCGCGCGCGACATCACCGAGCGCAAGCGCCTGGAAAAAGAACTGAACCAATACCGCCAGCGCCTCGAAGGGCTGGTCGAGCAGCAAACCAGGAACCTGCTCGACGCCAACCGCAACCTCGAACTGGCGCTGTCGCGGGCGGAATCGGCCACGCGCGCCAAGACCAATTTCCTGTCCAACATGAGCCATGAGATCCGCACGCCGATGAACGCCGTGCTGGGGCTGACCTACCTGCTGGAAAAAACCGCGCTCAACGCCGACCAGCGCAACCTCATGCAAAAGATCATCGCCGCCGGCCATTCGCTGCTGGGCATCATCAACGACATTCTCGACGTCTCCAAGATCGAAGCCGGACGGCTGGAAATCGAGCACGTGCCGTTCCGCCTCAGCACGGTGCTGGAAAACGTCGTCAACATCACCGCGCCCGGCATCGGCGACAAGGACGTGGAGCTGGTGGTCGGTTTCAACGACGTCGGTATCGAACACCTGCACGGCGACGCCCTGCGGCTGGAGCAGATCCTCACCAACCTCGCCAGCAACGCCATCAAGTTCACCGCGCATGGCGAGATCAGCATCCACGTCTCCGTCGTCAGCGAAGTCGGCGACCAGGTCATGCTGCGTTTCGTCGTGACCGACAGCGGCATCGGCATTCCCGAGGACCGCCAGCAAGACATCTTCCACGCCTTCACGCAGGAAGACACTTCCACCACGCGCCGCTATGGAGGCACCGGCCTGGGCCTGACCATCTGCCGCCACCTGGTGCAACTGATGCGCGGCGAAATCGGCGTCGTCAGCGAACCGGGCAAGGGCAGCCAGTTCTGGTTCATGCTGCCGTTCCAGGTTGCACCCCAGGCCGCCGGGAAGTTGCCGATGGAAGGGCCGTTCACCGTGCTGGTGGCCGACGACAACGCCACCGCGCGCGCCGTGCTGGCCGACACCGTCAAGTCCATGGGATGGCAGGTCGATACGGTGGAGTCGGGCGAAGACGCGATTTCCAAAACCATGGTGCGGCTGCGCCACAACCTGGGCTACGACATTTTCCTGCTCGACTGGCGCATGCCCGGCATGGACGGCCTGGAGGCGGCCAGGGCAATCCGCGAGGCGTCGTCCTCGCATGCCCGCTCACCCATCGTGATCATGGTGACGGCCCATGGCCGCGACGACGTCATGACCTCGCCGCACGCCGAATTGCTCGATGCCGTCATCACCAAGCCGGTCATGCCGTCGACGCTGTACAACACCATCCTCCAGGTGCGCCAGCGCCGCGCGGCAAAGCCGGGCGCCGATAATGCCGCCGCTGCTGCTGCTGCTGCCGCCGCCGCCGCTGTGAGCGTCATCGACGACCGCATCACCGGCGTGCGCGTGCTGGTGGTCGACGACAGCGAAATCAACCGCGAGGTCGCCAAGCGCATCCTTGAAGCCGACGGCGCCGAAGTCATCGCCGTCGCCGACGGCAGCGAAGCGGTCGACTGGCTGCGCGAACATCCGGACGGCGCCGACCTGGTGCTGATGGACATCCAGATGCCGGTCATGGACGGCTACACCGCCACGCACGAGATCCGCGAAACGCTGCAATTGCGCCAACTGCCCGTCATCGCCCTGAGCGCCGGCGCCTTCAAGGCGCAGCAGGAGGCGGCCATGACGGCGGGCATGAACGGTTTCCTCTCCAAGCCCTACAACGTCGAGCAGATCATTTCGACGGTGCGCCAGCACATCGCGCATCTGTCGGCCGGCGAACTGGAGCGCCGCAACCAGGCCAGACCGGCCTACGCCTCGGCGAGCGTCGTCACGACCTTTCCGACCATGATCGAGACCGCCGCCGGCGCCACCCCCGGCCTGGACATCGCGGTCGGTCTGGAAGCCTGGGGCAGCAAGGACGTCTACGGCAAATTCCTCGGCAAGTTCGCCGAACAATACGAGCAGACCGGCAGCGACATCCTCGCGCACCTCCTGGCCGGCGAGCCGGCGCCGGCCAGGACGCTGGCCCACAAGCTGCGCGGCAGCGCCGGCACGCTGGCGCTGACCGACGTGCATCGGCTGGCGGGCGAACTGGAGGCCTTGCTGTCCGGCGCCGATGTTGCCGCCGCCTCGGCTTCCGACTGCAAGGTCAAGGCGGCGGAACTGGACGCCGCGCTGCGTATCGCCCGGCGCGCCATTGCCGATTACAGCGGCGCCTGAACATCGCGGCGTCACACATGGAACTAGGGCCTGCGGCGTGTCAGATGTTGTCCTGCAAACGACTTGCAGACTATCATCGCCGTCATCGCCATCATCGCGATCAACATCTGACCCATATCTTCCCGGAACAGGCCATGACCTCACTCGTAATTGCAGCAGCGCAGACCATCTCGGCACCCGGCGACCTGGCTGCCAACATTGCCCGGCACGTCGACGTCATCTCACAGGCCGGCGCGCAGGGCGTGAATTTGCTGGTGTTTCCCGAGTTGTCGCTCACGGGCTACGAGCTGCAGGCGGCGCGCGCGCTGGCGATCCGCGCCGACGACGCCATGCTGGCGCCCTTGCATCGGCAGGCGCAAGGTCTTGGCATGACGGCAGTCGTCGGCGTGCCGCTGGCGGCCGACGACGATACCGGCCGGCCTTATATCGGCGCGGTGGTGCTGGGCGGCGAGGGCGCTCCGGCTTTCTACGCCAAACAACATCTGTATGGCGACGAGCAAGACCTGTTCAGCCCCGGCCGCCGGAGCAACCTCTGCAACGTGCTTGGCACGCGCGTGGCGCTGGCCGTCTGCGCCGACATCACGCAGCCCGGACATGTCGCCCAGGCCGCGGCTGCCGACGCCGCGCTCTACGTCGCCGGCGCGGTGGTGACGGGAAAAAGCTACGCCGCCGAGGCGAGCATGCTGCAAGGCTATTCGGCCCGCTATCGCATCGGCGTGCTGCTGGCCAATCATGGCGGACCGACCGGCGGCTGGCAGGCGGCCGGCCGCAGCGCGTTCTGGGCCGATGGGACGCTGATCGTGGATGCGCCCGGCGGCGGCGAATGCCTGGTTATCGTTCGCCAGTCAGAGGCCGGTTGGTCGGGCGAAGTGCTTGCACTGGGCTGAGACAGGCCTCCATCTTCATGACTTCTCCCATTGAAAACGCCCCGCGCACCCTCGCCGGCATGTGTCTGTGCGGCGCGGTGCGCTATGCGGTGGAGGACAGCTTTCAATACGCGTTGAACTGCCACTGCTCCCATTGCCGCCGCGCCACCGGCTCGGCCTTCAAGCCTTTCGGCGGCATCGAAGCGCACAAGCTGCGCATCACCGCAGGAGAACAATACCTGCATCGTTTCGGCGGCGACGACATTCCCCGGGCACATGAGGCGCACGATGCCCACTGCCGCAAATGCGGTTCGCTGCTGTATTCGCTGGTGCGCGACGGCGCCTGGGTCCACGTCACCCTCGGCACGCTGGTCGACACGCCGTCCATCCGTCCGACCGCGCACATCTTCGTCGGCTCCAAGGCGCCGTGGTTCAGCATCACGGACCAGTTGCCGCAATACGACGAATTCAACTGAGGCGGCTGACACTGACAAATCGCTGACGTGCGGTGCAGGATTCCGAGCGATGCAGCCGGCGGCATGGTACGGAGTATGCGGTCTCGCGCGCCGCAGGCCTGCTGTAAAAAAAGTCCGCATCCCATGTCCCGGTCCATCGCATGCAATACCAAGTGAAGCTACAATTCAGTGAGCTCGGTTCAGTGACCGAGCACGACATAAAACACAAGATCAACACGCAGTCCTTCAACATCGGAATAGGGGGAAGAAGCATGTTCCACATGCGCTTTTCTTCGGGGAATCAAGAACATGGACCGTCTTCCTTACCGCGCCGATAGCCATCGGCCGCGCAGCTTCCTGGCGACCGGCAGGGTGGCGATCGCCGTCCGGAACAGCGCTCGCCTCGTGCAGGACGCCGTCGGCGTCTTGTACACCTTGCGCGCCTGACCACCGTACACCATTGAAAAAACAGGCCGGCCGCCTGCAATCAGAATCGAAGTCATGTCAAAAAAACTCCTGCTGTCCCTCATCCTTGCGCTTGCCTCCCTGATCGCCAGCCCTTATCCGGGCGCGCAGACCGTATCCGACGGCGGCGTCCAGCCGATCGCCTCGCGCGACAAGTTCGCCGAAAGCGCCTTCCAGCGCGACGCGCCGGTGCCGGCATGGGTGGACCGCATCGCTTCCTTGCCATCGTCCAGGCCGAATGCGCCGGCGACGCCCATCGTCGCGCGCCTCAACGACGTGTACTTCTACGTCGATGAAAAACCCTCCATCACCATCCACAAGGCGCTGCAGGTCAACGAAGCGTCCGTGCTGGCGCAGATCGGCCAGTCGGAAATCACCTTCCAGCCGGACTACCAGCGCGTACAGCTGCATGTGCTGCGCATCCATCGCGGCGACCAGGTGATGGACAAGATGCGCGACGCCGACATCCGTTTCCTGCGCCGCGAGCCGGAACTCGATAACGGCATCTACGGCGGCGCCGTCACGGCCGCGATCGTCGTCAACGACGTGCGCGTCGGCGACACGCTGGAAATCGCCTACACCACCACCGGCAGCAATCCGGTGTTCGGCAATCGCTTCTTCGACGCCGCCGGCTGGGATTATCCCTACCCCACGCTGAAGCGCCGGGTCACGCTGAACGCGCCCGAAGGCCGCCGCATCCAGTATCGCGTCATCGGCAACGACCTGCGCAATCCACCCCAGGCCGCCGAGTCGCGCGCCAACGGGCGGCGCATCGTGCGTTTCGAAGCGAACGACCTGACGCCGGTCGACTACGAGAACTACACGCCGCGCGATTACCAGACCGCGCGCTGGCTGCAGTTTTCCGAGTTCGCGTCGTGGAAAGAGGTCAGCCAGTGGGCCGACAAGCTGTTTGCCGTCAAGACCGATGCCGCCGCCTTGCTGAGCGCCGCCGGCATCGAGCGCGGCCAGGCCAATCTGCCGGACAAGGTCAGCAAGGCGCTGCAATTCGTGCAAAACAACATCCGCTACCTGTCGGTGTCGCTGGGCGAGAATTCACACCGGCCCTATCCGCCCGATCAGGTGCTGGCGCGCCGCTATGGCGACTGCAAGGACAAATCGCTGCTGCTGGTGACCCTGCTCAGGCAGCTCAACGTGGAGGCGTCGCCGGTGCTGGTGCCGACCACTACCCGCAAGGGGATTGACCAGATGCTGCCCAGTCCGCAGATGTTCGACCATGCCATCGTGCGCGCCGTGGTGCAGGGCAAGGTCTATTACCTCGACCCGACGCGGCTGGGTCAGGCCGGCAAGCTCGACCGCATGGGACAGGTGCATGCCTACACGCAAGTACTGGTGGTGGCGCCCGACACCGACAAGCTGGCCGAGATCGCGCCGCCGGCCAATGAAGAGCTGATCACCGGCACGCGCTTCGAACGCGTCGCCGTGACCAGGATGAACGAACCGGCGACGATGTCGGTGCAACTGCTCTATACGGGCACCGATGCCGAAGCGGCGCGCGCCGGATTGAGCAAGGTCACGCCGGCCCAGCTGCGCAAGTTCTACGAAGGCAACATCGGCAAGCGCCACCCCGCCGCCGTCATGCTCGGCGACCCGAAAATCACCGATGACCGCGACGACAATCGCATGACCATCGACCTGCAGTTCCGCATCCCGGATTTCATCCAGCCGGCGCAGGCCAACTGGATGCTGCACTACCAGCCGAGCAATCTGCGCGGCCTGTTTTTCGTGCCGGACAACGCCAACCGGACCACGCCGCTGTCGCTGCCGGCGTTCCCGTCGATCAACCGCTACGTGCTGGAAGTGACGCTGCCGGAAGAATACGACGCGCGCTACACGCCGTCGCAGCGCAGCGTGCAGAGTCCGTCGTTCAGCCTCAGCCAGGAGCTGTCGTTTACCGGTCGTCAGTTGAAGGCCGTGCTTGAACTGCGCATGCTGGCCGATCGTGTCGCCGCCAGGGACACGTCGCAATTCCTGACCGACATCAACAAGGCCAGCGAGATGTTGCAGGGAACGCTGACGATCCGCCAGACCGACCTCAAGTCGGCGCGCGTCGCCAAGCCGCAACTGGGCTTCAAGCAAGCGCTGGCCGAGCGTCTGGAAAACATCGTCAAGAGCGCCGGCCAGGTCGTCGCCGACGCCCGGCTTATGGGGCGCGACGCCAGTGCGGCCCTGTGCGAGCGCGCACGCGCCGAAGCTTATCTGGGCCGCAATCCGGAAGCCGTCGCCGACGTCCAGAACGCCACGGCCCAGCAATCCGGCGCGCCCGAGATGGTCAGGTGCCGCGCCGAAGTCGAGCTGGCGACCGGCGACTTCAAAGCCGGCGAGCAGAGCTTTTCGCGCGCCATCGCCATGGGACAGAAGGACAGCAACGTCTATTTGCAGCGCGGCATTGCCGGCTTCTACCAGGGCCGCCTTGACGTCGCCGCCGGCGACTTCCTGAAGGCGGGCGACGCCGCCCAGAATCCGGCAGAAAAAATCCGCGCCCGCATCTGGCATACCCTGGCCTTGCGCCGCGCCGGCAAAAAGATCGACAACGAACTCCTGGTGGCCGACGCCGATGCCTGGCCCGGCGCCGGACTGGCCGTGCTGACAGGTCGCCAGACGCCGGAAGCCATGTTCAGGACGGCGCAAAACCAGAGCGGCGACGCCGGCGAGATCGCGCTGGCGGAAGCCTACTTCTATGCCGGCCAGTACTTCTTGCTGAGCGGCGACAAACTCAAGGCGCGCCTGTACTTCCAGCACGCGCTCGACAAGGGCGTGCTCTATGCGCCGTTCCATCTGGCCGCGCGCCAGGAAATCGCAGTATTGAAATAAGAAAAAGATCGACGGGAAAATTCACCATGAAACTTCTGCGCCACGGCATTCCCCTTTTGTTTTGCACCCTGACCGCAACCGGCATCCAGGCCCTGGCCCAGCAAGCGGTCCCGTCAGCACCGGCCGCCGAGTCCGCGTCGTCGCTTTCTTCATCGGCGGCGCCGACCGTGCCGCCGCCGATACAGATCAGCGAGGCGCATCGGGCGGCGGTCGCGCGCATGCTCAAGGCTTTTCATGCCGATGAACTGGCGCTGTACGGCTTGAAAGTGGGGCTCCAGCAAGCGAAGGAAAAGGATCCAGCGGCGGAAGCTTACGTGCGCGAGGTATTCGACGCCGTCACGCCGGCGCAAATGGTCGACAAGATGCTGCCGGCCTATGCCCGCTACTATTCCCCGGCGGAGGCGGACGCGATCGCGCAATTCTTCACCACGCCGGTGGGCGCCAAGTTCGTCGGCGGCATGGTGAAGGACATGCTGGCCGGCAGGAAATTCAGTCTCGAAAGCCTGCATCTGACGTCGTCCGAAATGGTCCCGCTCACCAGTTTCCTCATGACGCCGACGGCGCAGAAGATCGGCAAAGTACAGCCCATGATCAACCAGGAAGTCGCCGGGATCATGCGCACGTGGGGCGCCGAACTGATGCGCGCGCGCATGAAAAAATCAATGACGCCGCTGGTCGCCCAGATCGACAGCGATCTGGTGAGCCAGGGCGTCGCGCCGGGTGATGCGCCAGGTTCCGGATTGAAGGCGGCGCCGGCCGGCGGCCAGACCGGCCCATGGAATGCGGTAGCCAATATCGGCGTGGCTGCCAGCAAGGCCGCGGCGGAAGCGCGGCAGCACTATCAGGACGATGTCCGGACGCTGGGAGCGCAGATGCAGCTCGGCGCATCGGGTCTGACGTCGGCCGACAATATCGCCACCAGCAAGAAGAACGTGCAGCGCATGGGAGAATCGCTGGACCGCTATCTGCAAAGCTATGACCAGGTCATGAAAGAAGCGCGCGAAAAAATGGTCGCCATCGACTTGCCGGAAAATCTGAAGGCCGCGCTCCTCCAGGGTTTCGACATTGGCCTGGCCCGCTCCTATGACGAGCGCATCCGTTACGGCGAGAATCAGCGCGCCTTGCTGGGGCTGTATCAGCGTCTGTTCGAATTCGCCGAAGCGCGTCTGGGCAAGATCAGCGTTGCCGACGGCAAGCTGGTGTTTGCCGACGTCGCCGACCAGGAAATCTACCGGACCATCATCGGCCAGATCGGCGTGGAAAGCCAGCGCGAAGCCGACCTGGTCAAGGAAAGCCAGGAGCGTGTGCGGAAGGCGTCGAACAACATGCGCTGACCGGAGCGCCGGCCGGCGCAAGCCGGCATTGCCGGAAATGCCGCGGCGTCATGCCGTAGGCGCGCCGGAACGCGCGGCAGAAATCGGAGGCGCTGTTGAAGCCGGCGCCGTAGGCAATATCCACGATCGCGCTTTCCGGCGAGTCGATCATTTCGGCGGCGGCTTCCCGCAAGCGGCAGTTGCGGATGTATTCCATCAGGCCGCCTTCGGCTTCGAACAGGCGATACAAGGTAGGGCGCGACAACCGGAACGCCGCCTGTATGGTTGCCGGCGTGAGCCAGTTCTGGTCAAGCCGTTCGTGGATGTAGTCGCGGATGTCGGCCAGCAGTGCATTGCGCCTGATGGCGTGTGGGGTGGATGCTTGTCCTGCGGTCACGCGTTGCATTTTTGGAACTCCTTTCATCAATAGGCGTGAGATGCGTTCTTCCCGGAAAGGGCACTGGCAAGCGCAGATGCGCCCTGCAAGGAGGCAACGCGGCCAGCGCCCTTTCCGGGAAGAACCCGGAGGGGGCTGCCTGTTTGGGGTTCCCGCGCGGCACCATGAATGAGGATGACTGTATGGCTGCAGGCGGCGCTTGTCTGTAGAACAAATGCGCTACAAGAATCGGCAATGGTCCGGCAATGACCCGGCGTACAATGGGCCTCCCATGCCATCCATCACCGACATCCCCATGCTGCCCGTCATCCACGTCGCCATCGTCGAGGACGATCCCGGCTTTCGCGATGCGCTGAGCAAGGTCGTGCAGGTCGCGCCGGACATGAAGCTGGCGGGCATGGCCGGCACCCGCGCGGAAGGCCTGGCCATGCTGCAGGGGCCGCCGGCGGATGTCTTGCTGGTGGACCTGGGTTTGCCGGACGGCTCCGGCATCGACGTCATCGTGGCGGCGGTGACGCAATGGCCGAGTTGCAACATCATGGTCAGCACCACCTTCGGCGACGAGACCCACGTCATGCGTTCGATCGAAGCGGGCGCCGCCGGCTATCTGCTCAAGGACAGTTCGCCCGCAAAAATGATCGATGAAATCCGCAGCCTGGCCAGCGGCGGCAGCCCCATCAGTCCCATCATTGCGCGCCAGGTGCTGGCGCGTTTCCGCGGCGCTGCAGCTCCTTCCACCGCTGCCGCGTCCGGCACAACGGGCATGGCCGGTACAACAGCAGCGAACCAGCGTAGCGCCGGCACGCGCGGGCAGGAAGAAGCCTCGGTGCTGCTGTCGGTGCGCGAAAAGGAAGTGCTGGACTACATCACGCGCGGCTTCACGGCGCAGGAGATCGCCAAGCTGATGCAGCTGTCGCCGTTCACCGTGCGCACCTTCGTGCGCCGCATCTACAGCAAGCTCAAGGTCACCTCCAAAACGGAAGCCATTTATGAAGCCAGGACGCTCGGACTGCTACCCGACTGAGCGGCATCCGGCGATAATGCGCGCATGAAAACTCTCTCCACACGCCTGTTCGCCAACGCGCTTTTCGCCGTGTCCGTGGCGCTGCTGGTCGCCGTCGGCGCCTGGTATGTGCAGAGCGACGGCGAGGCAACTGCGGCCAGCCTGCACCTGACGCAAGCGGACTGGCAGGACATGGACGGCCATGGATTTTCCGCGCCGCCTCTGGCGATGGACGGCCGCGACCTGCCGTCGTCATGGCAGCACGCCACGTTGCCGTCTGCTTTGCCGGTGGCGCCACCGCCGGCAAGTACTGCCGGTGCGGCGACCATCCGCACGACCTGGGTGAAGCTGTCCGTTACCGGCCCATTGCCCGCCGGGCCGCTGGTGTTGTATGGCATCCGCATCAAGACCGACGGCACCGTCGCGGTGTACGCCAACGGCAGCCTGGCTTACCGCACGCAGCAGCGCGGCCAGCTGTGGAACAGCCTGTTCACGCCACTGTGGTTCACGCTCGACCGGCATGACGACGCGCCGCTCAAAGAAATCCTGATCCGGGTGGAGCACGTCCCCGAGACGCCGGTGGGGTTGTCGTCGCTGTGGGTGGGGACTGCCGAGGCGCTGCGTGGTCGTTATTACCTGCGCCAATGGTTGCAGCGCGAACTGCCGGCCACGCTCAGCGCCGCGTTCATGGCGGTGGGGATTTTTGCCTTGTTCGTCTGGTTCCGGCGCCGCCACGAGATGAGCTATCTGCTGTTCTTCAATCTCGCCGCGGTCTCTTTCGTCGGTCATTTGCACTATTACGTGAGCCTGCCCATCGTGACCGACTGGTTTGCGTGGCTGACAGCGAATGCCTTGCTATGGCTGCTGACGGTGGTCCATCTGTTCCTGCGGCAATTGCATGGCCGCCCGCTGACCTGGCTGACGCGCGCGCTGGTCGGCGTCACGCTGGCGGCGAGCGTGCTGTCGATACCGGCGCTGGGCATCCTGCCGGTGTATCCCAGCACGTCGCCGTTGGTGCCCTTCATGTATGCCGTCACGGTGTTCATGGGCGTGCTGGTGTGTGCGATGGGCGCGCGGGCGTCGTGGCAGCGCTCGCGCGAAGCCATGCTGCTGGTCACCGGCGTCGGCGTGGCAGTGTTGCTGGGCATGTCCGACTGGCTGCTGCACAACAACGTCATCAATCCGGAGGGCTGGTTCCTCGGCGCCTATACCAACGCGGTCACTTTCGCCATGTTCGGCGCGCTGATGTACCGGCGTTACGTCAACGCCATCGCGGAAGTGGAACGGATCAACGCCAGCCTGGCGCAGCGCCTGCAGGCGCGCGAGGCCGAACTGGAGGTCAGCCATCGCCTGCTGCGCGAAGCGGCCCTGCGGCAAACCATCAGCGAAGAGCGCCAGCGCCTGATGCAGGACATGCACGACGGCCTCGGTTCCTCGCTCATCAGCGCGATCCGCTCGGTCGAACGCGGCGGCGTCAGCGACGCCAAGGTGTCGCAGATACTCAAGGATTGCCTCGACGATCTCAAGCTGACCATCGACTCGATGGAACCGGTCGAAGCGGACTTGCTGCTGTTGCTGGCGACCTTGCGCTTCCGTCTCGAACCGCGTTTCGAAGGCAGCAACATCACGCTGGTCTGGGACGTGCAGGAGCTGCCCACGCTGGCCTGGCTGGAACCCTCCAGCGCGCTGCATATCCTGCGCATCGTGCAGGAGAGCATCGCCAATATTTTGCGCCACACCCGCGCCGACCGCATCCGTGTCGGCACCGCATGCGACGATGACGGCGTAACGGTCACCATCGAAGACAACGGCCAGGGTTTCGATGTCGCCAAGGCATTGGACAGCGCCGCAGGACGCGGCCTGCACAACCAGCAGCGGCGCGCCAAGGCGGTCGACGGCGCCGTTGCCTGGGCATCGGATGCCGGCGGCACGCGTTTTACGCTGTGGTTGCCGCTGGTGCGTAATTAGTCCGGCTGGAGCTGCACCGACTTCAGATCTTCCAGAAACGCCGCGACGATAGGCTCATTGGCGTTGGCGCGGTTGGTCACCACGCTGATGCCGACTTCGTACGACAGTTCGGTGCGATTAAGCGCTTTCATGGCGCCGCGCGCGACGTGTTCGCGGCCCATTTCTTCCGGCAGGTAGCCGAGATGCTGGCCTGACAGGATCAGGATGGACATCGCTTCCATGTTGCCGGTCGTGGCCATGATGTTGCGACGATGGATGGGTGCGTGGCCGGGCGGCACCGGATAATCGCGCCAGGCCCAGGCATAGCCGGCGGCTTCCTCCGGTTCGATTTCTTCTTCCTTGTAAAACAGCGGGTGTGGCGGCGCGCAGTAGGCGACCTGGCGCTCCAGCATCAGTTGCGTGTATTGCAGCGCCGTCACGCGTCGCCAGAAATAACCGATCGCCACCTGGATGCTGCCGTTGATCAGCAGTTCTTCCAGTTCGCTCGGCGTGCGCACCACGATGTCCAGGCGCACCGCTTCATCGCGCTGGCGGAAGCGGCGGATGACTTCGGACAGGCGCGTGTTCTGGTGCGTCGGCGTGTGGCCGATCAGGCCGATGCTGAGCCGTCCGACCAGCTTCTTGTCCAGATTGCGCGCTTCCATGCCGAATTCCGTCAGCGCCTCGATCATGCGCCGCGCCGAGTCGGCGAATTTCTCGCCCTTGGCGGTCAGCCGAAAACCGGCGCGGCCGCGTTCGCACAGGCGGTAGCCGAGCCGCGTCTCCAGCGCGCTCAGTTGGGCGCTGATGGTGGACTGGCCGACGTTGAGCCTGGATTGCGCGGCCGATACGCCGTGGGCGTCGACCACGGTCAGGAACACCCGGATCAGGCGGATATCCAGATCGAAGACGTTGTTGAGCATGGGGCGTTACCGATGAAGGAAAGCCTCAGTCTATACATCGATTCCAATCGATGCAAACATCGCAAGATACGCATATTTGTTTCCCAAGTCCGTCGCTAGAATAGGTAAAACCCGGACAAAACCAGTTTTATTTACAAGGATGCGTATCGATGGAACATGCACTGTATCAGCCCATGGGCGGCAACATCATGCCCCGTTTTGGGGGGATTGCCACCATGATGCGGCTGCCGTATGTCGAAGATCCCGCCGGCCTGGACGTCGGATTCGTCGGCGTGCCGCTGGATATCGGCACCTCCAACCGTTCCGGCACGCGCTTCGGTCCGCGCCAGATCCGCACTGAATCGGTGCTGCTGCGTCCCTACAACATGGCCACGCGCGCCGCGCCCTTCGATTCGCTCAAGGTCGCCGACATCGGCGACGTCGCGCTCAATCCGTACAGCCTGCTCGACTCGGTGCGCATGATCGAGGAAGCCTACGACCGCATTTACGCCAGCGGTTGCAAAACCATCAGCATGGGCGGCGACCACACCATGACGCTGCCGATCCTGCGCTCGATATACAAGAAGTACGGCAAGGTCGGCCTGATCCACGTCGATGCCCACGCCGACGTCAACGACACCATGAACGGCGAAAAGATCGCCCACGGCACGCCGTTTCGCCGCGCGTTCGAAGAAGGCCTGCTGGATCCGCAACGCGTGGTGCAGATCGGCCTGCGCGGCACCGGCTATCACGCCGACGATTTCGACTGGTGCCGGGACCAGGGTTTCCGCGTGGTGCAGGCCGAGGAATGCTGGAACAAATCGCTGGCGCCGCTGATGGCGGAAGTGCGCGCGCAGATGGGCGACGGTCCGGTTTACCTGACCTTCGACATCGACGGCCTCGACCCGGCCTTTGCACCCGGCACCGGCACGCCGGAGATCGGCGGCCTGACCGTGCAGCAAGGGATGGAGATCATCCGTGGCGCCAAAGGCCTGAATATTGCTTCCGCCGATATCGTCGAAGTGTCGCCGCCGTACGACCAGGCCGGCACCACGGCGCTGGTGGCGGCCAATCTGGCGTATGAAATGTTGTGCGTGTTTCCCGGCGTGAAGTATCGGGCGTAGCAGAGAGTCGGCGACGTCTGATCCGTATTGTTAAAACGAAATTCCAAGGATGGCATTCCATGAGTGAAACCCGGTTGTGGGGCGCGCGTTTCCGCTCCGCCCCTGACGAGGCCCTGATGAACCTGTCGCGCGGCGGCATGGCGCATTTCCGGCTGACGCATTTCGACATCGTGTCGTCGCAGGCGCACGCGCGCGAGTTGCTGCGCGCCAAGCTGCTGACCGAGGACGAATGCAAGGCCATCGTCGGCAAGCTCGGCGAACTCGATGCCGCCTTCGCGCGCGGCGAGATCACGCCGTCGCCGGCCGATGAAGACGTGCACACCTTCATGGAACGCATCCTCGTTGACGCACTCGGCGACACCGGCGCCAAGTTGCGCGCCGGCCGTTCGCGCAACGACCAGGCGGCCAACAATCTCAAGCTCTACCTGCGCGCCGAGAGCCGCGCCATCGGCGAGCTGCTGCTCGACTTGCAGGACGCGCTGATGGGACAGGCCGGCCGGCATCTGCAGACGCTGGCGCCGGGCTTCACGCATTTGCAGGCGGCGCAACCCATCGTGTTCGCGCACCAGCTGCTGGCGCATGCGCAGACCTTCAGCCGCGACATGTCGCGCTTCATCGACTGGGATCGCCGCAGCGCGCGTTCGCCGCTGGGCGCGGCCGCCATGGCCGGCTCGGCGATCGCCTTGCAAGCTGAGTTGTCGGCCGCCGATCTCGGCTACGACGGGCCCTGCGAAAACTCCATCGACGCCGTCGGCAGTCGCGACCACGTCGCCGAATTCCTGTTCGTCGCCTCCATGCTCGGCGTGCATCTGTCGCGCCTGTCGGAAGAAATCACGCTATGGGCTTCGCGCCAGTTCCAGTGGGTCGACCTGGACGACAGCTTTTCCACCGGCAGCTCAATCATGCCGCAGAAGAAAAATCCCGACATCGCCGAACTCACGCGCGGCCGCGCGGCGCGCCTGATCGGCATGCTGACCACCATGCTGGTGGCGCTGAAGGGTTTGCCGTTTTCCTACAACCGCGACCTGGCGGAAGACAAGTTCGCCGCCTTCGAAGCCGTCGACGTGCTGCACAAGGTCTTGCCCGCCATGGCGGGCATGATCCGCACCATGCGCGTCAATACCGCGAAGCTGCGCCGCGACGCCACGCAGGGATTCACGCTGGCGACCGAAGTGGCCGACTGGCTGGCGCGCCGCGGCGTGCCGTTTTCCGCCGCGCATGAAATCACCGGCGCCATGGTCAAGCTGTGTGAAGACAAGCAGCTTGAATTGCACGAGCTGAGCGACGCCGAGATGAGCGCCATCAGTCCCTATCTGTTGCCGGAAGTGCGCAGCGTGCTCACGCCGGAAGCCGCCGTCAACGCCCGCAGCGGCTACGGCGGCACGGCGCCGGCGCAGGTGGCCGCGCAATTGCAGCGCCTGCAACAGACCGTCGCCGGCCAGCGCGCGTGGTGCGGCAATGAAGCCGGGCCGACGGGCTCTTCTTACGCAGGTGCTTTATGACTACGCCATCTTCCTCCCCATTCGCCATCGATCATCTGAAGATCGTGCCGCGCCGCTTCTACGGCCGCTGGCTGTCGGCGGCGCTGATCCTGCTGGCGTTCGCCTTCATCGTCAACGCCTTCGCGCACGGCCAGATCGAGTGGAAGATCGTCGCGCAGTTCATGACCGCCAAGGTCATCATGCACGGCTTGCTCAACACCATCCTGATGACGATTTATGCGATGACCATCGGCATCGTGCTGGGCGTGGTCTTCGCCGTGATGGTGATGTCGCCCAATCCCATGCTCAAGGCCATCGCCGGTTTCTATATCTGGTTTTTCCGCGGCACGCCGCTGTTGCTGCAGATGTTGTTGTGGTTCAACCTGGCGCTGGTGTTTCCGATGATGGGCATCCCCGGCGTGTTCGAAGCGCGCACGGTGGACCTGATCACGCCCTTCATTGCCAGCCTGCTGGGTCTCGGCATCGGGCAGGGCGCCTACACCGCCGAGGTGGTGCGCGGCGGCATCCTGTCGGTCGACAACGGCCAGACCGAAGCCGCCAAGGCCATCGGCATGACGCGCCTGACCGCGCTGCGCCGGATCATCCTGCCGCAATCGATGCGCGTGATCATCCCGCCCATCGGCAACGAAGTCATCAGCATGGTCAAGCTGACCTCGGTGGCCAGCGTGATCCAGTTTTCGGAGATCCTGCACAACGCCCAGACCATCTACTTCGCCAACGCGCGCGTGATCGAGCTGCTGATCGTGGCGACGGTCTGGTATCTGGCGGTGGTGACGGTGTTTTCCATCGGCCAGCATTTCCTGGAAAAGGCGTTTGCGCGCAATCAGCGCAAAGTGGCAAAGACGGTAAAACTGAAAGCGGCGCAGGTCGCGGTCCTCGAAGGAGCGCAATCATGAGTGTAGCCATGAGCGCCGTCCTGCAAGCGCAAGCCGCCATGCCGATGGTGGTCGCGCACGATGTTCAGAAATACTACGGCAGCTACCACGCCCTCAAAGGCATTTCGATGGAAGTCGCCAGCGGCGAAGTGATGTGCATCGTCGGCCCCTCCGGTTCCGGCAAGAGCACCTTCCTGCGCTGTATCAATCAACTGGAGCGCACCGACGGCGGCGCCATCTGGCTGGGCGGCGAACTGTGCGGCTATCGCCGCAAAGGCAACGAACTGCGCGAACTCAGCGACAGCGAAATCGCGCGTCAGCGGCTGGCCAGCGGCATGGTGTTCCAGCGCTTCAATCTGTTCGGCCACATGACCGCCTTGCAAAACATCATGGAAGGCCCGGTCGTCGTGCAGCAGCGCAAGCGCGCCGAGGTGCGCGACGAAGCCGAAGCCCTGCTCGAGCGCGTCGGCCTGGCCGGAAAGTCCGGCGCCTATCCGGGCGAATTGTCGGGCGGCCAGCAACAGCGCGTGGCGATTGCGCGCGCGCTGGCGATGCGGCCCAAGCTGATGCTGTTCGATGAGCCGACCTCGGCGCTCGATCCGGAACTGGTCGGCGAAGTGCTGGGCGTGATGAAGGACCTGGCGCTGTCCGGCATGACCATGATCGTGGT
The DNA here is from genome assembly GCF_000282135.1 of Herbaspirillum sp. CF444. Classification (GTDB taxonomy): domain Bacteria; phylum Pseudomonadota; class Gammaproteobacteria; order Burkholderiales; family Burkholderiaceae_D; genus Herbaspirillum. The sequence goes on from NZ_AKJW01000007.1 coordinate 77,486, forward strand.
CACGCACGAGCTCGGGTTTGCGCGCGAGGTATCGGATCGCGTGGTCTTCATGGATCAGGGCCAGGTGCTGGAATGCGGCACGCCGGCCGAAGTCCTGGCGCGTCCGCAGCATGCGCGCACCAAGGAATTTATTGCGGCGATTTTGAGCTGATATTGAGTTGATATTTTTAACAAGGGGAATCAAGTGAAACTGTTCAACCGTCTTCTGACAAACATGAGCCCAAGCCTGAGCAGCATCGCGCTGGCAGCGACTGCCATCACTGCAATGGGCGCAATTTCAGCACACGCCGCCGATCTGCCCGACCGCATCAAGAAGGCCGGCAAGCTGGTCATCGCCACGCAGGCCAACTATCCGCCGATCGCCTACAAGAATCCCGAAACCGGTCAGCTCATGGGCCTTGACATCGAGCTTGGCGAAGCCATCGCCAGGGAACTCGGCCTCAAGGTCGAGTATCAGGAAACCGCCTTCGCCCAGGTCTTCAGCTCGCTTGCCACCGGCCGCGTCGACATCGCCATGGTCGCCATCAGCGACACGGCGGAACGCCAGAAGGTCGCCGATTTCATCGACTACATGAAGACCGGCCCGCAGTTCTTCACGCTGCAAGCCAATGCCGCCAAAATCAAGGGCATCGCCGACGTTTGCGGCACCAAGGTCGGCGCCAGCCGCAACACCAACTGGCCGACGCAGATCGCCGCGTGGAGCAACGACAACTGCGTCGCCAAGGGCAAGGCGGCGATCACCGTGATCGGCACCGAAGGTTCGGTCGACGCGCGCACGCAACTGAAGACCGGCCGGATCGACGTCGCCGTACAGGGCAGCGAGACCTTGCCGTACTTCCAGACCATGGAAGCGAACACCTACGTCCTGCTCGGCCAGCCGCTGTTCCAGCAGGAGACTGGCATCCCCGTTTCCAAGACCGAGCCGGTGCTGCGCGCCGCCGTGCTGGGCGCATTGCAAAACCTGCAGCGCAACGGTACCTACGACAAGCTGCTGGCAAAGTACAAGTTGCAATCGTCGGGCATGCCGGTGGCAGTGAATCAGGGGAAATAAATCATGAGCGAGGTTGCCGGCAGCAGCAGGGAGACCGTCGACGACGCCGAATGGAACACGCGCTGCGAGCTGGCGGCGCTGTACCGGCTGGCGGCGCATTTCCGCATGACCGACATGATCGACACGCATATCTCGGCGCGCCTGCCGGGGCATGAGGATCAGTTTTTGATCAACCGCTACGGTGTGCTGTTCCATGAGATGCGCGCCTCCGATCTGGTCAAGGTCGACTACGCGGGCCGCGAGCTCAAGACCGGCAACGGCGCGCCCGCCGGGCAGCGCGTCAATGCCGCCGGCTTCACGATCCACTCTGCGGTTCACCATGCGCGGCCCGATCTGCATTTCGTGATCCATACGCATACCTCGGCCGGCATCGCCGTGGCGGCGCAGGAGCAGGGTTTGCTGCCGATCAGCCAGCACGCGATGAAGTTCTACGGCAAGCTCGGCTATCACGACTACGAAGGCATCGCGCTCGACCTGGCAGAGCGCGAGCGGCTGGTCGCCAACCTCGGCAGCCACAAGGCGATGATCCTGCGCAACCACGGTTTGCTGGCGGCGGGTTCGACGGCGGCCGAAGCCTTCCACGAAATCTACTTCCTCGAACGCGCCTGCCAGGCGCAGGTCGCCGCGACGTCGGGCGGGCAGGCGCTGCGTCTGCCGCCGGAGTCGGTGCGCCTGCGCACGGCGCAACAGTTCGCCGGCGACAACGCGAGCGGCATCATGGATCTGGCGTGGCAGGCTGCATTGCGCCTGATCGAAAACGATCAACCCGACTATCGCCAATGATCCTCTGTTTATGACTAAAGTTGTTTTTCTCGGCGTCAGTTCTGACATCCCAAAAATTGCAGTGCTGGCGCGCGAGCGTGTCGGCGACATTGAAGTCATGCTGCCCGGCGACGCCGGCGCAGCAGAGGCCGAAGTCGCCGTCTGCTGGTCGCCGCCGCCCGGCGCGCTGGCCGCCTATCCGCGTCTGCGCCTGATCCACGCGATTGCAGCGGGCGTCGACAACATCCTGTGCGATCCGCAGCTGCCGGCGCTGCCGCTGTGCCGCGTGGTCGCACCCGACCTGACCGTCGCCATGACGGAATTCATTACCTGGGGCGTGCTGTATTACCACCGCGATCTCGACCGCGTCATCGCCAACCAGCGCAACAGGATCTGGCATCGCATTCCGCTTGCCGCAGCTTCTTCATGCAGCGTCGGCATCATGGGCGTGGGACAACTCGGCGCGCACGTCGCCGGCGAATTGCTGCGCATGGGATTCAAGGTGCGCGGCTGGTCGCGTCAGGAAAAGACGGTTGAAGGCATGGAGGGTTTTCACGGCGAGGCGCAATTCGAAGACTTCCTCGGCGGCACCGATATCCTGGTCTGCCTGTTGCCGCTGACGGCACAAACGCACGGCATCCTCAACCGCGTCACGCTGTCGGCATTGCCGGCCGGCGCCGCTCTGATCCACGTCGGTCGCGGCGGTCATCTGGTATCGGCGGAGGTGCAAGCCATGCTGGAGAACGGCCATCTGCGCGGCGCCATTCTCGACGTATTTGAAAAAGAACCCTTGTCCGTCGAGAGCCCGTTCTGGTCCATGCCCAACGTCATCGTCACGCCGCACATCGCAGCCGCCGCCAGTTACGACAGCGTGCTGGATCAGATCGAAGAAAACATCCGGCGCCTGCAACAAGGCGAGGCGCTGCTCAATGTGGTGGATCGCAGCAGCGGTTACTAGTTCTTCTTAAGCCACCGACGGCTTCACGCAGCGCGCAAAGACGCCGTTCACCGCGAGCGTCAACGCCAGTGCGCCGACTTCGCACGCTGCCCCCACCCAACCGAGGTCGGATACGGAGAACACGCTCAGGGTCAACGCGCCCAGCGCAGCGCCCAGAGAAAATCCCAGATACATGAACGAGGCGTTCAGCGACAGCACGATGGGCGTTCCCTTGAGGCCGGCGATGCCGATCAGGTTGGCTTGCTGCGCCGGAAAAAACGACCAGTGCGCCAGGCCCCAGGCAACTACGCCGACCAGCAGCGGCAGCAAGGCATGGACCGGCGAGAGCCAATAGGCGCTGGCCGACAGCAGGGCGAACGCGAGCGTCATGACGGCGAGACTGGGCAGGATCACCGGGCGCGGGCCGAGACGGTCGACGGCCTTGCCGCCGATCGCCACGCCGATTGCGGCGGCAGCGCCCCACATGAATAGCACATAGCCGATCTCGGCGCCGCGCAGCATGGTTGCATGTGACACCAGCAGCGCCAGATAGGTGTAGACGGTGTACGCGCCCATGGCCCACAAGGTTGTTACCAGCAGGCTCATCAGAATGACCGGACGGCGCGCCGTGGCGAGGCGTTCGCGCAAAGTGGCGACCGGCAGGTTGGCGCCGATGCCGCGCGGCAGGCCGAAGATCAGGCCGGCGGTCGCCAGCGCCGACAGCATCGCCACGCCGAAGAAGGTCATGCGCCAGCCGAGGTGTGCGCCTATCAGCGCGCCCAGCGGCACGCCGAAGGCGACTGCGATCGAGATGCCGCCGTTGACGATGGCCAGTGCGGTGCCGCGGCGTTCCGGGGTGACGGTGGCGCCGGCCAGCGCGTTGGCGCCGGGGACGAAGATGCCGGCGGAAGCCGCCAGCAAAATGCGCGCCGCCATCAGCCACCAGTAGTTGGTCGCGGTGCCCGCCATCAGGTTGGCCAGCGTGAACATCACCATCGCGGCGATCATCAGGCGGCGGCGATCGATGGCGCCGGTCAGCGCGGTGAGCACCGGTGAACTCAGCGCATAGGCCAGCGCAAAGACGGTCACCAATTGGCCGGCGGCGACTACGCTGACTTGCAGGTCGGCGGCCATCTCCGGCAACAGGCCGGCGATCATGAAGCTTTCGGTGCCGACGGCAAAGGTGCCGAGCGCCAGCCAGAACAGCGGCAGGAAAGACGAGGTTGTGGGAGCCGCGCCGGTGGAGGAGTTTATTTTCATGACGTTCTCTCAATCAGGGATGCCGCCTTCGGCAACATGTCATTGCTGCGCCCGGCCGGCGGCGTCGAGTTCGGTGAACTCTTGCTCAGTCAGGCAGATGCGTGCAGCGGCGACGTTCAGTTCCAGGTGTTTCACTTTCGATGTGCCGGGAATCGGCAACATCACCGGGCTGCGCTTGAGCAGCCAGGCCAGCGCGATCTGCGCTACCGTCGCTTCGTGGCGCGCCGCGACCTTCGCCAGCGCCGACGACAACGCGCCCTGCAGCAAATCGCCGCCCGCCAGCGGATACCAGGGGATGAAGCCGATGCCGTGCTGCGTGCAGTAGTCGAGCACGTCTTCGCTGGCGCGGTCGGCGAGGTTGTAGCAGTTCTGCACGGTCGCCACCTTGAAGTGGCGCGACGCCGCTTCGATGTCGGCCACGCTGACTTCGCTCAGGCCGGCGTGGCGGATGACGCCGTCGTCGATCAGTTGTCGCACCGTGCCGAATTGTTCGTCGGCCGGTACCCTTGGATCGATGCGGTGCAATTGCCACAGCCCGATCTGTTCCACGCCGAGCCGGCGCAGGCTGGTGTGCGCCTGCTGGATCAGGTATTCGGGACGGCCCAGCGGCACCCAATGGTCGGGACCGGTGCGCACCAGCCCGGCCTTGGTCGCGACCAGGATGCCGCCGTAGGGATGCAACGCGGTGCGGATCAGATCTTCCGACACGTTGGGGCCGTAGGAGTCGGCGGTGTCGATGAAGTTGACGCCCAGATCCGGCAGGCGGCGCAGCGTGCGGATCGCTTCGGCGCGATCTTCCGGTTCGCCCCAGATGCCGGGGCCGGTGATGCGCATCGCGCCGAAGCCGAGGCGTTGTACCGGTGTCGTGCCGTCGATCAGAAAAGTGTTGTTGCCGTCTGCCATGTCAGATTCTCCGAAAAGTAAAAGGAACGGGGCACGGTGCATCGATATGCGATGTCCGCGCCCGTCGTTTTATGCTGCCAGTGCCGCGCTTGCGTTGACTTCGTGGCTTACGTGGAACGGATAATCGGTATAGCCGACCTCGGTGCCGCCGAAGAAAGTAGGACGATCATACGGGTTTAAGGCCCAGCCGTTGCGCAGGCGCTCAGGCAGGTCCGGATTGGCGATGAAGTCGCGGCCGAACGCGACCAGGTCGGCATCGCCCGCCTGCAGGATCGCTTCCGCCGTCTCGCCCTTGAAGCCGCCCGCCGCAATGATGAGGCCTTTGTAATGTTTGCGCATGAGTTGCGCGGCGACCGGCGCCGGATCCTTGCTGTCGTCGTCGACATTGCCGAGCACGCGCGGTTCGATCAGATGCAGGTAGGCCAGGTCTAGGGTGGCGAGTTGCTGGGCGACGTAAGTAAACAAGGCTTCCGGATTGCTGTCGGACATGTCGCCCCAGGAGCCGCTCGGGCCGAGGCGCACGGCGACGCGCTTGCTGCCCCAGACAGAGATCAGTGCGCGCGTGACGTCGAGCAGGAAGCGGCTGCGGTTTTCAAACGAGCCGCCGTAACTGTCGGTGCGCTTGTTGCTGCCGTCTTGCAGGAACTGGTCGAACAGGTAGCCGTTGGCGCCGTGGATTTCGACGCCGTCGAAACCGGCTCGCACGCCGCGTTCGGCGGCTGCGCGGAAGCTTTCGACGAGGTCGCTGATTTCCGCAATCGTCAGTGCGCGCGCCGGGGTGTTGGGAATCCAGCCGGCTTCGGTGTAGGCGACGCCGCCGTGTTCCACCGCCGAGGGCGCGACCGGCTGGCCGCCGCCGGGCTGCAGCTGGCTGTTGGATTGACGGCCGGCGTGGTACAGCTGCAGGAAGATGCGGCCGCCCTTGGCGTGGACGGCGTCGGTGACCAGCTTCCAGCCGGCGATCTGGCTGTCGTCATACAGGCCGGGCGCGCCGAGGTAGCCGTTGCCGTTGGCGGCGGCGATGGTGGCTTCGCCGATCAGCAGGCCGCCTGGCGAAGTGCGCTGTGCGTAATACTCGGCCATCAGCGGGCCGGGAACGGCGCCGGCTTCGGCGCGCATGCGGGTCAGCGGCGCCAGCACGACGCGGTGGGAGATTGCGTAAGGGCCGACGTTGACGGCGGTGTGGAGTTTTGAGAGTTGGGACATGGTTTGCTCACTGTTGGGTTCGGTAGGTTTGTCGGAAGGTCCGCAAAACGCAGTGCAAAGTGCAAATGCGATGTGAGCAATATAGGCGTCATGAGACTTAAGAAAAATAGCCCGGATTTCTCAACATATCGGACAATAGTTCTTGAATCGCCTGATTGATTTTCGATCGGCGCATCCCACAACTGAACCTGTCACTTCACCCTGGAAGCGGATCACCATGGACAGCCTCAACGGCATTTCGATGTTTGTGCAGGTCGCGGAAACGCGCAGTTTTACTGAAGCGGGCCGGATTCTCGGCGTGTCGTCGTCGGCGGTCGGCAAGAGCATCGCGCGCATGGAAGAGCGGCTGCGCGTGCGGCTATTCCATCGCAGCACGCGCAGCATCACGCTGACGGCGGAGGGTGCGCTGTTCCTCGAACGCTGCCGCCGCATCCTCAGCGAGGTCGATGCGGCCGAGGCCGAGTTGTCGGATGCCGCCGGCAGTCCGCGCGGGCGTCTGCGCGTGGGCGCGCCGCAACTGGTCAATCTGCTGATGCCGATCTTCGACAGTTTCATGGCGCGTTATCCCGACATCGATCTCGACATCGACATGTCGGATCGCATGGTGGACGTGGTGGAAGAGGGCTTCGACATCGTGATCCGCACCGGCGAGCAGACCGATTCGCGGCTGGTGGCGCGCCGGCTGGGCGCCTGTCCGCATGTGCTGGTGGCCACGCCCGGCTACCTCAAGCAGCACGGCACGCCGGCGCATCCCAACGAACTGGCGAAGCACGCCTGCCTGCAGCATCGCTTTCCCGCCACCGGCAAGCTGGAGCGCTGGCCCTTGCGGCGCGAAGAAACCGACCCCGAACTGGTGCTGCCGGAAACCATCACCGTCAACACCATCGAGCCGCTCGCGTATTCGGTGCTGCAGGGACGCGGCATCGCCTTCCTGCCGGCCTTCCTGGTGCGCGATGCGCTTGAGCAGGGTTTGCTGCGCACAGTGCTGGACGACTACCTGGACCGCACCGTGGTGTTCTGGATGCTGTGGCCGGCGAGCCGGTATGCCTCGCCCAAGCTGCGCGTATTCATCGATCACATGAGCCGGCATTTGCGCATCTGAGCGGGCCGCCGCGCGGTATTTCGACGGGAATTGCCCGCGGAAAACATCTCTGTTTCCGGCTTTCGTCCGTGGCCCGATTGTTTACAGTAAGGACTTCGGAACTCGCATATTTTTTTTGTTTCTCCACGGCATCAATATGCTGTCGGTAGCGGGTAAACATTTCTCAGCACTCATTCAATCTGGAACGCTCGTGGTTGCCGGTTTATTTTTCAGCAAGATGCATAGCAAAGTCGGCGGAAGGACGCGCCGGCCATGAGCAGGAGCTACTCCGCCGCCGTGAAGCGGGTCATCGCCGCGCAGCATCAGCGTTACGCCTTTCCTGCGTCCGACGAGCTCGCAAAGGGGGCATCGCCGCGCGTCATCCATCAGCATTTCACCGTGGCCGGCGAAAGCCGCGCCTTGCAGGCGCCGGCCTGGAGCGACTATGTCGGCCGCATCCTCGATTCGCCGGTGTCGCGCACGCAGATCGAGCAGGGTTTCAAGGGCGAGATCGACTCTTACGTGCTGAGCGACATGATTTACCTCGACAGCCGCACCGACGCCTTGTCGCAGGCGCGCACGCTTGCTCGCATTTCGCGCGACAGCGTGCGCGACTATGTTTTCCACGTCGCCGTGGAAGGCATCATGGAAACCACCACCGGCGCGCTGAAGCAAAAGAAGTCGTCGCAGTTCGTGCCGGGCATCCTTGCTCTCGACTTGGGTCAGCCCATGCGCATGGTGCGTCCGACGCAGTCGCGGGTGCTGGCGTTTTTCCTGCCGCGCGCCATGGTGGAAGAAGAAATCGTCGACGCCGAAGCAATCCACGGCCAGGTGCTCGGCTACACCACGCCGCTGACGCGCCTGATCCTCGATCGCGTGACCAGCCTGTGCGCCGGTTTGCCGGCGATGCCGCAGGAAGAGGCGGAACAATCCATCCGCGTCTGCGCCGGACTGATCCTGACGGCCTTCAAGAAACAGTCGCGGCGCGGCGACGGCGCGCGTGATGCGGTCCGGGTCGCCATGCGCAACCGGATCCGCGACTTCATCGAAACCAGGCTGCGCGACGGCGAGCTGTCGACGGAAGCCATCCTGCAAAGTTTTCCGATCCCGCGGCCGACCTTGTACCGCATGTTCGAGCACGAAGGCGGGATCGGCACCTACATCCGCAACCGCCGCTTGCGCGAAGCGGCCGAAGAACTGGCCGCCGCCCCGCACGTGAGCATCATGGAAATCGCCTACGGCTGGTCCTTCGGCAGCCCGTCTGACTTCACGCGCGCCTTCCGCCGCGCTTACGGCATGGCGCCGCAGGATTTTCGCGCGCTGGGCGTGGATCTGCTGGGCGGCTGAATGGTCCCGTCAATTGCCGTTTTTTCATCAAAACCGGCGGCGCTGCGGTCAAGCTTGCTTTCCGGCAAGGTCGCGGCTCCCTTCCGAAAATCCAATTCTCAAGGCATTCCGGGCGGCTTCGATGTAAACTACGGGCTGATTTTGTGTTGTGCGCCGAAAAGAAAGCGTCCGCAAGTCGGCGTTTTACGGAATTGACTTTCTTTGATGGCAACATTTCTTCTTTGAAACACTCTCCTCAGACTGTTTCAGCGCGCAATTAAGATTGACGACAGGAAGCGCCAATACAATCACTGCACTGAATAAACACAAACAGAGAAGCAAAACCGACACATCAACAGCAAGGACGTCATCATGACCACAGATAAATCCACCATCATCTATACGCTTACTGACGAGGCGCCGCTGCTGGCGACGTACTCCCTCCTGCCGATCATCCGGACCTTCACCGCACCGGTGGGCGTCGATGTGGTGGAAAGCGATATTTCGGTGGCGACGCGCATTCTGGCCGAATTCCCGGACCGTCTGACGCCTGAACAACGCGTTCCCGACAACCTGGGCGCGCTGGGCAAGCTGACGCAGGATCCGAGCGCCAACATCATCAAGCTGCCGAACATCAGCGCTTCGGTGCCGCAGCTGCAAGCCGCGATCCGCGAACTGCAATCGCGCGGCTATGCGATCCCCGACTTGCCGGAAGATCCAAAGACAGACGAAGAAAAAGAAATCCTGAAGAGCTACTCCAAAGTGCTCGGCAGCGCCGTCAACCCGGTCCTGCGCGAAGGCAACTCCGACCGCCGCGCGCCGGCATCGATCAAGCGCTTCGCGCGCAAGCATCCGCACAGCATGGGCGAGTGGAGCATGGCGTCGCGCAGCCACGTCGCGCACATGACCCACGGCGATTTCTACCACGGCGAAAAATCCATGACCATCGGCGCCGCGCGCGACGTCAAGATGGAACTGATCGGCAAGAGCGGCAAGACCACCGTGCTCAAGGCCAAGGTAGCCCTGAAGGCCGGCGAAATCATCGACAGCATGTTCATGAGCAAGAAGGCGCTGTGCGACTTCTACGAAGAGCAGTTCGAAGATGCGCGCAAGACCGGCGTCATGCTGTCGCTGCACGTCAAGGCGACCATGATGAAGGTGTCGCACCCGATCGTGTTCGGCCACGCCGTCAAGATTTTCTACAAGGAAGCGTTTGCCAAGCACGGCAAGCTGTTCGACGAACTGGGCGTGAACGTCAACAACGGCCTGGTCAACCTGTACGAAAAAATCGAGACCCTGCCTTCGTCGAAGAAGGAAGAAATCATCCGCGACCTGCACGCCTGTCACGAACACCGTCCGTCGCTGGCCATGGTTGATTCGGCCAAGGGCATCTCCAACCTGCACGCGCCGAACGACGTGATCGTCGACGCCTCGATGCCGGCCATGATCCGCATCGGCGGCAAGATGTGGGACGCCAACGGCAAGCCGCAGGACACCAAGGCGGTGATCCCGGAAAGCACCTTCGCCCGCATCTATCAGGAAGTCATCAACTTCTGCAAAACCAACGGCAACTTCGATCCGACCACCATGGGCACCGTGCCTAACGTCGGCCTGATGGCGCAAAAGGCGGAAGAATACGGTTCGCACGACAAGACATTCGAAATCGCCGAAGACGGCGTTGCCAACATCGTCGACCTCGCCACCGGCGAAGTCCTGCTGACGCAAAACGTCGAGCAAGGCGACATCTGGCGCATGTGCCAGGTCAAGGACGAACCGATCCGCGACTGGGTCAAGCTGGCCGTCACGCGCGCCCGCAACTCCGGCATGCCGGCAGTATTCTGGCTCGATCCGTACCGTCCGCATGAAGCAGAACTGATCAAGAAGGTCGAGACCTACCTGAAGGATCACGACACCAAGGGCCTGGACATCCAGATCATGTCGCAAGTGCGCGCCATGCGTTACACGCTGGAACGCGTGATCCGCGGCCTGGATACCATCTCGGTGACCGGCAACATCCTGCGCGACTACCTGACCGACCTGTTCCCGATCATGGAACTGGGCACCAGCGCCAAGATGCTGTCGATCGTCCCGCTGATGGCCGGCGGCGGCATGTACGAAACCGGCGCCGGCGGTTCGGCGCCGAAGCACGTCAAGCAACTGGTGGAAGAAAACCATCTGCGCTGGGACTCGCTGGGTGAATTCCTGGCGTTGGCCGTGTCGCTGGAAGACATGGGCATCAAGACCGGCAACAAGAAGGCGCAAATCCTGGCCAAGGCGCTCGACGATGCGACCGGCAAGCTGCTGGACAACAACAAGTCGCCGTCGCCGAAGACCGGCGAGCTGGACAACCGCGGCAGCCATTTCTACCTGGCCATGTACTGGGCGCAAGAACTGGCGGCGCAAAAGGACGACGCCGAACTGGCCGCCAAGTTCGCACCGCTGGCCAAGACGCTGACCGAGAACGAAGCCAAGATCACTGCGGAACTTAAGGCAGTCCAGGGCAATCCGGTCGACATCGGCGGCTACTTCCTGGCCGACCCGAAGAAGGTCAGCGAAGTCATGCGCCCCAGCGCGACCTTCAATGCCGCGCTGAGCGAAGTCAAGTAAAAGTCAAGTAAGTAAGAGTAAAACGGATCTGCGCAAGCTGGCGGATCCGCAAAATAAAAAAGGCGGACCAATTCCTTGGTCTGCCTTTTTTCATTCTGCACGAACAGTCATGCCATCCCCCCGGTCGGCATGTTGTTCATTGCATCGGTATTGCCGGATTGCGAGGCGCTCAGGCGCCGGAGTAAAGCGTGTCGCCATGCTGCGCGGTTTGCAATTGCCGTTCGACGTCCTGGCGGCTCTGCGACGACGGCGCTTGCGACACGACGGGATAATTGTCGCCTTCCGACAGCAGGCCCTGATGTTCGGCCTGGATCAGATCCTGTTTGACCTGCGCGCGCGAGACGGTCGACGTGAATGGCTGGTCAGCCGGATACGGTGCTTCGGCGAAGGCGCCGGCGGCGGTGCTCAGTGTCAGGACGGCGAGGGCGATGTGAAATGTACGCATGGTGTATTCTCCAAAAATAAGGCGACGGCCGCAGTCAGTCGTGCAAACCACACGACTTGGGAAAAACATTGAAGGGGGCTGCGGCCATCGTGAATACATTGTGCGCTGCAGCCATCGACGCCAGCATGACGAACGGATGACAATTTCGTCATGCCCATGTCAGGGGTTTGCCAGACAAAAACCATGTGTGTAACGCGAGCCGACGTCGTGCAAATTGCGCACGAATTGTTTGTGCGTTGATTGCCGTCCTGCGCGTACATCCCTGCATGCCGCGCGGGCTTTGCGACAGCGGCCGATGCGGGTGTAAGATAAAAGACTCCATGTCCTCCAGCACAAGGTGAGTCAACGATGATGAAACCTATTTTCTTCGTACTTGTCCTTGCCGCCGCCGGCATCATGCAGAGTCATCCGCTGCCGGTGCTGGCTCAGGCGCAGGCAGCCGATCCCAGTTGCGACTGCCAGCAACCCGTCGGCGCCTGTGCGGCGTCGATCGCCGTCAAACCGGTCGAGGCCACCACGCTCGGTTCCTATGCAGCGGAACTGAAATTCACCTCGTCCGCGCCGGCCTGTTCCAAGATCAACTACTACGTCGACGGCACGCCGTATTTCAACGTGCTCGTGAGCGGCAACACCGGCACCGACAACATCTGGGGGCCGAAGCAGGTGAGCCGCGCCAATATCACCGACATCAGCTGCCAGGTCTGCAAGCAGGTCGAGATCAAGCCTGTCCCGCAAGACGGCAAGCCGGCCAGGAGCGAACGCAAGCCGTCGTTGTTCGATGGTCAATGGGCGGGAGCAGGGAACAATTCCTTCGGTTCGGCGCAACGCTGGACGCTCAGCTTCGCGACCACGGCGGCGGGACAGGCCGCCATCACCGGCACCATGGAAGGCAACTTCCCGACGGTGCCGATCAGCGCCAGCGGCATCGTCAGCGGCAGCACGCTGAGCTGGAAGGATCAGCAGACGACGTGCTCGGCCAACCTGCTCACCGACGTATCGCTGGCCTTCGAATGCCACGGACAGGGCTCGGTGCAGATGGTGATGAAGCGGCAGTAGCCGCTGGGCTTGCCTGGGCTTACCTGGTTTGTCCAGGTTCACAACCGGTGTGGAATCAGCCGCACCGGAATCGATTTCGCCGCCGGCGGCGTTGGTGTAGTCGGTGAAGGTGGCTTCTTCCGGAATGTCCTTGGTCTTCATGGCGCTCTCCTGGCTTCCATCGCGGATGCTGTGCAAGAGCCCATATTCCGCCACCCGCCGGGGTTTGACTGTAGGCCGGACGCGGATTTACATGCGCCGGTTTTCCTACACTGCGACAGCCGAAGATGTTGTTCAGGCAAGCCGGCGCGCAAAGGCGTCAGCGCCGTTTGGCGTTCTTGCTCCAATAGCCGAAAGGTTCTTCATGGCAATCGATATCGAGCTCGGCGACACGGCTTTGCAGTTGTTCTTGCGCATCATGAATGGCGGAGTTGTAGACCAGCGGTCCGACTTCTTCGAGAAAGAAGTGCAGCAGCGATTCCGCCTGCAGGCTGCCTGCTTCGGCGTCGAAGTTGTCGCGCAGATAGCGTTGGATCGAGGCGACGGCTTCCTTTTGCAGTCCTTGCTCCAGTTTGATGGCCATGATGTTTGTTTCCTGTCGTTGATGGTTGCAGCGATGGGTTGCGGATGCAGTCGGGGCGCTATTGTAGACCAGGCGGCGGTATGAACTGCAAGCGTCTTTGGATTCTCTTTCGTTTTGCAAAGTCCGCTATCCTGTGATCATCGACCACCCGCTCATTGCCATGCCGGACTTCTCTTCCTCCTCTTCTCGCCCATCTGTTGGCCGCTTGCGCAAAGTCATCTGGATCGTGCTGTGTCTTCTGCTGACGCTGGCGATCACGGCGGCAGGCGCGTGGACCGGTTTTGCTTTGTGGTTTCAGTTGGCTGCACCGACGCAAATCCGGATTGTTGCCATCGTTTTCCTTGCGCTGGCGATGCTGGCGGCGGTGCGCGCTTTATGGCAACGGCGTTGGAAGCCGGTGATCTGGTTTGCGGTTTTTTTCGCTGGCGTGCTCGGCTGGTGGAGCACCTTCAAACCGTCGCACGACCGCGTCTGGGCCGATGACGTGGCACGCCTGCTGCACATCGATGTCGACGGCAGCAAGGTGCGCCTGACCAACGTGCGCAACTTCGATTGGCGCAGCGAGACCGACTACACCGTGCGCTGGGAAAATCGCGAATACAATCTCGACCATCTGGTCACGGCCGATCTGGTGCTGTCCTACTGGATGGGGCCGGCGATTGCGCACACGTTGGTGTCGTTCGGTTTTGACGATGGCCGCTATCTGACGTTTTCGGTGGAGATTCGCAAGGAGAAGGGCGAAAGTTTTTCGGCGCTGGGCGGTTTCTTCCGCAAGTTCGAGACCGTGCTGGTGGCTTCGGATGAGCGCGACATCATCCGCGTGCGCACCAACATGCGCGGCGAGGACGTGTATTTTTATCGCCTGCAAGTTGAGCCGGCAACGCTGCGCAAACTGTTCATCGGCTATGCCGGCGAGGCGCGCAAGCTGGAGCAGGCGCCTGAGTTCTACAACACGCTCACCAGCAATTGCACCACCATCGTGTTCGACCTGGCGCGCGCCATCAATCCGCAATTGCCGCTGGACTATCGCCTGCTGGCGTCGGGCTATCTGGCGGAATACGCTTACGATGTCGGCGGCCTTGCGCCCGGCGTCGACTACGCCACGCTGAAGGCGCGTGGACGTATTACCGGGCGCGCACTGGCGGCCGGCAATGATCCGCGGTTTTCGGAATTGATCAGGGTCGGTATTCCGGGCGTGGCTCCTGCAATACTGCCCATCCCTGCAAAATAATCTTCAGGTCCAGCGCGCGGCGGAACCCACCGCCGCCGGCATCGCTTCGCGCATGGTTTCGATGAAGTAGCGCAGCCGCGCAGGGTAGAAGCGGGCATAGGGATAGATGATCGACACCGGCAGCGGGGCTGCTTCCCATTCGGGCAGCAGCGGCAGCAGGCGGCCGTTTTCCATGTGTTCCTGCAGCAGCCAGGCCGAACCGAGGATCAGGCCGACGCCTTCGACCGCCGCATTGGTCAGCGCATACAGGCTGTCGGAACTGAGGCGCGGCTGGAACGTCACTTCGGCGACTTCGCCCGTGACGACGTTCCTGAGCGTGATGTCGCGCCGATAGAATTGCGGGATCGCCAGCCACGGCATCGTCGCCAGGTCGCGCGGATGTGCGGGCATCGTATGACGCGCCAGCAGCGACGGCGCAATCGCCAGCATGCGCGGCACTTCGGCCAGCCGGATCGCCACCACCGAGGGGTCGGTGACTTCGCCGACCTGGATCGCACAGTCGATGCCGTGGGCGATGAAGTCGGCGATGCGATCGTACAGCAGCCATTCCACCGTGATGCCCGGATGACGGCGCATGAATTCGGCCAGCGGCCCGATCAGTTGTCCTTGTCCGAAGGCATTCGGCACCACCACGCGCAGCGAGCCGCCGGCTTCGACATTGGCGCCGCGCAGATCGAATTCGAAAGATTCCCACTCCGCCAGCAGATTGAGCGCGCGCTCGTAGCAGCGCTCGCCGTCCTCGGTCAGTTTCATGGCATGGGTGGAGCGTTGCAGCAGGCGCAGGCCCATCGAGCGTTCCAGTAATTGCAGCCGGCGGCTGATGGTCGGCTGCGTGGTGCCCAGTTGCGCAGCCGCCGCCGACAGGCTGGGGGG
>NZ_AKJW01000008.1 GCF_000282135.1 Herbaspirillum sp. CF444
CCAGCGGCAGCCGCAGCGACGGCGGCGCCAGCAGCAGGAAGCCGATGCTCGCCAGCCAGATCGCCAGCACCGGCAAGGCCAGCAGGATCAATCGCTGCATGCCGGGCAGGGCGCCCGGGCGCGCCAGCCGCGCGGTGATGCCCTGCGCCGACATCAGGATCGCCAGCGGAAACGCCACCTTGATCCAGAACAGCGGCGTCGCCAGCAATTCCGGCATGTCGCTGCGTATGCCGTAAGCGAGCACCAGCAGCGCGGACGCGCCGAGCAGGCCGATCAGCAACGCCAGTCCCAGTCGCTTGCCTAATATGTCGGGATCGCTGCGTGTTGTTCCTGTTGCAAGCATTGACACCAGGTCAGGTGTTTTCATCAGATTTCCCATCCTCGCGTCTTTTGTCCATGGGCCGCCACCGGTCCGGCAAGACGCCTTGCTTATATCTTCGTTGGCGCGGCCGATCCGGTTACAGCGTTTGCAAAATAAATATTTTCAAATTTATTTTCAATTTGCTGTAACCAAACGCCATGGTCCAACGAACTAACGTTCAGATCATCTGCAAAAGAACTCTTCCGGCGGATATCTGCTTTTCTCAACATCCATTCATCTTCAAGGAGTACGTTATGAACACCATCAAACTCGCAACTGCCGCTTTCACCCTCGCTGCCCTGACATCCGGTATCGCCATGGCGCAAAACGCTCCTGCCGCCGCCAAGACCGCCGTCGAAAAATGCTATGGCGTTTCGCTGGCCGGCCAGAACGATTGCAAGGCCGGCGAAGGCACCACCTGCGCCGGCACCGCCAAGATGGACTATCAGGGCAATGCCTGGAAGAACGTTCCTGCCGGCACGTGCACCACCATCAAGACGCCGAAGAGCATGGGTTCCCTGAAGGCAATCTGATCGCGCACGGAAGCAGGAGCCTGAAATGACAGCGACACTTGGTGCCGGCCTGGGCTTGAAGCCGCAACATTTCGACGACGCGCTGCACTGTGCCGAAGCCGAAATGTGGTTCGAGGTCCATCCCGAGAACTACCTGATGGCGGGCGGTCCGCGGCTGGCATGGCTGGACGCCGTCCGCAGCCGCCATCCGGTGTCGCTGCATGGCGTGTCGCTGTCGCTGGCGGGAGCGGCTGCTCCCGACCAGCAACACCTGAACCGCCTGAAAGAACTGATACGCCGCGTCGAACCGGCGCTGGTATCCGAACATCTGGCCTGGTCGACACTGGACGGCCGCTACTATCCCGACTTGCTGCCGGTGCCACGCACCAGCGACATCCTGTCGCGCGTGGCCGCCAATATCCAGCGCACGCAAGAGCAATTGCAACGTCGCATCGCCATCGAGAATCCCTCGCACTACCTGCGCATGGACAATCACGACTGGAGCGAAACCGATTTCCTCGACGAGCTGGTGCGCCGCACCGGTTGCGGGCTGCTGGTCGACGTCAACAACGTCTATGTCAGCGCCCGCAACATCGGTTATGACGCGCACACCTATCTCGACAATCTGCCGGCCGAAGCGATCATGGAAATCCATCTGGCCGGGCATAGCGAGGACAACGACGGCGACGCTGCATCCTTGCTGATCGACTCGCACGACGCCCCGGTGATCGAGCCGGTCTGGCGCTTGTACCGCCATCTGATCGAACGCATCGGCGAACGCCCGACGCTGATCGAGCGCGACGACAAGATTCCCGCTTTCGCCGAATTGCTGACCGAACGCAACAAGGCGCAGGAGATCCTGTCCGCACAAGGAGTGCTGAAATGAACCATGCCTCCGACAGCTTTCAACGCGACTTCATCCGCGCCATTTATGGCGTCGGCGATAGCCAGTCTTCGCTGGCGCAACTGACCGGCCAGCCCGGTTTCAAGGTCTATCGCAATACCGTGCTCAAGGCCAGCGTCGATGCGCTGGCGGCCAATTATCCTGCCATCGTGCGGCTGGTCGGCGAAGAATGGTTTCGCTCCGCGGCGTTGATCCATGCCTGCGCCGAGCCGCCCCAAAGCGTCTGCCTGATCGAATACGGTCGCGGTTTCGCCGATTTCCTCTCGGCGTTCGGACCGGCAGCCGAGCTGCCTTATCTGGGCGACGTTGCGCGCCTGGATCGCTTCTGGACCGAATGTCATATCGCCGCCGACGAGGCGCCGCTGGAAGCCGCCATGCTGGCCGCGCTGGGTGAAGCGGATTTGCTGCGGAGCGTCCTGCGTCCTCGCGCGGCCGTGCGTTGGCGCTGGTGCGCAAACCAGCCGGCCTATGCCATTTGGCAAGCCAATCGCGAACAACGCGAGCTCGCCGACGAGCTTGATTGGGACGGCGAGGGCGCCTTGCTGAGTCGCATCGACGGCCAGGTCGCCTGGCAGGCGGCAAGTCTCGGCATGTGCGTGTTTCTCGATGCCTGCGCCGCCGGCGAGGACTTGCAGGCGGCAACGACAAAGGCCGTCGACGCAGAACCCGGGCTGGATGTCGCCCGTTTGCTCGGCGCCTTGATTCACGCCGAAGCATTTGCTTCGCCTGTCATGCCCACACGCTGATATCCATTCATCTTTATTCACGGAGACCATCATGTCTGCCCATCCTGCACCTGCGACCACAACGACTACCGAGGCGAAGCCTGACTCCTTCATCGGTTGGTATAACTTCGCCGCCGCGCGCGCCACGCAACTGATCGGCGATTCGCTGCTGGCGCTGGTGGCGCGGGTAGCCATCGCCGCCGTGTTCTTTCTCTCCGGCCGGACCAAGGTCACCGGCTTCCTGAGCATCAAGGACAGCACCTACACGCTGTTCGAACAGGACTACAAATTGCCGCTGGTGCCGCCGGAAATCGCCGCGCACCTGGCTGCTTATGCAGAACACTTTTTCCCGCTGCTGCTGGTGATGGGGCTGTTCACACGCTCTGCCGCGCTGGGCTTGCTGGGCATGACTGCGGTCATCGAAATCTTCGTCTACCCGGATGCCTGGCCGACGCACCTGACCTGGGCCGGTCTGCTGCTGTTCCTGGTCGGTCGCGGCGCCGGCGCCTGGTCGCTGGATCGCCTGTTCGGCATCAAGTAATTTTTTCCGCCATCTGAAATGAGCCAGCCATGTTCGCCAAACTGAAAATCCGCACCAGCCTGTTGTTCGTTCTCGGCATCTTCTCGCTCGCCTTGTGGACGGCGGTGTTCATCGCCTGGACCGATGCGCGCCAGTCGGCCGGGGCCATGAACGAACTGATCGATTTGTCGGACAAGCAGATCCAGCCGCTGCATGAAGTCGAGCGATTGTTTCAGTCCACGCTGATCAACATGGACAACGCCTACATCAACCTGGTGCGCGGCGACCAGGTCAAGGCCAACGACTACACGCGCAAGGCGTCGATGGCGCTGCAAGAAGCGAAGAAGACGTTCGAGAACTACCGCAAGGGCGACCGGTCGGCCGCGGGTCTGGCGGAACGATCGCAGCAGGTCGGCAGCGCCTACGACGCCTACACCAAGGTGCTGGAGGCGCGCGAGGTGGCGCTCTACGACGTTTCGCTCGATGCCTATGCGGCAGCCACCACCAGCGCCGAAGATGCCGACCGCGTGTTTGCTTCGACGCTGCGCACGGTCATCCGTCACGCCGAGTCGGTGCGCGATGCATTGAGCGCCGCGTCCGAGCAGCGCTATACGATTGCCGTCTATCTGGCGGGCGGCCTGTTCATCTTCTCGCTGTTGCTGGTCGGCCTGTACTGGATGCTGTTCGACCGTGTGCTGCTGCGTCCGCTGGCAACCACCGGCATGCATTTCGATCGCATCGCCGGCGGCGACCTGAGCTCGCCGGTGGAAGGCGCTTCCCGCAATGAAATCGGCGTTTTGCTCGGGGCCCTGCAGCGCATGCAGCAAGGCCTGGTGGAGACCGTCTCGTCGATACGCAACGGCACCGAGGACGTCAACCGCAGCGCGCGCGACATCGCCGAAGGCAACGTCGATCTGGCGGCGCGCACCGAGCAGCAAGCCTCATCGCTGGAAGAGACTGCCGCCACGCTGGAACAACTGTCCGCCGCCGTCAAGCAGAATGCCGAAAACACCCGCCACACCAACCAGCTGGCCGCCACCGCAGCGGGCGACGCCGTCAAAGGCGGCGAACTGATGACGCGCATTGTCGGCACCATGGGCGAAGTCTCGGTCAGCGCCGGCAAGATTTCCGAAATCGTCAGCGTGATCGACGGCATCGCATTCCAGACCAATATCCTGGCGCTCAATGCGGCCGTCGAAGCGGCGCGTGCCGGCACCCAGGGCAGGGGTTTTGCCGTGGTGGCGACGGAAGTGCGTTCGCTGGCCTTGCGCAGCGCCGAAGCGGCCAAGGAGGTCAAGGTCCTGATCGGCGAATCCGCTGCCTGCATCGATCTGGCGTCGGCCCAGGTGATCGAAACCGGCCGCGCCATGGAGCAGATCGTGACCTCGGTCAACACCGTCATGAACACCATGAACGAAATCTCGATCGCCACGCAAGAGCAGGCAGAAGGGCTGGAGCAGGTCAGCCGCGTGGTCGTGGAGATGGACAAATCCACCCAGGAGAACGCCGCGCTGGTCGATCAGACCGCCGAGGCCGCCAATGCGCTGACACGTCAGGCCGGTAGCCTGGTGCAATCTGTTTCGGTGTTCAACATTGCCGCACAGGAAGCCGACGCAGAAACAGAGGCGCTGGCCGTGGAGGAGCATGGCGCAATGCGTCCGGCAACCGACATTACGCCACGCAACATGCTTGGTTACGCCAGTGTTTAGTCTTCGTCCTGAGGAAGAGCTGAGCGCATCGATTGCTTCTGGAATTGTTCGAAGCGATGCAGTTCTTCTTCGATGAGGCCTTTCAGCGGCGCTGACTTCTTCGCAATCCAGCTCCACTTCTGCATGCGTAGCTTGCCGGCCTGGCGATCCATCTTCAGATCCAGCGCAGCAACAATGCGATCACCAACCAGCACCGGCAGCGCGAAGTAGCCGAGTACGCGCTTCTCAGCCGGTACATAGGCTTCGAAGCGATGCGCATAGCCGAAGAACAACTCCAGCCGCTTGCGCTGGATCACCAGCGGATCGAAGGGCGACAGGATGTGGACGCGCTCTCCCGAGACCGGCTCGGTGGTTGCCATGACCGTCTCCA
The DNA here is from genome assembly GCF_000282135.1 of Herbaspirillum sp. CF444. GTDB lineage: Bacteria > Pseudomonadota > Gammaproteobacteria > Burkholderiales > Burkholderiaceae_D > Herbaspirillum. Next base: position 5,102 of record NZ_AKJW01000008.1, read on the forward strand.
GCTGCTCCGGCGTGATCCAGTGCGGGCTTTTCGGCGCGCCGTCCAGATGCACGGGCACCAGCTCTTTGCGCCTGACGCCGGTATCGATCAGTTCCTTCACCATCGCCTTCATCGGCGCATTGCCGTAGCAGACCGAATCCAGGCTGACGATGCCCTGCGATAGCAGCGCGCGTTGCAGCAGGTATTGCGCGCATTGTTTTTCTTTCGATGCCGGCGGTCGCCGCTGCCAGCCGAAATGGCGTCCCGCCAGTTCGTAGGTCTTGATCATCCCGGTGCGCTTGCTGATGACCAGGTCGCCGATGAAGAAACCCCGGCGCAAGGCCTTCTTCGACGGCTTGCGGCTGCCCCAGGGATGCGTCTTTTCCACCAATACATCGTCCTCGATATCGCGGATCGACAGGCCGCCTTCCTTGCGGATGCGCCTGAGCAGGGCGGCGTAGTCGGCTTCGTCCACGTCCGCGAAAGAGGCGTGCGGATTCAGGCGACGCTGTTCCATCGCGGGTATGAAATGGCGGAACGCCGTCGTCGGTACATACGCCAGCGCGTGCGTCCAGTATTCGAACACCGATTTGTCCACCGACTGCGCCTGCTCCAGGTCGCTCAGTTGGTACGCGGGGATGCGCGTGTAGAGAATGTGATGATGGCTGCGCTCGATGACGTTGATGGTGTCGATCTGCACATAGCCGAGATGTTCGGCGGCCTGCTTCACCGCTTCCGCGCCGGCGCCGAAGGGCGCAAGTTCATCGAGCCGTTGCGCGTGCAGCCAGATGGCGCGCGCTTGTTCCGGGGAAAGGGCGAGAGAGGTCGTGCTCATGGTGGTTGGCGCAGGATCGTTGGGGGTGCAGAGATTGTAGTGAATTTGCTACGGACATGTGCAGTGCGGGCGCAACTGTTTGCGCATTCCGAATTGTCAATTCGTCGCAAGACCGTTTATCTGCGCAGCCGCAATCGGGATGATGGCGCTGACCGGTAAATTTTTTTCGCCGGTGCAACGTTCCAATCAGACGAGGTGCACAGTGAAACCATTCCCGCCGCAGAACGTCGTCACTCCCGACAGGGAGGGCGCGCGTTTTGTCGTCCCCGCGCTCGGCCGCTTTTATGCGCGCAGCGAAGCGCTCTGCTATGCACTGCTGCGCTTCGGTTACGGGGCCATCATCCTTACCCACGGCTTGCCCAAGGCGCTGGGCGTCTCGCATGGTTCCATGGCCGACCCGATGGCCGGTTCCATCAAGATGATCGGCACCGTCATGGGCCTGCCGTTCGCGCCGCAACTGGCCTTCCTCGTGATGCTGCTGGAAACCGCCGGCGCCGCCATGCTGGCGCTCGGCTTGCTGACGCGGCCGGTCGCCTTGCTGATGACGATGGAGATGATCGCCATCAGTTACGCCATGGGACCGACGTGGCCGTGGATCGACCGCGGCATCGAGTATCCGGTGCTGCTCGGACTTGCCGCGCTGTACTTCACGATACGCGGTGGGGGAGCCTGTTCGCTCGACGGAAAACTGAGGCGCGAAATCTGACCGATGGAACGCAAGGCAAGCCGACAACATCACCACCTCAACCGACAAGGATGCATATGAAATTCATCAACTACGTCACCTATACCGACGACAAGGAAAAACTCGCCGCCCATGCGTCCGACCACAGGCAATACGTCAAGAGCCTGCTCGACGCCGGCAAGCTTGTCCTCGGCGGTCCCTTTCCGGACGGCAGCGGCGGTCTGCTGATCTATGAAGTCGAAGCGTTGCCGGAAGCGCAAGCGTTGCGCGACAGGGATCCCTTTGCCGTCAGCGGCGTGTTCGTGCGCTCGGAGATCAGTCCGTGGTTGCTGCTGGCGCTGAATCCGGAACTGATGAAGCAGGATTGAGCGTCGATCAGGCCGGAAAGAGATCAAGAGCGACAGCTTCCTCCGATTTTGCAATCGGTATTCATTTTCTTGCGGAACGTTTCTTCGTCAGATGCAGCGTCATATCCTGGCGGATCATGGACGTGATGTTTTCTTGCTTGTGCTGTTCCAGCATGCCGATCTGGCGTATGACGGGACGCCCGGGCAAGGGCACGATGCGCAGGCTCGGATCGTTTTCCCAATCGGCGTTCTTCAGTTGCGGAACGATGGCGATGCCGACGTTCTGGCGCACCAGATCGACGATGGAGGAGAGCGTGCCCAGTTCGAGAAAATCCTGTGGCGTCGATTTCAGCTTTAGCAGGGTGCGTTCTATGCGGATGCCGCTGGGCGTGCGACGGTCGAATCGCAGGAAAGGCTGGTCGCGCAGCAAAGCGCGGATGTCGCAGTCGGGCGCGGGAATCTGGCTGTTGACGATCATCACGAGCGGTTCGGTGTATAGCGGCGTCCATGTCAGCCCGGGACGATCGTGCAGATCGTCTTCGACAAAAATGGCGGCGTCGAGGTCGCCGTTTTCCACGCTTTTGACCAGCGTGTCGGAGTTCTGCACCAGCAAGCGGACATTCAGGCGCGGGAACCGTTGCTTGATGTTGACCACGGTGTTCGACAGCAGGCCCATGGCCGAGACGATGGAACCTATCGTGATCGTGCCGGCGATTTCATGGTCGGCGTCGATGTCTTCGCGCAGTTTGTCGTAGGCGGCGATGACGTTTTTGGCATGGGGGATCAGCGCGCGCCCGGCAATCGACAATTGCACGCCGCGGCCGGACTTTTCAAACAGGATGGTTTTCAGCTCGGTTTCGAGCGTGCGCATCTGCAGGCCGACGGCGGCCTGCGTCAACGCCATCCGTTCCGATGCGCTGGCGTAGGAACCGCCTTGCGCGACTGCCAGGAAGGTGCGGAAATATCTGATGTTGCTCATGAGCGCGGTCCCTGATCTGAAGCCGGATTCTTAAATGCGAATGCAGCGGAATACTAAATAATTACTTTAGTACAAAAAAACAAAATATAGCTTTTTTTATGAAAGACGATGGACAACAATGGGCGCATTCGAGCGCCATCGTCCTGTCAGGATATTGTCAATTGTCTTTGCCGCAGCGATGTCTCGCCCGCTTTTCTTCCCTGAGAATAATTCCCATGCATAACGACGTTCTCCGTTCTCCGCCACGGCGCGGATTCTGCAATCTGTTGATCGGCGGTTCCGCCCTGACGCTGGCTTCGACGGGTTTTGGCGCATTGGCGGCATCGCTGGCTTCATCGACAAAGACGGCAACGACGGCGCCGGGTTTTACGGATGGTTTCACGCGCGGCGCGCCGGAACTTCACGGCGTATCGGCGGACGCGATCCTGGCGTTTCTGGAGGCGGCGCAGAGTTCCGGTTTTGAGCTGCACAGCTTCATGCTGTACCGTCGCGGCGCGGTCATTGCCGAAGGGTGGTGGGATCCGTATCGCGCCGATCGCATCCACATGACGCATTCGGCGACCAAGAGTTTTGCCGTCTGCGGCGTCGGGCTGGCGCTGGCGGAAGGACGCTTCAGGCTGCGGGACAAGGTGGTGTCGTTTTTCCCGGAGATGTTGCCGGCCGATGTCGATCCCAAACTGGCGGCGATGACGGTCGAAGACTTGCTGACGATGCGCACCGGGCATGCCGAAGAAGTGTCGGGATCGGTCTGGCGTCAGATCAAGACCAGTTGGGTGGCGGAGTTTTTCAAGATTCCGGTGGTGCATCAACCGGGGACGAAATTCGTTTACACCAGTGCCGCCACCTACATGCTGTCGGCGATCATCAGCAAGACCACCGGGCAGCCGCTGCGGGATTATCTGCAACCGCGCCTGTTCGAACCCTTGAACATCACCCGCTTCGAATGGCCGCTCGATCCCCACGGCATCAGCCCGGGCGCCAACGGCCTGAGTTGCGAGACCGCCGATCTGCTCAAGCTGGGCGTGCTGCACCTGCAAAACGGTATGTGGAACGGCAAGCAGGTCTTGCCGCGCGAGTGGGTGGCTGCGGTGCAGGCGCAACACGTGCCGGGGAAATACGGCTATCAATGGTGGCTGGGACCGCACGACTATTCGGCGCGCGGCTTGTTCGGGCAGTATGTGCTGGTGTTCCCGGAGAGCGATGCCGTGCTGGCGATGACGGCGGCGATCCAGCCCGGCAGGAATTTTCTCGGCGGTCTGCTGTACAAGCATTTTCCGGCAGCTTTTGGAAAGCAGCCCTTGCCGGACGATGCGCGCGCCGATCTGCGCCTCAGGGCGGTCACCGCAACCTTGCAGTTGCTGCCGCCGCTCAAACCTTCGCATTCCCCGCTGGCCGGGCGGATCAGCGGACAACGCTTCGACATGGAGGCCAATGAGGACGGCGTCCGCAGCCTGCAGTTCGACTTCAGCGAAACGCGTTGCCGTTTCACGATGACCGACGAGCGCGGCGTGCATACGATTGAAGCGGGGCTGCGCGAGAGAATCGAAAGCACCACGTCGATGTCGGCCTACAAGCTGCATCACGAATACCAGTTCGACGTCATGCGTGTTTCCGCAGGCGGCAGCTGGCAGGATGAACGCACCTTTGTGATGACGTGGTGCTTCTTTGAATCCACCTTCCGCGACACGGTGGTCTGCGTGTTTTCGGATCATGGCGTCACGATGGAGCGTCGCGCCAACGTCAATTCGGGACCGCTGGCGCGTCCCGTCATGTCGGGGCGTATTGCGTCGTGAGGGAGCTGGCTTGCCCTGTTTGGGATGGAGTGCAAGGCGCGAATCGGGGGAAAGACTGTGCGTCTTGAGCCTGATTCGTAACGCAGTAATCCGCCCAAACAGTCCGCTTTCCCTCCGGTTTTTTCCCAGAAAGGGCGCTGGCCGCGTTGCGTTCCTTGCTAGCACCCTTTCTGAGAAGAATGCATTTCATGCCTATTGATGGAATGAGTTATAGCTTGTATGTACTACCTAATCCATTAATGTCATGTTTTCTGTTGAGCGGAAAGAGTGAAAAACTTTGACTGGATCAAATGGAACCGTCGCCCCGAGTCGCCTCACTCAAAGCTGTCAAGCCGGCATATCGACCGGCCTTTTTCCAGATCTTGCCATGTTTTCCTTTCCCCTTAACACATCCACCCAACTTTCCCATCCGGAACTCTCCGAGGAGAACGCACCGTTGCTTAGCCTGCCACCTCCGACGGCGCGTAACGGCGACACTCCCGTGGTACAGCGTATCGTGGATCGTCTCATCGAAGGCAAGGATGTGGGTCTGATCACCAACTTTGAAACCTTCAAGGATGGCGGTTTTAAAAAATTTGGCATGGAAGAACTGCAATGGTTGCGCGATGAATTGAAGAAGGCCTTGCATGAGATATCAAGCACCGCCGCTCGGAAATCGCCCTCCGTGGCGGCGGAGGCCGGACAGTTGCGCTTCGCTTATCAGAAAGTCCGCGCCGCAGTCTATTCTCGATTGGATGCTGCCGAATTGGACAATATCTGCCAGGATCTGGAGAAACTTCATGGAGCCACCTTGAAAGCCCTCGATGTCCACTCCCCATCTCATGGGCTGAAGGTAAAGGAAATGGTGGCGCTCAAGGATGAAATCACTGCGGCGAAGGAAGCTTATAAGATTGCCTTGGGCATGAAAGCCGCAATCGATATGAAAAAAGCCGTTGCTGGACAACCGAATCATGCCGACAGCAGCCGACGCGATGGCCTGATCAGTCAATGGCAGCAAGCAGTTAGCGAAAAAGTGGCTGATCTGCTCAAAAAAGGCAAGACGGTGCGCACCGCTGAAAAACAACAGGCGCTAAGATTTACGGACGCGCACAATAAAACCTTCGCCGACCTGGGCGTTGCAGACATCATCGAACGCCATTGCTGCCACATCGACGGGCCGCTGACGACATATCTCAACGGCATGGATCCCTATGCTCCTCTACATTTGCGTTACGGTGCGGCTCTGGTCTTGAATAACGACGAGGACATCGCGTTCATTTGCGAGGATGTGGGCAAAGCGGATTCCGACATTCTGCTCGTAGGCATTCCGGGGGCCAATGATAAAAGTTACGATCGGGTCTTGGTGTTTCAGCGTGTTCCCGATCTCGATCCCGAAGCGCAACAGAGTTTCCGCTGGCTAATGCTGCCCAGCCAGGGCAACGACGTGGTCGATCCCACGAAAGCGCGCATGGGCCTCAAAGGAAAAATCGATGTCGACATTGCATCGCCCGTGACGGATCCCCAAGAGCTGACATTGGAACGTGCAATTGCACTGCGCGAAAGCAAAAAGCGTGATCTGTCGGGATTGCCTGTAGTACTGAGCGCGCCTGGAATGCTGATAGAGACAATTCACGGCGAGCAAGTTGTAGAGGGTATCCGTAACGATCGATATCCTCCCAACATGAACGTGCTGGAAACCTTCATGAAAAATCATCTGGCAGGCAAGAATGACGCAATTTTGTTCTTTTTCACGCCACAAACCGCAGCGGTAAGTGAAACCATTGCGCTGGCAAAAAACTTGGGAAATAAGATAAATCATCAGGAGGCAGAAGAATGGCTTTACAAAAAACGTCACATGCCTGTTGTACCTGACAACCATAATTACCATGAACAGATCAGTTTCCTGGCGTCGGAGCCGACGATTGACGGCAACACGCCCATATTGCGAAATCTGGGCCTAAGCGAGGACCTGAACTTGAATGCCTTCGAGATATTCGATAGTCCTCGGATCGGCGGCGGCTTGCAATTATTTGACGATCTCCCTCCTGACATTCCACCCAGCCCGAGCGGTAGCACTGGTCACCTGGAATTGTTCGATGAGTGAGCCCGCTGTCAAAACAAAAAAGCCTTGAGATCTCAATGAAATCAAGGCTTTTTGTTCTTTGGCGGAAGGTGTGAGATTCGAACTCACGAAGGGCTTGCGCCCTCGCCAGTTTTCAAGACTGGTGCATTCAACCGCTCTGCCAACCTTCCTGCGCAAGCCGGGCATTATACATGAGTCGCCCGGCTGCGGTCATTTTTGACTATCCGCCCGTCAGAAAATCCCCGGATAGGCGCCGCCGTCCATCAGCACGTTCTGGCCGTTGATGTAGCCGGCATGCTTGCTGCACAGGAAGGCGCAGGTGGCGCCGAATTCGTCGGGATCGCCGAAGCGTCCGGCCGGGGTTTCGGCCATGCGCTGTACGCGGACTTCTTCGGGTGTTTCGCCGGTCAGTTTGGCCGAGCCGACGAAGCTGCTGCGCAGGCGGTCTGTTTCGAAGCTGCCCGGCAACAGGTTGTTGATGGTCACGCCGCTTTTGGCGATGTGGCGCGAGACGCCGGCGACGAAGCCGGTCAGGCCCGAGCGGGCGCCGTTGGACAGGCCGAGGTCGTAGCGCGGCGCCTTGACCGAGCTGCTGGTGATGTTGACGATGCGGCCCCAGCCGCGCGCGATCATCTGGTCGACGGTGGCTTTGATCAGTTCGATCGGCGTGAGCATGTTGGCGTCGATGGCCTTGAGCCAGATGTCGCGATCCCAGTCGCGGAAGTCGCCCAGCGGCGGGCCGCCGGCATTGTTGACGAGGATGTCGGGTCCGCGGTTTTTTTCACCGGCGATTTCGTCGACGGCGGCGAGTGCCTTGGCGCGGCCTTCAGGCGTGGCGATGTCGGTGGCGACGGCGATCACCTTGATGTTGCCGAGCGTGCGCAGTTTGGCGGCGGCCTGGTCCAGCGCTTCCTGGCCGCGTGCGACGATGACGACGTGCGCGCCTTCGCGCGCCAGATGTTCGGCGCTGGCGTAGCCGAGGCCCTTGCTTGCACCGCAGACGAGGGCGATTTTTCCTTGAAGTCCTAAATCCATGATTTCTTGCATCCTTAATGTTGGGGTGTCACATGATGGCGTTATCGATACTTTGCTTCGCCGGATTAAAAATGTTCATCCGGCGCTTCCGAGCAGATCGCTTGCTGCGCTTGTGACGGCGAGGTCTGGCTGATAAACTGGCAGGCAGCTTGGAGAGGGGCGCTTGATCGGTCCGTTTTATTTTTTACGGATCAGATAGATCGCCAGCGCGATGATGACGACAACGCCGGCTTCGAGCACAACAACCAGAACGCCGCTACTTCCATTATTCACGCCTGTCTCCTTTTAGGTTCGCCGGTTCGGCAAGTCTTCTCGGTTTTTCAACGGGACTTGTCCAGCCAAGTGCGTACTTTACACCTATGATGCATTCTTTGTATTTCACGGTCATTGTCAATTTCTTGCTAGGTGGCGTGCTCGGCGCAATCGGCGGTCTGTTCGGCATCGGAGGAGGGCTGATCGCGATTCCCGTATTGGGATTTTTGTACGGGATGGATCAACAATTGGCGCAGGGCACAGCGTTGGTGATGATCGTGCCGAACGTCGTGATCGGATTCTGGCGCTACAAGCAGCGCAACAACATTGTGCTGAGTTCTACATTGCAGATGGCGGTGCCGGCGGTGTTCATGACCTACTTTGCGGCGCGCTTTGCAACCTCCATCGATGCGCGTTCGCTGCATCTGGCGTTTGCGATGTTCATGGGGGTGCTCGCCGTGTATTACCTGTGGACCTTGATGCGCAAGCAGAAGGAAATGATTCCGCGAGCCCGTCTTCCATTGAAATATATTTTCCTGATGGGTATTGCGGCGGGAGCATCGGCGGGCTTTTTCAGCGTCGGCGGTGCGATCGTGGCGGTGCCGGGACTGGTCGGCTTGTTCGGCATGACGCAGACGGCGGCGCAAGGCCTTGGCCTGGCGATGGTGACGCCCGGCACGCTGGTGGCGCTATGGACTTACGCCAGCGCGGGACATGTGGACTGGAGCGTCGGTATTCCGCTGGCGCTGGGTGGCGTGCTGAGCATTTCCTGGGGCGTGGCGCTGGCGCATCATTTGCCGGAGCGGCGCCTGCGCATGCTGTTTTGCGGAGCGCTCATTGTCATTGCGCTGTGGATGATGACCCACGGTTGACGCTCACGCCGCTTCTTTTTCCACCGGCACCGGCGGCACCTGCGCCGTCTGCTGCCGGATGAATTCCACCAGGTCGCGCGCATACAGGGGCAGGGCATCCAGGTTCTGGACCACCATGCTGCGCTCGCGCACGCTCCAGGGATCGCTCAGTTCGATCAGGCTCAGTTGCATGGTCTGCTTGTGGCGCAGCGCAGCGGAGTGCGGCACGATGCCGATGCCGACGTTGGTCTCCACCATGCGGCACATGGCTTCGAAGCTGCGCACCTGAATCCGCAATTTGAGACGCTGGCCGCTTTCCGACACGATGCGGTTGAGGAAGTGATGCAGCGTGCTGCCTTCGTGCAGGCCGACGTGTTCGTATTCCAGCGTTTCGGCAAAGCTCACCTTGCCGCTGTCGGCCAGCGGATGTTCCAGCGCGGTTGCCAGGACCAGGCGATCGGTGGAAAAGTTCAGGATCTCCAATCCCTCTCCCTGTACCGGGCCGGCGACGATGCCGATGTCGGCGGTGCCTTCCTGGATGCCGCGCAAGATGTCGTGATTCAGTCTTTCTTCCAGCGCCACATTGACCTGCGGATGCAGCGTGAGGAATTTGCCGAGGATCTCGGGCATGAATTCCGTCACCGCCGTGGTGTTGGCGAAAATGCGGATGTAACCCTTGATGCCGTTGTTGTACTGCTGCATGTCGCCCTTGAGACGTTCGACCTGCTGCATGAATTGTTGCGCATGGCTCAGGAAGGTCTGCCCGGCGGGAGTCAGTTGCACGCCTTTGCTTTCGCGGTAGAGCAGGCGCATGCCGAAACGCGTTTCCAGTTCCTTGATGCGGTTGCTGGTCGCCGCCAGCGACATGTTCATGCGCTCGGCGCTGCGGGTGAGGCTGTTGAGTTCGGCAATCAGGATGAACAGGCGCAGGTCGGTCAGGTCGAATAGCATGATGTCTCTCTGAAGTGAGTGCCGGCATGAAGATGATGAGGGTGCCGGTCTGTTTTATCCAGACTTATATTACGCCTAAATCAGACTTGCGAGGCATGCGCCAGCACATTGACCAGTTTGCCGAAGGGGTCTCGGATATAGAAGCGGCGCACGCCCCAGGGTTCGTCGACGGGACCGTATTCAAGCGGGATGTTCCTCTTTGCGACACGCAATAGCGCGGCTTCGATGTCGTCCACTTCGATCGACAGGTCCGGCGTCGGCGTGCCCGAGCCGCCTTCCGAAGCAAAGCTGATCTGTACGCTCATCTGTTCATCGGAGCCATAGGTGGCGATCCAGCCGTGATCCATCAGCACGTCGAGTCCGAAGATGTCGCGGTAAAACGATCTGGCCTGGTCGACGGTCTCGGTATGGATGTTGGCGACGATGCGTTTGACCTTCATGGCGTTCTCCTGCCGGAAAATCGAGATTGGAAAAACGGGTCATGGCGACCCGTTTGGTTTGCATCGGATGGTAAGCAAGGAAGAATTACTTTCCTTTGCCCATCGCTTCCATCATGCGCACCGTGAGATACAGGCGCGGCACGATGCTGTCGAGGTCGGCCCATTCGTCGGACGAATGGATGCGGTCGCCGACGATGCCCATGCCGTCGAGCACGATCGGCTTGCCGGTTTCCGGATGGTAGGCGAAACCGGCGTCGGTGCCGTAACGCATCGACACCGGCGTGATCGACTTGCCGAGTTCCTTGTAGATGCCGTCGGCGGTGGCGGCGAGGCGATCGCTGTCGGCATTCTTGCTGAATGGTGGACGGCGGTTTTCAACCTTGACCTTGACTTCGGTTTCCGGGATCAGCTTCTTCCGGACGATCTTGTCGGCATCGGCCTGCACGCGCTGGATCTCGCCGACGTCGGACATGCGCATGTCGGCGGTGGCGCTGGCTTTTTCAGGGATGATGTTGACGCGGTCGCCGGCCTGGATCACGGTCCAGTTCACGGTGGTGCCCTTGGCCGGACTGCCGAGATCTTTCAGCTGGATGATCTGGTTGGACAATTCCACTGCGGCGTTGCGGCCGGCTTCCGGCGCGGAGCCGGCATGCGAGGCGCGACCCTTGACGTCGAGATGGACGTAGGCGATGCCGTTGGTGGCGACCGTCACGACGTCGGCTTCGGGCGGTTCGAACACCAGCACGTAATCCTGATCGGCCGACAGTTTGGTGATCATCTCGCGCGAACCGAGCGAGCTTTTCTCTTCGTCGGGATTGAACAGCACGGTCAGCGTCTTGTAGTCCTTGAAGCCGCGTTCGCGCGCGATGTCGAGCGCATACACGATCAGCAGCGCGCCACCCTTGGCGTCGGCCACGCCGGGACCGTAGGCCTTGTTGCCGACGACCTTGAAGGGCCGTTTGGCCGCTTCGCCGACGCCGAACACGGTATCGAAGTGGATCATCAGCATGATGTTCTTGGTGCCGCTGCCTTGCAGCTTGCCGATCACCATCTTGCCGGCCGCCGGCGGCGCGGCGACGATCTCGACGTTGGCGCCGACTTCCCTGAGGCGTTGCGCCAGTATGGCTTCCACTTGTCCGAGACCTTTGGCGTCATCGGTGCCGGAGTCGATGTTGACCAGCGTGGTTAGATCCTTGATCAGCACATCCTTGCGTTTTTGTGCGGCTTGCAGCAGCGCGTTGTCAGCCGGTGCGGCTTGTGCATAAGAAGCGACGGGGGCGGCGCAGGCCAGCACGGCGACCAGCGACATCAGGTGTTTTTTCTTCATGTGTCTCTCTTGAGTTGTTGATTTGCGGGAAATTTTTCGGCCGGTGGAGCGCCATTTTTTTTCGTCCCGGTGGTCACTATAGCAGCAGATTTTCGTGCGGCGGATGCGTCATGCTGTGCGGCTTGGCCGGCCTGTCTTCGCAATAAAAATTGCTGCAAACGCACATGGGGGATGTCGGAAAAGCCGATGTCCTCTTCAGAAAATACGGATTGTTTTGACAGCGTCCGACGCGCTCAGACTCTGTCGCATTCCCGCATCCGTCACAAGACAATTTCCACCCATGAGCATCTCCGCACGGCGTACATCGACCTCGCACGATTGCCTCAACACAAAGGGCAACCGATGGAAAGGAGAGCGGCGCCAGGGGCAGAACCGGTCAATGCGCTCCTGTATTGCCTGTTTCCGAAGACAATTCAAGTCCCCGTGTTTCAGGCAGTGTCAACGCGGTAACGACGACCAACAGGTATCCTCCCACTGCAAGATAGCCGATTGCCAGTCCCAGAGGCATGAAAGAACTCATGTAGCCGATCAATGCCGGGCAAATGGCGCCGACGGCACGTCCGGCGTTGTAGCAGAATCCCTGTCCCGATCCTCTTATCCGGCTGGGAAACAGCTCGCTGAGGAAGGCTCCCATGCCGGAGAAGATCCCGGATAGAAAAAAGCCCAAAGGGAAACCCAGCACCAGCATCATGGCGTCCGTGATGGGGATTTGCGTATAAATTGCAATCAGCGTGCCCGCACACACTGCGAACAAGATGAAGCAGCGGCGACGCCCCAGGTAGTCGGATAGCCAGGCGCTGGTCAGGTAACCGAGAAAAGATCCGAGGATCAGAATGAGCAGATAAGAACTGGTATTGAGCACCGATAGGTGCCGTTCGGTTTTCAGATAGGTTGGCAACCATGTGGTCACCGAGTAGTAGGCTCCTTGCATGCCGCTGGTCATGAGGCTTGCCAGGATGGTGGTGCGCAACAAGGCCGGTGAAAAGATATCGAGGAAATTGCCGGTATCGCCGGAGGCATGCATTTGCTCGCGCATGGAAAGGTAGACCTGCGGATCTTTCAGATTGCGCCGAATATAAATGATCAGCAGCGCCGGCAATGCGCCAAGCCAGAACAGGATGCGCCATGCTTGTTCCTGAGGGGTCAACGCGTAGACGATCCAGAAGGCAATTGCCGACAGACCCCAGCCGACGGCCCAGCTGCTCTGCACCAGGCCGACCGCCTTGCCCCGGTGGCGCGCCTGGATCATTTCCGCAATCAATATCGAACCGACCGACCACTCGCCGCCAAAGCCCAGCCCTTGCATGGCGCGGGTGAAGAAGAGTTGTTCGTACGAGTTGGTAAAGCCGCTCAATACCGTAAATACGGTGAACCACAATACCGTAAGCTGCAAAATGCGCACGCGTCCGTATTTATCCGCCAAAATACCCGCCAGCCAACCGCCTATGGCAGAGGTGACAAGTGCGCCGGTGGCGATATAGCCTGCTTCGGCCTTGCTCATCCCCCAGATCATGATGAGCGTGGGAATCAGGAAGGTGTAAATCATATAGTCGAAGGCATCGACGCCATACCCGGCAAAGGCTGCCAACAGGGTTTTTCTTTCATCGCTGCTTGTTTGTTTTAGCCACATGGGATCGTTGACTCCGAAAAATTAGACATGTCATTTGGACTGGATTGATAAGGCGGCGATGGTTATCGGAAGGGAAGATCCTTGTTCAGCAAATCGGTAACAAGCATGTGGCCGGGAGCATGCGTGATGCAAAACGGCGGTTTGGCCGCCATCACAACCGCTTGCGGCGTGACGCCACACGCCCAGAATACGGGCAATTCTCCGGGCAGGATATCGACGGCATCGCCAAAATCCGGCGTGGCGATATCGGCGATCCCGATGAGGGCTGGATCGCCTATATGCACCGGAGCGCCATGAACTGCGGGGACGCGGCTGGTGATTTGTATGGCCCGAATGGCGTCCGCCGCTCGCATCGGACGCATCGATACCACCATCGGTCCGTGCAAGGAGCCGGCGGGCGTCGTCATGATATCGGTCTTGAACATCGCCACGTTTTTTCGTTCATTGACATGACGAAGCGATATGCCGGCTTCGATCAGGGCGTGCTCGAATGAAAACGAGCATCCCAATGCAAACGTCACAAGGTCGTCATTCCAGAATGCATGAATGTCGGTGCATTCCTGTTGCAAAATCCCGTTTCGCCATATGTGATAGCGGGGTACATCGGTGCGGATGTCAATGTCGAGCCCCAGGTCGGGCAGGAACGGCACTCCCGGTTCCGATACCGCCAGCAGCGGACAAGGCTTGGGATTGCGCTGGCAGAAGCGCAGAAAGTCGGACGCCAGTGCCGACGGCAGGATCACTATGTTGCATTGCACGTAGGGAGGCATGAGCCCGCTGGTGTGAGCATTCCAGCTTCCCGCGCGAATGGACTGTCGCGCATCGCCGGCATGTGAGAAAGAGGTAGTTGACGAAGTCTGCACAAAGAGTCTCCTTGATTATGTGTTCCGCGCGGTATCGGATCCGTCGCGGATCGGCGGCTTTGATGTCGGAACACAGGCAGAGGCGAGATACGCCACTGCCGCAAATGCATGACATCGGCTGCCGGCCTTGCGCATGTTTTTCAACGTGCTTTGGCAAACAGAAGTTAAGCATTAATCGTGTTCACTACACAATTGACAATAAACTAGATTTTTTGAATTTTTAACTTGTCACTGCAGTGCATCGTGTCGACGGAAGCGCTGCATCGCGTTTCATCCGGATGCCTGCCGAAGGGCATGGCTGCCGGGAATTGATCCGCGGGCCGGACAAATGCTGCGTATGCACATTGATGACTTCACGTCAGCCGATGCCCCCCTTCAGAAAATACAGATTGTTTTGACGATGCATGGCGATCAGACTCTGCTCATTCTTGATTCAACGTTAAGACGCAGACATGAATCCACCGGCAAACACCGCATCGCATGACATTGATCTGACGCTGCTGCGTCAATGGGTCGGCAAGACCGAGTCCCGCATCGACGCCATCAATCCGGCATTCGTCGCGGCGCTGGCGGCCACGCTGGATCATCCGCAGGCGCCGGCCATCGGCGACGCTCTGCCGCCGTTGTGGCACTGGATTTATTTCTGGACGGCGTGCCGCCAGTCGGAAGTCGGCGACGACGGCCATCCGCATCGCGGCGGATTCCTGCCGCCGGTGCCGCTGCCGCGCCGTATGTGGGCGGGAGGGCGTTTCCGTTTCGCCGCCCCGTTGCCGATCGGCGCGACGGCCATCAAGACATCGCGCATTGCCGGCGTCGACGTCAAGAAGGGCAAGACCGGCGATCTGGCTTTTGTCACGGTCGCGCACGAGATTGCGCACAACGGCAAGGTTGCCATCCACGAAGAACACGACATCGTCTATCGCGGCTTGCCGCAGCCCGGCGCCGTGCCGGTCGCACCGAAACAGGCGCCGGCGGAAGCCGACTGGCGTCGTCGCATCGAACCCGATCCGGTGCTGCTGTTCCGCTATTCCGCACTGACCTTCAACGGTCACCGCATCCATTACGACCGCAGCTATGTCACCGGTGTCGAGGGGTATCCGGGTCTGATCGTGCATGGTCCGCTGATTGCCACTTTGCTGGTCGACTTGCTTGGCCGCAAGCTGCCGCTGGCGCGGCTGGTGGAATTCAATTTTCGCGCCGTCGGCAGTCTGTTCGATACCGAAGCCTTCGAGATCTGCGGCAAGTTGTCGGCCGACGGCAAGAGCGCCACGTTGTGGGCGCAGAACCTGCGCGGCGAACTGGCGATGCAGGCGCAGGCCATGTTGGCATGAATCAATCAACCGGAGAAAATGGCAATGTCGCATCAACCGGACGCTTATCAAGACCTGCGCGACGCCGTGCGCGATTTGTGCAATACCTTTCCGCCCGAATACTGGCGCAAGGTCGACGAGGCACGCGGCTATCCCGCAGAATTCGTCGATGCGCTGACCAGGGCCGGCTGGCTGGCGGCCCTGATTCCCGCCGAGTACGGCGGTTCGGGCCTGGGCCTGACCGAAGCCTCCGTCATCATGGAGGAAATCAACCGCACCGGCGGCAACTCCGGCGCCTGCCACGGCCAGATGTACAACATGGGCACCTTGCTGCGCCACGGCTCCGCGCAGCAGAAGCAACGGTATCTGCCGAAGATCGCCAGCGGCGAACTGCGCCTGCAGTCGATGGGCGTGACCGAGCCGACCACCGGCACCGACACCACCAGGATCAAGACCGTCGCCGTGAAGAAGGGCGACCGTTACGTCGTCAACGGCCAGAAGGTGTGGATCTCGCGCATCCAGCACTCCGACCTGATGATCCTGCTGGCGCGTACGACGCCGCTGGACCAGGTCAAAAAGAAATCGGAAGGCATGTCGATCTTCCTGGTCGACCTCAAGCACGCCATCGCCAACGGCATGTCGGTGCGACCCATCCTCAACATGGTCAATCACGAGACCAATGAGCTGTTCTTCGACAACCTCGACATCCCGGCAGAGAATCTGATCGGCGAAGAAGGCAAGGGCTTCAAATACATCCTCGACGGCCTCAACGCCGAACGCACGCTGATCGCCGCGGAATGCATCGGCGACGGCTACTGGTTCATCGACAAGGCGACGCAATATGCCAAGGAACGCATCGTCTTCGATCGTCCCATCGGCATGAACCAGGGCGTGCAGTTTCCCATCGCCGACAGCTATATCGAGCTGGAAGCCGCCAACCTGATGCGCTTCAAGGCTTGCGAATTGTTCGACGCGCATCAGCCTTGCGGCGCACAGGCCAACATGGCGAAATTCCTCGCCGCCAAGGCGTCGTGGGAAGCCGCCAACGTCTGTCTGCAAACGCATGGCGGTTTCGGCTTCGCCTGCGAATACGATGTCGAGCGCAAGTTCCGCGAGACGCGCCTGTATCAGGTGGCGCCAATTTCTACCAACCTGATTTATTCCTACGTGGCCGAGCACATCCTCGGTTTGCCGCGCTCGTTCTGATGCGCTGAGGTTCCTGTCCGCTGATGCTTTCGTCTCCATCAACTTTTCAGGCAAGAGAAAAATCATGATGCAATCCTCGCGTCCTCTCGAAGGCATTACCGTCATTAGTCTTGAACACGCCATTGCCGCGCCGTTCTGCACGCGCCAACTGGCCGACATGGGTGCGCGCGTGATCAAGGTCGAACGTCCCGGCGTCGGCGACTTTGCACGCGGTTACGACGAGCGCGTCAATGGATTGTCTTCGCATTTCGTCTGGACCAATCGCTCCAAGGAAAGCCTGACGCTCAATCTGAAGGACGAGGACGGCAAGGCCATCATCGATCAACTGCTGGCCGAGGCCGACGTGCTGGTGCAGAACCTTGCGCCGGGCGCGGCTGCCGGGCTGGGCTTGTCGGCGACGATGTTGCATAAGAAGAATCCGCGTCTGATCGTCTGCGATATCTCCGGCTACGGCGAGAACGGCCCTTATCGCGACAAGAAAGCCTATGACTTGCTGATCCAGAGCGAGGCCGGTTTCCTGTCGGTGACGGGGACCGCCGACGAGCAGGCCAAGGCCGGTTGCTCGATTGCCGATATTGCGGCGGGCATGTATGCCTATTCGCACATCCTGGCGGCGCTGATCAAGCGCGGTCGCGACGGCGTCGGCAGCCACATCGATCTGTCGATGCTGGAATCGCTGACCGAGTGGATGAGTTTTCCGATGTACTACGCTTACCAGGGGGCATCGGCGCCGGTGCGTTCGGGCGCGGAGCACGCGACGATCTATCCCTACGGGCCGTTCACGGCCGGCGACGGCAAGGTCGTGATGCTGGGCTTGCAGAATGAGCGCGAGTGGAAGGTATTCTGCGAATCGGTGCTGCAAGATGCTTCGCTGACGCTGGATGTGCGCTTCTCGACCAATTCGCGCCGCCATGAAAACCGCGCGGCGCTGCGCAAGCTGATCCTCGACATGTTTGCGCCGCTGACGGCGGAGCAGGTTGTGGCAAGGCTCGATGACGCGCAGATCGCCAATGCGCACGTGAACACCATGCAAGACCTGTGGCGGCATCCGCAACTGGCGGCGCGCGAACGCTGGGCCGAGGTGGGCTCGCCGGCCGGAACGCTGCCTGCGCTATTGCCGCCGGGCGTCAACAATACTTACGACTTCCGCATGGATGCTATCCCGGCATTGGGGCAGCACACCGACGCCATCCTCGGCAAGCTCGGCTATACGGAAACGCAGATCGGCCGGTTGCGCGAGCGTGGAGCAATCTGATGTCGTCGGCGCGTTCCTATCTTTTCGTTCCCGCCAATCGGCCGGATCGCTACGTCAAGGCCTTGGGCAGCGGCGCGGATGCCGTGATCGTGGATCTGGAGGACGCGGTGGCGCCGTCGCTCAAGACGCAAGCGCGGGACAGCTTGTCGGACTGGCTGGAGGAACAAACACGGCAGGCGCAGCCGCCTGCCAACCTGTGGGTGCGCATCAACGCGGCCGACACGCCATGGCATGCGGATGACGTGCGCTGTTTCGCCACTGTGCCGATTGCCGGCATCGTCTTGCCCAAGGTTGAGGACTGCGACGCGATTGGCCATATTGCACGGCACTTCACGGGAGCGTGCAGCCTGTCGCGCGTGCTGCCGCTCATTGAAACCGCGGTCGGCATCGCGCAGATGCGCCAGATCGCTCAGGCGGAATACGTCGAGCGGCTGGTGTTCGGCTCTATCGATCTGCAAGTCGACCTGGGCATCCAGTGCGAACCGCTGGAAAGCGAACTGTCGCATCTGCGTATCGAGATGGTGATCGCTTCAAGGCTGGCGAACATTGCCCAGCCGGTCGACGGCGTCACGACGGATTTTGATGATGCGACATTCCTGGCGGCGGCGGTGAATCGCGCCCGGCGCACCGGCTTCGGCGCCAAGTTGTGCATTCATCCGCGCCAGGTGGACGTCGTCAATCAAGGTTTCCTGCCGAGCGAAGAAGAGATGCTCTGGGCGCGTGTCGTCATGGATGCGGTGGCGAAGAGCGACGGCGGCGCGATTTCATTGAACGGCAAGATGATCGACAAACCGGTGATCATGCAGGCAGAGCGATTTCTACGCCAGAACAGGTAGACAGCGGATGAAAAACGGAGAGCGGCAATAGTCGAATTGCATGCGGAAATAGGGTAAAACGGAGATTGAAGTCAAAACGTGATCCAAGATTATTCGACATCGCATGCATCATCCGACAAGGGAGACAGACATGAAGATCCAGGCAGCAGTACTCAGAGAAATGACCACGGTCGAACCTTTCGCCGGCAGCCGGCCGTTGCAGATTGAAGAACTCGATCTCGACGCACCGGGACCGGGCGAGGTATTGATCAAGATGCGCGCCGCCGGCCTGTGCCATTCCGATCTGTCGGTGATTATCGGCGCGCGTCCGCGTCCGATGCCGATGGCGCTGGGACATGAGGCTTCCGGCGAGGTGGTCGAAGTCGGCGCCGGCGTCAACGATCTGCGTCCCGGCGATCTCGTCGTGCTGGTGTTCGTGCCCAGCTGCGGACATTGCCTGCCTTGCATGGAGGGACGCCCTGCGCTGTGCGAACCGGGCGCCGAGGCCAACACCAAGGGCCGCTTGTTGTCGGGCGCCATGCGCCTGCGCGCGCAGAACAAGCTCGTCAACCATCACCTCGGCGTGTCGGCGTTTGCGGATCACGCCGTGGTGTCGCGCCGCTCTTGCGTCAAGATCGATGCCGACATCGATCCGGTCGAAGCCGCATTGTTCGGTTGCGCGGTATTGACCGGCGTCGGCGCAGCCGTCAATACCGCCGAGGTGAAAGCCGGGACCACCGCCGCCGTGCTGGGGCTGGGCGGCGTCGGTTTGTGCGCCATGCTGGGCGCGCTGGCATCCGGCGCGCGCGAGGTGATTGCCGTTGACCTGCACGACAGCAAGTTGGCGTTGGCGAAATCGCTGGGCGCGACTGCCACGGTCAACGCGCGCGATCCCGATGCAGTGGAAAAGGTCAAGGCGCTGACCAGGGGCGGCGTCGACTACGCCTTCGAGATGGCCGGTTCGGTGCAAGCCATGGAAGCGGCCTACCGGATGACGCGTCGCGGCGGCATGACGGTTACCGCCGGCTTGCCCGCGCCCGATCAGAAATGGGCCTTGCAACAGGTCAGCCTGGTGGCGGAAGAGCGCACGGTCAAAGGCAGCTACATCGGCTCCTGCGTACCGGTGCGCGACATCCCGCGCTATATCGGCTTGTATCAAAGCGGACGCCTGCCGGTCGACAAACTGATGGGACAGCGTCTTGCCCTGTCCGATATCAACAGCGGTTTCGACCGTCTGGCATCGGGGGAAGGATTGCGTGACTTGATTGTTTTTTGAGGTTCAACGAGGAGACAAGGCATGATGAAAAAAATATTCACCGCCGCAACGACGGCGCTTGTTCTGGCATTGGCATGGCAGGCGACGCCAACGTTCGCGCAGCAACCCATCGTCATCAAGTTCAGCCACGTGGTGGCGAACAACACGCCCAAAGGCAAGGGCGCGGAACGCTTCAAGCAACTGGCCGAAGAGCGCACCAAAGGCCGCGTGAAGGTCGAGGTCTATCCCAACAGCCAGCTCTACAAGGACAAGGAAGAGATGGAAGCCTTGCAGCTCGGCGCCGTGCAAATGCTGGCGCCGTCGCTGGCCAAGTTCGGTCCGCTGGGCGTGAAGGAATATGAAGTATTCGACTTGCCCTACATCTTCCCGAATCGCGCCGTGCTGGCGCGCATCACCGAAGGCCCGATCGGCCAGGGTCTGTTCAGGAAGCTGGAAGGCAAGGGCATCAAGGGACTGGCCTACTGGGACAACGGCATGAAGGTGATGACCGCCAACAAGCCATTGCACAAGGTTACCGATTTCCGCGGCCTGAAGATGCGCATCCAGTCGTCCAAGGTATTGGACGAACAGTTCCGCGCATTGAAGGCGAATCCGCAAGTGCTGGCGTTCTCCGAGGTATATCAGGCCATGCAGACCGGCGTGGTCGACGGCAGCGAGAACACGCCTTCCAACATCTATACGCAGAAAGTGTATGAAGTGCAGTCGCAACTGACTGTTTCCGATCACGGCTACATCGGCTATGCGGTGATCGTGAACAAGAAATTCTGGGACAACCTGCCGGCCGATATTCGTACTCAACTCGAGTCGGCAATGAAAGACGCGACCCGCTACGCCAACGCCATCGCCCAGCAGGAAAACGAAGACGCGCTGGCAGCGATCAAGGCTTCCGGCAAGACCAGGATCTACTATCTGACCGATGCGGAAAAAGCCGAATGGCGCAAAGCGCTGCTGCCGGTGCACAAGTCGATGGAATCGCGCGTGGGCAAGGACCTGATTCAGGAAATTTACAAAGAGACGGCGATCGTGGGGGCGAAGTAAATCGCCTGACCGACAATCGACTCAACATCGACTCAACATCGGCTCAATATAGAAAAAGCCCGTCGGCGCAAACCGGCGGTTTTTTTGTTTTTGACCGCTGCAAATCAGGGCGCAGGGTTCGGTTGCGTCTTGTGGATCGCGTCGATCTGTTCGACGATTTCAGCCGGCAGTTGCACCGACAGGCTGTCGATATTGCTGCGCAACTGGTCCATGGTGGTGGCGCCGATGATGTTGGAGGTGACGAAAGGACGGCTGTTGACATAGGCCAGCGCCATTTGCGCCGGGTCGATGCCATGCTTGCGCGCGAGGGCGACGTAAGCCTTGGTCGCGGCTTCTGCCTGCAGATTTGTGTAGCGCATGAAGCGTTCAAACAGGGTCAGGCGGCCGGCGGCAGGACGCGCGCCGTTTTCGTATTTTCCCGACAACATGCCGAAGGCCAGCGGCGAATAAGCCAGCAAGCCGACTTGTTCGCGATGGGCGAATTCCGCCAGGTTGATTTCGAAGGAGCGATTCAGCAGGTTGTATGGATTCTGGATGGTGACGACGCGCTCCAGGTCGAATTTTTCCGCCGCGCGCAGGAATTGCGCAACGCCCCATGAAGTTTCATTGGACAGGCCGATATGGCGGATCTTGCCGGCCTTGACGAATTCGGACAGGATGCGCAGCGTTTCATCGATGGCGACGGTGTCTTCATCGGCGACGTGTGCGTAGTTGAGTTGGCCGAAGCTGTTGACGCTGCGGTCCGGCCAGTGCAATTGATACAGATCGACGTGATCGAGTTGCAGACGCTCCAGGCTGCCGTGGAGTGCTTCGGTCAGGCCTTTGCGGTCGAAGTTGTTGATGCCGCCGCGGACATGGCGCGGGTTGTGCGGCTTGCGTGCAGGGCCGGTGGCCTTGGTGGCGATCAGCAGTTGGTCGCGCTTGCCGGATTTCTTCAGCCAGGTGCCGAGGTAGCGTTCGCTCAGGCCCTGGGTCTCGGCCTTGGGCGGCACCGGATACATTTCGGCGACGTCGATCAGGTTGATGCCGCGCTCGGTGGCGTAGTCGAGTTGCGCGTGCGCTTCGGCCTCGGTGTTTTGTTCGCCCCAGGTCATGGTGCCGAGCGTGATCAGGCTGACGTTGATGTTGGTGCGGCCAAGAGGGCGGTATTGCATGGGTGAATCCTTTCGGAAGGCTGACAAGACACGACGAAACGTGCGTACAACACACGGACAGACGGCGTGCGGGAAATGAAGTAGTATATCCGCGCGTGAAACTTCACGCAGCGCCTCTCACCGCATAAGAATATTCCCCGCCAATGACTGCCACCATAGACACGGAACAACTGCTGCACCATCGCTCTTTTTGTTTGTTCTGGCTGGCAAGCGTGGCCTCGACGATTGCGCTGCAAATGCAGATCGTCGCCGTGGGCTGGCAAGTCTACCAATTGACGCACAGCGCCTTCGACCTGGGCATCGTCGGGCTGGTGCAGTTTATTCCTTCCCTGTTCCTGGTGTTCATCGTCGGCCATGTCGCCGACCGTCATGATCGCCGTCAGGTGGCGCGCCTCAGTATTCTGGTGGAAGCGATTGCCGCCGGTCTTCTTGCTGCAGGCAGCATCGGCGGCTGGCTGAACAAGGAGGCGATTTTCGCGATCGTGTTTGTGATCGGCGCAGGCAGGGCGTTCAGCAAGCCGACGATGTCGGCGATGCTGCCGACCTTGATGCCGCCGTCGCTGCTGCCGCGCGCTGTCGCGGGATCCGCATCGGCCACACAAGTGGCGATCATCGTCGGTCCGGCGATGGGCGGCTTTCTCTATGTGGCGGGACCGTCGGTGGTGTATGTCACCAGCTGCATCATGTTTATCTTGTGCAGCGTGCTGGTGTCGCTGATCAAGGTCGAGACACCGCCTTCCAAACGTGAGAATGCAACGCTCAAATCGGTGTTTGCCGGTATCGCCTACATTCGCAGCAAACCGGCGATTTTTGGCGCGATCTCTCTCGATCTGTTTGCAGTGTTGCTGGGTGGCGCAACGGCCTTGTTGCCGGTGTATGCGCACGATATCTTGCATACGAATTCCGTCGGTCTGGGCCTGTTGCGCTCGGCGCCTGCTGTGGGGGCTTTGTCGGTCGCCTTGTTCCTGGCGCGCAATCCGCTGAGAGGCCGCATCGGCCGCACCATGTTCATCGCGGTCGCCATCTTCGGCTGCGCGACGATCGTGTTCGGTCTGTCGCAGTCCTTCATCCTGTCGTTGCTGGCGCTGGTGGTGCTGGGCGCGTCCGACATGATCAGCGTGGTGGTACGTTCGACGTTCGTGCAACTGGAAACGCCGGATGCAATGCGCGGTCGCGTGAGCGCCGTCAATTCGGTCTTCATCGGTACCTCGAATCAGCTGGGTGAATTCGAGTCCGGGCTTACCGCGGCATGGTTCGGCGCCGTGCCGGCCGTGCTGATCGGCGGCATCGGCACGCTGGTGGTGGTGGTGCTGTGGATACGGCTGTTTCCGCAGTTGTTTCAGGTCGACCGGTTGGCGCCGGCCGACAAAAAATAAGGCGCAGAACGCTCAGGGTTCAGGATCCTGATTGGCGAGATGGATGCGGATGTTGGGCAGCGTGCCGCCTTCCGCCGAAAACACCACCGGGCAATTGACGATCAGGTTGGTCTTTTCAATGCTGACCAGGCCGGCTTCTTCGGCGGCCAGCACTTCTTCTTCCGACTTCAATACGCGCGGCTGCTTTCCCGGCAGCCAGCTCACCTTGTGCACCTGCCACAGCGGCGAATAGTTGACGTTCTCGCTGGCTGCGCCGGTCGGCGACGGCAGCGAAGGCAAGACCCCGCCTTGCTTGAAATTCACGAACGAATAGATACGCTCGACCGCGCCGGCTTGTCCCGGCTGGCGTTGCTGGCTGATGGCGTTGGCCAGGCGCGGCACATAGTTGGCGCCCATGTCGGCGGCGGCCTTTTTATCGGACACGTCGGTGGTGACGTAGCGCACCACCTTGCCGTCGTACCAGCCTGAGATCAGCGGCAGTTCGACGACGTCGCCGGTCTGCTGCGCCTGTGCGGCGGAGAGGGGCGACAGGACGGTGCAAAGAAGAAGCGAGGAGAGCGCCGTGGGCAGGAGGTTTTTTTTCATGTTCGATACTTTCGAGGGCGTCAGCGAATAAGTCTGCAAATGTCGATTGGTCGTCATTCTGCCCAGGATATTACAGCGACCAGGAAAAAAGGCCTGCGGCAAGAATGCCGGCAGGCCTTTTTGACGTCGTGAGACGAACGCTGCGTTATTGCGGATGGAACTGATGCGCGAAGGTGAATTCGTCGATGCGCGGCGTGTACTTGATGCCCTTGCGCACGGCCCAGGTGGCGTATTGATGATGCAGTGGAATCACGGCGTAATCGGTCAGCGCCACGGTTGCCGCCTGCTTGGCGAATTCCTGGCGCTGCTTTTCATCCACAGATGCCAGCGAGGATTGCACCAGTTTGTCGACTTGCGGATTGCTGTACTTGCCCCAGTTCCACGAACCCCAGCCGGTGCTGGCGTCGGTGGTGCCGACCAGCGTGCGCAGCCCGAAGTCGCCTGCCAGCGTACCCCAGCCCAGCAATGCCACGCTGAAGTCGCCGTTGCGCGCCTTGCCGAAATAAACCGACAGCGGGAAGGTCTCGACCTTGGTCTGGATGCCGATGCGGCTGAGGAATTGCGCCACCGTTTGCACCACGCGCTCGTCATTGATGTAGCGGTTGTTCGGACCGTGCAGCGTCAGCGCGAAGCCGTTCGGATAACCGGCGGCGGCCAGCAGTTTCTTGGCGCCTTCAGGATCGTACTTCTCGACCTTCAGGTTGTCGGCATAGCCGAGGATGCCCGGGGCAACGATATTGGACGCCGGCGTGCCGAGACCTTCCAGCGTGCGTTCGGTCAGCGCCTGACGATTGATGGCTTTGGAAATCGCCTGACGCACGCGGATGTCCTTCAGCGGATTCTTGTCCAATGGCTTGCCGGCTTTGTCGGTGATGTCGGGCGTCTTGTCGCGCGACTGATCCAGCGTCCAGAAAATCGTGCGCCACGACGTGCGTTGCACCAGTTCGAATTTCGGATTGGTCTTCAGCTTGGGCACGTCGGCCGGCGGCACGCTGTCGATGGCGTCGACTTCGCCGGCCAGCAGGGCGGCCAGACGCGCGCCGTCGGAGGTCAGGATGCGGAAGGTGACCTTATCCCAGTCGGCCTTGCCGCCCCAGTAACTGTCGTTGCGCACCAGCTCGATGCTGTCGCCGCGCTTGAAACTGCCGAACTTGAACGGACCGGTGCCGATCAGGGCCTTGCCGCTGTTGAAGTCCTCCGTGGTGGCGTTTTGCGCCGCTTTTTTGGAGACGATGAAAATGGTGCTCACGTCCAGCGCCAGCGGGCCGTAGGGCGTTGCCGTCTTCAGGCGCACGGTGTAGGGATCGACGATTTCCTTGGCGACGATCTGCTTGGTGTAGCTGGTGAACGGGCCGGGGCTGTTGGTCAGCGTGGCAGGGCGGTCCAGCGAGAACACCACGTCTTCAGCGGTGAAATCGGAGCCGTCGTGGAACTTGACGCCGCGGCGCAGCTTGAATTCCCAGGTGGTCGGATCGACGGCTTTCCACGAGGTCGCGAGGCCCGGGATCAGCTTGCCGGTGGCGTCGACGTTGACCAGCGCGTCGAACAGATGCGACGACAGCGAGATGTTCGGGGCAATGTTGTTGAAGTGCGGATCCAGCGTGGAGACGTCGGCGAACAGGCCGATCTTGAGTTCGGCAGCCGCGACGGAATGCGCCGTCAGAGGCAGCGCGACGGTGGCGGCGATGCCGCTGAACGCCAGGCCGAGCAGTTTTTTCTTGAAAGACAGTGCCATCACAACTCCCTGTAAAAATGATTGAAATCAGGCTGCATGGGGAAACGGGTTCTTATTCTAAAAGCACTTGTTGATTACGGTGCAACAATATTCCTATTTGCTTATGCGAATGTCATTGGCAATGTACATGCAATAAGGGTTTCATGCAGAAGGCGGCGGTATCGCCGCCACGGCCATGCCGGCCATGCCGGGAATCAGATCTGTGCCTGCGCGTGTTCCTGCAGCATCTGCACGAAGGCAGCGTGCGGGATCGGCCGGCTGAAGAAGTAGCCCTGGTATTCGTCCGAGCCGAAGACTTGCAAGGCTTGCAACTGCACTTCGGTTTCCACGCCTTCGGTGACCACCTTGAGGTTGAGGGCATGCGCCATCGCAATGATGGCCTGGACGATGGCGCTGCCGTTGGCGTCGTGCGGGATGTCGGTGATGAAGGACTTGTCGATCTTGACGTTGTCGACCGGGAAGCGCTTCAGGTAGGCCAGGGAAGAATAGCCGGTGCCGAAGTCGTCGATGGAAATCGTGAAGCCGAGCGCGCGGATGCCGTCCATGATGGCGATGGCCTGCTCGCGATTGTGCATCACCATGCTTTCGGTGATTTCGAATTCCAGGCTGGAGGAAGAGACGCCGCGCGCTTGCACCACGCGCTGGATGTCGGCCAGCAGATTATCGTCGTTGAACTGGCTGCCGGCCAGGTTGATGGCGATGCGGCCGAAAGCCAGGCCCAGCTTGTCGAGCAAGTCGATGTCGGCACAGGCGCGATCGAGAACCTGCAGCCCGATCTGGTCGATCAGGCCGGCTTCTTCCGCCAGTCCGATGAACTCGCCCGGCGGCAACAGGCCGCGCACCGGATGTTGCCAGCGCACCAGCGCTTCGGCGCCGACGATGCGCGAGCTCTTGAGATCGACCTTGGGCTGATAATGAACCACGAACTCCTGGCGCTCGATGGCGCGGCGCAGTTCGGTTTCGAGCGCGATGCGTTCGATGGTGTGCGTATTGACTTCATCCGAATAGAACCGATAGTCGTCCTTGCCCTTGTGCTTGGCGCGGTACATGGCGATGTCGGCGTTTTTGATCAGCGCCTGGGCGTTGCCGCCGTCGGTCGGGTAGGTGGCGATGCCGATGCTGGTGCTGAGCTGGCATTCATGGCCGCTGATGTCGAAAGGCTTGCGCGCTTCGGTCAGGAGTTTTTGTGCGATTTCGCCCAGTTGCAGCGGATCTTCGTAGTCGTCGACCAGGACGATGAATTCATCGCCGCCGACGCGCGCGAGGATGTCGAGTTCGCGCAGGCAATGGCGGAAGCGGAGGGCGATTTCGCGCAGCAAGGCTTCGCCGGTTTCATGGCCGAAGGTGTCGTTGATGTTCTTGAAGCGGTCCAGGTCCATCAGGAACACGGCCACCTGGCCGCCGCGATGTTCGGCATGCGCGATCGCATTGCCGATGTGTTGCGTGCACAGGAAACGATTGGGCAGGCCGGTCAGTTCGTCGTAGTGGGCAAGATGGCGGATGCGCTCTTCGGCCTTGCGGCTTTCGATGGCGACGCTGGCGAGGTCGGCGACGACGCCGGCCAGGTGCAGGTATTCGTTGCTGGGCAGGCCGTGTTCCTTGAGCAGCGCCGAGAATACGCCCATCACCTGGCCTTCCTTGCCGATGATCGGCCAGGAGCCGCAGGAAGGATATTCCTCCAGGTTGATGTACTGACGCGCGTTTTCCATGGTCGGGTCGGTCAGGATATCGCCGACGACGTGCGATTTGCGCGTGATGACCGCTTCGCTGCTGGCACCGTTGCCATGCGCGACCGGCATGCTGAGATAGCCGGCGTGCGTGCGCTCGGACAAGCGCGAGGTGAAGATGGCGGAGAAATACGAGCCGTCGTCGTTGAGCATCAGGATCGAGCAGATGCTTTGCGGAATCTGGGAATCGGCGAAGCACACGATTTCCTTGAGGATATCTTCCAGCTCGGCGTCGGCCATGACCAGATGCAGGATGCGGTTCTGGGTGGTTTGCAGCAGCTCGGCGCGTTTGCGGGCGCTGATGTCGCGCAGGATGGCGAAAATCGCATAGCCCTTGTCGAGTTCGGTGCGATTGATGGTGACGTCGGTATAGATGATCTTGTGACGCCGTATGGTGACCCATTCAAACTGCTGCGGTTCGCCGGCGATGGCTTTCTCGATGAGCGCGATGATGTCGGGCTGCTGCAATTGCTGCGCGCTCTGGCGCGAGAACAGGCCGACTTTCTTGCCGATGATGCGCTGCTTGTCCGGTACCCCGAAGAATCGGAGCGCGGCGGCATTGCAGTCGATGTAAAGCATGTCCTGGCTGATCAGGACGATGGGGTCGTTGCCTTCGTCATAGAGTTGACGATAGCGATGTTCGCTCTCGGTCAGTGCGTCGTCGCGCTTTTGCTTGTAGTTGTAGTAGATCAGGAAGGCGATCAGCGCCAGCACGATGAAGCCGCTGATGCCGATCGACAGAAGGATGCGATTGAGCGTGCGGCTTTTCCAGGGGGCGAGCACGTCGTTCATGTTGCGCGCATAGACCGCCACCATGGACGCGTCGGGAATCTTCTTGTAGGTGAAGAGCAGATATTCGCCGGTCAGCGCGGAGTATTCGGTGAATGCGCCTTCGTTGGCGCCGCTGCGGATGGCGATCATGCTCTTGGCGTCGCGCAGGCTCTTGTCCACCCAGGCAGGTTCGAACGGCGAACGGATCATCAGCGAGCCGTCGAGCTTGCGCAACGAAACGATGGCCTGGTAGTTGGTGATGCGTTTGTAGAAATCGAAGAAATAGCTGACCTTGAGGTCGGCCACGACCATGCCGACATGCTGGCCGCGGATGTACAGGTTGCGCGCCACCGGCAGGATCAGTTCCCGGGCGGAGGTGCTCTTGACGAGCGGGCCGACGAAGTAATCCGGTTTGGCGGGATTGGCGTCGACCTGGCGCAACTGGAGGTCGCTGAGTTCGATTTCAGTGGCGCCGACACGCGCCGAACTGGCGCGGCTCACGCCGGTCAGGTCGACAAAGCGCAGCGCTTGCACCGACGGCAAAATCTGCTTTTCGTTCGCCAGCAACTGGTATAGCCCGACGTCGTCTTCAAGAATGTGCTGATCGGCGACCTGGATGGACGTCGACGCGGAGTTCAGCATGCGATCGATGTCGGCAAGTATCCTTTCGGCATGTTCTTCGATGCTGCGCACGGCAACCATCGAACTGTTCATTTCCGAGTCGATGGTTAACTGGCGATCCTGCCTGACTTCCCACCATGTCTGGGCACTGATGACCGCGATAACGAACGCGACGAAGAAAAACAGAGTCCGCAGCGTGCTGCTTGCTCTTCCTGGCTTTTTCCCTTTTCCCATGTGGCGAGTATTGAATTTTATTGCGTAGGCCAACCATTCAAACCATCTGATCCCTGCGCGTTTTTTTGATTGCCTTGCGAGGGGGCGCTTGCAAGACCAAGTTTTGTTTTTTCTATGAATTGCTCGCTGATGGGATCAACCATACCGTATGCAGTGATCTTTGTCATCCATCTGACAACGATCCGTGCCTCTGCACCGAGAAAGTTCGTCCTGTTGACAAAGAGGATGAGAGTACGTCTCTTTTACCGTCAGCCAATTCTCTTCGGCAATGCGATAATACGGCCCTTCAGTCAGCCGTCGGGAGCCGCCCGACCAGCCGGTTGCGCCAATTACCCGGTTATGGTGCGGCAGACAGGCGCTCCGGGGGCAAGCTCGCAGGCAATCCGATATTTTCCATCGACAGATCAAAGGACAGAAATGAAAACCAAAGCAGCAGTCGCCTGGCAGGCAGGCAAGCCGTTGACCATTGAGGAAGTCGAACTGGGCGGCCCGAAGGCCGGTGAAGTGCTGGTCGAAATCAAGGCTACCGGGATTTGCCATACCGATTACTACACCTTGTCGGGCGCCGATCCGGAAGGCATCTTTCCGGCCATCCTCGGCCACGAAGGCGCGGGCGTGGTGGTCGACGTCGGTCCCGGCGTCAAGAGCCTGAAGAAGGACGATCACGTCATTCCGCTGTACACGCCGGAGTGCCGCGAATGCAAATTCTGCCTCTCGCAAAAAACCAACCTGTGCCAGGCCATCCGCTCGACCCAGGGCCGCGGCCTGATGCCGGATGCGACCAGCCGTTTTTCACTGGACGGCAAGCCGCTGTTCCATTACATGGGCACGTCGACGTTTTCCAATTACATCGTGGTGCCTGAAATCGCGCTGGCGAAAATCCGCGAAGACGCGCCGTTCGACAAGGTCTGCTACATCGGTTGCGGCGTGACCACCGGCGTCGGCGCGGTGCTGTTTACCGCCAAGGTGGAAGCGGGCGCCAACGTGGTCGTGTTCGGCCTCGGCGGCATCGGGCTGAACGTGATCCAGGCCGCCAAAATGGTGGGCGCCAACAAGATCATCGGCGTGGACATCAACCCGGGCCGCGAAGCCATGGCGCGCAAGTTCGGCATGACCCATTTCATCAATCCCAAGGACGTGGCTAACGTGGTCGACGCGATCATCGGCCTGACCGACGGCGGCGCCGACTACAGTTTCGAATGCATCGGCAACACCACCACCATGCGCCAGTCGCTGGAATGCTGTCACAAGGGCTGGGGCCAATCGATCATCATCGGCGTGGCGGCAGCCGGGCAGGAAATCAGCACCCGTCCGTTCCAGCTGGTGACCGGACGCGTCTGGAAGGGTTCGGCCTTCGGCGGCGCGCGCGGCCGCACCGACGTGCCGAAGATCGTCGACTGGTACATGGAAGGCAAGCTCAACATCGACGACCTGATCACGCACAAGCTGCCGCTGGAGCGCATCAATGAAGGCTTCGACCTGATGAAGAGCGGCGAGTCGATCCGTTCCGTCGTCGAGTTCTGAGATGGCGGTCGAACTGCTGAGCGAGCACGGCTGCTTCGGCGGCGTGCAGGGCTTCTACCGGCATGAGTCGCAAGAGATTGGCCTGCCGATGCGTTTCTCGGTGTTCGCGCCGCCGCAGGCCAGGCAGGGGCCGGTGCCGGTCTTGTTCTTCCTCGCCGGTCTGACCTGTACCGAAGAAACCTTCATGATCAAGGGCGGCGCGCAGCGTATCGCGGCCGAACTGGGCGTGATGCTGGTGGCGCCGGATACCAGCCCGCGCGGCGCCAATATCCCCGGTGAAAGCGATGCATGGGATTTCGGCATCGGGGCCGGTTTTTATCTGGATGCGACGCAGGAACCGTGGAGCAGGCATTACCGCATGGGTTCCTATGTGGCGCAGGAGTTGCTGCAACTGGTGCTGGCGGAGTTTCCTGCGCGTGCGGACCGGGTCGGCATCTTCGGCCATTCCATGGGCGGACACGGCGCATTGACGCTGGCCTTGCGCCATCGCGAGATCTATCGTTCGGTGTCGGCCTTCGCGCCGATTGCGGCGCCGTCGCAATGTCCGTGGGGCGAAAAGGCCTTCGGCAACTACCTCGGCAGCGTCGGTAGCGATAGGGCCGCGTGGCGGCAATACGATGCCAGCGCGCTGATGCTGCAACGGCAGACGCCGTTCCCGCAAGGCATCCTGATCGATCAGGGACTCAGCGACAAATTCCTCGCGCAGCAGCTGTTGCCCGAAGCATTCGAGGCTGCCTGTGCGCAGGCGAAGCAGCCGCTGACCTTGCGCCGGCATGAAGGCTATGACCACGGTTATTACTTCATCTCGACCTTCATGGAAGATCATTTGCGATTTCAT
The DNA here is from genome assembly GCF_000282135.1 of Herbaspirillum sp. CF444. Classification (GTDB taxonomy): domain Bacteria; phylum Pseudomonadota; class Gammaproteobacteria; order Burkholderiales; family Burkholderiaceae_D; genus Herbaspirillum. Next base: position 36,596 of record NZ_AKJW01000008.1, read on the forward strand.
CACCGCATCTTGTCGGCCTGAACAAGCGCTCCCTTGCAATAAAAAAAGCGCTCGCCCCTGATGGGAACGAGCGCTTTTGCGTTGGCGAGCAAGAATCAGTGCGCCGCCGCTGCTTCCGCCGCGCCTGCGCCGCCCTTGGCCGGCTTGATGATCCAGATCACCGGGATGATCACGATGAAGATCACCGCGGACAGCCAGAAGATGTCGTTGATGCCGATCATCGCCGCCTGCGCATTCAGATTGCGTTCGATCAGGCCGGTCGCCTGTTCGGTGCTCATGCCGAAATTGCCGGTGAGGTTGCTGAACATCTGCTGCAATGCTGTGCTGTAAGGCGTCGCGTGTTCCGTCAATTGGGCATGGTGGACGATGGTGCGGTTGTTCCATGCCGTGGTTGCCACCGAAGTGCCGATCGCGCCGCAGAATACCCGCACGAAGCTCGACAGGCCGGCGGCGGCGGGGATGCGTTCCGGCGGCAGGCCGGACAGCAGCAGCACTGTCAGCGGCACGAAGAACATCGCCGTCGGGATGCCTTGCAGCAGCGTCGGCAAGATCACCGTCCATTGGTCGACTTCGAGGTTGTAGCGCGAGCGCATGAAGAATACACAGGCAAAGCCGACGAAAGACGCCGTCGCCACTTTGCGCGCATCCACGCGCGGCAGGAACTTGCCGATCAGCGGCATCAGGATCACCGCAAAAATCCCGATCGGCGCCGTCGACAGGCCGGAGTCGATGGAGCGGTAGCCCAGATACTGCTGCAACCACTGCGGCAACAGCACCAGGTTGCCGAAGAACACGCCGTAGCCGATCGAAATCGCCACCGTGCCGCCGAAGAAGTTGCGCCGGCCGAACAGCCGCAAATCCACCACCGGGTGATCGTTGTTCAGTTCCCAGATCACGAAGTAGGCGAAGGCCACCGCCGCAATGATGCCCAGCGTCAGGATGGTCGGCGACGCGAACCAGTCGAGATCCTTGCCTTTGTCGAGCATGATCTGGAACGCCGCCACCCAGGTGATCAGCAACAGCAGGCCGATGGTGTCGATGGGCAAATTGCGCGTGGGACTCTCGCGATCCTTGTAGATCGCCATCGTCATGCCGGCCGCCAGCAAGCCGACCGGGATGTTGATGTAAAAGATCCACGGCCATTTGTAGGCATCGGTAATCCAGCCGCCCAGCGCCGGTCCCGCCACCGGCGCGACCACCGCGGTCATGCCCCATAGCGCCAGCGCAAACGAGGCTTTGGATTTGGGGTAGGCCCCCAGCAGCAGCGACTGCGACAACGGCACCATCGGACCCGCCACCAGGCCTTGCAAGACACGCGCGGCCAGCAGGATCGGCAGCGTCGGCGCCAGGCCGCACAGCCACGAGGCCAGCACGAACAGCAGCACCGAGCCTACGAACAGGCGCACCTGGCCGATACGCTGGGTCAGCCAGCCGGTCAGCGGAATCGAGATCGCATTGGCCGCCGCAAAGGAGGTAATGACCCAGGTGCCTTCATCGATCGATACGCCGAGGTTGCCCGAAATGGTCGGGATCGCCACGTTCGCAATCGATGAGTCGAGGACGTTCATGAACACCGCCAGCGACACGCACAAGGTGCCGAGCACCAGCTTGCCGCCGGTCAGCGGCGGCGGCGGTGTATAGGGTTGAGGACTGCTCGCCATGGAGGATATGCGTCCGATCAGGTGTGAGGAATGACGATGGCAGCCTTCTTGCGCTGCGGCTGCGGCATCGGCAGACCGCTGGCGTTGTCGCTGATGATGCGGTCGACGATGTCATCGGCTTGTTTGCCCAGGTCGCTGTAGACGTTGGTCTGGTAGTCGGTCGCCGCCGCTTCCAGCGCCTTGCCGTCGCCGCGGATGTTCACGGTGGCGGTGGTCGACAGGCCGATGCGCAGCGGATGCGCCAGGACTTCCTGCGGATCGAGCGCGATGCGCACAGGCACGCGCTGCACCACCTTGATCCAGTTACCGGTGGCGTTTTGCGCAGGCAGCAGCGAGAACGCGCCGCCGGTGCCGGCCGAGAAGCCGATCACGGTGCCCTTGTACTTGACGTCGGAGCCATACACGTCGGCGATGACTTCAACCGGCTGGCCGATGCGGATGTGCTTCAGCTGGCCTTCCTTGAAGTTGGCGTCGATCCAGATCTGCTCCAGCGGCACGATCGCCATCAGCGCGCTGCCGGCGGTGATGCGCTGGCCGAGCTGGACGGAACGCTTGGAGACGAAACCGGACACCGGCGCGACGATGTTGACGCGCGCATAGTTCAGGTAGGCGTTGCGCACTTGCGTCGACGCCTGCTGCACGTTCGGATGCTCGGTCACGCTGGTGTGGTCGGTCAGCGCGCGGTTGGCGGCCAGGCTGGCGCGAGCCTGCTCCAGCGACGCGTTGGCGTTCTTGACGGCATCCTGGGCGTGCGCCAGATCTTCTTGCGAGACGGCGCCGGAAGCGATCCCCGCCTGGCGGCGTTGCAGGTCGTCGCGGGCGCGCGTCAGGTTGGTTTCCGCCGCGGCGACGTTGGCCGACAGGGTGTCGTTGTTCAGGAAAGTCTGGCGTGTCTGGCGCACTGCCTGCGCCAATGCTGCTTCGGCTTGCGCCAGCGCCAGTTTGGTGTCGGCGGCGTCGAGCGCGACCAGTTGCTGGCCGGCCTTGACGATTTGGGTGTCGTCCGCCTTGATGGCGGTGACGGTGCCGCCGACCTGGGCGGAAATCTGCACGACGTTGCCGCCGACATAGGCGTCGTCGGTTTCTTCGTAAAAGCGGGCGACCAGGAACCAGTACAGGCTGAAGGCGATCGCGATCAGGATGATGACCAGCGTCAACAGGAACAACTGGCGTTTGCGCTTGCCGTTACCGTTGCCGCCATTGCCGTTTTGTGGAAGGGCTTCACTCATGAATTACTCCGTGTATTTCTTGATTTTGTCTGGGAGGTGCAGTCGGTTGCTTCATCTGCCGGCCGGCTGCGCCACGCTTTGAACAAGTTAATAATTTATCGGGTCTTGGCTGCGCCGGCATCCGGCGGTGCAATGGCCAGTCCGGCTTGCTGGGCGTCAAATCCGCCGCCCAGTGCCTTGAACAAACCGATCTGCTGGTTGCGGCGGCTGGCTTCCAGATTGATCAGCGCCTGTTGCTGGCCGAGCAGGGCGGTTTCCGCATTGAGCACGACAAGCTGCGAAGCCAGGCCGATGCGATAGCGTTCCTTCGCCAGGTCGTAGGCGCGCTGCGTCGACGCCAGTGCTTCGCGGCGGATCGGCAACTGCCGGTCGATCGAACGGATGCCGGTGATTTGTCTGGCGACGTCGCCGTAGGCATCGTTCAAGGTCTGGTTGTACGACGCCACGGCCATGTCGTAGGACGCGTAGGAGCCTTTGAGGTTGGCGCGCAACGCGCCGCCTTCAAAGATCGGCAGGCTGATGGCCGGGCCGTAGGCGATGCTCTTGCTGGCGGCCGTGAACGGATTGGCGTTGATCAGCGAATCGAAACCGATCATCGCCGACAGATTGATGTCGGGGTAGAAGCGCGCCTTGGCGACGGCGATGTCCTTGCTCGCAGCTTCGACCTGCCAGCGCGCGGCGACGATGTCGGGGCGGCGTCCCAGCAGGTTCAGCGGCAAGGCCGATGGCAAGGCCGGCGTGGTCAGCGTGCTCATGCGCGGTGCCGCGACCTGCAGGCCGCGATCGGGACCTTTGCCCATCAGCACGCCGAGTTGCTGGCGGGTGAGCGTGATCTGGCCTTCGCTTTGCTCCAGTTGCGCGCGCGCGTCGGCGCTGTTGCCTTGCGACTGGCTGCGTTCGATTTGCGTATCGAGGCCGGTCCTGACGCGGTCGGCGGTAATTTTTTGCAAAGATTCGCGCTGCGTGACGGTACGCTGCAAAATGTCATGCAGGGCGTATTCGGTGGCGAGCTGGTTGTAAGCCGACGCGATCGAGCTGGCGATGACGAGGCGGGTTTCCTGCGCGCTCGCTTCGGCGGCTTTCTTCTGCGAGACGGCTTGTTCCAGCGCCGCATGGTTCTTGCCCCAGACGTCCAGTTCGTAACCCAGGCTCAGGAAGGCTTTCTTCTCGTTGTACCAGCTGCCGCCGTAAGGAGCAGGGTAAATCGTGGTTTCCGGGAACAGGTTGCGGGTGAACGATGCCTCGGCGTCGACGGTCGGCAGCAGTGGCGCGCCTTTGCTTTCGGCCAGTGCGCTGGCCGAAGCGATGCGGGCCTGGGCTTGCTGCAGGCTGGGGTTGTTTTCCATGGCTTCCGCGATCAGGGCGGTCAGTTGCGGATCGCCGAATTGCTCCACCCAGTTGCCGGCTGGCCATTGTCCTTGACTCTGGCCGGCCAGGCTGAGCTCGACGGCGTAGTCGCCGGGTTGCGCCATGTGTTTGTCGCTGTCGATGCCGCTGAAACTGGCGCAGCCGGACAGGCCCAGCATGCCGATCGTCAAGGTGCACAAAGCGATCACCCGCAAACGCAATGCAGGCGATGAGGCGGATTTCATGTGTTTCTCCAATTTTTGTTGCAGTATCCGGGTGAGAACAAGTGATAGGCTAGCGAGTAAAAACTCATCTTTTGTATTATACTCGTATATACGAACATTAGCTCATGTTGCAAACTGGAACAGAAAAAATGAAACTGCAGCCCCGGAAAGAACCACGCCAGGCACGCTCCAAAGCCATGGTCGACACCATTCTCGACGCCATGGCGCGAGTGCTGGTCGAGCGCGGTTACGCCAAGACCAACACCAATCTGGTGGCGGAAGCCGCCGGCATCAGCGTCGGTTCCCTGTATCAATATTTTCCCAACAAGGACGCGCTGATTTTTGCGCTGCGCGAGCGCCACGTCGCGCGCATGCTGCATCTGTTCGAAGAGGTCGTGGCGAAGATGGACGAGTCGGGCAGCCTGGAAAGCGATTTCGAAGCGCTGATCGAGGCGCTCGTCGCCGCCCATCTGGTCGAGCCCGAGCTCAACCGCATCCTCGAAGAAGAGTTTCCTTCCTTCCACCTGCCGGTTTCCAACCATGTGCGGCAACGTTTTTTCGAAGCCATCAAGGGCGTCCTGACCAAGCATCGCAAGAGCATTACCTCGCCGGACATCGATGTGGCGGCCTTTGTGGTGCAGCGCATGCTCAAGGCGCTGGTCAATGCCGTGGTGCTGATCGCGCCGCCGGGACTGAACGCCGCCCACGTCAGATCGGAAATTGTTCCTGCTGTTGTTGGTTATTTAACTGCGCAAAGATCGAATTTGATTGCATAATGAGCCTCGCTCAGTGATGGTTCGTCAAAATCCAGAATGAGCGGGTCGGCAGGACCTTCTGCCCAATTTTCGATTCATTCCGATCATGCGTTTATCGTTCGTTCAGGAGCATGCTTGCCGCATGCTCAAGGGAGCCGTCGTGCTGACGGCGTTGGTCACGGTTGCTGATGGCACGCTTGCGGCGCCGGCCGCAGCGGCGACCGTCACGGTTCAGGTGCTTGATGTAACGGGCGCGCCGGTGCCCAATGCCGTGGTGTATGCCGAGCCGACCGGCGGCCAGGCCGTGCCGAAGTCGCTCAAGCAGGCTGAAATCGAGCAAAAAGACATCAGATTCTTTCCCCTGGTCAGCGTCGTACAGGCGGGCACGCCCGTGCTGTTCCCCAATCACGACAAGGTGCGCCACCATGTCTATTCGTTTTCTTCCGCCAAGACCTTCGAACTGAAGTTGTATTCCGGCGTGCCGACCAGCCCCATCGTCTTCGACAAAGTCGGCACCGTCGTCCTCGGCTGCAACATCCATGACCAGATGGTGGCGTATCTGCAGGTCGTGAACACGCCGTATTTCGCCAAGACCGACATGTCGGGCAACGCCAGGCTGGAAGGTCTGGCCAACGGCAAATACGCGCTGAAAGCCTGGTATTTCAAGATGGCGCCCAACGAAGCGGCGACGGAGCAGCCGCTCACTTACCAGGGCGCGGATGTGACGGCGTCGGTAAAACTGGCCGTCAAGGCAGTTCCCGTACAATAAGAACAAAAATAACGAGGGGGCAACAAAGTGCGCTGGCATCGTCTGGAAAACCGCATCGTCGCGCTGTTCATCGTCCTGATCCTGCTGGTGCAGCTGGCGGGTTTCGTCGCCATCCGCAAAGCCATCGATGAAAACGCCCGCGCCTCCATCCGCGACGAGCTGATCATCGGCGAACGCGTGTTCCTGCGCTTGCTGGAACAGAATGCCGACAAGCTGACCCAGGGCGCCCGCCTGCTGGCGTCGGATTTCGGCTTTCGCCAGGCGATCGGCACCGATGACCGCGGCACGATTACTTCCGTCCTGGAAAACCATGGCGCCCGCATCGGCTCGACGCTGTCGATGCTGATCGGCACCGACCAGAAAATCAAAGCCTCCACGCAAGACCATCCCAGCGCCGACCTGCAGCGCAGCAGCCTGGAGCTGGTGGCCAAGGCGGCCGAAACCAACGGCGCATCGGATACGGTGATCGTCGATGACAGCCTGTTCCAGATCGTGGCGGTGCCGGTGCGCGCTCCGGTCACGATAGGCTGGGTCGTAATGGGCTTTCCGGTGGATCAGAAACTCATCTCCGACATGCGCGCCTTGTCGTCGCTGCAGCTCAGCGTCATGGTCAGCACGCGCGACGGCCAGTGGCAGCAGGACGTCTCGACCTTGCCGAAAGAAGAGGCCGGCATGCTGTTGGGGCAGTTGCCGCAGCAGCTCAGCGCCAGTTCTTTTATCCCGCAGCTCAAGATCGGCGACAACGACTACAGCGCGCGCCTGCTGGTGCTCGCCAAAGGAGCATCCAATCAAAGCGCCGTGGCGGTATTGCAGCGATCGATCAGCGAAGCGGTGGCGCCATACCGGCGCCTGCAACTGATCCTGCTGACCATCAGCGTAATCGGCGTGGCCATGGCGATTTTTGCCAGCGCTTTCGTGGCGCGGCGCATCACCAGTCCCTTGCGCTCGCTGGCCGACATCGCCAAGCGCCTGGGCGCAGGCGACTATCGCGCCCGTATCGACATCAAGGGTGGCGACGAAATCGGCAAACTGGCCGAAGCCTTCGAAAGCATGCGCACCGGCATCGCCAACCGCGAGCTGGAAATCCGGCGGCTGGCGTATTGGGATCCGCTGACGGATTTGCCCAACCGGGTGCAGTTCGCCACCTTGCTGAATGCGGCCATCGAACGCGCCAAGGCCAGCCATGGGCAATGCCATATCCTGATGATGGATCTGGACCGTTTCCAGCATGTCAACGACGTGCTCGGCCACAGCTTCGGCGACAGCCTGCTGCGCGAAGTCGGCCGGCGTCTCGAGTTGCAGCTGGAGCGCGAAAACGACAAGGTCGCCCGCCTCGGCGGCGACGAGTACGCCATCCTGCTGCCGGCCACCGACGCCACCGAAGCGATCCGCCAGGCCAAGCGCATCCTGCATTCGCTGGAAATGCCGATTTCCATCGGCGACCAGACGGTCGATCTGGGCGCGGGCATCGGCATTGCCGGCTATCCCGAGAATGGCCAGGACAGCGACACGCTGCTCAGCAGCGCCGAAGTCGCGATGTATGTCGCCAAGCGGCGCGGCAGCGGCTTCACCCTCTACGATCCGTCCATCGACAAGAGCAGCCAGGAAAGCCTGAGCCTGCTGAGCGAGTTGCGCCGCGCGCTCGACCGCAATGAATTCCTGCTGTACGCCCAGCCCAAGGTGGAGCTGGCGACCGGCAAGGTGGTCGGCGCCGAAGCGCTGGTGCGCTGGGTGCATCCGGAAAAGGGTTTCATCGGTCCGGACAACTTCATTCCGTTTGCAGAAACCACCGGTTTCATCCGCATGCTGACTTCCTGGATGCTGAACAAGGCGGCGGTCCTTTGCGCCGAGTTGCAGAAGAAGGGTATTACGCTGAAATTCTCGGTCAATCTGTCGACCCGCGATCTGCTCGACCAGGATCTGCCGATGCTTTTCGCCGATATCCTGGCGCGCAATCAACTGTCGCCGTCGTCGATGTGCCTGGAAATCACCGAGAGCGCGATCATGGACGATCCGATACGCGCGCAGCTGACGCTGGAGCGCCTGCACGGCATGGGCGTGGAACTGGCGATTGACGACTTCGGCACCGGTTATTCATCGCTGGCTTACCTGAAGCGCCTGCCGGTGGACGAACTGAAAATCGACAAGTCCTTCGTCATGAACATGGAACATGACGCCGACGACGCCAAGATCGTCAAATCGACCATCGACCTTGGACACAACCTCGGCCTGCGCGTGGTGGCGGAAGGGCTGGAGACGCTTGCCGTCTGGAATCTGCTCAAGCAGATGGGCTGCGACCAGGCGCAGGGCTACTACATGAGCAAGCCGATGCCGGGCGATCGCTTCGCCGAATGGCTGGAACAGTGGAAAGCCCCTGAAATGCCAGGCCAGTCGGAAAACGTGGCAATATGATTTGCCGGCCGGCAAGGTTGCGCTGTTCGGAGAGAGCATGACGGACCGGCAAGCCAACAAAGCAAGCAATTCATTGAAGCCGCGCAGACCGCTGATGGCCATATCGGCCTGTACGCTGGCGATGGCCTCGTCCGTCGTTGCCGCTCAGACCAGCGGCATGAAATCGAGCATGACCCCCGACATGGGCAAGCTGACTGCCACGGCCGGCGTGATTCAGGTCGAAGGCGCGGGCGGCGGCGGGCTGGTGCCCTGGGCCACGATTACCGGCTACGGCACGCGCGACAGCTACGGCGCCAATGTTCACTACACCTATGCCGGCACCCAGGATTACACGCTCGCCTCGTACGGCGTTGCGGTCGGTATCGCCGACCGGGTGGAGCTGTCGGTGGCCAAACAGCGTTTTACCGGCAGCCGGGCGCCGCTCGACAATCTGCGCATCGATCAGGACATCTACGGCATCAAGGTCAGGCTGGCCGGCGACATCGTCTATGACCAGGATACCTGGATGCCGCAGATCGCCGCCGGCATGATGGTCAAGCGCAACAACGGCATCGGCGGACTGGGCGCGGTGAACAACGTCAAGATGCTGGGCGCCAAAGACGATTCCGGCATTGACTACTATCTGGCGGCGACCAAGCTGTTCCTCGGCCAAAGCCTGCTGCTCAACGCCACGGTGCGCGCCACCAAGGCCAATCAGATGGGCATCCTCGGCTTCGGCGGCGACAAGGGCGACCGCTATCAGGCCATGCTGGAAGGCTCGGCGGTCTACCTGCTGAACCGCAAATGGGTGGTCGGCGCCGAATACCGCATGAAGCCGCGCAACCTTGCCGCCGACAACGAGAAGGATTATTACGACGCCTTCGTCGCCTGGTTCCCGAGCAAAAACCTGTCGCTGACGCTGGCCTATGTCTCGCTGGGCGACATCACCGTCTACAACTCCAGGCGCCAGGAAGGCGTGTACCTTTCCGTGCAGGCGGGCTTCTGATGAAAACCACGACAAGTAAATCCGGCCGGCTGGCGGCAGCCGTGCTCATCCTGATGACGGCATTGCCGGCGCAGGCGCAAAAGACCGACGACAGCCTGTATCGCGACCTGGGCGGACTGGAAGTGCTGACCAGGGTGGTCGACGACGCATTGGCGCTGGCGCTGGCCGACGCGCGCATCAAGGACAGCTTCAAGGATACCGACATGAAGCGCCTGGCCAGGCTGATTACCGAGCAGTTCTGCGAACTCAGCGGCGGTCCGTGCAAATACAGCGGCGATCCGATGAAGGAAGTGCATCAGGGGCTGGCCCTGAACAACATGCAATTCAATGCCCTGGTGGAAGACTTGCAGGCCGCCATGGACAAATCGAACATCCCTTCGCGCACGCAGAACAAGCTGCTGGCCTTGCTGGCGCCGATGCAGCGTACGGTGGTCACCAAATAACAGCGCAGGAAAAATATTTTCAGCCGCATGGAATAACGCCGCCATGCGCCACGTATACCGGTCATGGGTAAGGCAAACCGCGTAACCCTGACACGAAAGGAATACCGAAATGAAACTGCTCCCACTCTCCCTGCTGACATTGTCCTTGTTGTCCTCGCTGTCTTTTGTGGCGCCGGCCGCCTTTGCCGAAGACATGGCCGTCAAGAAGATGGACGACATCCTCGTCACCACCAGCGGCATGACTGTCTACACCTTCGACAACGACACCGCCGGCAAGAGCGTCTGCAACGGTCCATGTGCTGCGAACTGGCCGCCGGTTGCGCCGACCGGCACGCCGAGCGCGCCGTTTTCCGTGATCAAGCGCGACGACGGCAGCCCGCAACTGGCCGTCAACGGCAAACCGTTATACTTGTTCGCCGCCGACAAGAAACCGGGCGACCGCAACGGCGACAACTTCAAGAACATCTGGCACGTCGTCAAGAACTGATCAGCCATTATTTCGAACCCATGTCCGACGAAAGTCATCTGTTAGCCTGCCTCCCGCGCCTGCGCCGTTACGCGCGGGCGCTGGTGGGCGACCGCGCCGGCGCGGACGACCTCGTGCAGGATACGATGGAGCGCGCCTGGCAAAAACTGTCGAGCTGGCGCAAGGGTTCCGATATGCGGCCCTGGCTGTTCAGCATCATGCACAACCTGCACATCGACCAGCGCCGCAAACCGGTCATCCCGACCGTGGCGCTGGACGACGAAGACGCGCTGGCCGCGCCTGCCCATGCGCCGGACCGGCTGGTCGCTTACGACCTCGAATCGTCCTTGCGCCTGCTGGCGGCGGAGCAGAGAGAAATTTTGTTGCTGGTGGTACTGGAAGAAATGACGTATGAAGAAGTGGCCGCGACACTGGGCATCCCGATCGGGACCGTCATGTCGCGCCTGTCGCGCGCGCGCGAGCGCTTGCGCACGCTGGTCGAGGGGCGGCCCCAGCATTCGCCGTTGAAGGTGGTCAAATGAAACCGATGCCGATTACCGAAGCCGATCTGCAAGGCTATGTCGACGGCCTGCTGCCCGAAGAGCGCCTGGAAGAAGTCACCGCCTATCTGGAAAACAATCCAGAGGAGGCCGAACGCCTGCGCACCTATCGTCATCAGAACCAGGCCTTGCATTTGCTGTTCGACCCGGTGCTGGACGAGCCCGTGCCGACGCGGCTGTCGGCACGTCCGAGCAGCAACTGGGAGCTACTGCGCCGCTATGCGGCGATCTTCATCGTGGCCGTGTTCGCCGGCGCCGGCGGCTGGTATCTGCACGGCGCGGCGCAATCCTCGTCGGTCACCTGGATCGCCAGCGCCGCCGGATCGGTGACGCGCGTGGATGCTCCATTGATGATGGCGCGCCGGGCTGCGGTGGCGCATGCCGTCTATACGCCGGATCCGCGTCGGCCGGTCGAAGTCGGCGCCGATCAGGAGGAAGCCCTGGTGCGCTGGTTGTCCAAGCGCATCGGCGCCGACGTCCGCGCGCCCAAGCTGGCGCCGCTGGGCTATGAACTCATCGGCGGCCGCTTGCTGCCGGGACAAAGCGGACCGGTGGCGCAGTTCATGTACCACGACGGCGCCGGCCAGCGCCTGACCTTGTACGTCTCCACCGATCAGGTGCAGAACAAGGACACCGGTTTCCGTTTCGCCCAGGAAGGCACGGTCAACGTGTTCTATTGGATCGACGGCAAGTTCGGTTATGCCTTGTCCGGCAGCATCGACCGGGGCGAACTGGCGCGGATTGCCAATACCGTCTACGAGCAGCTGGACAAGCCGGCGAAATAAAGCTTCGGGGCGAAAGCCTCAGGACGGCTCGACGCCGTTCCGTTGCTCCGGCAACTGCGCCGTTTTCGGCGGGATGAAGAAATCGACCGGTTTTTTCAGGAAACGCCGGCACAGCGATTTCAGCAGCGGCCAGCCGTGGCGGAACTTCACCTGGCGCGAACGCAGGGCCACGAACAGCGCCAGCGAAAAACTTACCCACAGGTTCACCGTGCCGATCGCCAGCACGCCGAAGCCCGACACGGCAATCACGCCCCAGCTCACCGCATGGTCGAGGCCGACCAGCGCGATGGCGAAGTTGGTGGCGGAGAAGGTGATGTGGCGGATGTCGATCGGCAGGCCGATCAGGAAGCCGATCGTGCCGATGGTGCCCAACAGGATGCCGAAGTAGAAATTCCCCATCAGGCCGCCCAGGCCGTTTTCCAGGTAGTCGCCCAGACGCGCCGTGCGCGCCTTGCCCAGCAAGCTGTTGAGCCAGCGCGCACGGGCGACGCGTTGCGACATGCGGGTATAGAGCGCCTTGTTGTCGTAGTAGCCCGAGATCAATCCCGCCAGGAACAGACAGACGCCGGCGATGGCCGCATGGAACAAGGCCAGGCTGGAGAACGGATCGATGTCGTGCAGCAGGTGCTGCGCCTTGTCGGGCGTGACGAAGTGATGCCCGCTCGCGAGGAAGTAGCCGTACGCCAGCAGGTAAGCGACGGGGAAGGCGATGCTCAGGTTGCCCAGCACGGCGACGAACTGGGTGCGGATCACCTTGACGATCAGCTCGGTCAGGCTGTCGAGATCGATGTTGCGGCCGTCCCGGCTATGCAGGCCGGCGGCGATGCGCGAGGCGGTCATGGCGGGCTGTTTGGTCGCCACCGTGAAATGCAGCACGTGGATGAACATGAAGCCCAGCGAATAATTCATGCTGAACAGGAAGGCTTCCACCAGCGGCGCCGCGCGCAGGTAGGAAAACAGGATCTTGATCATCGACATGAAACCGATGATGAAACCGGCGCCGGCCGCCGAACGGTACATGGCGGCGTATTCGCGGCGGTCTTCGGCAATGTAGTGTTCGCCGGTGCGGCTGGCGTTTTCGGTGATGTTGCGCGCCAGCAGGTTGATGTTGGCGGCGAACAGGTCGCGCACGGTGTATTTGCGGTTGTGCGCTTCGATCAGCTCCAGCCCCAGTTCGAGGCCGATGCTGCGCTTTCCTGCAATGGCGGAGACTGAGGCGGAAGCGGAAGTATCGACCGTGCCGACGTCGACCAGCGACAGCAGCTTGCGCAGGCGGTCCAGGTGCTGGTCCAGGCGCACCAGGCGATAGGTGACGGAAATGCTGGTGCCCAGCCGCAGCGTGCTGTTGCGGATTTTCTTCACGACTTCCTGGCATTGCTCCAGCATCACCAGCACGTGGCTGGCGTCTTCGAGTGGCGTGGCATCGCCGTTAAGGTGGCGCATGTAGCCGTCGAGATAGCGGTGCAGCTCGACGTTTTGCATCAGGAAGGGCGACTCGAAGGCCTTGACGTCGCTGTAGATGCGGATCAGTTCGGGTTCGATGCCGATGGCGCTGATGCGGTAGGACAGCACCTGGATGGCGAGCAGGAGTTCGGTCAGCGTTTTTTGTTCGTCGATCCGTTCCGGATCGGGCAGTTCGCTATCGGCCTGTGCAAGCACGTCGAACAGCGCCGACCAGTCTTCAGACGGGACCGCGCGCATCCATACGTAATCGGTATTGAAGGGGAAGATCTTTTCCAGGCAGTCGGGCAGGTAACGGTCGTCCAGCGCCGGCGGCAGGATACGGTAGGCGATGCGGCGATGCAGTTCCGAAAAGAAGCCGTCATTGGAGAGGATGCCGATGTCGGTGTACAGACTGGTCTGGCGCCGCACCGACAGCAGATGCAGCAGATAGTGGCGCAGCGTGGCCGCGTGATGCGGATGTTGTTGCAGCACATGCGTCAGGGTGCGTACGTTGGTGATGGCCAGTTCCGGCGCCTCGCGCTTTTTCGGACGGATGGCCTTCACTAATTCGATCAGAAGATCGAGCTCGGCATTGACTGGGGATGCGCTGATTTTTTCTAATGTGTGGAGCATGGAGGAGAGCAGGGATGAGGCAATGGAGCGATCTTAAGCGATCGGATACGGCAAGTGTAGGCTTGATGCGCGCCAGGGCCTGTTAACAGACCCTGAATCTTAACCTGTGTAAAACAAAGATAAGAACATGTGTATTTCGTAAAGAGTTGTCAGATTATGTCGCTAACGGGAAGTTACACCTGTAAGGGAGGAGTCTTCATGGAGATAGCATCTCTGGCAACTGGTGCCGCAACCGCCTGGCTGGCGAAAAAAGCCGTTGAGGGCATCGGGCTGGATCTGACAAAAGTGGCCAATCATGTGGTCGACGATGTGGTCGCTCTTGTCAGTCCGTCCCTGCCAGCCAACCCGAATATAGGCCGTCTCATCAACACCAAGGCCTGAAGGGGAAAACCCGGCAGCACATCAGGGTTCATTTTGAAATCGCATCCTCGTGGTGCGATTTTTTTGCATGGAAGCTTCGCTAATTGCTTGTTTTATTGGTAATAATTTGAGTTATTTTTGTAAAAAATCTTGATTGACGTAAAGAAATACGGAAATATGTCGTTAAGAAATGCAGTCAAGTAGTCACTCTAGGAGTTGTCATGGATATTGGAAACATTCCCGCCGTTGCGTCTGCATTGTCCGCGGCTGAGACTGCCGATGCGGTCAGCATGACGATGCTGAAAAAAGCCCTGAACACCCAGGCTGCTGCGGCCATCGGCGTGCTGCAAGCTTTGCCGCCGCCATTGCCGGCCAATCCGAACGTCGGGCGCAACGTCAATACCGTTGCCTGATCCGGAGTCGGCGCGGTTTTGACAAGTTGGTTTACTGCTGAAATCGCCCCTTTGCGGGCGATTTTTTATTGCTGCTTATATTTCCTCTGCATGATTTATTTGCATAATTAATTAGTCATTTTTATATTTTGACCAATTAATTGTATCAATTCTTGATTTTCTAGAAACGCATAATAAAATGGTCTTCAAGATCATCAGCACAATTTATTATGCATTCCGTCCAGACACTCGGCGCGCGCATCCGCGCAGTGCGCAAATCGCAAAAACTCAGTTCCGCCAACCTGGCCGAGCGTAGCGGCATCCATCGCAATACGCTGCAGGCGCTGGAAACCGGCAAAGGCAACATCGAGCTCAGCAAGTTGCTGTCGATTTGCAGCGAGCTCGGCCTGGAACTGCTGCTGGTGCCGCAGGAAGTCTCCGCACAACGCGCAACGGAAGGCGACGGCGCGCGCACCGAACTGTCCGAACGTCTGCATGGCCTGATGAGGAACGCGCCATGAGCATGTTGCGCTCATTGCGTATCCGCCTGGGAATGACCGAGGTCGGTTCCCTGTTTGCCCTCGACGACGGTCGCGTGTATTTCCGTTTCGACGATGCCTACGCAACCGATTCCCAACGGCCGGTGCTGTCGCAGTTGTACTGCGCATCGACCGAAGAGCGCACCGTGGCGCAGTTGCTCAATCCTGCGCTGGAAGCCAATCGCGGCGACGGCAAGGGCGGTTTGCCGCCGTTCTTCCAGAACCTGCTGCCCGAAGGCCAGTTGCGCAAGCATCTGATCGAGCGCGCGGGTTTGGCCCCCGACGATGAATTCGGCCTGCTGGCCTATTGCGGCAAGGATTTGCCCGGCGACGTCTCGGCGTTGTCGGAAAACCTCGACGACCTCCATCTCGGCCGCCTGATCGGGCAGGGCCGCGACAGCTATGAGATGAGCGCGGGGCAATTGCCGACGCCGGACGGCGAATCGATTTCCGGCGTGCAGCCCAAGATCGGCCTGGTACGCGCTTCGGGCGGACGCTATGTGATGCGCTCCAAGGATGCGCAGGGCGCGCATTTCATCGGCAAGCTGCCGGCCTCCGACTATCCGCACATGCCGGAAGTGGAATTTTCATCGCTGGCGCTGGCGCGCGCGGCCGGCGTGCAAGTCTGCGACCACGAGCTGGTGCCGCTGACCGCGATTGCCGATCGCCTGCCGTTCGGCCTGCGCAGCGACGCCGAGAATTTCCTGCTGATCCATCGCTTCGACCGCGACGCCGGCACGCCGACGGGGCGCCTGCACATGGAAGACTTCGCGCAGATCACCGGCACGCCGGCCGCCTCCAAATATGCCGGCACTTATGCGGCGCTGGGCGTAGTGCTGCTTGAGCGCAGCGTCAAAGGGGACGACGATCTCTTCGAACTATTGCGCCGGATCAAGGTGAACGAGCTGCTCGGCAATTTCGACGCGCATCTGAAAAATTTCAGCATGCTGTACCGCACGCCGCAAGCGGCCGAATTGTCGCCGGCCTACGATATCGTCGCGTATTCGGCCTATCTGGCCGGGCACGGCCATGCACTGGCGTTCGCGCCGGGAGAGAAAGCGCGGCAATTGCTTACGCCCGCCGTGTTGCGCGAACTGGCCAATATCTGGAGCATCCCGGAGCCGAAGCTGCAGATGATCCTGGTCGATACCGTGGAACGCGCCATGCAAAGCTGGCCGGATCTGTTGCGCGCATTACCGCTCACCGACATCCAGCGCACGCGCATCAAGGCGCATCTGGACACCAATCCCAGCGTCATCGCGTGGCAACGCCGCGCCGCGCGCAAAGTGACCGGCAAGGCATGAAACCGAAAGCACCTTTGCCGTTGAAAGACGGCGTTGCGCCGAGCTATCTGTGGCTGCAACAGGATCCTGAACAATGGCGCGACATGCTGAGCTTCCTGCACGCGCGTTTTCCTGCCGTGCCGGAAGAGGCCTGGCGGCAACGCATGGCGCGCGGCGAGGTCGTCAATCAACAGGGCGAAGCCATTGCGCCGACGTCGCCATACCGGCGCGGCGACTGCATTTTTTACTACCGCGACCTGGAGGGCAGCGAAGACAGGATTCCGTTCGAGGAAGCCATCCTGCATCGGGACGATCACCTGCTGGTGGTCGACAAGCCGCACTTCGTGCCGGTGATTCCGAGCGGTCGCTTTTTGCACGAAAGCCTGCTGGTGCGCCTCAAGCAGAAAACCGGCCTGGCCGACCTGACACCCATCCACCGTCTCGACCGCGAAACCGCCGGCGTCATCATCTTTTCGCACAATCCGGCCAGCCGCGGCGCGTATCAGTCGATGTTCCAGCAGCGCACCATGGATAAAACCTACGAGGCGCTGGCAGGGATGCTGGAAGGACGTGATTTTCCCTTTGTCTATCGCAGCCGCCTGGTGGATGCCGACAAGTTTTTCCTGATGCGCGAAGAAGCCGGCGAGCCCAACTCGGAGACGCATATCGACCTGATCGAACGGCAAGGCGACCAGGCGCTGTACCGGCTCAATCCGGTGACCGGGCGCAAGCATCAGCTGCGCGTGCACATGGCCGCGCTCGGCGTTCCCATCCTCAACGACACTTTTTATCCGCATACCGTGCCCGCCGGCGCGACCGACAACTACGATGCGCCGCTGAAACTGCTGGCGCGCTCGATCGCCTTCACCGATCCGCTGAGCGGGGATGTGCGGTATTTCGAGAGTCTCCGGGAGCTCTGATTGCAGACGGAGGGAAAAATGAAAAATCCGGCGACCGGCAATCAGGAGGCGCAAGAGATGCACGAGATGCAGGAAACAAGCCCCTCGTCGCGCTTGCTGCCGCCCCGTCCGTCATCGGCGCCCCTGTCGCCCGAAGCCGCCATGGCCAGGAAACAGGCGCGGGAGCGGAAGGACGCGCTGGTGCGCGGCGTCACGTCGATACAGGAAATGCGCGAGGCCATCCGACGTGCGAGTCGCGACCTGCCGCTCATTACCGACGTGCCGCGCGTGCCCATGCTCGATGCAGCGGCGTTTCATCTGCGTGCAGAAAAAGGCTTGCCATTCGTCGTCACCGGGCTCGTCGGCAAGTGGCCGCTGTCCACGCTGACGCCGCAAACATTGCGCGACCGCTTTGGCGAGCTGCACGTGCGCGCGCGGGTGGGCGACTATGTCAATACCGCTTTCGCGCCCGACCGGGCGATGCAGGACATGTCGTTGCTGACCTATCTTGAGCTTGTCGCCAACAACAAGCATGACCTGCCGCCGTATGTCGGCAATCTGGAACTGCGCGAACTGAACAGCTTGTGTCACTGGCCGGTCTATTTCAAAAAAATGGGCCCGCCGCGCTTCTGGCTTGGTCCGTCCGGCACGGTGACGCCGTTGCATTGCGACTATGACGACAATATCTTTGCGCAGATCTGGGGCCATAAGCGCATTTTCCTGGCGCCGCCTCACCATGACGAATTCCTTTATCCGCGCGAGGCCAACGCCATCCTGTTCGGCTCGCCGTTTGATCCGGAGGCGCCGGACTTCGGCAAATTCCCGCTGGCTCGCCAGGCCGCAATGATCGAATGCATCATGCAACCCGGCGAGCTTTTGTACGTGCCGGCAGGGTGGTACCACCAGGTTCGCGCGCTGACTTTTTCGCTATCGGCGAATCGATGGGCGAGGGCGCTGCCGTTGGTGTTGAATGGGAATACTGTGCTGAAGGCCGGCTGAACTCGCCAGGATGGCGGGAAGGCCGGTGTGCGGCCATATCCGTCGTCGGCTGCGGATTCACCCGCAAAAACCAGCATGTCTATGTGAAAATAAGCGTTTCCTTTAATTCCAGACCAATTGAGGTAGCCCGCCGTGGATGATCATGTCAGTTACAAGCAGGCATCCGCGTTCCCGGGTTTGTTCTTGAGCACGGCGCGATTCACCGCGTTTACCTTTGAGCCTCACTATCACCTGGATTGCCATGTCGCCCTCGTGGCTGACGGTGTCCAGCGTCAGTCTTTTCAAGGTAGTTCACTGCTGCTAACGCGAGGAGTCATCCAGTTGATGCCCGCGGGCGAGGTGCACGATGGCAAGGCTGCCGATGCGCCATATACGCTGCATACCTTTCGTCTCTCGCCCGAACTATTGAAGGGGATTGGCGAAGAGGTGACCGGAAAGCACTGTTTTCCGTCGCATTCCGCCGCCGTGATTCGAGACGCGGGGCTGGCGACCCAATTGCTACGGATGCATGCCGCCATGATGCAAGCGGCAACGGACCCATTGCTGGGCGAGAGCCGGGTGCTTGATCTGTTTGAGTCGCTTTTCGCCAGGCTCCTGAAACCCGCTCCCAAGGTCGTCGCCGGTGCACTATCGACGATGCAATTCCGGTTGCTGCGTGAGTTCATCGAGGCGCATCTGCCCGAGAAGATCCTGTTGCAAGATCTGGCTTCGCTATTGAATCTGGACCGCTTCACCTTTTTGAAGATGTTCAAGCGTACCGTTGGCATGACGCCGCACGCCTGGCTGATTCGCTTGCGTTTAGAGCGAGCCCTGGTGCTTTTGAAGGCCCGGGACGCCATGCCGATTGTTGAGATCGCGCATGCCGTGGGATTTTTCGACCAGAGTCATTTCACACGGGCATTTCAGCATGCTTACGGGGTGAATCCCTCGAATTTCACGTGATTGCCAATTTTTTACAATCCTTCCTTACCGGTCCTCGGTAATCTGCACGCTGTGCCGGCGCATCTTGCGTCATGGCGTAATTTAGCGAGCAAATTCGATGACTACTTTCAGCTTTCTCGACGATTATAGCGAGGGATGCCATCCCGACATCCTGGAGGCGCTCTTGGCGTCCAATCTCATGCAGCATGCCCCCTACGGTGCCGATGCGTACTCGGATAAAGCGAAGGCGGACATTCAACGTCATCTGGGCGACGTTCAGGCCGAGATTCACTTTGTGGCCAATGGAACGATGGCCAATATTGTGTCGATTTCCAGTTGTTTGCGTCCTCATGAAGCCGTGATCGCAGTCAACTCGGGGCATATTGTTGTCCGAGAGGCGGGCGCCATTGAGGCGACTGGCCACAAACTGATTACCGTTCCAGCCGTGAATGGCAAACTCACGCCGGCCAACATCGAGGCGGCAATGGCCGATAACGCGCATTTTCCGCACATGGCCAGGCCGCGGCTGCTCTATCTGTCGAATGCTACCGAGGTTGGTACGGTCTATACACTGTCCGAACTGCGCGCCATTTCCGCCTTGGCCAAACAACGAGGACTCATCCTCTTTGTCGATGGGGCGCGTTTGGGCGCTGCTCTTTCATCGGACAAGAGTGATGTTGCGTTGGCTGATATCGCATCCCTGGCGGACATTTTCTGGATTGGCGGAACCAAAGCAGGTGCGCTCCTGGGGGAAGCGTTGGTGGTGTGCAATCCTTCTTTGAAAGAGGACTTTGCTTTTCACATCAAGCAGCGCGGCGGCATGCTGGCCAAAGGGCGCCTGTTGGGCATCCAGTTTGGCGCGCTTTTCGGAACCAAGGGGCTGTTCTTCACGATGACCCGCCATGCCAACGCCATGGCCAAAAAGCTGGCTTCAGGCATCTTGTCTGCCGGTTATTTGCTGAGTGCCGAATCCGAGACAAACCAGGTATTCCCGATACTCCCGGACTCTGTGATCTCGGCGTTGCAAGAGAATTTCGAATTCTATGTCTGGGAGAAGCGGGGACCGGACAGTTCGGTGATTCGTCTGGTCGCATCGTGGGCAACGGAAGAACGCCATGTCGATGCCTTTCTGTCGAAGCTGCCGCCCGCTTCGCAAACCAGTGTCAACTTTTCGCCGTCTTGAGGAGTCGGGCGACGCAAAAGGCATTGCCTGGAATCAGGCCCGCCTGAGGACTCCCTGGCCGCGCAGTTGGCTGCCGATCTGCGCAATGTTGGCTTCGCCTTGCCTGAGCGCGGCGGCATTGGTGTGGACCGAATAGTAGCCAGTGACCAAATCGTAAGGGTGCTTGACTGCCGAACCGAGAACGAAGGCGGTATCTGAAATGGCGTCAAAGCGGATTTCGTCTTCGGATTCTTCAAAAACCGCGATCTCGCCTGAGGAGACATGTTCAACCGTTGACACGCTTCCTTCATGGACCGCAATCCAGGCCACGTTGTGGCCTTTGGGCGGTGTAAAGCGCCAACGGTCGCCGGCTTTCAGTCGCACATCAAGGTAAGTCATGCCTGCCGGTGCAGCGACAATGCTGTGGTGTCCCCCATACTCTCCCATGATGATCCGAGCAGGCCCTGCGGTCTGAAAAGCGGATGCGTCGAGATATTGGCTATGAGGCAAGGCCAGTTCGAGTTCGGGCGGCAGCGCCACCCAAAGCTGAAATCCTTTGCCTCGTTCCTTGCCATGCAGGCCGCCGGTGTGCCAGACGCCGCTACCCGCGCGCATCCATTCGACGCCGCCCTTGTCGATAATGCCTTCACGTCCGGTCGTTTCCTTGTAGCGGGCCTGCCCGGACAAAATCAGCGTCAATGTCGCGATGCCGGAATGGGGGTGAAATCCAAACTTGGGGGCATCTGCGGCATCGGCCTCGAAATAATCAAGAAACACGAACGGCTTGATCAGTTCGCCGACATCGCCCGGGCTTGCCAATCGGGTAATCGCCCCGTGCGCATGTCCGCGCGTGCGGAATACAAGTTTTCGCTGTTGTTGAATGCCACGTCCGGATTGCGTGGGTTGTGCGTGAATGACCATCGTTTTCTCCATGTCCTGAATGATTTACACAATGCTTGCCGACGCAACGGGTTCGTCTTGCCGTCCCGTGTGCCGATGTAGCGTAGATAAGAGAATAGGCGCCGGCCATGCATCTGAACAGACAATATATTTCGATACAAACCATCTGCAGAACAGATGGGTTGAGATGGATTGAAACGGACTGCGATGGATTTGTGCCTGTTAACAGGCACTAAACAGACACTAATCCCACGCGGGAGCGAGGTGGGAAGGATTGACGATCCGACTTGCCGGTCTGCGCAACATCGTGATCGCCTGCATGTCCTCTTGAGAAAGTTCGAAATCGAAGATACGGCCGTTGTCGGCGATTCTTTCCGGTTTTCCGGTGCGGGAAAGGGCCACGACGTGCGGCTGCTGAATCAGCCATCTCAATACTACTTGCGCAATTGTTCGCTTGTTGCGCATGGCAATTTCACGCAGAACGGGCTCGTCGAAGACACGTCCGATCGCCATGCCGCAATAGGCCATCAGGCTTGTTGCGTTGGCATTGACCGTCTTGAGCAGCACGCTCTGATCCAGGAAGGGGTGATACTCCACCTGATTGGTGACAATCGGATGTTTGGACAGCTTGATCGCGGACTGCAGCATGTCAGCGTTGAAATTGCTGACGCCGATATGGCGAACTTTTCCTGCATCGACAGCCCGGTTCAGGCCGTCGATCTGCTCGGCAATCGAAACGCCTCCGCGCGGCCAATGCACCAGAAGGAGATCGATATGGTCGGACTTGAGCTTGGCGAGACTTTGATCGACCGATGCGGAAAATCGTTTTTCCGGATAGTTGTCGACCCATACCTTGGTCGTGACGAAAATATCCCGGCGCGCAATTCCGGAGGCGCGGATTGCGGCGCCGACGTCGGCTTCGTTTTGATACATCTGGGCCGTATCGATATGCCGGAATCCATGATGCAACGCGGATACCAGGGTCTCCTGAAGGCCAGGACCCGACATGCCGTAGGTGCCAAATCCGAGGCGCGGAACAGGGGCCCCGGCAATGGCGAGGACTTCCGACGCGATAGGCGAATATGCTGATGCAGTGGACATTGATCTTTCCTTGATTCGTTCATTCCGGTTCATCACGGAATGATCCATCGAGAAAGAGGCAGGCGCCAGTCCTGATTTTTCGATGCTATCCATCGGCATCAACGATGGATGCAAAGCAGATGGCTACCGCTTTGGGCCGGAACGGACTTTACCCGCCGGGATGGTGTTTGTCGGGGAAGGAATTTGCTTCAGACGGTCAATAAACCAGCGGCCGGCGGGGCCTGGCGGCGAGGACATTTGCCAGATGGCGGACATGGGCAATATCAGACCCTCGGGAGGCAGGTCTTCGATCCGCAACACGGACAAGCTGCCGTTTTCGATATCGCTGCGCACGATATGCAGCGGCATGCCTCCCCATCCCAGGCCGTTCAAGAGGAAATGATGCTTGGCAAACAGATCTCCAAGTCGCCAGGTCAAAGGCGACATTACGCCAAACTCACGTCCCTTCGACAAATCGGAGCGGTCCGTCAGAACAATTTGCGTGTGTCTTGCCAGGACATCTTTAGGAATCACTCCCTGCTGCGACGCCAAGGGATAATCGCCGGCGCAGACCATGAGAAATGTAATGGCGGCAAGCCGCTCATGGGCCATCGTCGGGGGAATATGCGGAAGCGAGCCGACGATCCCGACGCTGCAGCGCCCATCCAGCACGGGCTGCATTGCTCCGCCCAATGCTTCAACATAAATGCGCAGCGCGACACCGGGATAATGTTCTTTAAACTCTTTGGCGACTTGCGTCACCGCGTCGATCGGATACATGACATCCACGACGACGGATAGCTCGGGTTCCAATCCGGCCGATATGCCTTTCGCACGGGCCTTCAGGAGGTCGACGTTCGACACGACATTGCGCGCGTCGGCAAGCAGAACGACGCCGGCGGCCGTCAGCTTGGGGTAGCGGCCGGACCTGTCGAACAATGCGACGCCAATCTGATTTTCAAGATTGCTGATGCTCTGACTGATGACTGACTGCGCCCTGAACAGCTTGCGCGAGGCGGCAGAAAAACTGCCCTCGTCGACGGTGGTGATAAAGGTGCGCAATTGATCAAGCGATACGCCGTCAAGCATGGGGATAAGTATCGTCTAAGCCGATGGAAAAATTGATCATACCGAGTTCCAACCAGATAGACAATTCACGACTCGAATAGCGGAAACGAACTATCGGCCAACTCCGCAGCCATGAAATCGAGCAGAGCCCTGACCGAGGGAATCATGCCGCGCCTTGATGGAAACAAGGCGTGAATCATGCCCGCGCGTGCGCTCAACTGTGGCAGGAGCCTGATCAGCGTTCCTGCTTCCATGTCTTCCGTCACCGCAAGCGCAGGCATATAGGCAACGCCTATGCTTTGCAAGGCGGCGGCGCGTAGCGTGAGCAGGTCGTCCGTATGCAGGCGCGGCGTATGCACGAGTTCTTCGGTGTTGCCATCCTTGTCCTGAAAGCGCCAGGTGACCTTGTCGCCGGCATAGCCCATGGCGATGACAGGCATCCTTGCCACGTCCGCCAGGCGGGCAGGCATGCCATGCCGGAGCATGAGCGTGGGGCTGGCGACCAGGATCATTTTCGATGGGCCGAAGACACGCATGGCGAGATCCGAGTCTTCCAGCGGCGGCACCCGGACGCGGATAGCGATGTCGAGCCCTTCGTCGACGACATCGACGCGACGATTGGTCGCGTCGAGCGCGATGCGCACCTGCGGCTCGGCCGCCAAAAACCTGGAGAAAATGTCGGCCAGGCCGCCATGAAGAAGGCCGACAGGGCAGCTTACGCGCAGCAATCCCTGGGGTGACGACAGTGTCTGATTCACGGCGTCTTTTGCCGACTGCGCTTCCGCAATCAGCGCCGCACAATGGCGATAAAAAGTCCTGCCGATCTCCGTCAGGGAGAGCTTGCGCGTAGTGCGGTTGAGCAAACGCACTCCCAACTCCGCTTCCAGCGTGCTGATGCGCCGGCTCAATTTGGACGTCTGCATATCGAGCGCTTCGGCGGCGGCGGAATAGCTGCCGGCATCGACGACCTTCGCGAAAAAGACCAGGTTATTCAAATCATTGATCGGCGCCATGCCTGCCTCCATCGACTGGTTTTCAGTTTATTTTTCTATTTTCTACAAATATCCCTTCTATTTCAACCTATTAATCATCGTTTATTGCTGCGCTATGCTGCCGTCATCAACTTGCGAGTGCAATGGGCACTGCGCATAAGAGCACCCACCGAGGACTTCAGGAGAACAGCATGTTGCAAATCAGAAATTTGGATTCACTCGCCGGCAGCGACCTGGTCTGGCTGAAGTCCAAACACCACTTCGCGCTGATGGGGTACGACAATGCGACGCACGCGCCTTTGGGCAGCCTGATCGTCCTGAACGACGACCAGGTGGAGCCAGGCACTGGATTTCCGATGCATGGCCACCGAGACATGGAAATCGTGACCTATGTCCGGGAGGGCTTGCTGGCGCACGAAGACACGACCGGGGGGCGGGCCCATATCGTCGCCGGCAATGTCCAGGCATTTTCCGCCGGCAGCGGCATCCGCCATGCGGAATACAACCCGGGCAGCACGCCCCTGAAGATTTTCCAGATATGGCTGCGGCCTCGCCGCTTGGGCATCAAGCCGCAGTGGTCCGCGAAGCCTTTTCCCAAAACCGAACGAGCCAATCGCTGGGTCGCGCTTGCGAGCGGCTTGCCCGGCGACGAGGATGCCATCGCCATCGACGCGGACGCCCGCGTTCTTGGCGCCACGGTCACGCGCGGCCGGTCCCTCGAGTATGAAATCGGGGATGCCCGCTATGGCTATCTGGTGGTCGCGAGCGGCGCCGTGTCAGTCAACGGATTGCGTCTCGATGCACGCGATGGCATCGCGGCAAAGGATGTTTCAAAGATCGTCGTCGCCGCAATTGACGATGCGGAAGTTGTTCTTGTCGATGTAGCTTGAGTTCTTCATTTTTCATTTTTCATTTTCTTTAAGGATCACATCATGTCCACACTTAAAAAATATTTGCCCTTGATCGGCCGTTTCCTCATCGGTGCCCCTTTCCTCATGAGCGGCATCGGGAAATTGACTTCCTATGCAGCGACCACCGGTTATATCGCCAGTGTCGGCTTGCCGGCGGCCGGCATCGGCTGGGCCATCGCCGTGCTGATGGAAGTCGGCGGCGGCGCCTTGCTCGTGCTGGGTTACCGTACGCGCCTGGTTGCTCCCCTGATGGCCTTGTTCACGCTGGCAACCGCAGTCTTCTTCCATCACAATTTTGCGGATCAGAACCAGATGATCCACTTCCTCAAGAACATCATGCTGGCGGGCGGCTTGCTCAACATTGCCTACTTTGGCGCCGGTCCGGCCAGCCTCGACAGCGCGTCGGGCAGGCAAGCCGCGACCCCGCATGGGCAACAAGCCTGATGTTCAGATTCAGATGGAATCCTTTCATCTGGCCGCCACGTGAAATCGCCTGCCGCGAGCAGGTATCCGATACAAGAAAAAGCCCCGCAATCGCAGGGCTTTTTTGCATTCCTGAAAGCGACGACGAATCAAGCATGCGCCAGCATCAGATCCAGATTCTGCACCGCCGCGCCGGAAGCGCCTTTGCCCAGGTTGTCGAACACCGCCGACAACAGCACATGTCCATGCTCTTCATTGATGAACACGCCCAATTGCATGTCGTTGGTGTCGTTGAGCGCCTGTGGATTGAGGTGCGTGAGCGTTTTGCTTTCTTCCAGTGAAATCACGCGCACGTGTTTTGAATCCGCGTAGTGGCTGCCCAGGGCGGCGTGCAATTGTTCGCCGGTCGCGCCGGGCGCCAGCAGGCGCAGTTCCAGCGGTACGGTCAGGACGATGCCCTGGCGGAACGCGCCATAGGCCGGTACGAAGATCGGGCGATGGTCCAGCCCGGCGTAGCGCTGCATCTCGGGCGGATGTTTGTGCGCGAGGGCGGTGCCGTATACCTGGAAAGCCAGGGCCTGCGCCGCCGAGGGACCTTCGTACTGTTCCACGGCAGGGCGGCCGCCGCCGGAATAGCCGGACACCGCATGCACGCTGATCGGGTAATCGCGCGGCAGCAAGCCGGCTTGTATCAGCGGACGCAGCAGGCCGATGGCGCCGGTCGGGTAGCAGCCGGGGTTGGTGACGCGTTTTGCGGCGGCAATGAGTTGCGACTGTCCGGCATCCATCTCGGGGAAGCCGTATACCCAGCCCGCGGTCGTGCGATGGGCGGAGCTGGCGTCGATCACGCGCACGGACGGATTTTCGATGGCGGCGACCGCTTCCTTCGCGGCAGCGTCCGGCAGGCAGAGGATGGCGATGTCGGCGGCATTGATTGCTTCGGCGCGGCGCAACGGGGCTTTGCGTTCTGCCGCCGGCAGCGTGAGCAACCGGATATCGCTGCGGTTGCGCAGGCGTTCGTGGATTTGCAGGCCGGTGGTGCCCTGGTCGCCGTCGATGAAAACAAGGGGAGAAGCCATGATGAGGATCCTTGGGTCTAAGGTTCAAAAGAGAACCCCGATCTTGCGCGCATTGATAGAATAGGAAAAGTTGAATTTAATAACGATAAGATTCAGTTTTTCTGATCTTTGACTCATCCGGGAGGGAAGCCAAATGCGGGAAATCAATCTGGACCGTCTGCGCACCCTGGTGGCGATCGCCGATCTGGGCTCGTTTGCCGAGGCGGCGCGCGTGCTGCATCTGGCGCCGCCGACGATCAGTCTCCACATCGCCGACCTCGAAGAGCGCGTCGGCGCGGCGCTGCTGTCGCGCAAGCGCGGGCAGGTGCGTCCCACGACGATAGGCGAAACCCTGATCGAACGCGCGCGCCGTTTGCTGGCCGATGCCGAACAGGCGCTGCAGGACGTGCAACGGCAAGTCCAGGGGTTGGCCGGGCGCGTGCGTCTGGGCGCCTCCACCGGGGCGATTGCGCATTTGCTGCCGCAGGCGCTGGAGGTGTTGGGGCAGGATCATCCCGGCATCGACGTGCAGGTCGAGGTGCTGACCTCGCAAGAGACGCTGACCCGCCTGAATGAGGGAACGCTGGATGTCGGTCTGGTCGCCTTGCCGCAGTCGCCGATGGCGCGCTTGTCGGTGCAGCCATGGCGGCGCGATCCGGTGATGGCCTTCCTGCCGGCGGATTGGCGTTGTCCTGCGCGCATCACGCCGGAATGGCTGGCGGCGCAGAAGCTGATACTGAACGACTCCGGCACGCGGCTTTCACATCTGACGCTGGAATGGTTCGCCACCGGCGGCCAGCGGCCGG
>NZ_AKJW01000009.1 GCF_000282135.1 Herbaspirillum sp. CF444
AGGCTGGCGCAGCCGCCAGCACACGTGGCGTACTGGCCAGTTTACGCACCGTGATGGCGGAGTCGGGTTCGAATTCGCGCGTGCGGATGGCGATGTCGATGCCGCTTTCAATCAGGTCGAAGTAACGATTGGCGGCGACAATCTGGACCTCGATGTCGGGATAGCGCTGCGTGAATTCCGGCAGCAAGGGGGTGATGTGTTTCAGGCAGAACGATAGCGAGGCGGTAATGCGCAAGGTGCCGCTGGCGGCAACCGTGTTGGCGTTGACGGCGGCTTCGGCGTCGCTGATCTCGGCCAGCACGGCCTTGCAACTGCGGCAAAAATGTTCGCCTGCTTCGGTCAACAGGAGACGACGCGTATTGCGTTCGATCAGCCGCGCGCCCAGGCGCTGCTCCAGCGAAGCGAGATAACGGCTGGCCGTGGCGTTGGAAATGTCCATCTGCTCGGCGGCCTTGGAGAGGCTGCCGAGTTCAGCGGTATTGACGAACAATTCGTATTCGGTCCAGCGATCCATGATGAGGTCTTTGTGCTCGTGGTTGGCGAATTTAGTTTTTCATATTCAGTTTTTCATAAAATGAAAATAAGAATTTCAAACAAGGCATTCTTTTTCATTATT
Source organism: Herbaspirillum sp. CF444 (assembly GCF_000282135.1). Classification (GTDB taxonomy): domain Bacteria; phylum Pseudomonadota; class Gammaproteobacteria; order Burkholderiales; family Burkholderiaceae_D; genus Herbaspirillum. The sequence continues at coordinate 617 of NZ_AKJW01000009.1, forward strand.
TGATCAACTATATTACCCAAAAACCATGAGGCCCATGAGGCAATAATGAAAGTGAGACACATCGTGATGTGGGACGTCGCCGGTACGCGCGGCAGCCCCGAACACGCGGCCAACCTGGCCGCCCTGAAGCAGGCCTTCGAGCCGCTCGCCGCAAGCGGCGTGATTCCCGGTTTGCTCAAGCTGGAAATCGGTATCGACTACAGCGCAGTGGACTACGCGTGCGACGTCGTCTTGCTGAGCGAATTCGACAGCGCCGAGGCGCTCGCCGTCTATCAGACGCATCCAGCCCACGCCGCCGCCAAACAACAGATAGGCGACATCCGCATCGCGCGGCACCAAGTGGACTATTACTTCAACTGATCCGATGGCGCCCATCTGGAGTAGCGCACCATCGGATTGCTCCCTGAACGGACAGCATCATGACCCAGACCTTTACCTATAGCGCCGCACCGGCGCGCATCCTGTTCGGCGCCGGCCGTGCGGCGGAAATCGCCGACGAGCTGCGCCGCCTCGGATGCCGGCGTGCACTGATTTTGTCGACGCCGGCACAGCAGCAGCTGGCCGAACAAATCGCGCAACAATTGGGCGAGCTCTACGGCGGCAGCTTCACCGAAGCGGTCATGCATACGCCGGTCGCCGTCACTGAAAAAGCCCTGGCCTACCTGCAAGCGCAGCAGTGCGACAGCATCGTGGCGTTGGGCGGCGGCTCCACCATCGGCCTGGGCAAGGCGCTGGCCTTGCGCACCGATTTGCCGCAAGTCGTGTTGCCAACCACTTACGCGGGCTCGGAAGTAACCGCCATCCTCGGCCAGACCGACAATGGCGTCAAAACCACGCAACGCTCGCCGCGCATCTTGCCGGAAGTAGTGATTTACGACGTCAACCTGACGCTGACGCTACCGCCCGCCTTGTCCGCCACGAGCGGCATGAACGCATTGGCGCATGCGGTCGAAGCACTGTACGCCAAAGACGCCAACCCCATCGTCTCGCTGATGGCCGCCGAAGGCATACGGGCGTTGGCGCGCAGCTTGCCGCGCGTGGTCGCGCAACCCGACGACCTTGCCGCCCGCAGCGATGCGCAATACGGCGCCTGGCTATGCGGCACCTGCCTGGGCGCGGTCGGCATGGCCTTGCATCACAAGATTTGCCACGTGCTCGGCGGCACCTTCGATTTGCCGCATGCGCCGACCCACACCATCATGCTGCCGCATGCGCTGGCCTACAACGCGCCGGCGGCGCCGCAAGCGATGCGCGTGATTGCCGATGCGCTCGGCGTGGACGATGCCGTGAGCGGCATGCATGCGCTGGCGCAGAACCTGGACACGCCGCTGGCCTTGCGCGATATAGGCATGCCTGAAGGCGGGATCTTGCGCGCAGCGGAGCTGGTCATGCAAGACGCCTACTGGAACCCGCGCCCGCTGGAACAGCAAGCCATCGCCGCCATGCTGGCGCGCGCCTGGGCCGGCGAGACGCCGGCCAGCTGAGCTGAGTTGAGTTGACAGGAAAAGACCATGCGAAATTTTGATGAAAACAATATCACCCGCGCCGTGCTGGAGCGCCTGCAAAACGCTGCCTCGCCGCGCATGCGCCAGATCAGCGAAGCAGTGGTGCGCCATCTGCACGCACTGATCCAGGAGGTCGAACCGAACCAGCAAGAGTGGCTGGCGGCGATCGAATTTCTCACCGCGACCGGACAGATGTGCAGCGACACGCGCCAGGAATTCATCCTGCTGTCCGATACGCTGGGCGCCTCGATGCTGGTCGACGCCATCAACCACCGCCATCCCGGGGACGCCACGCAAACCACGGTGCTGGGCCCGTTCTACGTCGAGAATCCAAAGCAACATGCACTGGGCGACATGATCTCGCACGATGCCGACGGCGCACCGTTGCTGGTCGAAGGCAGCGTCGCCGCGCTCGACGGGACGCCCATCGCCGGCGCCGTGGTCGATGTCTGGCATTCGGACAGCGACGGCTACTACGATGTACAGCGCCAAGATGGTTTGCAGCACCTGAGCGACCGCGCGCGCTTCGTTACCGATCGCGAAGGTCGTTTCTGGTTTCGCTCGATCGTGCCGGCGTTTTATCCGATTCCCAACGACGGCCCGGTCGGCAAGATGCTCGATGCGCAAGGACGCCATCCTTACCGTCCGGCGCACGTGCATTTCATGATCAGCGCACCGGCCTGCGATACGCTGGTGACGCACCTGTTCCTGGCCGACGATCCTTACCTCGACTCGGACGTTGTGTTCGGCGTCAAAGACGCCTTGATCTGCAAGCTCGAAACACAAGCCGCGGGCGTCACCGCGCGCGGCAACACAATTGCGGCGCCAATGGCCGCCTTGCGTTACGACTTCATGCTGGCGCCGGCTTGACCGGCACTTGACTCATTGCCGCTGATGATGCGTCCCTGCATCGCCTGAACGAAAAAACGCCCTTCAACGAAGGGCGTTTTTTTACATCGAACGATTCAGACAACAGGCAGACGGCTTATACCAGTGTCAGTGTGACGTTGATGTTGCCGCGTGTCGCGTTCGAGTAAGGGCAAACCTGGTGTGCCTTGTCGATCACCGATTGGGCAACGGCGCGGTCCAGGCCCGGCAGGGAAATATTCAGCGCCACTTCGATGCCGAAGCCGCCTGGAATGGTGCCGATGCCGACAGTGCCGGTGATGCTGGTGTCGGCAGGGATGGCGATCTTTTCCTGGCCGCCGACGAACTTCATCGCACCGAGGAAGCAGGCCGAATAACCGGCTGCGAACAGTTGTTCAGGATTGGTGCCGTTGCCGCCTGCGCCGCCCAGTTCCTTCGGCGTGGTCAGCTTGACGTCCAGGATGCCGTCGGACGACTTGGCGGAACCTTCGCGGCCGCCGGTTGCAGTTGCAGTCGCTTGGTAGAGTGCTTTTTCGATTTTCATTTTGATTCCTTTCGAGTGGTATGAAGAATGATGCAGGGGATGCATCGATTAAAAAACATAAGGATAAATAAATTTTAAACAATAAAATTGCTAACAATATAAATAATATGCGGTGAAACTCACTTCTGCTGCTTAACGAACTGCTGTCACTTATGCAACTGCGACAGCGACAAAAACCGTGGCATTACTCGTCTGCATCATCCAGCAAACCCTTGCGCAACTCTTTGAGCTGTTCTCGCAGATTAGCAACCTGTTCCAGCGGTGGCAAGGAGCACATCAGTCGCTCCGGGACGGCCATTGCCCGCTTGCGCAAGGCACGGCCTTCCTGGCTCAGGCGCACCACCACGCGGCGTTCGTCTTCCACGTCACGGGCGCGATGCAGCAGACCCATCGTTTCCATGCGCTTGAGCAAAGGCGTCAGGGTGCCCGAATCGAGGAACAGCTTGCCGCCCAGGTCGGAAACCGTGACTTCGTCCTTTTCCCACAAGACCAGCATCACGAGATATTGCGGATACGTCAGATCGATGTCCTTCAGTATCTTCTTGTACACCTTGGTCATCGCCAGCGACGCCGAGTACATGGCGAAGCACAATTGATTTTCAAGCATGAGGGCCTGATCAATCGCTGCTGCCGGTGTCTTCGATGTGTTTGCGTTTGCCATGGACGAATAATACATAGCCAAAAATTAAATTGCAAGCAATTTAAATAAAAATCCGCATTGATTTAAAAATACAACGAACTTGCGAATAGTTGCTTATTTACAAAATCACCTGCCGATCCACCAGCCTCAACGCTCGAAACGCTGCTCCACCATCTCTTTGCCCCACTGCGCGCCCGGCCATTCTTCCTTGAGCCGGAATCCGCTGCCCTCATACAGACGGCGCGCCGCATCCAGTCCCCGAAAAGTCCACAACTGTACCGATGCAAATCCCTGTGCATCGCAGAATGCCATCGCCGCATCCATCAGGCGGCGCCCCACGCCCGCGCCGCGCAGGCCGTCGTCGACGATGAACCAGCGCAGGTGCGCCTTGTTGTCGCCCAGATCCTGGCCGTCGATGGCCACCGATCCGACGATGCGCTGACCTTGCACGGCCAGCCACAAACCATTGCGCGAATGCTCCAGGCGCGGCACGAATTCCGCCAATCCCGCCGCCACCTTGCTCTCGAAAAAACTGCCGAAGCCGACGCTGCGCGCATAAAACATTGCATGCATCTGGACCATGCGGCCGATCACGCCAGCCTGATAACCGGCGACGATGCGAATCTCGTCGGCCGGCACCATTGCCTTGCCCGACCGGCGCGCTTCCAGCGCCTGCGCATAGACGCTCAGCCCTTGCGCCACGGCGTCCTGCTGATCCACGCTCAATTGTTCGAGCGCGCCGACAACCTGCTTGCGGCCGAACGCCTGGACGGCAGTCAGCGTGCGCCGGCCTTGCGGCGTCAACGCCAGCCATTTGACACGGCCGTCGAGGTCGCTGGCCTGCTCCTGCAACTCACCGGCTTCGATCAGCTTGCGCACCATACGACTGACGCTGGATTTTTCAAGATCGAGGAATTCGGCAAGCTGCGCGGCGCTCATCGATTTGCGCGCGCCGATCTCGATGATGGCGTGTACCGCGGATGGCGGATAGTCGGTTGCCGCCAGCGTGGATTGCATGAAGCCCAGCTCGCGCACCATCCGGCGCGAAGCGGTACGGATGCCGTCGACAAAAGAAAAATCCGGCGAAGAGCCTGCTTTTTGCATATTTTCCATCCCTCTTTTCATATAGTTGTATTATACAACTATAAATCGCGGAGACATCCATTACGACGAACATGCTTCCCTCAGGAGAAACACCATGGAAACGATGCCCGAAAAGGAATGCAAGGCCAGCCCATACGACATGACCGGACAGGTCGCATTGGTGACCGGAGGCGGCAGCGGCATCGGTCGCGCCGCGGCGATTCGCATGGCGCGCGCGGGCGCCAGCGCCGTGGTGATTGCTGGCCGGCGTCAATCGGAAGGAGAAGCCGTAGCCGCCGAATGCCGCGCCGCCGGCGCACAGAGCCTTTATGTACAAACCGATGTCACGCAGGAAAGCGACGTCCAACGCCTGATCGACACCATACTGGCGCAATTCGGACGCCTGGATGCCGCCTTCAACAACGCCGGCCGCCAGGAACGGCGGGCATCCCTGCATGCACAGGAACCGGGCGTTTACGACGCCATCTTCGATGCCAATGTCCGCGCCGTGTTTCTGTGCATGAAATACCAATTGCCGCCCATGCTGGCTCGCGGCAATGGCAGCATCGTCATCAATACGTCCGTCAGCGGCGTGCGCAATCCCAATCCCGGGCTTGCGCTCTACTCGGCCTCCAAGGCCGCCGCCATTTCACTGATGCGGTCGGCTGCCATGGAATACGCGCCCCGCGGCATTCGCATCAACGCGATTGCCCCGGGCAGGGTGGTCACCGACATGATGCTCTCGTCGGGCATCGCCGACATGTCCGCGGTGGCCGCGGGCCTGCCCCTCAAACGCATGGGGCAACCCGAGGAAGTCGCCGAAGCCGTGCTATGGCTCCTGTCAGGCGCAGCATCTTACGTAGTCGGTCACGTGCTGGCCGCAGATGGCGGATTCCTCGCTTCATGAGTTCATCGGCCCGGTCCGCAACGGTATTCGCGAGCCATCGCTCGCCGCCGCGAATCCCCTGTATCATGCGGACCAGCATGATTGCGGCTGCAAAAATGCAGCTTATTTCTTGCCATCCAACATCCCGAACATTCTGGAAATGCATTCGACAACATCCTCGCAGGCGTCCCACGCCATCTCGCTCGCCCTGTTCTGCAAGGTGGTCGACAACTACGGCGATATCGGCATCTGCTGGCGGCTGGCGCGGCAATTGCAAAAGGAACACGGCGTCATCGTCACCTTATGGGTCGACGACCTGAAGAGTTTCCGGCGGATCTGCCCGGAAGTCGCGACCGATAGCGAGACGCAGGAAATCCAGGGCGTCATCGTCCGGCACTGGCGCGATCAGGAAGGCATATTCCGCGCCGCCGACATGCCGAACATCGTCATCGAATTCTTCGCCTGCGACATCCCGCCCGGCTACATCAAGGCCATGTCGGAATGCACCCCGCGTCCGGTGTGGCTGAATCTGGAAGGCCTGACGGCCGAAACCTGGGTGGAAGGCTGCCATACGCTGCCTTCGCCGCATCCGCAACTGCCGTTGACGAAGTACTTCTTCTTTCCGGGATTCAACCAGCGCACCGGCGGCCTGCAAGTCGAATCCGACCTGGCTGCGCGACGCGAAGCTTTCCTCGCCGATCCGCGCGCCGCCGCCGATTTCCTGGCGCAGTTCGGCGTGACCGAAGCCGGGATGGACGCGCTCAAGGTATCGCTCTTCTGCTACCCGCAAGCACCGATCACCGCCTTGTTCTCGGCATGGCAAGCAAGCGGGCACGCCGTCATCTGCCTGGCGCCGGAAGGCGTCGGCGGCGATGCCGTGACGGACTTTCTCGGCCAGCCCTCAATCGCAGGGGCGCATGCCACGCGCGGCAGCCTGACCGTGCGCGTCATTCCCTTTGTGCCGCAACCCGACTACGACAAATTGCTATGGGCCTGCGACGTCAATTTCGTGCGCGGCGAAGACTCCTTCGTGCGCGCGCAATGGGCCGCCAAACCCTTCATCTGGCATATCTATCCGCAAGACGAGAACCTGCACCACGTCAAACTGAAGGCATTCCTGCACACCTGCCCGGCGGCAACGGAGAGCCTGACGGCGCTGGCGCTGGCCTGGAACGGCGCTGCCGGTGATGCAATCGACGTCGCCGCGCTATGGCGCGACATGCAAGCCGACCTGCCGAACATTGCCAGGCTGTCCATGGATTGGGAGCAAGTGTTGCTGGCAAACGGCGATTTGGCGACGAATTTGCTGAAGTTTGCAGAAACAGTTCCGCCGAGAGTCTGAAGCGGCAAAAAATTAGGTTAAAATATAGGGCTAATTTTTACGCATCAATGCATCAACAATTTAATCGTACGTGGGCTTGCGGTGTTTTTTTGCCAGTAGGCTACAGAAGATTTTTACGCAACCTACTTTTTACGTATATTCGCTATGAAATTTGCAAAAGAAATTCGCGTCGGCAACATCATTATGGTTGACAGCAAGCCGATGATCGTCCTGCGCTCCGACGTCAACGGTTCGAGCCGCACCGGCTTCACTTACAAGTGGAAGATGAAGAACCTGCTGACCAACAGCCCGCAAGAAAACGTGTTCCGCGGCGACGACAAGTTCGACGTGGTCGTGCTGGACAAGAAGGAAGTGACTTACTCCTACTTCGCCGATCCGCTGTACGTGTTCATGGACTCCGAATACAACCAGTACGAAATCGAAGGCGAAAACCTGGGCGACGCACTGGGTTACCTGAAGGACGGCATGGAATGCGAAGCAGTGTTCTATGACGGCAAGGCAATTTCCGTCGAACTGCCGACCACCATCGTGCGCCAGGTCGTGTACTCGGAACCGGCAGTCAAGGGCAACACTTCGGGCAACGTCCTGAAGGAAGCCAAGATCGAAAACGCGATTGAAGCGAATCAGATCGTCGTGATGGTCCCGCTGTTCGTCAGCCAGGACGACCAGATCGAAATCGACACACGCACCAACGAATACAAGAAAGTCGTTCGCAACTGATTTCAGTTATCCGGAAGTGCAAATAAAAACGCCGCGTTCTTCGCGGCGTTTTTTTTCGTCCCGGTATTTCAAGAGCATGTACGACGCCGGCTATTTGAGTTCCCCGGCCTGCGCCAGATGACGCGCAGCCTTTCCGCCCTCGCTGGCCCAGAAAGCCGTATCGGCCGCCTGGATGCGCACTGCCGAGTTTTCCATGTGCCGCAGCGCCGCCGCACGCGCCGCATCGGCGTCGCCATCGGTGATCGCCTGCGCAATCACGGCATGCTCATCGCGCACCTGCTGGCGAAAATCTTCGCGTCGCGCTTCGTTGATACGCGCCACCCGGATCGCCGCCTGCAAGAACTGGCTCAGGAATTGCAACAACGACGTATAGAGAGGATTGTGCGCCGCCTCCGAAATCGCGGCATGGAAAGCAAAATCTTCCTGCACGCCATCCCTGCCCTCCTGCACTGCCTTGTCGATGTTTTTCAAGGCCTGCCGGATGCGCTGGTTCTGCGTCTTGGTGCGCCGCTGCGCCGCCAATGCCGCCATTTCGCCTTCCACACCGCGACGCAGCTCGATCACGCGCAGCACCGCCTGAATCGAATCCTGCACGTCGATGTCGAGACGGAACGGCGTGGCGTTGTTCGGCGCCAGGACCACGGTGCCGCTGCCTCTGCGCGAACCGACCAGGCCTTCCGATTTGAGCCGCGAAATGGCTTCGCGAATGACGGTGCGGCTGACCTGAAAGCGTTCGGTCAGTTCGTTCTCCGACGGCATGCGCTCGCCGGGTGCAAAGTCGCCCTGGCGAATCTGGTCGTACAAGGTCGTGGTGACGCGATCGGCCAGCGTGCCCTTGGCCGAATCAGGTGCGGCAGGCTGCGGCGCGCCGGCATTGTTTTTGGAAAGCTGAGAATTTTTCATGTTGGTTGACATGATACCGCTTTCTTTTTACACTGGCCGCAAAGTTGTATGACAACTTATCGAATTTGCCCGTAACATCCAAACAATTCAGGAGCATAAATGCATATCGTCATCACCGGCGGCGCCGGTTTTCTGGGTAGCCGTCTGGCGCGTCAATTGCTCAAGCGCGGTCAACTGACCGGCAGCGACGGCAAGCAGCAAGCCATCAGCCGCATCACCCTGCTCGACGTGGTCGCCGCACAAGGCTTCGACGACGCACGCATTGAATCGGTCGTCGGCGATATCGCCGATGCCGCCGTGATCGAGCGCGTCATCGACAAGGACACGCAATCGATTTTCCATCTCGCCGCCATCGTCAGCGGCCACGCCGAGGCCGACTTCGAGCTCGGCATGAAGATCAATTTCGACGCCACCCGCATCATCCTGGAACGCGCCCGCGCGCTCGGCACCAGGCCGCGCGTGGTGTTCACCAGCTCGGTCGCGGTGTTCGGCGGCGAGCTGCCGGCGCAAGTCCCGGACAATGCGCTGCTGATGCCGCAAAGCTCCTACGGCGCGCAAAAAGTCATGGGCGAATTGCTGGTCAACGACTACAGCCGCAAAGGCTTCATCGACGGCCGCGCGCTGCGCATGCCAACCATTTCCGTGCGTCCCGGCGCGCCGAACAAGGCGGCGTCGAGCTTCGCCAGCGGCATCATCCGCGAACCGCTCAACGGCCAGCCCTCGGTATGCCCGGTCAGCCCGGAGACACGCATGTGGCTGATGTCGCCGCGCAAGGCGATCGACAATCTGATCCACGGCCATGAAATCAACGGCGCCGACCTCGGCCTGGCACGCTTCCTCAGCATCGACGGCCTGTCGGTCACCGTGCGCCAGATGGTCGATGCGCTGGAACAGGTCGCCGGCGCCGACGTCGTCAAGCTGATCGAATGGAAGGAAGACGAAGCCATCAAGCGCATCGTCAACTCCTGGCCGGGCAACTTTGAAGCGAAACGCGCAAAGGTGCTGGGCTTCACTGCCGACAGCGATTTCGCCGGCATCGTGAAGGCGCATATCGAGGATGAAGTGAAGAAGTAATTCTCTCCTTACTCCTCATGCAAAACGAAACGACGCTGAGTGAAATTGTCGTCCCAGCGAAGGCTGGGACCCAGTGTCGTTGCGGCCGTCTTTACGCCACTGGGTCCTGACTTTCGTCAGGACGACGGCTTGTGGGATCACTTGCAAAGACTTTTCGCGATCAACTCGACTGCCTCTTGCGCAGATAAAAAAGCGCGGATATCCCCAAGGACATCCGCGCCAGGTCTGATACCAACGGAGACCGCGCAACCATACCGACTCCCCGCACGGCGGCAACCAGACAGCAACTGCCGACTACCACTCCCTGTTACTTCGCTTTCGCCAGCATGTTGAACACGCTGGAAAAATCCAGGCCGCCGGCGCCGGCCTTGCTGTGGATGTCGTACAGGTTGCGCGCCAGCGCGCCCATCGGCACGCTGCTGCCCGTGGCCAATGCATTCTCCACCGCCAGCCCGAGGTCCTTGAGCATCAGGTCGACGCCGAAACCGCCGGCGTAGCCCTTCGATGCCGGCGCGTTTTCCATCACGCCGGGGCAAGGGTTGTAGACTTCCAGCGTCCAGTTGCGGCCCGAGCTCTTGGACATTACTTCCGACAGGACCTTGGGGTCCATGCCGTTGGCGATGCCGAGGCGGATCGCTTCCGAGGTGCCGATCATCAGGATGCCCAGCAGCATGTTGTTGCAGACCTTGACGGTCTGGCCGCTGCCGCTGGCGCCGGCGTGGTAGATCGCCTTGCCCATCTTTTCCAGATAAGGCCTGGCGAGACCGAAGCCGTCGTCGGTGCCGCCCACCATGAAGGTCAGCGTACCGGCCGTGGCGCCGCCGGTGCCGCCGGAGACCGGCGCATCCAGCATCGTGAAGCCCTTCTCCAGCGCGGCTGCGGCGACCTTGCGGGCGCTCTCCGGTGCGATCGTGGAACAGTCGATCAGCAAGGTGCCCGGCTTGATGTTGGCCAGGATGCCCTTGTCGCCGAGATAGATGGATTCCACGTGCTTGCTGGCCGGCAGCATGGTGATCACGACCTTGGCCTTGGCGACCGCCGCCATGGCGTCGGCTTCAGTCACGCCGCCGGTTTCGACCAGCTTGTCGACGCTGGCTTTGACGAGGTCGTGGCCGCTGACCGAGTATCCCGCCTTGACGAGATTTTGCGCCATCGGCAAACCCATGTTGCCCAGACCAATGAAAGCGATATCGGCGCTCATGTTGTTCTCCTTTTTCTCTGAGTGGATGCGGATTACTTCAGCGAAATCGTGGTATTGACCTGACCGGCCTCTTCGTCGGGTGCATACCAGCGCGCCGTGACCGTCTTGGTCTGCGTCCAGAACAGCACCGCCTGCTTGCCGTTCGGGCCCAGATCGCCGAGCTTGGAAGCACGCGAACCGGTGAAACTGAAGTAGGCCACAGGCACTGGAATCGGCACGTTGATGCCAACCTGGCCGACGTCGATTTCGTTCTGGAACTTGCGCGCCGCCCAGCCGGACGACGTGAAGATTGACGTGCCGTTGCCGTTCGGGTTGGCGTTGATGAAAGCGATCGCTTCGTCCAGGGTTTCGACTTCGACGATGCACATCGCCGGTCCGAAGATTTCCTGTTCGTAGATGTCCATGCCTGCCTTGACGCCGGTGAACACGGTCGGGCCGACGAAGTTGCCGTCTTCATGACCGGCCACCTTGCAGTTGCGGCCGTCGAGCAGCAGCTTGGCGCCCTGCTCCACGCCGACGCCGATCAGACGCTCGACGCGCTGCTTGGCGGCCTTGGAAACCAGCGGGCCGACATCGGCCTTGCGGTCGCTGCCCGGACCGACCTTCATGGCCTTGGAGCGCTCGACGATTTCCGGAATCCATTCCTTGGTCTTGCCCACCAGCACCACCACCGAGTTCGCCATGCAACGCTGGCCGGCGGCGCCGAATGCCGCGCCCAGCAGATTGTTGATGGCCTGATCCTTGGGCGCGTCGGGCAGCACGATGCAGTGGTTCTTCGCGCCCATCATGCACTGCGCGCGCTTGCCTGCTTCGCTGGCGCGGCGGTAGATGTGGGTGCCGACGTTGGTCGAGCCGATGAAGGACACGGCCTTGATGTCAGGATGGTCGCAGATCATGTTGGCCACGTCAGGGCCGCCATGCACCACGTTCAATACGCCCGGCGGCAGGCCGGCCTTGTTGGCCAGCTCGACCAGGAACAGCGACGAGGTCGGGTCCTGTTCGGAAGGCTTGAGCACGAAGGTGTTGCCGCAGGCGACCGAGATCGGGAACATGAAGCAAGGGAGCATCACCGGGAAGTTGAACGCCGTGATGCCGGCACCCACGCCGATCGGCTGATGGATGGTGTAGACGTCGACGCCGCCGGCCACGTTCTCGGCCAGTTCGCCCAGTTGCAGCGAGGTGATCGAGCAGGCGTGCTCGACGACTTCGAGGCCGCGCATGACTTCGCCTTCGGCGTCCGGCAGGGTCTTGCCGTGTTCGCGCGTGATCAGCTCGGCCAGCGGGCCGATATTGTCGCGCAGCAGTTGCTGGAACTTGAGCATGATGCGCATGCGTTGCGCCAGCGAGGTATTGCGCCAGGTCTTGAAGGCTTCCTTGGCATTGGCGACGGCGCGGTCGACTTCTTCTTTTGTCGCAAACGGCACGCGCGCCACGACTTCCTGCGTGGCCGGATTGAGCACGTCGCGCCATTCTTTCGAAGTCGACTGGACGTGTTCGCCGTTGATGTAGAGGGGAACGTTAGGAATGTTGGCTTGGCTCATGATGCATTTTCCATAGTGATGAAGAAGAAACCGGGAGGTGAATAAAATTCGCGGGTCGGAGATGACTGGCAATGTCGACACCCGACTCCCGGGAAAACTTATTTGACCAGCGGGCAAGCGGCATCCATAGGACGGAAAGCCTGCTGTGCCGGAATGGTCGACAACAATTTCAGATAATCCCAAGGCGCCTTGGATTCGGCCGGCGACTTGACCTGGTACAAATACATGTCGTGAATCACGCGACCGTCGGGACGGATGGAGGCATTGCGCATGACGACGTCGCTGATCGGAATCTCGCGCATCTTTTGCGAGACGACTTTCCAGTCCGAGGTCTTGGCAGCAGCGCGCGCCTTCAGGAAGTGATACACGCTGGAATACACGCCGGCCTGCACCATGGTCGGCTTGTTGTTCTTGAATTGCGCTTCGAAGCGCCTGGAGAAACCGCGCGTCTGCTCGTCGTAATCCCAGTAGAAGCCGTCGGTGTAGACCAGGCCCTGAGCCGCATCGAGGCCGAGCGCATGGACGTCGGACAGGAACACCAGCAGCGCCACCAGGCGTTGATCCTTGCCGCCCACGGCGAACGAACGCGCCTGCTTGATCGCATTGACGACGTCGGTGCCGCCATCGGCCAGGCCGATCACCTGGGCCTTGGATGCCTGCGCCTGCAGCAGGAAAGATGAAAAGTCGGAAGCGTTCAACGGATGGCGCACCGAACCCAGCACGGTGCCGCCGTTGGCCTTGACGACGTCGGCGGCATCTTTCTCCAGCGAGTGGCCGAAGGCATAATCGACGGTCACGAAATACCACGATTTGTTGCCCAGCTTGGTCAGCGCAGCAGCCGCGCCGGCCGCTTGCGAATAGGTGTCGAACATCCAGTGGAAACCGTTGCCGGCGCATTCGGTAGTCGTCAGCGCGCCGGTGGCCGGGCCGCTGTACATGGCGATGCCGCCCTTTTCCTTGATCAGCTTCTGCACCGCCAGCGCCACCGAGGAATTGGTCAGGTCGGCGATCGCCTCGACCTTGTCGCGGTCCAGCCATTCACGGGCGCGGGTGACGCCGACGTCGGGCTTGTTCTGGTTGTCGGCCGAGAGCACTTCAATTTTCATGCCCTTGCATTCGGCCTTGAGGCAATCCTCGATCGCCAGCCTGGCCGCGACTACCGAACCCTGGCCACCCATGGCGGAGTACGGGCCGGACATGTCGGTCAGGATGCCGATTTTGACGGTGTCGGAGTTTTGCGCCTGGACGGCGGCGGAAATACAGGTCAGGGAAAGCGCAGCCATTGCCAAGGCGGCACGGACGTTTTTTTGCATGGAGTCTCCTCGTTATATGTCTTATTTGCGTTCTGCTGAAATTGCTCTGCGGCGATCTCGAGACTCATTTTGCATGTGCGTTAATATCGTTACAATAACCAATAATTCAAAAGCCTTTTGCATAATTGCAAAGCACGACTAAAAGCACCGAATGGAGACGACATGCTGGATTGGGACAACCTCCGCGTATTTCTGGAACTCACGCGCAGTCAGGGATTGGTCGATGCCGCCAAGAAACTGGGCATCGATCACTCGACCGTATCGCGCCGCATCAAACGCTTCGAGGAACAGGTCGGCAGCCAGCTGTTCGACCGCAACAACCACGGTTACAGCCTGACCGCCGATGGCTATCGCCTGGTCGAATACGCCGAAAAGATCGAAAGCACCGTCTACGCCGCCGCCGAAGAGCTTGGCGGCCACAACCGCCTGCTGTCGGGCCAGGTGCGGCTGGGGGCGACGGAAGGCTTCGGCACCTTCGTGCTGGCGCCGCACATCGCCCACTTCTGCGCGCGCAATCCGCATATCTCGGTCGACATGCTGCCGATGCCGCGCTTCGTCAATTTGTCCAAACGCGAAGCCGACATCAGCGTTACCATCGAACGGCCGGTCAGCGGTAATTACGTTGTCACGAAACTGGCGGACTATGCCTTGAAGCTGTATGCCACGCCGGGATATCTGGAGAATCGCCCCGTCATCGGCAAGGTAGAAGATCTGGAACATCACAACTTCATCGGCTACATCGACGATCTGGTCTTCAGCGAAGAGCTGCGCTACAAGGAAAACATCGCGCCTGAGGCTTTTCGTGTCTTCCGCAGCACCAGCGTGATCGCGCAATACACGGCAGCGCGCAGCGGCCAGGCGCTGGCAATTTTGCCGTGTTTCCTGGCGCAGCAATCGGATGAGTTGGTGCCGGTGCTGCCGGATGAAGTGGAAATCATGCGTTCGTTCTGGCTGGTCGCGGCGAGCGAGCAACGCCATGTCGCAAGGGTGTCGGCGTTGTGGAGTTATCTGCGCGATTGCATGGAGCCGAACAAGGAATTTTTAATGGGAAAGTCGCGTCAAATGACGTGGATGAAATAAAAAACAGAAAGCGCAACCAGCGTGCATGTCAGGAAAGTGAAATACCCCCAACCGGGCCGTCCGGCCCGCAACCAAGGAGATCAGCATGGCAGCAAAGAAGATTTTATTGTTGACCGGCGACTTTGCCGAAGATTACGAAACCATGGTGCCTTTCCAGGCGCTGCAAATGGTCGGTCATACCGTGCACGCCGTCTGCCCCGGCAAGAAGGCCGGCGACAAGATCAAGACCGCCATCCATGACTTTGAAGGCGACCAGACGTATACCGAAAAGCCCGGCCATCAGTTTGCCCTCAACGCCAGCTTCGACGACGTCGATCCGGCCAAGTACGACGCCGTCGTCATCGCCGGCGGCCGCGCGCCCGAGTATCTGCGCCTGGACGCCAAGGTGATCGCCATCGTGCGCCATTTCGCCGAAGCCAAAAAACCGATCGCCGCCGTGTGCCACGGTGCGCAGTTGCTGGCCGCAGCGGGCGTGATCGAAGGCAAGAAGATCTCGGCCTATCCGGCTTGCGCACCGGAGGTCAAACTGGCCGGCGGCCACTATGCCGAGATCCCGGTCGACAGCGCCGTCACCGATGGTAATTTCGTGACATCGCCTGCATGGCCGGGACATCCGGAATGGCTGGCGCAATTCCTCAAAGTGCTGGGCACGGAGATCAAGCTGTAGTCGATTTCCTTGTCATGAAAAAAAGCCGCCGTCTGCAATGGACGGCGGCTTTTTCTTTTTGATGCCGGCAAAGATGCCGGGTCAGTGTCTGGCAATCCAGCCGGGTTGCGTCTTTTCGAGGAAGGCGCGCAAGCCTTCCTTGCCCTCTTCCGAAGCGCGCAGGTCGGCGATCACGCCCGTGGTGTAGTCGCGCAGCGCCGGCGTGCACGGCAGCGGATTCTCCACCTGCGCCAGTTCCTTGGCGCGGCGCATGGCCTGCGGGCCGTTTGCCAGCAGCGTGACGACGATCTGTTCGGTCTTGGCGTCGAGTTCGGTCGCCAGCACCACTTCATGCACGAGATCGATGGCGGCGGCGCGAATGGCCGAGAAACGTTCTGCCGAGACGAAATAACGTCGCGCCTGCGAGACGCCGATCTTGGCGATCACATACGGGCTGATGACGGCGGGAGCAAGGCCGAGCTTGACTTCCGATAAAGCAAAGAACGCGTTGTCGCTGGCGATGGCGATATCGCAGCAGGCCACCAGGCCGACGCCGCCGCCCATGACCGTGCCCTGAATTTTAGCGACTGTCGGACAGGGAAAGTTGTTCAGGTTTTCCATCAGGGCCGACAACTGGTGCGCGTCCTTGATGTTGTCTTCGCGCGAAGCGTCGGCCATGCGGCGCATCCAGCCAAGGTCGGCACCGGCGGAAAAGGATTTGCCGGTGGAAGCCAGCACCAGGACTTTGACTTGTGCGTTATTCCTCGCCTGCGCGATCAAGTCGATCAGATGGGCGATCAGCAGGTCATCGAAGGCGTTGTGGACCTCGGGACGGTTCAGGGTGATGGTTGCTACCCCGCGCGCGTCGATGGCGAGATCTGCGGCTTGGCTCATGGTGGGCTCCTTCGGTGTTGGTTCTGCGCTTTGGGCGTCTGGTTTTGGTTGGGCTATCGGGAGATAGTAAAAGAAAAATGGAGTGGGTGGAATTTGAGGAGGGAGATTAACGGGAAATGGGGGGATGGGTTGTCTTTGGGAGGACAAAGTTTAAGTATTGAGGGAGATGCGCTGAAAAATTCCGTCTTGTCGTTCTCGCGAACGCGAGAATCCAGTGGCATTGCTGGTGGTGCATGCTCGCCATGCTAAGTCGTGGCGCGTGTGGGACGATGATGTTTTTTGTCTGACGGCGTTGACTGGCTGCCGCGTTTTATCGAACGGCGGGTTCGCCCGCTTTGCGGGCGCGCTGCTGGTTCCGGCTTTGCCGGAACTTCGCTGCTGTTCTTTGGCAATTTGATGACTGTGTTGGGTCGGAGTCAGCTTCGTCCGCTTTGCGGACGTGCTGCTGGTTTCGGCTTTGCCGAAACTTCGCTGCTTTTCTTTGATTGTTTGATGACTGCGTTGGATTTTGCGTCAGCTTCGTCCGCTTTGCGGACGTGCTCGTTTCGGCTTTGCCGAAACATTGCTGGTTGTTCTTGGGATAGCTTTTTTCGGCGTTGGCTCGACGGTTGGTTAACGAACGCTGCGCGTCCGCGGGATTCGCCTACCTTCGGCAGGCCGCGGTTTCGCCTGCAGGCGAAACCCTTCGAATCCCCCGCGTGATGTGCGCAGGCACATCACTTGGTGACGGCAAAAAAAATGCCCGCAAAGCGGGCATTTTTATTTTGGCGTCCCCAGGGGGATTCGAACCCCCGTACTCACCGTGAAAGGGTGATGTCCTAGGCCTCTAGACGATGGGGACAATTGTCCGTTTGCAGCAATTCAAATAATACCCGTAAAGCTGGCGTCCCCAGGGGGATTCGAACCCCCGTACTCACCGTGAAAGGGTGATGTCCTAGGCCTCTAGACGATGGGGACATCGCATACATCTGTCCCGCAGCTGTTACCGTATTACCGACTGTGTGGCATCACAGTTTATTACTCGCATTTACTGCTTTACTTCTACTACTCAGTTACTACTGAGTCGCTGGTGGAGGTAAGCGGGATCGAACCGCTGACCTCTTGCATGCCATGCAAGCGCTCTCCCAGCTGAGCTATACCCCCTTGCGAAGAAGCGAGATTATGCAACATGCATTGGTAAATAGCAAGAGGGTTTTCTGAAAAACCCTCTTCTTTATTACAAATAGTTTTGCAAACGCGCCAGCACGACTTCGCGGCCAAACAATTCCAGCACCGCATCAATCGCCGGCGTCTGCAACTGACCAGC
The DNA here is from genome assembly GCF_000282135.1 of Herbaspirillum sp. CF444. Taxonomy (GTDB): domain Bacteria; phylum Pseudomonadota; class Gammaproteobacteria; order Burkholderiales; family Burkholderiaceae_D; genus Herbaspirillum. The sequence goes on from NZ_AKJW01000009.1 coordinate 18,162, forward strand.
AACGATCAGGCGCAAGGGCATCGCCAACAGCGGCATCTTCAACGTGTGGGCGGCGAGCACTTCCTTGATCATCGCGCCCAATGCGGCCTTGTTCCATTCCACCGTCGCGCAGCGCGCGGCGAAATCCTGCAGCGCCGGCTTGATGGCGTCGGTGATGTGTTGCGTCACCAATGCCGCATCCGGCGCGGGCTGGCGATAGAACATCATGACCGCCGGCCCCAGTTCGTTGACGGTGTTGGCGCGCTCTTTGAGCAGCGCGATGGTGTGCGCCAGTGCCGGTGCGCCGTCGAACCGTGCGCCCTCTTTTTCCAGCTGCGGACGCACCAGTGTCGCCAGACGCTCGTTGTCGGCCAGCTTGATGTAGTGGTTGTTGAGCCAAGCCAGCTTTTCCGGATTGAACTGCGCCGGCGACTTCGACAGGTGGTCGAGGTCGAACCATTCACAGAATTGTTCCATCGAGAAAATTTCTTCGTCGCCGTGACTCCAGCCCAGGCGCGCCAGATAGTTGAGCATGGCTTCCGGCAAGAAACCTTGCGCCGGATAGTCCATCACGCTGACCGCGCCGTGACGCTTGGACAGCTTCTCGCCGTCGGCGCCGAGGATCATCGGCACGTGGCCGTACAGCGGCAGCGTGCCGCCGAGCGCCTTCAGGATATTGATCTGGCGCGGCGTGTTGTTGACGTGGTCGTCGCCGCGGATGACGTGGGTGATCTTCATGTCCCAGTCATCGACCACGACGCAGAAGTTGTAGGTCGGCGTGCCGTCCGGACGCGCAATCACCAGGTCGTCCAGCTCGCGGTTGGAAATCGTGATCGGGCCCTTGACCACGTCGTCCCAGGTCACGTCGCCTTCGAGCGGATTGCGGAAACGCACGACCGGCTTGCGGCCTTCGGGAATCGCTGGCAAGGTCTTGCCGCGCTCAGGACGCCAGGTGCCGTCGTAACGCGGCTTCTCGCCGGCGGCGCGTTGGCGCTCGCGCATGGCTTCGACTTCTTCCGGCGAGGAATAGCAATGGTAGGCAGTGCCCTGCTGCAGCATTTCCGCCACCACTTCGCGATAACGGTCCATGCGCCTCATCTGGTAGAACGGACCTTCGTCATGTTCCAGCCCCAGCCACTGCATGCCGTCGATGATGGCCTGCACCGCTTCCGGCGTGGAGCGCTCCAGGTCGGTGTCTTCGATGCGCAGGATGAAAGTGCCGCCGAAACGGCGCGCATAGGCCCACGAAAACAAGGCCGTACGCGCGCCGCCGAGATGGAGATAACCGGTCGGGCTGGGCGCAAAACGGGTACGGACGGGAGTAGTAGGAGCTGTGGATGTCATGATAAATAAAAACGGCCTTGGAACGCCAAAGCCGTTGTCAGTCTGATCGGAAAGCCGTCATTTTACCGCGTCGGCCGCCGTCGTGGAATCCGGCGGCAGACCGACACTTACTTGACGGTGATGTTGATGGTCTTGCTCATCGCCGGGCCGTAGGACTGGTGAGCGCCGTCGCCGAACTGCATGGTCAGCGCGTACTTGCCGGGCGGCAGCGTGATCTTGGCTTCGGTCTGCCCCTTGCCGTAATGCAGGTGCGTGTCGTCCATCGGAATCGGCGCACCCTTGGGGATGGGGCCTGCGTTGATCAGCAAATGGTGATGACCGGTGTTGGGCGTCATGTCGCCGAGCGGCTTGATTTCCATGCCGGAAACGGCGAACTTGACGTCGAACGGACTGGTGACGGTTGCCCCATCCATCGGCGCAGTGAAAGACACGGAAGGCTCCGCCGCGCGGGCCGCCGAAGTCACCGATGCCGCCGAAGCCAGCAGCACGGCCGAACAGAACAAGGTTTGAATCAAACGCGATGCCAGGGGTGTCATTACATATCTCCTCGATACACTACATTGGTCAAAAATACAGCTGTGACGAAAAAGGCAAGATACGTCGGCGAGACCCGCAGGCGACGTCGGCATTGTCAGTCGCGTCAGTCGTTCTGGATCACGATGCTCGGGAACTTGCTGGTCATGTCCTTGGCTTTTTCCGCCACTTTGACAGCAACCTTGCGCGCAATGTTCTTGTAAATTTCCGCGACCGGTCCATTCGGCTCGGCCACCACGGTCGGACGGCCCGAATCGGTCTGCTCGCGGATCGCCATCGTCAGCGGCAAGGCGCCCAGGAAGTCGACGCCGAAGTCGGCGCACATCTTCTCGCCGCCGCCGCTGCCGAAGATCGCTTCGGCGTGACCGCAATTGGAGCAGATGTGGGTACTCATATTCTCGACGATGCCGAGGATGGGGATGCCGACCTTCTCGAACATCTTCAGGCCCTTGCGCGCGTCCAGCAGGGCGATGTCCTGCGGCGTCGTGACGATCACCGCGCCGGTGACCGGCACCTTTTGCGACAGCGTCAACTGTACGTCGCCGGTACCCGGCGGCATGTCGACGATCAGGTAGTCCAGATCGCGCCAGTTGGTCTGGTCGAGCAGCTGCTGCAAGGCCTGCGTGACGATCGGGCCGCGCCACACCATCGGTTCGTCCGGGTCGATCATGAAACCGATCGACGACACCTGCAAGCCGTGGTTCTCCAGCGGCTCCATGGTCTTGCCGTCCTTGGTTTCAGGCTTGGCATCGATTCCCAGCATCATCGGTTGCGACGGGCCGTAGATGTCGGCGTCGAGGATGCCGACACGCGCACCTTCAGCGGCCAGCGCCAGCGCCAGGTTGGCGGCGGTGGTCGATTTGCCGACGCCGCCCTTGCCGGAAGCCACGGCGATGATGTTCTTGACGTTGGACTTGAGCTTGATGCCGCGCTGCACGGCATGCGCGACGATCTTGAAATAGACGTTGGCCTTGACCGAGCCGACACCGGCCACGCCCTGCACGGCGGCCTCGGCGGCGCTGCGGATCGATTCGATCTGGCTGTTGGCGGGATAGCCCAATTCGACGTCGAAGGCGACGTTGGCGCCGTCGAGCTGGATGTTCCTGACCGATTTTCCCGCGACCAGATCCTTGCCGGTGTTGGGATCGATGACTTGGGAAAGCGCTGTTTTGACTGATTCGGTGGTGATGCTCATTACCTCTCCTTGATAGACATGCGCAAGTCTAAACTAATCGGGCCGCCCCCACCGGCGGATCGGAAAAGCCTCTGCAGCAAAAAATTACCATTCAGACATCAAAGTCCGGCCCTGAGGAGCCGCGTTTGCGCCTTGTTTGTCCATCAACCCTGCGCCAAAGGCCCCGCGACTGCTAAAATGACCCTCTTTTCTCCATTACCCACCCAGCAAGCATTGCCAATGAGCACTTCATCGCCACGCCAACTTTTCGTTACCACCGCCCTCCCCTACGCCAACGGCGCGTTCCACATCGGCCACATCATGGAATACATCCAGGCCGACATCTGGGTCCGGTTCCAACGAATGCAGGGCCATGAAGTCCATTTCGTCGGCGCCGACGATGCGCACGGCGCACCGATCATGATTGCAGCTGAAAAAGCCGGCGTGACGCCGCAGCAGTTCGTCGCCGACATCGCGGCCGGCCGCAAGCAATACCTGGACGGCTTCCATATCGCCTTCGACAACTGGAGTTCGACCGACAGCCAGGAAAACCACCAGCTGTCGCAAGACATCTACCGCGCGCTGCGCGACGACGCCAGGCTGATCACGACCAAGACCATCGACCAGTTCTTCGACCCGGTCAAGAGCATGTTCCTGCCGGACCGCTACATCAAGGGCGAATGCCCGAAGTGCGGCACCAAGGACCAATACGGCGACTCCTGTGAGAACTGCAGCGCCGTGTATGCGCCGACCGACCTGAAGAATCCGTACTCGACCCTGTCCGGCGCGACGCCGGTGATGAAGTCGTCGGAACACTTCTTCTTCAAGCTGTCCGATCCGAAGTGCGTGGCCTTCCTGCGCGAATGGGCGCTCGACAACAACCGCCTGCAACCGGAAGTGGCCAACAAGTGCCGCGAATGGCTGGACGGTGAAAGTGGCCTGGGCGACTGGGACATCAGCCGCGACGCCCCCTATTTCGGCATCGAAATCCCGGATGCACCGGGCAAGTACTTCTACGTCTGGCTGGATGCGCCGATCGGCTACCTGGCTTCGCTGAAAAACTACTTCGGTAAAACCGGTCGCGACTTCGACGCCTTCATGGCCGACGACAAGACCGAGCAGTATCATTTCATCGGCAAGGACATCACCTATTTCCATACGCTGTTCTGGCCCGCCATGCTCAAGTTCGCCGGTCGCAAGACGCCGACCAACGTGTTCGCGCACGGCTTCATCACGGTCAGCGGTGAAAAAATGTCGAAGTCCCGCGGCACCGGCATCTCGCCGCTGCGCTACCTCGACATCGGCATGAACCCGGAATGGCTGCGCTACTACATCGCCGCCAAGCTCAACGCCAAGGTGGAAGACGTCGACTTCAACCCGGACGATTTCGTCGCGCGCGTCAATGCCGACCTGATCGGCAAATACGTCAACATCGCCAGCCGCGCCGCCGGTTTCATCGCCAAGCGTTTCGACGGCAAACTGTCGACCTCATGGGCAACCGACGACGACGCTTTCCTCGCCAAGTTGCGCGGCATCGCGCCGGAAATCCTGGCGCTCTACGAGCAACGCGAATACGGCAAGGCCCTGCGCGCCATCATGGAGCAAGCCGACGTCATCAACGCCTACGTCGACGCCAACAAGCCGTGGGAACTGGCCAAGGACACGGCCAAGGACGCGCAACTGCACGAAGTCTGCAGCCGCCTGCTGGAAGCCTTCCGCATCCTGACCGTCTACCTGAAGCCGGTGTTGCCGCAACTGGCCGCGCAAGTGGAAGGCTTCCTCAAGGTCGCGCCGTTCGCCTGGGCCGACGTGCAAACAGCGCTGCCCGACGGTCACATCATCAACGCTTACGCCCACCTGATGCAACGCGTCGATCCGAAGATGCTGGACGCGCTGTTCGATGCGCCTGAAGCCGCCGCTGCTCCTGCAGAAACAGCGGACGCCGGCATCGAAGAACTGGCGCCTGAAATCAGCATCGACGATTTCGCCAAGATCGATCTGCGCATCGCCAAAATCGTGAACTGCGAAGCCGTCGAAGGTTCGACCAAGCTGCTGCGCCTGACGCTGGACGCCGGCGAAGGCCGCATGCGCAACGTGTTCTCCGGCATCGCTTCGGCCTACAAGCCGGAAGAGCTGGTCGGCAAACTGACGGTGATGGTCGCCAACCTGGCGCCGCGCAAGATGAAGTTCGGCATCTCCGAAGGCATGGTGCTGGCGGCTTCGGCCAAGGACGAAAAAGCCAAGCCGGGCATCTACGTACTGAATCCGTGGCCGGGCGCCGAGCCGGGCATGCGGGTTCGTTAATCCATTACGGTCAATACGGCGCACTCCATGTCAGACATCGATCTCCTGATCCGCGAAGCCACCGTCGACGATGCCGAACTCATCGCCGAACTGACGCGCGGCAGCTGGGCCAACAAGGTGGCGCCCAGCTCCAGCGGCCACCGCGAAGACCCGAAACGCGTGGCCGAAGACCTGCAGCGCGGCGGCGGCTTCGTGCTGCTGCGCGACAACGTGCCGGCCGGATCGGTGCGCTGGTTGCCGCTGGATACCGAACTCGGCGTCTGGGAAATCCTGCGCATGGGCATCCTGCCGCCCCATCGCGGCGAACGCCTGTCGCAGCATCTGATGGAGGCCCTGATCCATCGCGCGCTGGCCGCCGACATCGGCGAACTGCGACTGGCGGTCAGGACCGATCAGGAACAACTGCTCGACGTCTACGCCGCCTTCGGTTTCGAAATCGCGCCGGAGCTGGAATACACCCGCGCCAATCCGATGGAGCCGGCGCCGATCGTGATGCGCCGCTGGCTGCGCAACTAAACAAACACTCTTATTTGAAGCCGTTGTCCGCCCGCACCTGCCGGCGTACAGCGGCTTTTTTTACGCCCGGACATCTTCGAGCGGCCTGCGGCGGACAAAGCCACACAAGCCGGACGCCGCGCTTGATTTATCCGGCCGACTGCATTATTGTACAAACGTTCAACACAAAAGATCATTTGTTCATACAAAAACATGGCAACAGCAGATCGCCACAGCGTCGCGCATTCGGCCGTCCGCGTCGCGCGCCTGTATTATTTCCAGAACATGACCACCGCCGCCATCGCGGAAGAGATCGGCACCTCGCGCGCCACCGTCTCGCGACTGCTGTCCTACGCCATGGAAAACGGCCTGGTCGAGATCCGCGTGCATGATCCGCTGGAACTGTCCGGCAATCTCGAAGCCACCATCAGGAAGCACCATCCGCTGCGCTCGATCCAGGTCGTGCCGGTGCCGGCATCGGCCAACGAGCGAGAAAGCAGGCAGCGCGTCGCCGCACATACCGCGGCCTACCTGAACTCGCTGGTGCTGCCCTCCACCGTCATCGGTCTGGCCTGGGGCAATATGGTCGCCGCCGTCGCCGACAACCTGGTGCCCAAACACGTCCATGGCGTCGCCGTGGTCCAGCTCAACGGCTCCGGCGCCGGCGCCAACATCGGCAACACCTTCGGCGAGTCCATCGTTTCGCGCTTCGCGCAGAATTACGGCGCGCAGGCGCACAGCTTTCCGGTGCCGGCCTTTTTCGACTATGCCGACACGCGCGACGCGCTCTGGCGCGAACGCAGCGTCAAAGCCATCCGCACCTTGCAGAGCAATGCCTCCATCCTGCTGTTCAGCATCGGCGCGGCGGAAACCGGCAGCCACGTCCATACCGGCGGCTACCTTGACAAGCATGACCGGCAAGACCTCCTCAAAGACGGCGTGGTCGGCGACATCGCCACGGTGTTCTTCCGCGAAGACGGCAGCTGGCGCGACGTCGCGTTGAACGCGCGCAGCAGCGGCCCGGACCTGGATCGCTTCCAGAGCGCGGCGCATGCGATCTGCGTGGTCAGCGGCAAGGGCAAGATTCCGGGCCTGCGCGCGGCGCTGCTGGGCGGCTACATCAACGAACTGGTGATCGACGAACCGACCGCCAGGTTGCTGGTGGAAGAGCTGGAACAACAGGAACAGCAAGAAGAAGCAACTGCGGCAACAGATACCGCAACCAACAATAAAACCCATCGCAAGCGAACAAAGCAATGACCTCAGCGACTCCTGCAATCAATCCTGACATCTACGACCTCCTGATCATCGGCGGCGGCATCAACGGCGCCGGCGTGGCGCGCGACGCGGCCGGGCGCGGCCTCAAGGTGGCCCTGTGCGAACAAAACGACTTCGCCGGCGCCACCTCGTCGGCCAGCACCAAGCTTATCCATGGCGGCCTGCGTTATCTCGAATATTACGAATTCCGCCTGGTCGCCGAAGCGCTGGCGGAGCGCGAACATCTGCTCAATATCGCGCCGCACATCGCCTGGCCGCTGCGCTTCGTCATGCCGCATGTCCAGGGCCTGCGCCCGCGCTGGATGATCCGCCTCGGCTTGTGGCTGTATGACCATATCGGCGGCCGCATCACGCTGCCGCATTCGCAAGCCATCGCACTCGACCGCATGGGCGCGCCCAGCGGCCTGCGCGCCGACATCACGCGCGGCTTCGCCTATTCCGACGCCTGGGTCGACGATGCACGGCTGGTCATCCTGAACTTGCTGAGCGCACAGGAACATGGCGCCGACATCCTTGCCCGCACCCGTCTCGTCGACGCCAAACGCCACAACGGCATGTGGCAATGCGAACTGGAAAACACCATCACCGGCGCGCGCCGGAACCTTACCGCACGCGCCGTCGTCAATAGCGCCGGCCCCTGGGTCGCGAAGATGGACCTGCTGCTCAATCCGACCGAGCAAGGCAGCAAGCATGCCGCCGTCAAGCTGGTGCGCGGCAGCCATATCGTCGTGCCGCGCCTGTTTGAAGGCGAACATGCCTACATCCTGCAAAACGACGACAAGCGCATCGTCTTCATGATCCCTTACGAAGACAAGTTCACATTGATCGGCACCACCGACGTCCCGCAAGAAAACATGGACAACGGCGCCAAGATCAGCACGAAAGAGGAAGCCTACCTGTTGCGTGCGGTCAATCAGTATCTTGCCCTGCCCATCGCCCACTCGGATATCGTCTGGCGCTACGCCGGCGTGCGCCCCTTGTTCGACGACGAATCCGACGATCCGTCCGCCGTCACGCGCGACTACACGCTGGTACTGCAGGATGCGGAAAACATCCCCTGCGTGTCGGTCTATGGCGGCAAGATCACTACCTACCGCCGTCTGGCGGAATCGGTGCTGGACAAACTCGCGCCGTGGACGACAACGCGCCGCGGTTCGTGGAGCAACCAGGAAGCCTTGCCCGGCGGCCAATTCAAGCGCGCCGACCGCGCCCGGGAACTGGATTACCTGAAAAAGAAATACGCGCAGCTCGACGCGCATTTCCTGACGCGCCTGTTCGGCCGCCATGGCCGCAATGCGCACGAGATCCTGAAAGAGGCACAGACGCCGGCCGAACTGGGCCGCGATTTCGGCGGCGGACTGGTGCAACGCGAAGTCGACTACCTGATCACCCACGAATGGGCTTGTCAGCCGGACGACATCCTGTGGCGCCGCACCAAGTGCGGCCTGCACATGAGCCAACAGCAGCGCGCCGATTTTGCCATCTGGTTCAACGAACGCTGTCCACGACGGAGTTGACATGAAACCCTTGAGCCAACTGCCGGAACAACACATCCGTTCCCGGAATAGCGGGCGCCTTGCTGTACGCGAAAAAACCATGCACGAAGTTCCTGGCTGCACGATTGCTTCAAAGCAGTTCTGCCGCCGGTATGACCTGGCGATTGATTTCTGCGAAAATCTCCCTGTTTTTGAATTTTATGTAATCGATTACATCTCAAGAATGATGGAAGATGCAGACATGACCGCCAGGATCAGCTTGAGCCATGTCAGCGGCCGGTGCGGCAACGCCGGCAAAATTTTGCCGGCCGGCTCTCGCATTCGCCCAGTTTCATCGCGTACCGGCCTGGTGTAACTGCGTCGGATTCGTCGAGCTGACTCAACATTTTTCGGAGCCATGACCACTTTACTCAACCTGCTCTCTGCATTGGCCCTTTTAGTCTGGGGCACCCACATCGTGCGCACCGACGTGCTGCGCGTGTACGGGGCGCAGCTGCGTCGTATTCTGAGCACCAGCATCAGGCGTCGCAGTCTCGCTTTCCTTGCCGGCGTCGGCGTCACCAGCCTGGTCCAGAGCAGCAACGCCACCGCCGTCATCGTCTGCTCCTTTGTGGCGCAAGGCCTGGTCAGCCTGACGCCGGCGCTGACCATCATGCTCGGCGCCGATGTCGGCACGGCGCTGATGACGGGCGTGCTGAGTTTCGATTTGTCGTGGATTTCTCCCCTGCTCATTTTCGGCGGCGTGGTGGTTTACCTGTCGCGTCGACATACCTCGGTCGGTCGCATCGCGCGCGCGGTGATCGGCCTCGGCCTGATCCTGCTGGCGCTGGAAATGATCACCGCCGCCACGCGTCCGATGATCCAGGGCGCGGGCATCAAGGTGCTGTTCTCGACGCTGACCGGCGACATCGTCCTTGATGCGCTGATCGGCGCCATATTCGCGATGCTGACCTATTCCAGTCTCGCGGCCGTCCTGCTGGCGGCGACGCTGGCGACGTCCGGCATCATTTCGCTGAAGGTGGCCTTGTGCCTCGTGATCGGCGCCAATCTGGGCAGCGGCATCCTGGCCTTGCTGACGGCCGCCAGCCAGAATGTCGCCGGACGGCGCGTGGCGCTGGGCAGCATGCTGTTCCGGCTATCCGGTGCGATCGTCGTGCTGCCCTTCATCAACTATCTGGAAGTGTGGATCGCGCTGCTGACCAAGGATTTGCGCTTCGGCGTGGTGGCCTTCCACGTGCTGTACAACACCGTGCGCTGCGGCCTGCTGCTGCCGCTGGTCGATCCGATGGCCCGGCTGTGCACGCGCCTGCTGCCGGAATCCCAAAAGGACGACGACGCCGCCATCGTGGCGCGCCATCTCGATCCGGCCGCCATCGATACGCCGTCGCTCGCGCTGGCCAATGCCTCGCGCGAAGTACTGCGTATCGGCGACCTGATCGAAAAGATGCTGCTGAGCCTGCTGCCGGTGATCCGCGACAACGACCAGTTGCGCGCGCAACAGATACGCAAACTCGACGACGTCGTCGACAAACTCTACACGGCGGTGAAGATGTACCTTGCGCGCGTGTCGCGCGAAGAACTGAATGCAAAAGAAGTACGCCGCTGGACCGACATCGTCACGCTGACCATCAACCTGGAACAGGCCGGCGACATCATCGAACGCATCGTCAAGGGAATCGAGAACAAGAAGATTGCGCCGCAACGCAGCTTCTCCGACGCCGGCATGACCGAAGTCTGCGAAATGCATGCGCGCCTGGTGGCCAGTTTGCAGCTGGGATTGTCGGTGTTCCTCGACGGCGACCTGAAGAGCGCGCAAAAACTGCTGGCCGAGAAAGAAGCCTTCCGCGATCTCGAACGCGCCTATTCCAAGACGCATCTGATCCGCCTCGCCGGCGAAACACAGCAAAGCATTGAAACCAGCTCGCTGCATCTGGACCTGATCAGCGACATGCGCCGCATGCATTCGCTGTTCTGCTCGACGGCTTATTCGGTGCTGGACGACGCCGGCATGCTGCGCAAGAGCCGCATGAACATCGGCGACGATCCCGTGGTGGTGCAAGCGCGGCAGGAATTCGGCGACTACTCGCACCCGCCCTGATTTCCCGGGCGCCTGATATCGATCAATGCGCTCAGTGCCCTGAAATCTCCGAAATCGACATGCGCACGACCTTGCCGGTCTGCATGTCGAAATGCACGTTGAACAGGCGTTCTTCGTGGACGTGCTGGTACTTCCAGTCCCACACTTCTTCCTGCTTGCGCGCAAACGGCACCACCGTGCGCGGGCGACCGAGCATGTTGCGCACTTCGTCGCGCGTCATGCCCTTTTGCACCTTGTCGAAGTTTTCGTCCGTCAGCACTTGTTGATAGTCCGTCAATTTCCCGTCCGGTCCGATGCGAAACATCCAGGTGCGCACGCCCTGCGGCCCCTTCGGGTATTCCAGAATGCGTTCTCCGCTCTCCTCGCGCACGCTGTCGGGCTGCCCCATGACGCCGCGCACGTCGGCCTCGGTCGAGACGCCTTTATTCAACTTGTCCAAGCCAAACTCCTGTATGGGGTTGCCGTCACGGTCGCATCCCGGCGCCAGCACTGTCGCGCAAGCAGCCATGCACCACGCCGCCACCCTGTTTCTCATCGTTGCCATCTTTGCGCCTGTCATCCTATTCGGGCTTCAAGACAGGGTAGAATAGCGTCTATTAGCCAGTTAACAAGAATTTCCAGGAAAAATCATGTTCTTCAGCAAACTTTTCACCTCGTACGAATCGGAAGCCACCAAGTTCATCGCCGAACTCAAGGAAAAGAATCCGAAACTGGAAGAACAACAACGCGCCGGCCGCGCCCTGCTGTGGGACAAGGCGCCTCTGAATCTGGACACGACCGCACGCGACAAGGACTCCCGCGTCAAGCAACAACCCTACGTCTACCAAAACCATTAATTCGCCAGCATGATCGAAAACGCCGGGAATCAATCCTCCGACGCTGCTGAACTGACGCTGGCAGGCCAGCCGGACACGACGCCGGATGTGGTCGATGGCGTCGCTTTCGCCAAACTGTACGGTGAGCCGCTGTTCAAGCTGCCGACCGACCTGTACATCCCCCCGGACGCACTCGAAGTGTTCCTGGAAGCCTTCCAGGGTCCGCTGGATCTGTTGCTGTACCTGATCCGCAAGCAAAACTTCAATATCCTCGATATCCCGATGGCGCAGGTCACCCTGCAGTATCTGGAATACGTCGATCAGATCCGCCAGCACAACCTTGAGCTGGCTGCCGAATATCTGCTCATGGCCGCGATGCTCATCGAGATCAAGTCGCGCATGCTGTTGCCGGTCAAGAAAGCCGACACCGGCGAAGAGGCCGAAGATCCCCGCGCCGAGCTGGTGCGCCGCCTGCTGGAGTACGAGCAGATGAAACTGGCCGCGCAGGAACTCGATTCGCTGCCGCAAGTCGGCCGCGACTACGTGCGCACGCAAGTGTACGTCGAGCAAACCGTGGTCACCCGCTGGCCCGACGTCAATCTCGACGATCTGCAATCGGTGTGGAGCGACATCATGCGTCGCGCCAAGCTCACCGCCCACCACCACATCAGCCGTGAAGAGCTGTCGGTGCGCGAACACATGACCGGCATCCTGCGCCGCCTGCAATCGGCGCGCTTCGTCGAATTCGCCGACCTGTTCGATCCGATGCGCGGCGTGCCGGTAGTGGTGGTCAACTTCATCGCCCTGCTCGAACTGGCCAAGGAAACCCTGATCGAGATCACCCAGGCCGAAGCCTTTGCCCCGATTTACGTGCGGCTGTCGTACTCGCCGAGCTGATTTTTCAGCTCGCCGTATTTGCTCAGTCTTTGCTCAGCCCGCCTTCGTACTCCACTCAAAGAAACACAACATGAAAATCATCTCGTCCATCGAAGAACTGCGCGACCAACTGCGCGGTCAGCTGCGCACCGCCTTCGTCCCGACCATGGGCAATCTGCACGAAGGCCATCTGTCGCTGATGCGCCTGGCCCGCACGCACGGCGATCCGGTGGTGGCGTCGATTTTCGTGAACCGCCTGCAGTTCGGACCGAACGAGGATTTCGACAAGTATCCGCGCACCTTCCAGGCCGACGTCGAAAAGCTGGAAAAAGAAGGCGTCTACGTCCTGTTTGCGCCGACCGAAAAAGATCTCTATCCGGAACCCCAGGAATACCGCGTGCAGCCGCCGGACGACCTCGGCAACATCCTGGAAGGCGAATTCCGCCCCGGCTTTTTCACCGGCGTCACGACGGTGGTGCTCAAGCTGTTCTCCTGCGTGCAGCCGCGCGTGGCCGTGTTCGGCAAGAAGGATTACCAGCAGTTGATGATCGTGCGCAACATGGCGCGCCAGTTTGCCCTGCCGACCGAAATCATCGCCGCCGAAACCTGGCGCGCCGACGACGGCCTGGCACTGTCGTCGCGCAACGGCTATCTGTCCACCGATGAACGCGCCGAAGCGCCGGCGCTCTACAAGGCGCTCAATCAGGTCGCCGATGAAGTGCGTGGCGGCCACCTGGATGTTTCCCAACTTGAGCGCAAGGCCATGGATGCATTGGCGCAGCGCGGCTGGCAACCGGATTACATCTCGATCCGCAAACGCATGGACCTGCAACCGCCGTCGGCCGGCGACCTGGCGCAAGGCGAAAAGCTGGTCGTGGTCGCCGCTGCAAAACTCGGCAAGACGCGCCTGATCGACAATCTGGAAATCTGATGCGGCATGGCCTGACGGCGTTGCTGCCGATCCTGCTCTGCTCCGGCAACGTGGCGGCAGGCGTCGCCGTCAAGGATGATCTCGGCAACGACATCCGCCTGGAGCGCCCGGCGCACCGCATCGTCAGCCTGTCGCCGCATACGACCGAACTCCTCTACGCAGCAGGTGCCGGGGCTTATGTGATCGGCGTCAGCAACTACAGCAACTATCCTCCCGCTGCGCAGCAAATCGCTTCCATCGGCCGCATCGGCGCGGTCGACATCGAAAAAATCCTCACCCTCAAACCCGACCTGATCGTTGCCTGGCATAGCGGCAATTCGGCGGTGCAATTGCAGAAGCTGCGTTCTTTCGGCATACCGGTATTTGAAAGCCAGCCGGCCGACTACGCGACGATCGCGACCTCGCTGGAACGGCTGGCGGCGCTGAGCGGCACCGACAACGAAGGCAACAGGGCCGCAGCCGATTTCCGCGCACGCTGGCAAGCCTTAAGCCGGACTTATCGCGATCGCAAACCGGTCAGCGTGTTCTATCAGGTCTGGGGACAGCCGCTGATGACGCTCAACGGCAAGCACATGGTCTCGGATGTGTTGCGCACCTGCGGCGGCAATAATATCTTCGCCGGATTGCCGCAGCTGGCGCCCACCGTCAGCATCGAAGCCGTCATCGCCGCCGATCCCGACGCCATCCTCGCGCCCGATGACGTCAAGGATCATCCGCTGGACAACTGGCGGCATTTCGGCAAGCTGAAGGCGGTCGCGGCGGACACGCTATTCACCGTCAATGCAGACTGGCTCAATCGTCCGGGACCGCGCATCCTCGATGCCACCGAAGAAGTCTGCAAAATCCTCGACACCGTGCGAACCCGTCGTCAGCTCAGGTAGCGATCCGCTTGCGCCGGTGACGAAGCAGGCATCAGCCATCTTCCGGCCGCGGATTCCACGATGTCGAAATCACAGCCATAGACGGCTTTCAATATTTCAGGACGCAGCATATCTGCCACCGTCCCCTGCCAAACACGTTTTTCCGCAATCAATAAGACGTGCGTGGCAAACCGCGCCGCCAGATTGATGTCGTGCATGCTCGCAACGACGGCATGGCGCTCGTCGGCCAGCGCGCGCAGGATGCGCATCACCCGCTGCTGCGCGGCGACGTCCTGATGCGAGGCCGGCTCATCGAGCAGATACAGTTGCGGCGCCTGCAGCAGCAAGGTCGCCATCTCGATGCGCTGACGCTCGCCGCCGGACAAACGCATCACGTCCGCATCGGCATGCGCTTCCATCCCCAGTCGGAAGAGCGCGCGCAACGCCGCTTCGCGGTCGGCGGCAGAAGGCCATCCCCAACCCGTGCGGTAAGGGTGCAAACCCGCCATGACGCAGTCGAGCACGCTGCAGGAAAATGCATCGACCTGCTGTTGCGCCTGCAGGCCGCGCCATCGCGCCAGTTGCCTTGGCGTCGCTTGCGCAATGTCGCCCTCCGGCGAACGCACGCACCCGCCTGCCGGCGGCAACAAACCTGCAATGGCATGCAACAAGGTGCTTTTACCGATGCCGTTCTTGCCCAGCACGCACCAGAATTCACCGGCATGAACCTGCCAGTCGAGCTGTTCCAGCAAGCTTGTACCGCCCGCGCGCAGTGTCAGTTTGTCGGTGCTGAGCAAGACGTCCGTCGGCATCGCAACCATCATGCGCGGCTCCGCCCCAGCAACCAGAGAAACAGCGGCACGCCGATCAGTGCGGTAATCACGCCGACCGGCAATTGCGTCGGCGCGACGATCGTGCGCGCCGCCAGATCGGCCAGGGCAAGACCGCCGCCACCCGCCAATGCGGCCGCCGGCAGCAACACGCGCTGGTCGTTGCCGATCAGCAGGCGCAAGCCGTGCGGCACCACCAGACCGACAAAACCGATCGTGCCCGCCATCGTCACGGCGGCAGCCGTCGCCAGCGACGCCGCGCACAAGCTTGCCACGCGCAGGCGCACGACCGATACGCCCAGCAGTTGCGCGAAGCTCTCGCCGCGCGCCAGCAGGTTCAGACGCGGCGCATTCCACATCGACCACAGCAAAACGACCAGCGCGACCAGCGCGGCAACCGGCAGGAAGCGGCTGTCTTCCAGATCGCCCATGAGCCAGAACACCATGCCGCGCAATTGCGCATCCGCCGCCAGCGTCAGCACCAGCGTAATCACGGCGCCGAACCCGGCGGCGAGCATCACGCCGGTCAACAACAAACGATGACCGGCGGCCATCGGCGACAAAGGAAGGCGACGCAAGGATTTGCCGACCAGGCCGAACAGCAGCATGATCGCGAGACCCGCGCCAAGCGCCGCGCCGACGGCGGCAATATTCTGGCGCGGCACGCTGATGGAAGCGGCCAGCAGCATCGCCAGCAACGCTCCCGCAGCCGAGCCGCCCGAAACACCGAGCACATAAGGTTCCGCCAGAGGATTGCGCAACAGGACCTGCATCAGCGCCCCCGCCATCGCCAGCAAGGCACCGACCGTGAACGCCGTCAGCGCGCGCGGCACGCGCAGTTGCAGCAACATCGCGATGTTGTCCGGATCGCCGTTCAGACGCAGGCAACCGCTGCTGCCGCACAGGGCGGACAGGACGAGCGCCAGCCCGGCGAGCAGCGCCAGGCAGGAAAGCAGCAAGATTGCTCGGCGCATGAAGTCCTTGGAAGTCGACGTCGGAAGTTGTAACGGGCGGTGAATTTTACTGCACGACCGCTATCCGGACAGATGCTGTCGGCGTACGGCTGGTATCCGGATTGCTAGCCGGCAAAAAATGGCCGAAAAAACAACAAGCCTGCCGGCTGCCATGCCTTCCCGTGCGCCCTTGCTTGCAACAAGCCCGGGCAAATTGACCGCCGATGCGAATGCGCCGGCGAACACCAAAACGGCGCAATTGTATGCGGCAACGCCACGCCCGGCAATCTGTGGTGACAAACGAAGCGCCCTTGCAGTAAGATTGTCCGCAAACCAACAACATTGGTCATAACGTCATTGAAATGGGGAATTTTCATCGCTTTTTAGCCGATGGAGCAGCTTGACAGGGACTTATAATCCGTTCAACAAATAGCGGAAGTCCGCCTTGACCGAGGCGTGACGTGGGGAATTCAGCAACAGAAGACATCCAATACAGCAAGCGAATGCAGCGTCCGGGTTGCCTACAGGTTTGTTTTTCCCGGCCGATATGCATTGACGACATGAATTGCCTGAGCCATCCGTCTGAACAGGAGCTTCTATCACCGAACCATCTCGTCGAACCCCCATGTAATTCAGTTGTGACAGATTGTCTGCATCTGCGACAGAAGCAAATAACGCATCAAATTTGTATGGAGAAAAGAAGATCATGAGTGACGATGTTGATTTAGAGGCACTATTCGACGAGATTTCGGCGCAATCGCTGCCTGCTGCGACTGCAGCAGCGGCCCCCGCCTCCGCCTCGTCCGCGAGCCCGGCTGCATCGCTGGAAGATCAGTCCGACAAACCCATGTACGAACGTCTGGGCGGCATCGTCCGCCTGCTGCACGACTCCATGCGCGAACTCGGCTACGACCGCTCGCTGTCGGATGTCGCGTCGCAGATCGGCGACGCTCAGGGCCGCCTGGAGCACGTTGCGACACTGACCGAACAAGCCGCCAACAAGGTGCTCAATTCGATCGATGCCGGCATGCCAGCCCAGGACGCGCTAGCCAGCAAGGCCAAGGACATCGACGATCGCTGGAGCCGCCTGTTTGCAGGCCAGATGACCATCGACGAATTCAAGAACCTGGCAAACGACTCCAAAAAATTCTCCACCGCCGTGATCGAAGCCACCGAGGTCGAAAAGGCCCGCATGCTGGAAATCATGATGGCGCAGGACTTCCAGGACATCACAGGCCAGTTGATCAAGAAGATCGTCAGCATCACCGCCGTGGCGGAACGCGAACTGGCGCAGCTGCTGCGCGACAACGCGCCGCCGGAAGTCAAGGCGGCGATTGAAAAGCCGGTAGAGTTGCTGAACGGCCCTTCCTCGCCAGGCTCGGCCATGGTGCAGAATGATGTGGATGACTTACTCGCTAACCTGGGGTTCTAATGGATGACGAAATGCTCAAGGATTTTGTCGTTGAGGCCTTGGACCTCGCGACTAACGTTGAAGAGCATCTGCTGACTCTTGAACGGCATCCTGACGACCTGGAAATTCTCAACGCGGTTTTCCGCGCCTTCCATACCATCAAGGGTGGTGCGGGCTTCGTCAATCTGCCGGCCATGGTATCGGCCTGTCACTTGACGGAAAACCTGTTCGACGCCCTGCGTACCGGCAAAGCGTCGGTCACGCCGCTGGCGATCGAAGCGGCGTTGCAGGCCAGCGGTTTTGTCGCCGATCAGCTCAATGAGCTGTCCAACGGCGCCGATCCTGCCAGCCTGGCTTCCATGCCGCAAGATCTGGAAGACATTCTGACGCAAGCCATTGAAGGCAATGCGGCGGCACCTGCAGCTGCGCCTGCCGCGGCTCCGGTTGCTGTTGCTGCTGCTCCGGCAGTGGCTGCGGCCCCTTCCGCCGTCTCCACGCCTTCCGCCAACGGCGGCGCCAGCGTTCTCGGCGCAGATGGTTCGCTCGACTGGAATGCGCTCTATCAGGCAGTTTCCGGCGGCGCGGGCGATGTGCCGGCAAGTGCATCCGCTGTCGCCGCTGCGCCTGTTGAAGCTGACGCAGCGCCTGAAGAAAGCCCGGCTGCCTCCAGCCATCCCAAATCGCTGCCGTCGGCCACGCCGAAACCTGCCGCGCCCGCAGCAGCACAGGGCCGCCGCGCTACCGACAACCAACCCGGCGGCGGCAAGGAAGAAAGCATCCGTATCGATGCCGGCAAGCTCGACGCACTGCTGGAAGTGGCAGGCGAATCGGTGCAAGCCGCCAACCAGGCGGCCGTGCTGCTGGAAAAGCTGCAACAGTTCAAGTTCGAAGGCACCGCCGCTTCGCTGATGTCGACGCTGGCCGAAACCCTGGGCCGCGCTTCGCGCTACTCCAGCGAACTGCAGCGCGCCACGTTGTCGACGCGCATGCAACCGGTCGGCCGCCTGTTCCAGAAGTTCCCGCGACTGGTGCGCGAACTGGCCAAGGACCTGGGCAAGGACGTCGACCTGGCGATCTCCGGTGCCGAAACCGAAGTCGACCGCGTCGTCGTGGACAGTCTCTACGATCCGCTGGTCCACATGCTGCGCAACTCGCTCGACCACGGTATCGAAACCGATCGCGGCGCTGCCGGCAAGCCGAACAAGGCAACCATTTCGCTCAAGGCATGGCAGGAAGCCAGCAGCGTCATGATTGAAATCTTCGACGACGGCAAGGGCATGGATCCCGATTTCCTGCGCAAGAAGGCAATCGGCAAGGGACTGATCGGCGAACACGAAGCGCAAAGCCACGACGAAGCACTGCAACTGGTGTTCCTGCCGGGCTTCTCGACCAAGGAAGTGGCGTCGAG
Source organism: Herbaspirillum sp. CF444 (assembly GCF_000282135.1). Classification (GTDB taxonomy): domain Bacteria; phylum Pseudomonadota; class Gammaproteobacteria; order Burkholderiales; family Burkholderiaceae_D; genus Herbaspirillum. Next base: position 36,948 of record NZ_AKJW01000009.1, read on the forward strand.
CGTATCCGGCCGCGGCGTCGGCATGGATGTGGTGAAGACTGCGGTGGAAAAACACCGCGGCACGATCCGCATCGATTCGACGCTGGGCGTCGGCACCCGCTTCTCGATCCGTTTGCCGATCGAATTGTCGATCATCCCGACCATGCTGGTGCGCACCGCCGGTGCGGCGCTGGCCTTGCCGATGGCAGTCGTGGAACGCGTGGTGGAATTGCCGGCCGACTTCGACGAAGTCGGCGGCGCGCCGGTGTTGCGCGATCAGGGTCGTCCGTTGCCGGTGCATTCGCTGGCCGGCGTGCTCGGCTATGAACCGGGCAGCGAACGCGTCGGCATCGTCATGGCCGTGCCGCATCCGTACATCCTCGGCGTCGAAGCGGTGGAAGGCACCGCCGACCTGGTGATCAAACCGCTGACCGCGATCCAGACCAACGGCATCACCGGTACCGCGCGCTCTGCAGAGGGCGAACTGGTGCTGGTGGTCGGCCTGTCCTTCCTGCTGGAAGGCTGCCGCTCCTCCGTCAAGGCTGTCGCACAAGTCTGAGCAGGAAGCCGGGAAACAAACTGAAAAAGCCGGGGCCGTTCGCGGTCTCGGCTTTTTTACGACCAGACGCAATGCTCAGTTGAGGCAATCCTCAATGATGCGGCTGTGCGTAGCGTTCAGAGAGCGCCTCATACAACGGCGGCGCGAAGAAGCGCGACACGCGGCTGGCCAGCAAGGCTGTCGCCATCAATGAGATCACCAGGGCATGGCCGTTGATCATTTCCATCACGATCACGAAGGCGGTGATCGGCGATTGCGTCACCGCCGCCAGGTACCCCACCATCGCCAGCGCAATCAGCATCGACAGCGAGGTGTGATCGAACACCATGTGCAGCAAGTTGCCGAAGCCGGCGCCGATCGACAGCGACGGCGCAAAAATGCCGCCTGGAATACCCGGCAGGTAAGAGCCCACCATCGACGCCATCTTGGCCAGCGGATACCACGCCGACAATTGCGTCTGCTCGGTCAGCAAGCCCTTGGCTTCGGCATAGCCGCTGCCGAAGGTCACGCCGCCGGCGCACACGCCGACGATCGCCACGATCAGCCCGCACAATGCGCCGAACACGACCGGACGCTCCGCGCGCAAGGTGCGCAACGGCGCGGGAATCCATTTGTGCGTGTTGAGCAGCAGCCAGCAAAAGATGCCGCCGGCCACGCCCATCAGGACGCCGCTGACGACCACGGCGACGATCAGCTCGCGCGCGCTGTCATTGCCGGCATTGATCGTGCCGAAATAGGTGTAGTTGCCGTTCAGCCCGAGGGCGACGACACCTGCAAAAATGATGGTGGTGATGACGATGCCGCTGGCGCGCTGCTCGAAGTTGCGCGACAGCTCTTCGATCGCAAAGACGATGCCGGCCAACGGCGTGTTGAAGGCGGCCGACAGACCGGCGGCGGCGCCGGCCAGGATCAGGCGTTTTTCCAGCAAGGCGCTGGGACGCGGGTAAAAACGCCGCATCTGGAACATCAACGCCGCCCCCACCTGCACCGTCGGCCCTTCACGTCCGATGGTGAAGCCGCCGAGAATGCCGAGGAAGGACACGCCGATCTTGCCGGCAAGGATCTTCAAGGACAGCAGCTTGGGCGCGCGCTTGGCGTGCAACTCGCCCTCTTCGCCGAGCGAAGCGATGACCTGCGGAATGCCGCTGCCCTCGGCGCCCTGAAAGAAACGCCGCGTCAACCACACGCACAAGGCGCTCATGGCCGGCGTCAGGATCAGCGGCAACCATTCGTGGCCGCGCTGCATCATGCGGAACATCGCAAAGCCGAAATCGATCAGCCAGGCATACATTACCGCCACCAGACCGACCAGCACCGCGCCCGTCCAGAGTATCCCGTATTGCAACCAGAGCCGGCGCACACGGCGCAAGGTGTGGCCGTGCAGGCCGGCAAGCATTCGCATCATTGCATCAGTTCCGGATCATCGGCCTGCATTGCTGCAAGCCGACGCAGTCAAAATTCGTCACAGTTCGTACATGTCCTTCTCGCCTTCCATGACCTGTGCGATCAACTTGCGATTCAGGGTCGGGGCGAGCAATTCGATGAAGGTGTAGACGTAGCTGCGCAGGTAGGCGCCCTGCTTCAAAGCCACGCGCGAGACATTGGTGCCGAACAGATGACCGGCGGGAATCGAGCGCAACCCGCGGTCGCGGTCGCCGTCGAAAGCCATGCCGGCGATGATGCCCACGCCCATGCCGAGCTCGACATAGGTCTTGATGACGTCGGCGTCGATGGCTTCCAGCACGATATCCGGTTTCAGGTCGCGCAGGCTGAAGGCGTGGTCGATCTTGCTGCGGCCGCTGAAGGCGGCGTCGTAAGTGATCAACGGATAGCCGGCGATTTCTTCCAGCGACAGGTTCTTGGACTTGAGCAAGGGATGCTCGGGCGGCACCACGACCACATGCTCCCATTGATAACATGGCAAAGAGACAAGTCCCTCGCCCGAGGCCAGCGCTTCGGTGGCGATGGCGATGTCGGCCTGGTCGTTGCGCACCATCTCGGTAATCTGTTTTGGATTGCCTTGCAGCAACGACAACCTGACCTTTGGATACTTCTGCGTGAAGGCCTGCACCACCTTCGGCAGCGAATAGCGCGCCTGGGTGTGCGTGGTGGCGATGGTGAAGCTGCCGCTGTCGTGGGCGGCGAATTCCTTGCCGATGCGTTTCAAGCCGTCGACTTCCTGCATGATCAGTTCGACCGAGCGCAACACCGCGCGCCCCGGTTCGGTCAAGCCGCGGATACGCTTGCCGTGACGCGTGAAGATGTCGACGCCGAGTTCTTCTTCCAGCTCAATGATTGCCTTGGAGACACCCGGCTGCGAGGTGTACAACGCCTTGGCGGCTTCGGTGAGGTTGTAGTTTTGCCTTACCGCCTCCCTGACGAAGCGGAATTGATGCAGATTCATGACCTGTCCTTCTGTATGTTCAGAACCTGTTCAACGTCTGTAGCGAGAGGTCTCATGGCCTCGCAGCAAGACTTTCAACAGGTTTTTCAGCGACTGTATTTGCATATGCCGAATGTGCATATAAGCAAATAAATAGTAAGTAGTTTGGTTTGGAGCCTAAGTTTATTACGATTCGACCTGTTATAGACGAGGTGTTATGACTGTTTCTTATGTAGTCAGCGGATTTGCTGTGGGATTGCTGGTCGGATTGACCGGGGTCGGCGGCGGCTCGCTGATGACCCCCTTACTGACGCTGCTGTTCGGCATCCACCCCAGCGTGGCGGTCGGCACGGACCTGGCCTTTGCTTCGGCGACGAAGACGGCCGGGACGTTTGCGCATCGTTTCAAAGGCACCGTGCGCTGGGATATCGTGCGCCGCCTGTCCTACGGCGCGCTGCCTGCGGCCGTTGTCGCCACCCTGCTGCTCAAGCATTTCGGCGCCGTCAGCGACGGCATCAGCCAGGTCATCCGCTATTCCATCGCGGTGTCGGTTTTCCTGACCGTGATTGCCTTGCTGTTTAAGAGTAAACTTCAGGCATGGCTGAATGCCCATCCGGAGCGCCACCTGCAAGGCCGGCAACTGGCAAATGCCACCATCGCCGCAGGCGCGGTACTCGGCATCCTGGTAACGATTTCGTCGATCGGCGCGGGTGCCGTCGGCGCTACCTTGCTGGTGCTGCTCTACCCGCGTTTGTCGCCCGCCGAGATCGCCGGCACCGATATCGCTTATGCGGTGCCGCTGACGGCCATCGCCGCATTCGGCCACTGGTGGCTGGGCTCGATCGACTGGAACCTGCTGGGCGCCTTGTTGCTGGGTTCCGTGCCGGGCATCACCATCGGTTCGCTCGCTGCGCGGGCGGTGCCGGAGAAGTTTTTGCGCGGCCTGCTGGCAGTTACGCTGACGAGCGTTGCCCTTAAGCTGGTTTTTTGAGTTTCAGGCCTTTATTTTTTAATCACACGGAGTCTCGACTGCAAGATTCCGACAAGACGTTAACAGGGACCACAAGATGTACCGCTATGACCAATACGATCACCTGATCGTCAAAGAGCGAGTTGCACAGTATCGAGACCAAGTGCGCCGCCGCCTCTCCGATGAACTGATCGAAGACGAATTCCGCATCCTGCGTCTGCAAAACGGTCTGTACCTGCAGCGCCACGCCTACATGCTGCGCATCGCGGTGCCATACGGTCTGCTGGCATCGCGCCAGGTCCGCATGTTCGCTCACATCGCGCGCAAATACGACCGCGGCTACGGTCACTTCACCACCCGCCAGAACATCCAGTTCAACTGGATCAAGCTGGAAGAATCACCGGACATCCTGGCCGAACTCGCCACGGTCGAAATGCACGCCATCCAGACCTCCGGCAACTGCATCCGCAACACCACTTCTGACGAACTGGCCGGCGTCGCCGCCGACGAAATCGTCGATCCTCGTCCTTACGCCGAACTGATCCGCGAGTGGAGCACCTTCCACCCAGAGTTCGCTTACCTGCCGCGCAAATTCAAGATCGCCATCAGCGGTTCCGAGCAAGACCGCGCCGCGACTGCCGTGCATGACATCGGTTTGCACGTGATCAAGAATGAAGCCGGCGAAGTCGGTTTCCGCGTGCTGGTCGGCGGCGGCATGGGCCGTACGCCCATCCTCGGCAGCCAGATCCGCGACTTCCTGCCATGGAAGCACGCGATGTCGTATCTGGAAGCGATCCTGCGCGTGTACAACCAGTACGGTCGCCGCGACAACATCTACAAGGCCCGCATCAAGATTTTGGTCAAGGCCATCGGCCCTGAAGAATTCGCCCGCCAGGTCGAAGAAGAGTGGCAACACATCAAGGATGGTCCTTCGACCCTGACCGAAGAAGAACTGCAACGCGTGGCGAATTACTTCACCGAGCCGGCCTACGAAACGCTGCCGGCGACTGACGCCGAGTACGAGCGTCTGAAGGCCGAAGACAAGGGCTTCGCCAACTGGATCAAACGCAACGTCAAGGAACACAAGGTCCCCGGCTACGCCGCCGCGATCCTGTCGCTGAAGAAAACCGGCGTGCCGCCGGGCGACATCACCGCCGACCAGCTGGACTTCGTCGCCGACCTGGCCGACCGCTACAGCTTCTCGGAGCTGCGCGTCACGCACGAACAGAACCTGGTGCTGGCCGACGTCAAGCAAAGCGAACTGTACGCGCTGTGGAAAGAAGCCAAGGCGCACGGTCTGGCCACGCCGAACATCGGCCTGCTGACCGACATCATCTGCTGCCCGGGCGGCGACTTCTGCTCGCTGGCCAACGCCAAGTCGATCCCGATTGCGCAAGCGATTGCCGAGCGTTTCGACAACATCGACTTCCAGCATGACATCGGCGACATCGAACTGAACATTTCGGGCTGCATCAATGCCTGCGGCCACCATCATGTCGGCAACATCGGCATCCTGGGCGTCGACAAGGATGGCGCCGAGTGGTACCAGGTGTCGCTGGGCGGCGCGCAGGGCAATACCTCGAGCATCGGCAAGATCATCGGCCCGTCGTTCTCGGCGCACCAGATGCCGACCGTGATCGACCGCCTGCTGCAGGTCTATGTCAAACAACGCATTGAAGACGAACGCTTCATCGATACCGTGCGCCGCGTCGGCATCACGCCGTTCAAGGACTTCGTCTATGCAAGTCCGATCAAAACCGATCAAGTTACCGGAGAAGACGCCTGTGTCTAATACCGCTCTCATCATCAAAGACAAAGTCGTTGTCGGCGACGACTGGACCGTACTGCGCCTGGCCGAAGGCGAAACGCCGGAAGGCGTGGCCGTCCCCGAAGGCAAGATCATCGTGCCGTTGAAGGTATGGCAGGCGCAACGGGCCGCATTGCAAGGCCGCAAGGAACTCGGCGTCTGGTTCGCCAGCGACGAGCGTCCGGAAGAACTGAAGGACGAATTGAAAAATGACCCGGCGCCGTTCCAGGTCATCGCCGTGGACTTCCCCAAGTTCGCCGACGGCCGCGGTTACTCCATCGCCTACAACCTGCGCGCCCGCCTCGGCTACGCCGGCGAACTGCGTGCCGTCGGCGACGTGCTGCGCGACCAGTTGTTCTACATGCAGCGCGTCGGCTTCAACGCCTTCGCCGTGCGCGCCGACAAGAACATCCACGATGCATTGAAGGGCCTGACCGATTTTTCGGAAAAGTACCAGACCTCGTGGGACGAGAAGAACCCGCTGTTCCGTCGCGCCAAACGCGAGACGGTTGCCACCCGCGATTGATCAATTGATCGAAAATCGGGATCAAGGGAAGAGAGAGTAAGACCATGTCCGAACAAGCTTTGCAAGACCTCATTGCAGCCACCCGCGTCACGCTGGAAAAGATCGCCGCCGAATACACGCCGGCCGTGTTCGCCTCCAGCATGGCGGCGGAGGACATGGTGCTGACCGACATGATCCTGCGCGGCAAGCTGCAAAACAAGATAGCCATCTTCACGCTGGAAACCGGCCGCCTGCACAAAGAGACGCTGGGCATGCTCGACCGCATCAAGGAAACCTACGACTACGACGTCACGCCGTATCCTCCGGAACCCGCGGCCGTCGAACAATATGTCAGCCGGAACGGCCTCAACGCTTTCTACGACAGCGTCGAGATGCGCAAGGAATGCTGCCGCATCCGCAAGATTGAGCCGCTCAACCGCGCGCTGGCCGGCAACAAATCCTGGATCACCGGACAACGCCGCGCGCAGTCGGTCACGCGCGCCGCGCTCGACGTGCAGGAAGACGATCCGGCGCACGGCATGGCCAAGTTCAATCCGCTGGCCGACTGGTCGGAAGAAGACGTCTGGCAGTACATCCGCGACAACAAGGTGCCGTACAACCCGCTGCACGATCAGGGTTATCCGTCGATCGGCTGCGAACCCTGTACCCGCGCCATCCAGCCGGGCGAAGACGTGCGCGCCGGCCGCTGGTGGTGGGAAAACCCCGACTCCAAGGAATGCGGCCTGCACGTGGTGGACGGCAAGCTGATCCGCATCAAGTCGCAGACCGCTCCCGCCTGATTTCGCTTACCGGCCTGCCACCAACAACACCATCCCGATGTGCGGCGCCGCTGCCATCGCAGCATTCGATTTGAAATTCGACTTGAACCAAAGGTCATCGTATGAACACAGCAGTTGAACAACTTTTCCTGGACAACGCCAGCAGCCGCCATCTGGACTGGCTGGAATCGGAAGCCATCCACATCATGCGCGAAGTCGCAGCCGAGTGCAGCAACCCTGCCCTGCTGTTTTCCGGCGGCAAGGATTCCGTGGTGCTGCTGCGCATCGCCGAGAAGGCTTTCCGCCCCGGCAAGTTTCCATTCCCGCTGGTGCACATCGACACCGGCCACAACTTCCCGGAAGTGATCGCCTTCCGCGACCAGCGCGCCGCCGAACTGGGCGAAAAACTGGTGGTGCGCTCGGTCGAAGATTCGATCAAGCGCGGTACCGTGCGCCTGCGCAATCCGCTGACCGATTCGCGCAATGCCGCGCAAGCCGTGACGCTGCTGGAAACGATTGAAGAATTCAAGTTCGACGCCTGTATCGGCGGCGCACGCCGCGACGAAGAAAAGGCCCGTGCCAAGGAACGCATCTTTTCCTTCCGCGACGAGTTCGGCCAATGGAATCCGAAAGCGCAACGTCCGGAACTCTGGGATCTGTACAACACCCGCGTGCATCCGGGCGAAAACATGCGCGTGTTCCCGATCTCCAACTGGACCGAGCTCGACGTCTGGCAATACATCGCCCGCGAAAAACTGGCGCTGCCGCCGATCTACTTTGCGCATGAGCGCCAGGTGATCCCGCGCAACGGCCTGCTGGTGCCGCTGACCGATCTGACGCCGGCCAAGGACGGCGAAACCGTCGAGAACCGCATCGTACGCTTCCGCACCGTGGGCGACATTTCCTGCACCTGCCCGGTGGCATCCGATGCGGCTTCGGTGGAAGCCATCATCGCCGAAACTGCCGTCACCCAGATCACCGAACGCGGTGCGACGCGCATGGACGACCAGACCTCCGAAGCGTCGATGGAAAAACGTAAAAAAGAAGGATATTTCTGATGAATGCCGCTGTTGCCGAAAAAGACTTGAATACAAATTCCGACGCCAACGCGCACGAACGCGGCCTGCTGCGCTTCATCACCGCCGGTTCGGTGGATGACGGCAAGAGCACGCTGATCGGCCGCCTGCTGTTCGACAGCAAGGGCATCTTCGCCGACCAGCTCGACGCCATTTCGCGCGCCAAGCACAAGCGCACCGTGGGCGACACCATCGACCTGTCGCTGCTGACCGACGGCCTGGAAGCCGAGCGCGAACAAGGCATCACCATCGATGTGGCCTACCGCTATTTCGCCACGCCGAAGCGCAAGTTCATCATCGCCGACACACCCGGCCACGAGCAATATACGCGCAACATGGTCACCGGCGCCTCGACTGCGGACGCGGTGATCATCTTGATCGACGTGTCCAAGGTCAAGCTCGGTGACGATGGCAGCGTCGAATTGCTCACGCAAACCAAGCGCCACTCGACCATCGCCCACCTGCTGCAAATCCAGCACGTCGTGGTCGCGGTCAACAAGATGGATCTGGTGAACTACGACCAGACCGTCTACGACCGCATCGTCGGCGCCTATCAGGAATTCGCGGCGCAGCTGGGCCTCAAGGACGTGCGTCCCATCCCCTTGTCGGCACTGGCCGGCGACAACGTCGTGACCGCCGGCGACAATCTGTCGTGGTACAAAGGCCCGACGCTGATCGAGCTGCTGGAGTCGCTGTCGGTGTACGAAGACGCACACGAAGAGCCGTTCCGCTTCCCGGTGCAGCTGGTGGCGCGCCACAACGGCCACGAAGCCAACGACTTCCGCGGTTACATGGGCCGTATCGAAGCCGGCAAAGTCAGCAAGGGCGACAAGCTGCTGGTGCAACCGAGCGGTCAGACCGCAACCGTCAGGGACATCCTGACGCTGGACGGTTCGCTGCCATCGGCATCGGCCGGCCAGTCGGTGACGATCCTGCTGGACGAATACCTGGACATTTCGCGCGGCGACATGCTGGCTTCGGCGGAAAGCGCGCCGACGCTGCTCAAGACCGTCAACGCCGATCTGTGCTGGCTGTCGGAAGACGCACTCGACCCGCGCCGCAAGTACTGGCTCAAGCACACCACCAAGCAAGTGGCGGCGCGCGTGACCAAGGTCGATACCTTGCTCGACATCAATACGCAGGAACGCCATCCGGCCGAGTCGCTGAAATTGAACGATATTGCCCGCGTATCGATCAACGTGCAGCAAGCCATCGCTGCCGACAGCTACGACGCCATCCGCGCCACCGGTGCCTTCATCCTGATCGATGAAGTCACGCATCAGACCGTTGCCGCTGGCATGATCCGCCTGGATGCCTGATAATCGCTGCTGTGGCGTTTCACCCGCTCAGGCGGGCTGAAACGCACGGCAGCCGGTATGTGCCGGGCTGCGATCTTTATCATTTTCAGCATGAGCTCAGCCCCAACCAATTCGCCAACGCCTCCTGATTCCGACAACGCAGTTGCGTCCACCACCGGCAAGGTCTACCTGATCGGCGCCGGTCCCGGCGCGGCCGATCTGATCACCGTGCGCGGGGCGCGTCTTCTGGCCCAGGCGGATGTCGTTTTGCACGATGCGCTGGTCACCGAAGAAATGCTGGAATTGTGCCCGCAAGCCGTCAAGATTTCCGTCGGCAAACGCAGCGGCCAACGCTCCACCGCACAGCAAGTCATCAACGAACGCCTGATCGAATGTGCATACCAGTACCGTCTGGTGGTGCGCCTGAAAGGCGGCGACCCGATGCTGTTCGGCCGCGCCGATGAAGAATTGCGCGCGCTTGACAGCCGGAACATTTCCTACGAAATCGTTCCCGGCATCACCGCCGCGCTGGCGGCTGCATCGTCGGCACAGCGCCCGCTGACCAAACGCGGCATCGCGCGCAGCGTGTCGCTGTTCACCTCCAGCACCGCGCCCGACGAACCGAGCGAATTCATCATGCCCAACGGCGACACCCTGGTGCAGTACATGGGTGGGCGCGAAGCAACGGCCACGGCGCAACGGCTGCTGTCGCTCGGTTATGCCCGGACGACGCCGGTGGTGGTGGTGGAAAATTGCAGCCGCGACAACGAACGCATCCTCGATCTGGAGCTCGGCACGCTGGAACAAGGCCTGACCCAGTGCAGCGGCCCGGTGCTCGTCATGATCGGCGAAGCGCTGGCGAACCGCAACTGAACAGCGGCTGAACCGCCTTGCAACGACGCTTGTTTTTCTGAGTACATCCCATGCACCTGCTACACGATTCCAGCGCCCCGGCGGCAGCGCCAATCGGCTTCGACGACTTCCTCAAGGTGGATATATCGGCACGATCGTCTCCGCCGAAGCCTTCCCGGAAGCCCGCAAACCGGCCTGCAAGCTGAAAATCGACTTCGGTCCGACCATCGGCATCAAGCAAAGCAGCGCGCAGATCACGACGCACTATCAGCCGGATCAACTGGTGGGCAGGCAAGTGGCGGCCGTGATCAACTTTCCGCCGCGGCAGATCGGCAAGTTCATGTCGGAAGTGTTGACGCTGGGATTCCCCGATGCAGAGGGAGAAGTGGTGTTGTTCGCGCCCGATCAGACGGTGCCGGACGGTTCGCGCCTGTTCTGAATCAGACTGAGGGATTGACCTTGGCGATGCAGTAGTTCGCCAAAGCCTGCAACACGCCGGCATCTTCGCCGGCCGCTTCCGCGATCTGAAATTGAATATCCGGATGCGCCTGCTGCAACTGCGCCATTAGCACCGGCAAATCGCGCCGGACATGTCCTCCCTGCCCCAGAAACACCGGGACGATCGTCACCTGCTGCGCGCCGTCGGCGATCTGCTGCGCCGCCAGCTGCGGCAAATCCGGCGCCATCAACTCCAGGAACGCCAGTTCCACCGCCACGTCCGGCAGGCTCGCCTGCGTCAGCGCGCGCAAGCGGCGAAACGGTTCCGCCCAACTGGGATCGCGGGCGCCGTGTGCAAACAGGATTAGCGATTTTTTCATGAGAACGTGTGATGACCTAGTGTACTGTCCCGTAAATT
>NZ_AKJW01000010.1 GCF_000282135.1 Herbaspirillum sp. CF444
GGCAGCCGCCGCATCGGCCCGCGCCTTGTGCAATTTTTTGTAGCTGTCGATCAGGCGGTGATGTCTGTCGAGGCCTTCCAGTTTCATGCTGGTTGGCGTCAACCCGAAGAAGCGCACGCTGCCGTCCACCGATCCCATTACCGCGTCCATCCGCGCGTCGCCGAACATGCGGCGGAAGTTGACCGCGTAGTCGTCCAGTTCCAGATCGTCATCGAGCATGACTTCCAGCACCACGTTCAAGGCCTGGTAAAACAATCCGCGCTCGACCGTGTTGTCGTTGTATTGCAGGAAGGCGCCCACCATATCCTGCGCTTCTTCGAACTGCTGCAAGGCGAGCTGAATCAGCAGCTTCAATTCGAGCACCGTCAATTGCCCCCAGACCGTGTTCTCGTCGAATTCGATGCCGATCAGGGTAGCGATATCGGAGTACTCATCGAGCTCGCTGTTCTCCAGGCGTTCAAGCAGCGCTTCCAGAGCGGCATCGTCCAGGCGATGCAGGTTCAGGATATCGGCGCGGAACAACAAGGCCTTGTTGGTGTTGTCCCAGATCAGATCCTCCACCGGGTAGACCTCCGAATAACCGGGCACCAGGATCCGGCAGGCGATGGCGCCCAATTGGTCATACACCGCCACGTACGCTTCCTTGCCCATCTCTTTGAGGATGCCGAACAAGGTCGCGGCCTCTTCGGCGTTGGAGTTCTCTCCCTGGCCGGTAAAGTCCCATTCCACAAATTCGTAATGCGCCTTGGAACTGAAAAAGCGCCACGACACGATGCCGCTGGAATCGATGAAATGTTCGACGAAGTTGTTCGGCTCGGTCACCGCGTTGCTCTCAAAGGTCGGCTGAGGCAAATCGTTCAGGCCTTCGAAACTGCGTCCCTGCAGCAACTCCGTCAGGCTGCGTTCCAGCGCCACCTCGAAGCTCGGGTGCGCACCGAACGAGGCGAAGACGCCGCCGGTGCGCGGATTCATCAGGGTGACGCACATCACCGGGTAGATCCCGCCCAGCGACGCATCCTTCACCAGCACCGGAAAACCCTGTTCTTCCAGGCCCTTGATGCCGGCAAGGATGCCGGGATATTTCGCCAGTACTTCCTGCTGCACGTCGGGCAGGGTAATCTCGCCTTCCAGGATTTCGCGCTTGACCGCGCGCTCGAAAATTTCGGACAGACATTGCACCTGCGCTTCGGCCAGCGTATTGCCGGCGCTCATGCCATTGCTGACGAACAGGTTTTCGATCAGGTTGGACGGAAAATACACCACCTCGCCGTCCGATTGCCGCACGTACGGCAACGAACAAATGCCGCGCTTTGCATTGCCGGAGTTGGTGTCGACCAGATGCGTGCCGCGCAGCTCGCCGTCGGGGTTATAGATTTCCAGGCAGTAATCATCCAGGATTTCTTTCGGCAGCGCATCCTTGCGACCCGGCTTGAACCAGCGTTCATTGGGATAATGCACGAACTCCGCGTCGGCGATGTCTTCACCCCAGAACGCACCTGCGTAGAAATGGTTGTTGTTGAGGCGCTCGATATACTCGCCCAGGGCCGACGCCAATGCGCTTTCCTTGGTCGCGCCCTTGCCGTTGGTAAAACACATCGGCGAGTGCGCATCGCGGATGTGCAGCGACCATACATTGGGAATGATATTGCGCCACGACGCGATTTCGATCTTGATGCCCAAGTCCGCCAGAATGCCCGACATATTGGCGATGGTCTGCTCCAGCGGCAGATCCTTGCCAAGGATAAAGGTGCTGGCGTCGGCAGCCGGCTTCAGCGTCAGCAAGGACTGCGCATCGGCATCCAGGTTCTCCACTTCTTCAATGATGAAGTCCGGACCTTCCTGCACCACCTTCTTTACGGTACAGCGTTCAATGGAGCGCAGGATGCCGCGACGGTCGCTCTCTTCGATATCCGCCGGCAACTCCACCTGGATCTTGAATATCTGCTTGTAACGGTTTTCCGGATCGACAATGTTGTTCTGCGACAGACGAATATTTTCGGTAGAGATGTTGCGGGTGTTGCAGTACAACTTGACGAAATAAGCCGCGCACAGCGCCGATGAAGCCAGAAAATAGTCGAAAGGCCCGGGTGCCGAGCCGTCGCCCTTGTAGCGGATGGGCTGGTCAGCGATGACGGTGAAGTCGTCGAACTTGGCTTCAAGACGCAGCTTATCGAGGAAGTTGACTTTAATTTCCATGGGGGAATTCCAAAAATGATGCTCTAAATGATGTTGCAGCCATTATCCGCCACCGCACTGGCGCTCAGAATACAAAGCCCTGTAAAAACAGGGCTTTGTATTTAATCAACCAGCGAATGATATTTCCTGAAAGGAGATATCACTCCCACTCGATCGTCGCAGGCGGCTTGCCCGAGATGTCGTAGACCACGCGATTGATGCCGCGCACTTCGTTGATGATGCGGTTCGACACGCGGCCCAGCAGCTCGTGCGGCAGATGCGCCCAATGCGCCGTCATGAAGTCCTGCGTCTGCACGGCGCGCAGCGCCACCACGTATTCGTAGGTGCGGCCGTCGCCCATCACGCCCACCGATTTCACCGGCAGGAAAACCGCAAACGCCTGGCTGGTCTTTTCGTACCAGCTTTGACCGTCGGCTTCCTTGGTGTTGCGCAGTTCTTCGATGAAGATCGCATCGGCGCGGCGCAGCAGGTCGGCGAATTCCTGCTTCACTTCGCCGAGGATGCGTACGCCCAGGCCCGGCCCCGGGAACGGATGACGATAGACCATCTCATGCGGCAGGCCGAGCGCCACGCCCAGTTCGCGCACTTCGTCCTTGAACAGTTCGCGCAGCGGTTCCAGCAGCTTCAGGTTCAGCGTCTCCGGCAGGCCGCCGACGTTGTGGTGGCTCTTGATGGTGTGCGCGCCCTTCTTGCCCTTGCCGGCGCTTTCGATGACGTCAGGGTAGATCGTGCCTTGCGCCAGCCACTTGGCGTTCTTCAGCTTGCCGGATTCGACCTGGAACACTTCCACGAATTCTCGGCCGATGATCTTGCGCTTGGCTTCCGGATCGGTCACGCCGGCCAGGTGGCCCATGAACTGATCGGTTGCATCCACGTGGATGACCTTGACGCCGAGGTTCTTGCCGAACATGTCCATGACCATCTTGCCTTCGTCGAGGCGCAACAGGCCGTGGTCGACGAACACACAGGTCAGCTGATCGCCGATGGCGCGATGGATCAGCGCTGCGGCGACGCTGCTGTCGACGCCGCCGGACAAACCGAGAATGACTTCATCCGTGCCGACTTGCTGGCGGATCGATTCGACCGCTTCGGCGATGTAATCAGGCATGTTCCAGTCCGATTTGCAGCCGCAGATGTCGTGCACGAAGCGGCCCAGCAACGCCTTGCCTTGTACCGTATGCGTGACTTCAGGGTGGAACTGCACGGCGTAGAAACGACGGTCTTCGTCGGCCATGCCGGCAACCGGGCAGTTGCCGGTCGAGGCCATCAGCTTGAAGCCGTGCGGCATTTCATTGACCTTGTCGCCGTGGCTCATCCAGACCTTCAACATGCCATGGCCTTCGGCCGTGGTGAAGTCGGCGATATCCTTGAGCAACGCCGTGTGGCCGTGGGCGCGCACTTCGGCGTAACCGAACTCGCGCAGCTTGCCGTTTTCAACCTTGCCGCCCAGCTGCTCAGCCATGGTCTGCATGCCGTAGCAGATGCCCAGCACCGGCACGCCCAGTTCGAACACCGCGAACGGTGCGCGCGGCGTGTCGCCTTCGGTCACGCTGTTCGGGCCGCCCGACAGAATCACGCCGGACGCACCGTAGTTGCGGACGAATTCGTCGCTCACGTCATAAGGAAAGACTTCGGAAAACACCCCGGCTTCGCGCACGCGACGCGCGATCAGCTGGGTGACCTGGGAACCGAAATCGATGATCAGAATTTTTGAGTGCATGGCAGTGATGGTAGGCAAGTTTGAAATTATTTCAGCGGCAAAAATAAGTCAAAAGGCCGCAACTCGAAAAGGAGCGCGGCCTTTTGTCTCTATCCTTGCCTTGCTTAGTCGGCGCGGTAGTTAGGAGCTTCTTTCGTGATCTGCACGTCGTGGACATGCGACTCGCGCATCCCCGCCGAGGTGATTTCGACGAACTCGGCTTTTTCACGGAATTCATCGATGGTGGCGCAACCGCAATAGCCCATGGAAGAACGCACGCCGCCAACCAGTTGATACAGGATCGCCAGCACGCTGCCCTTGTAGGCGACGCGGCCTTCGATGCCTTCCGGCACCAGTTTTTCGGCGTTGTTTTCGCCGTCCTGGAAGTAGCGGTCAGCCGAACCGTCGGTCATGGCGCCGACGCTACCCATGCCGCGATACGACTTGTAGCTGCGGCCCTGGAACAAGATCACTTCGCCCGGCGCTTCTTCGGTGCCGGCGAACATGCTGCCCATCATGACGCTGGAGGCGCCTGCGGCCAATGCCTTGGAAACGTCGCCCGAGAAGCGGATGCCGCCGTCGGCGATAACCGGTACGCCGGTGCCTTCGAGCGCTTTGGCGACGTTGGCGATGGCGGAAATTTGCGGCACGCCGACGCCTGCCACGATACGGGTGGTGCAGATCGAGCCCGGACCGATACCGACCTTGACCGCGTCCGCGCCGTGTTCGACCAGCGCCTTGGCAGCTGCGCCGGTGGCGATGTTGCCGCCGATCACGTCAACGTGCGGGAAACGGGTCTTGACCCATTTGACGCGGTTCAATACGCCTGCAGAGTGACCGTGGGCGGTGTCGACCACCAGCACGTCCACGCCGGCGGCGACCAGCAGCTCGATGCGCTCATCGTTGTCAGGACCGACGCCAACGGCGGCGCCGACCCGCAGTTTGCCCTGGCTGTCTTTGCTGGCGAACGGGTGGGCGGTAGATTTCTGGATATCCTTGACGGTGATCAGGCCGCGCAGCTCGAAGTTGTCGTTGATGACCATGACGCGCTCGAGGCGGTGCTTGTTCATCAGGCGCTTGGCTTCTTCCGGATCGGCGCCGTCCTTGACGTAGACCAGCTTGTCGCGCGGCGTCATCTTGGCGCGTACTTCGGCGTCCAGATCTTCTTCAAAGCGCAGGTCGCGGTTGGTGATGACGCCAACCAGAGCGCTGCCCTCGACAACCGGGAAACCGCTGATGCCGTGCAATTCCGACAAGGCGATGACTTCGCGGATCTTCATGGTCGGCGGGATCGTGATCGGATCGCGCACCACGCCGGATTCAAAACGCTTGACCTTGGAAACCTCGCGCGCTTGCTCCTTCGGCGTCAGGTTCTTGTGAACGATACCGATACCGCCTTCTTGTGCGATGGCAATTGCCAGGCGCGCTTCAGTCACGGTGTCCATTGCCGCGGAAATAAGCGGAATGTTCAGGCGAATGTTGCGTGTCAGACGCGTGGCAAGGGAAGTATCTTTAGGGAGGATGTCCGAGTAAGCCGGGACGAGGAGCACGTCATCGAATGTGAGTGCTTTTTGGAGAAGACGCATAGCATTTCCTATAGGCGCAAAAGCGAATTATACAGAAAACTTTTGCACTCGTCGCGCCGACCTTGATTTTTCCGTCAAATATGCACCCGAGGTGTGGCTAGGCGGCACTTGTTGTCAAAAACGGCAGCCACGCGCGCAGCGCAGTACACCGATGCGCCGGCTCAGCCGCCCTTCTTCCGCACCCGGCGCCGGCGCGAATCCATGGGGTCGGCGATCAACGGCCGGTAGATCTCGATCCGATCATGCTCGCGCAGCACCGTATCGAGCGTTTTCAGCTTGCCGTAGATGCCGACGCGGCAAACGGTCAGGTCGATTGCTGTACACTCCCGCAGCAGACCGCTTTGCATGATGGCCTGCTGCACGGTTGCGCCGGCGTCGACCCGGACCGGCTTGCGGATCTGCAGGTCCGGCGTGGCATAGCAGATCTCGACTTGCAATTGCGTCGTTTCAGCCATATATCTGTTCTGCACGCTTGCAAAAGGAATCGACGAAACTGTTGGCGATCATGCTGAATACCGGCCCGATCACCGACTCCAGGATGCGGCTCGAAAACTCGTACTGCATGTCGAATTCGATCTTGCAGGCATCCTCGCGCAGCGCCTTGAAATTCCAGCGCGCTTCGAAATGCTTGAAGGGACCTTCCACCAGATGCATGGTCATGTTACCCGGGGGCACGTTGGTGTTCTCGGTGGTGAAGGATTGCTTGAGGCCGTGATAGTTGATCTTGAGCCTGGCCTTGAGCTTGTCGCCCTGGCGCTCCTCAACGTCGACGCCACCGCACCAGGGCAGGAATTCCGGGTAATCTTCGACGCGGTCGACGAGCCTGAACATCTGCTCCGCGCTGTAATTGATCAGGACTGTTTTATGTACGACTGCCATGAAAGGTGGTCCGTTTGATAAAATCGCAAAGTTGAAATTTTAACCGACACCACGGATTTTCCGATTAGATGAGTATTGTTGATAATAAAAAGGCCTTTTTCGATTACTTCGTCGAGGAGCGTTTCGAAGCCGGCATCGTCCTTGAAGGCTGGGAAGTCAAAGCCATCCGCGCCGGCAAGGCGCAGATCAAGGAAGCCTATGTGACGATCCGCAATGGCGAGATCTTCCTGTTCGGCGCGCATATCAGCGCCCTGACCAGCACCTCCACGCACGTCCATCCGGAAACCACGCGCACGCGCAAGCTGCTGCTCAACGCCGCGGAAATCGCCAAACTGATCGGGAAAGTGGAACGTTCGGGCTATACGCTGATGCCGCTGAACCTGCATTTCAGCAAGGGCCGCATCAAATGCGAAATCGGGCTGGCCAAGGGCAAGAAGCAGCACGACAAGCGTGAAACCGAAAAACAGCGCGACAGCCAGCGCGAAATCCAGGCTGCCATGAAGACGCACCGCCGCTGATCGGCGACGGTCCCCTCCACGCTCAATTGCATTCGCCGGCCGCCAATCGCAGGCATTCGGCAACCTCCTCCACCACGCAGGACCAATCGCCGCGGACTTTTTGACGGAACACCTTGACCGTCGGATACCAGCGCGAGTTGCCGGTTTGCCATCCCCAACGCCATTCGCTCTCGTACCGCAGCAGCAGCCAGGCGGGCTTGCCCAGCGCGCCGGCAAGATGGATGACGGCGGTGTCGGCGCTGATGACCAGGTCGAGATGACTGATCAGGGCGGCAGTTTCGGCCATGTCGCTCATGGATGTCTCGAAGCGGCGCATGGTCTGCCAGACGTCGATTTCTGCAGCGTCGCACTCCGGTATGTCGCGTTGCAGGCTGATCAGATCCACCGGAATCTCCACCAGCGGCCGCAGATAGCGCAATGGGATATCGCGCGTGTGATTCAGTACGCCGACCTGCCTGCCGGCCCAGGCCAGGCCGACTTTCAGACGATCGTTTTTTTTCTCCGCCGCCCCGCCGAGAATCGCAGCCCATTGTCGGACCGAGTCGCTGTCGGCGCACAGATAAGGCGCGCCGGCCGGAATCGTCGCCAGCTTCCAACTCAAGGCCAGCGGCAAACTCATCAGCGGACAATGAAAATCATGCGGCGCCAGTTCCAGATCGTTGACGACGATGGAGACATGGGGTAGCGCCTCAAAAGAAGACAGCAGCCGGCGCAAGGCTTCCGGCACGCACACCGTCACCTTCGCCGCGCTCTCCGCGATGAGCGGAATATAGCGCGCGAACTGTATCGTATCTCCCAGGCCCTGTTCGGCCCAGAGCAAGATGCTGCGCCCTTCCAGCGAAGGTTCGCCCAGCCATGCCGGTATTTCCGGAAACATTTCCTGTCCTCGCAGCTGTGGAGTTCGCCAACGCGCCTCATGCCGCTGCCAGCCGCCGACAAAGTCGCCTTGCAGCAACAGGCAATGGCTTTGCGCCATCTCGGCTTCGGGAAAATTCGGTTGCAGCGTCAACGCCTGCTCGTAGCACCAGAGCGCCTGGTTCAGGCAATTCATTTTTTGCAGGACATTGCCGCGATTGAAGATGGCGGCGGCATTGGCGGCCGAGTGCGCAAGAATGCGGTCGTAACACAGCACCGCCTCTTCGTGGCGATTCAGATGCAGCAAGACGTTGCCTCGCTGGTTCAGCGCCTGCTGGTGCGACGGCGCAAACACCAGCAAGCGATCGAGCGCCGACAGTGCCTCGTCGAAGCGCTCCAGACGACTCAGCAGCTCCGCCTGCCGGCACCACAGATCGGCATCCTGCGGACGCTCTTCGAGCGCCATCATGGACTGTTCCAGGGCCAGGAACAAGGCGCGCTGGCGAGACTGGCGCGCCTCCAGCAGAGTCGGAAAACGCCTGAGGCAATCGTCATAGGCGGCGATTGCCTCGAGGTAGCGCTCGGTCGACACCAGCAAATCGGCGCGACGCATCAATACCGGAACAAAGGCGGGATCAAGCTTGATGGCCAGGTCCAGCGAGGCCATCGCCTCGTCGGATTTTCCCTGCACATCTGCGGTAATGCTCTGCGTCAGCAAATGCATCAACTCCTGCAGATGTGCGGGATCTTGCAAAAGCTTGTCATGCAGCATGTATCAAATCCATCCCGTCCATGCCGATGCGCCAGGCGTCGAGCGATTCTCCATCGGATTTCCCGCCGGTGATCCGGCTCATGCCGTCGTATTGATGATGTTGCCACTGGGCGGCGTCGCATGCAATTTGGTCGCGATGCTCTGCAGGAAACTGCTCAAGGACGTACCGCCCGAATCGCCAAGCGCGCTCAGCAGATTGGCGAAGCTGCTTTCCAGACTGGTAGCCGTCGACGCAGAACTTGAACTGCTGGAATCGCTGGACGAAGCCGTCGTATCAGTCGATGACGTCCCGGATTCCGCTGCCGACAACGATTGAACCAGTTTGGTGAGATCGGCTTCAAGACGCCCGCCTCCAGGCGGTGGCGGCGGCGGACGATTGGCTGCTGCTGCGGCGGAAGAAGCCGTCGCTGCCGCTACCGCCGAAGCCGAGGTGGTGCTCTCCGTGTCGGTGCTGCTGTCGGTCGATGAGCTGGACGCGCTTTCCGAATGCAAGGCGGTCAGCAGATTTTGCAGAAAGCTGTTCAGCGCCGCGTCGACATTTTGTGTCGAAGTCGTATTGTCGCTGGACGAAGTCGTGACAGTACTGGAAGTCGCTGTATCGGCCTCAAGTGACTCCAGTGCTTGTTTGATGGCATCGATGAAATCGCCGCCGCCTCCATGATGCCGTGGCGGCGGAGGTGGAAAATCGGAAAAACTGACCGTCGCGCTGGTCTGGTCGACACCGCTGACACCGCCCAGGTCGGCCAAGGAAAAAAGACTGTTGCTGGATACGCCGCTGATACTCATGTTGTTCTCCCTCTGACAAGTTGCCCCTTGCATAGACGGATGCCATTCTTTACCGTCATTTGCACCTTGCGGCAAAAACCCGGAAGGTGTTATCTGCCCGCCTGACAAGTATCGGCGATACCCATATGTAAAGCCCGGCTCGGAAGTGTAAATTAGAGTAAATTTAAATTAATGCAAGGCACTTTTCCGCCAGGTCGCAAACATACCGGGCCGACATGCCTCTGTATTGCCTGGAAAACACTGTCCGGAACCTGGGTAGCGATTCCATTTTCCCAAGATCAACCGTCTTCGGAATGCGAGTAAAAATGTGTAAAGATGCGGAGACCAATCGTTACCGTTGTACCGTCCTCGCGCATTTTGGACATATGATTGGAACTCATATCATGAATAATCCAACATGCCGCAGTAATTAGAGAAAGAGATACAAACAACGATGTCAAAAGTATTACTGATAGACGACGACGTTGAACTCGTTGACATGCTCAAGGAATATCTTGAGCAAGAGAAATTCGAAGTCCGCGTCGCCTACGACGGCGAATCGGGGGTTGCCGAAGCCTTGAGCAACCAATATGCCATCGTGGTGCTTGACGTCATGATGCCTCGCCTCAACGGACTTGAAACGCTGCGCCGCATCCGTGCCAAGAGCAATCTTCCTATCCTGATGCTGACCGCCAAGGGGGATGACACCGATCGCATCATCGGCCTTGAGCTCGGCGCCGACGACTACGTCCCCAAGCCTTGCACCCCGCGCGAACTGACCGCCCGGGTGCGCGCCATCCTGCGCCGCACCGTCATCGACAATCCGGATCACAGCCCCTACTCGCCGCTGGCCGTCGGCGCGCTGTCCATGTGGCCCGAACAACGCCGCGCCACCTGGTCCGGCCAGCCCCTGGAACTGACCAGCAGCGAATTCAACCTGCTTGAAGTGCTGGCGCGCAACGCCGGCAAGCCGGTGAGCAAGCAGCATCTTTCCGAACAAGGCCTCGGCCGTCCGCTCGCACGTTTCGACCGCAACATCGACGTGCACCTGAGCAGCATCCGCCAGAAGATCTCCACGCTAGGCAGCGACAAATCCTGCATCCAGACCGTATATCGATTGGGTTACCAGTTCATCAAGGAGTAACCGGTGGGCCGGCTGTTCTGGAAGTTCTTTTTCTTCATCATGGTGGCGCAACTGACCGCCATTATTGGCGTGGGCATCATGTTTTCGTTCGAGAACCGCGAACGCAATCAGCGCGCCACCGAAATCGATCTGAGTCCACCGGCCGTCTTCACCATCCGTTCCGCTGCGGCGACACTGCAATACGGCGGCACGGAAGCCTTGCGCAAACTGATCCTCAACGCCGGGCGTCATCAGGTGTATGCGGTCGACGAAAGCCAGCACGAACTGCTGGGACGTCACGTCAATCCACGGCTGGTGGAGGAAGCGCGCGCCTTGCTGAGCACTGAAGACCATCGCCGCGTGGTGGAAGAAGTCAAAGCTGCCGACGGGCACACCTACCTGCTGTTTCTGCCGTCCCCCTTGCGTCTGGATAATATGCCTGGGGACCGCCATGAGAATCCGCCGCCACCGCCGCCAATGCAACAGCAGCCTCCATTTTTCTTTCCGATGATGCCGATGCTGGTATCGACCGTGGCCAGCCTGTTTTTCGCGATGCTGCTGGCCTGGTATTTTTCGCAGCCGATCCGCCAGCTCAAATCCGCGTTTGCCAATGCGGCTTCGGGTAATCTGGATGACCGCCTGGCGCCGTTGATGAGCAAGCGCAGCGATGAACTGGCCGATCTCGGCCGCGATTTCGACAGCATGACCGATAAACTGCGCGCCCTGATGGAAAGCCAGCGCCGTTTGCTGCACGACGTATCGCACGAATTGCGCTCGCCCATCGCCAGATTGCAAGCCTCCATCGGACTGGCCCGCCTGCAACCGGAAAAGACCGCCGCCACGCTGGAACGTATCGAGCGCGAAGGCGTGCGCATGGACAAACTGGTCGGCGAATTGCTGACGCTATCGCGGCTCGAAGCCGGCGTCACCGGCGCCATGGAAGACCAGATCCGTATCGAAGACTTGCTCGGGGAAATCATCGACGATGCGCGTTTCGAAGCCGAATCCGTCAACCGTCACGTCGACGGCAAGGCCAACAGCGACGTCGTCATCAAAGGCGGCACCGAGCTCCTGTATCGCGCCATTGAAAATGTCGTGCGCAACGCCATCAAGCAAACCGCCATCGACACCACCGTCGGCATCAACACGCAAGTCGACAGCGAGAAACAACACGTACGGATCTCCGTCGTCGACCGCGGACCGGGTGTACCGGAAGATGAACTGCAACTGATCTTCGAACCGTTTTTCCGCAGTACCCGCACGCAAAAAAATACGCACGGTTACGGCCTCGGCCTGACCATCGCGCGCCGCATCATCGAGGCGCATGGCGGCAGCATCCGAGCTTCCAATCGCATAGACGGCGGCTTGTGCGTGAACATCATGCTGCCTTACGACTGCATCGAAACCGCGGCGGCGTCCGCCTGCGACAACGACCGCAACGCGTAGAAAATAGTAAAACCGACTTGCAAAAAAAAGAGCCCGAAGAAGAATCTTCGGGCTCTTTCCATTTGGAACGCATAAGACTATTTTTGCTGCGTCTTCACCACCTGCATGGCGCTGGCGATCAAGGTGCTGATGTCGCCCAGATTGGCCGGCACGATGATCGAATTATTGGTCTTGGCCAATTGCGAGAAAGCCGCGACATACTGCTCCGCCACTTTCAGACTGACCGCATCCGCGCCGCCCGGCGACTGGATCGCGGCGGCGGTCTTGCGCAACGCTTCGGCGCTGGCTTCCGCAATCGCCAGAATGGCGGCAGCCTGGCCTTGGGCGCGATTGATCGATGCCTGCTTCTCGCCTTCGGACTTCGCGATGGAAGCCTCGCGTTCGCCGGTGGCGATGTTGATCTGTTCCTGCTTGCGACCTTCCGATGCGGCGATCAATGCGCGCTTTTCGCGTTCTGCCGTGATCTGCGCCTGCATCGCGTGCAGGATTTCTTTTGGCGGCGTCAAATCCTTGATCTCGTAACGCAGCACCTTGACGCCCCAGTTTTCCGCCGATTCGTCGATGGCGCTGACGATGGCGGTGTTGATGTGATCGCGCTCCTCGAAGGTCTTGTCCAGTTCCATCTTGCCGATCACCGAGCGCAACGTGGTTTGCGCCAGCTGCGTGATCGCCGCAATGTAGTTGGAAGATCCGTAGGAGGCGCGCATCGGATCGGTAATCTGGAAATACAGGATGCCGTCGACCTGCAATTGCGTATTGTCGCGCGTGATGCAGACCTGCGGCGGCACATCCAGCGGGATTTCCTTGAGGACGTGTTTGTAGGCGATGCGGTCGATGAAAGGCACCACGATATTGAGCCCCGGTCCGAGCGTCGCGTGATATTTGCCGAGCCGCTCGACCACCCAGGCGTGCTGTTGGGGCACGACCTTGATGGTCTTGACGACGAAGATGATCGCGATGAAAAAGATGACCAGCGTTACGCTACCGAACATGGAAATTCTCCTTATGAATGAAGCCTGGATAAAGCTTGATTACAACCTGGTTGAAGCCGGACTGACGCTCAATGCGAAACTGCGTGCGCGACGATCAGACGGCTGCCTCGCACTTCCCGGATGATGAATTGACCCGACTGGGCGGCATTGCCGGGAGCCAGTTCGACATCCCATTCTGCGCCACGATAGCGCACGCGCGAAGTCGGCGTGCCGTCGAGCTCGGTCCACTGGTCGACCCGCACGCTTTGACCGATGTCCAGGATCACGTTCGGATCGCGTGCGGCCTTTTCCTTGTTCATTTTTCCGAACCGGCTGCGGCGCAGCAAACCTGTCGCGGCGAAGCCGATCGCCGCCGCCGCCAGGAGCTGCCATTCCGGAGAGCCGCCAAGCAAGGCGACGCCGCCGCCCGCAGCAAGGCCGATGGCAATCATCAGCAAATAGAATGTGCCGGTAAAGAGTTCCACCCCGACTGCCAGTCCGGCCAATACTAACCATATCGCCCAGTCCATCATGTTGGTTTTCCTTTTGACGTGATGCAAGCCGCTGCTCGCAGGCAAGACTTTAACAGCCTATTGTCCGATATTGCTCAAAAACAAAAACGCGGGCATGAAGCCCGCGTTTTTGTGCGTTCCGAAACCAGACAAGCGAACTTGTCCAGATTAGACCATATGAGTGCTTACTTAGTGCCGGCAAGTTTCTGCCAGGTGTCGATGACCGAATCGGGATTCAAGGAGATCGATTCGATGCCCTGCTTCATCAGCCATTCGGCAAAATCCGGATGGTCCGAAGGGCCCTGGCCGCAGATGCCGACGTATTTACCCTTGGCCAGGCAAGTCGAGATGACCTTGGTCAGCAAAGCCTGCAAAGCCGGATCGCGCTCGTCAAAGTCGGCGGCCAGCAATTCCATGCCGGAATCGCGGTCCAGACCCAGCGTCAGCTGCGTCAGATCGTTGGAACCGATCGAGAAGCCGTCGAAAAACTCCAGGAACTGTTCGGCCAGGATCGCGTTGGACGGCACTTCGCACATCATGATGACGCGCAGACCGTTTTCGCCGCGTGTCAGGCCGTTCTTGCCGAGCAGGTTGATGACCTTTTCCGCTTGGCCCAGGGTACGCACGAACGGCACCATGATCTCGACGTTGGTCAGGCCCATGTCGTTGCGCACGCGCTTCATGGCCTGGCATTCCATTTCGAATGCTTCGGCAAAATCGGCAGCGAGGTAACGCGCCGCGCCGCGGAAACCCAGCATCGGATTTTCTTCATCCGGCTCATAGCGCGAACCACCGATCAGCTTCTTGTACTCGTTGGACTTGAAATCGGACAGGCGCACGATGACCGGCTTCGGCCAGAATGCGGCGGCGATGGTGGCGATGCCTTCGGCCAGCTTGTCGACGTAGAAGGCCTTCGGCGATGCATGGCCGCGCGCGACCGATTCGACGGCCTTCTTCAGGTCGGCATCGATGTTCGGGTATTCGAGAATCGCCTTCGGATGCACGCCGATGTTGTTGTTGATGATGAATTCCAGACGCGCCAGACCGACGCCGCCGTTTGGAATCGACTGGAAGTCGAACGCCAGCTGCGGGTTGCCGACGTTCATCATGATCTTCAACGGAATCGGCGGCAGTTCACCGCGTGCGACTTCGGTGATTTCGGTTTCCAGCAGGCCGTCGTAAATTTTGCCTTCGTCGCCTTCGGCGCAGGACACGGTCACCAGATTGCCGTCTTTCAGAATATCGGTGGCGTCGCCGCAGCCGACCACGGCCGGTACGCCCAGCTCACGCGCAATAATCGCCGCGTGGCAGGTGCGGCCGCCGCGGTTGGTGACGATGGCGGCGGCGCGCTTCATGACCGGCTCCCAGTTCGGATCGGTCATGTCGGCGACCAGTACGTCGCCAGGCTGCACGCGTTCCATTTCGGAAGCATCGCGAATCACGCGCACCGGACCGGCGCCGATCTTCTGGCCGATGGCGCGACCGGTTGCCAGCACGGCGCTAGAGCCCTTGAGTTTGAAGCGTTGCTGCGCATCGGTCGCCTTTTGCTGCGACTTCACGGTTTCCGGACGCGCCTGCAGGATGTACAGCTTGCCGTCGCGGCCGTCCTTGCCCCATTCGATGTCCATCGGACGCTCGTAGTGCTTTTCGATGATGGTGGCGTACTTGGCCAGTTCGACGATTTCGGCGTCGTTGAGCGAATAGCGGTTGCGCAGCTCGACCGGCACGTCGACGGTCTTGACCGAGCGGCCTGCCTTGGCTTCGCCGGTGAATTCCATCTTGATCAGCTTGGAGCCGATGTTGCGGCGGATGATCGGCAATTTGCCTTGTTCCAGCATCGGCTTGTGGACGTAGAACTCGTCCGGATTGACCGCGCCCTGCACCACTGTTTCGCCCAGACCATAGCTGGAAGTGATGAAGACCACGTCCTTGAAGCCCGATTCGGTGTCGATGGTGAACATCACGCCGGCGGCGCCGACGTCGGAGCGCACCATGCGCTGCACGCCGGCCGACAAGGCGACTTCAGCGTGGGTGAAGCCCTTGTGGACGCGATACGAGATGGCGCGGTCGTTGTACAGCGATGCGAACACGTGTTTCATCGCTTCGAGCACGTTGTCGATGCCGACCACGTTCAGGAAGGTTTCCTGCTGGCCGGCAAAGGATGCGTCGGGCAAGTCTTCGGCGGTCGCGGACGAGCGCACGGCGAAAGACATTTCACTGGTGGAATCGGCAACCAGTTTGTCGTAGAAGGATTTGATCTGCTGTTCCAGCGCGGGCTGGAAAGGCGTGTCGATAATCCATTGACGAATCTCCGCACCGGCTTGCGCCAATGCACGCACATCTTCGATGTCCAGCGTGACGAGACGATCTGCAATGCGTTGGGCCAGCGTTGCGCCGCCATTTGCACTGTGTTCCAGAAAGTCGCGGAACGCCTGCGCCGTCGTGGCAAAGCCACCTGGGACGCGGACTCCGGCACCGGCCAGCTGGCTGATCATTTCACCCAGCGACGCGTTCTTGCCGCCGACGGACTCGACGTCCGTCATGCGAAGATTTTCAAAGGAGACTACGTATGCGGCCCCCTGGGCAGAACCCATGTTTACTGCGTTGGACATAACAACCTCTAGTTTGATGATAAGAAATCTTCACACGGCCGGCAGTCGTCATTTGTTCTTTGTTATTTTTTGACGAAGGCGACATAATCGATACAGAGGCTTGGCTCGACACCTGTTGCAGGTTCCGATACATGAGCTGAGATAATCGGCGCGCGGCAGTTCCGACGGTGTTTGCAAGGGCAAACATCCAGAGGCATTCGGTCAACTTGCGCAGCACTGTCAGGATCATTTTGAGCTAGCTTCTCAATCTGTTGCATGGCATTTTACAGGGTAGCCGGCAATTTTTTCATCCGGCCTGTTATTTTTTATTGTTTTCCTTTTAACAACACTATGCTCGATCTCGCACCGTCTGCCTGTCCCGTCCCTTTGCCTCCGGCCAACCGCACCGTCTTCTTCGTTTCCGATGGTACCGGCATCACGGCGGAAACGCTGGGACACTCCGTCCTCAGCCAGTTCGAGCTGCGCTTCAAGCAGGTGCGCCTGCCCTTCGTCGACACGCTGGACAAGGCCTACGACGCCACCCGCCGGATCAATGAAGTGGCCGAAACCGACGGCAAGGCGCCCATCGTCTTCTCTACGCTGGTGAAAGCCGACCTGTCGGCGGTCATCCGCCAGTCGAAGGCGATGCACATGGATTTGTTCCAGACCTTCGTCGAACCGCTGGAACAGGAACTCGGCGTCAAGTCGACGCACACCATCGGTCGCAGCCACAACACCGCCGATTCGGAAGAATACAAAAACCGCATTGAAGCGATCAATTTTTCACTGGCGCATGACGACGGACAATCGAACAAGAATCTGGCCAGCGCCGACGTCATCCTGGTCGGCGTGTCCCGCTCAGGCAAGACGCCGACCAGCCTCTACCTGGCCATGCAGTACGGCATCAAGGCGGCAAACTATCCGCTGATCCCGGAAGATTTCGAACGCGAAAAATTGCCCAGCGGCCTGGTGAATTTCAAGAAAAAAATCTTCGGCCTGACGATTGCGCCGGAACGCCTGTCGGAAGTGCGTAACGAACGCCGCCCCGGCAGCAAATATGCCGCGATCGAGAACTGCCGTTACGAAGTCAATGAAGCGGAAAAAATGATGCGCCGCGAAGGCATACGCTGGATGTCGTCCACCGCCAAGTCGATCGAAGAAATTGCGGCGACGATACTGCAGGAAATCAAGCCGGATACGCGCTGATCAGATACGCCTGGTGCCCGTGCATCAGGCGCTTGCTCTCGTGAACTGCGTATGCAGCAGATAGTCCTTGTGCGGCCCTTCGATACGCGTATGCAGATCGAAGCGATCCGCATCAATGAGGACATAACGGCCGTCATAACGATCGAGGATGCAGAGGTGGGTCTCCAGCGGCAGTAACGCTTTTTGCGTCCCGTCGTATCGATAGCTTTGATAGGCCTGCCCCGCCTGGACGCCATCGGCGAAAGCGACATGGACGACGTCGCCTTCCACCCGATAGTCGAAACGCCGGGTAAACGACACCACGCGTTGATCGGCGGCCAGACGCAACTGACCGGATTCCTTGTACTGCAAACGGTGCGCTTCGTCGGGATGAAACTCGGCGTGGCCTTCGGCTTCGCCGATGACGATTTCGTCAACGCCAAGCATGCGGCGCGTGAAGCGCCAGCGTCCGCTGAAATATGCGTAGAGATCGGGATGCATGCGAGCGTCCGTCTTCGCCGTCAATACCGGTTTGGCGAACCGCGCTCAGCGGCCGCCCTGCCTTTGCCGGGCTTGCTCAAAGAAACACACTGCGGCAGCTGCAGCGACGTTGAGCGACTCCATCTGTCCCAGATGCGGAATCACCACTTTGATGCCGGCCGCTTCCATCAGGTCGTCCGCAACGCCCTGTCCTTCATGGCCGAACAGCCAGGCGACCTCTTGCGTGAGATCAATCTGGTAGATGGTTTCCTGTACGTACGAGCTGGTTGCGAGTACGGGAATCTTGCTCGCCTTGCAAAGGCTCAGTAAATCAGTTCCTTCGAAAATCTGCAGCAAAAAATGCGCCCCCATGCCGGCACGCAACACCTTCGGCGACCAAGCTGCAACCGTACCGGTTGAACAGAATACCTGACGAATGCCGGCGGCAGCGGCGCTGCGCAAGATCGATCCGAGATTGCCGGGATCCTGCAGGCCGTCGAGCAAGACAGCCGATGTCGTCAACACTGCCGGTGCCTGCGGCTGCGGCGTCGCAATCACGAGCAATAGACCGACACCATTTTCAACCTGACTCAAGGCCTGATACAGCGCATCCGGCAAACAGATGCACTGACTGCCGGCCGCCTCGCATTGCGCCAGAATCGGTGCAACTTCGGCATGATGAACGGCGCTCTCGGCGACGACGCACAACTCGGGAATGCCGGCTTGCTGCAGATACGCTTGCGCCAGATGCACGCCGTCGAGCAGGCTGCGTCCCGCTTTGCGGCGCGCCTGTGCGCTGGTGGCGAACTGTTTGAGCTCCTTGTAGAGCGCATTGTCGCGAGAAGAGATAGCCTTCATGGGCAATCCTCAGCCGCCGGCCAGCAAGGCGCGCACGGGCGCGTAAGACTTGCGATGCACCGGCGACACGCCGTGCAAGCGCAGACGTTCCAGATGCAATGCCGTCGGGTATCCCTTGTGCTGATCAAACGCGTAATGCGGATACTGCTCGTGCAACACCAGCAAGGCTGCGTCGCGCGCGGTTTTGGCCAGAATCGAGGCTGCCGAGATAGCCGGCACCTTGTCGTCGCCCTTGACGATGGCTTCGGAGCGGATCGTCATCACCGGGCAACGATTGCCGTCGATCAACGCGAGCGTCGGAACGCTCTGCAGGCTTTCGACCGCGCGACGCATGGCGAGCATGCTGGCGTGGAGGATGTTGAGCTGGTCGATTTCATCTTCCGAACACTCTGCAATCGCCCACGCGATTGCACGATCCTTGATCTCGAGCGCCAATGCTTCGCGGCTGGCTTCGCTCAGTTTTTTGGAGTCGCGCAAGCCGACAATGGGGCGCGCCGGATCGAGGATGACGGCGGCGGCAAAGACCGGTCCCGCCAAGGGGCCGCGCCCCGCTTCATCGACGCCGCAAATGATTTCGCCGGCGTAATCGTCGAGCGCGAACAGCGACAAATTCGTATCGTTTTTCCTGGCCATATTGCTCTAAGCTCCTTGCGCAAAACGCGCCTGCCGGCGATCCAGCAAGGTGCATACCGCTTGCGCGCTGACGTTGGCAGTATCGCGCAACAACGAATGATGCATATCGGTGAAACGTTGACGCAGGCTTTGCAGGTGCACGGGATCGTCGAGCTGCTTCCACAGTGCGTCGGCCAAGGCCTGCGGCGTGGCGGCGTCCTGCAGCAGCTCGGGAACGAGGAATTCGCGCGCCAGGATATTCGGCAAGCCGACCCACGGCTGATAGTTCATGTGCCGCATGATTTCATACGAAGCACGCATCATCTTGTAGGCGATCACCATCGGCTTCTTGTAGAGCGCGACTTCCAGCGAAGCCGTACCGGAAGCGACCAATACCGCATCCGCAGCCGCCATGGTCGCATGCGATTGACCGCTGACGATCCTGATGTCCAGATCGGCGCTGCCGGTCTGCGCGATCAACTGCTCGAAATACGCGCGCTGCTTTTCGCCGGCCATCGGCGCGACGAATTGCAATTGCGGCTCGCGCTGCCTGAGCAACCTGGCGGCGCCCAGAAAACTTGCCGTGTTGTACTTGAGTTCCGACATGCGGCTGCCGGGGAGAATGGCGATCACGCGCCGATCTTGCTGCAAGCCCAAAGCGGCCCGCGCGGCACGCTGATCGGGCTCCATGGGAATGATTTCCGCCAGGGGATGGCCGACATAGGTCACCGGCACGCCGGCCTTGCGATAGATTTCTTCCTCGAACGGAAAAATCACCAGCATGTGGGACACCGCACGCGCAATCTTCTTGATGCGCCCGCCGCGCCAGGCCCAGATTTGCGGGCCGATGAAATGCATGGTCGGAATGCCGGCCTCGCGCAATTGCTGTTCCAGCCCCAGATTGAAGCCGCCATAATCGACGCCGATGAATACCGCCGGACGCTCCGCCAGCAGTTGGTCGCGCAAGGCGTTCTGGATTCCCTTGATTTCGCGGTAGCGCGGGATGACTTCGAACAAACCTCGGACAGTCAGCTTGTCCATCGGCCAATCGCTGATGAAACCATGCTCCGCCATATGCGGCCCGCCGATGCCATGCAGGCGCGCATCCGGCAAACGCGGACGCAAGCCTGACAGCAGACGGCTCGCCAGCAGGTCGCCCGAGCTTTCGCCGGCGACCATGGCGATGGACATCTTATCGGATGATGCCACGAGAGGAGGATGCGATGAATTCGCGCATCAGACGGATATGTGCGGCGGACTCGGGAGATTTTTCTTCTTGCTCCAGCAATGCCTGCCGGGCTTCTTCAAGCGGCAAACCGGAACGATAGACGGCCTTGTATGCACGCTTGATCGCCGCAATCTGCTCCGGCGTGAAACCGCGACGCTTCAAGCCTTCGCTGTTGATGCCTGCAGGCACGGCGCGATTGCCGGCTGCGGTGACGAAAGGCGGAATATCCTGGCTGACCGCCGCGGTGAAAGCGGTCATTGCATGCGCGCCGATATGGCAGAACTGGTGCACCGACGTAAAGCCGCCCAGGAACACCCAGTCGCCCAGATGCACGTGACCGGCGAGCGTGGCGTTGTTGGCCAGAATGATATCGCTGCCAAGCTGGCAATCGTGCGCGATGTGCACGTATGCCATGATCCAGTTGTCGTTGCCGAGGCGGGTCACGCCTGCATCCTGCGTCGTCCCCAGATTGAAGGTGACGAATTCGCGGATGGTGTTGCGATCGCCGATCTCCAGACGGGTCGGCTCGCCGGCGTATTTCTTGTCCTGCGGCGCAGCGCCCAGGGAACCGAACTGGAAAATCTGGTTGTCGCGGCCGATGGTCGTATGGCCTTCGATCACGACGTGCGGACCGACTTTCGTACCGGCGCCGATGCGGACATTGGCGCCAATGACCGAGTAAGCGCCGACCTCGACCGTTGAATCAAGCTGGGCGCCCGACTCGATGACGGCGGTAGGATGGATGCGCGACATGATTTAGCCTGCCTGGCTGGCGTCGCTGGCGTTGCGCATGGTGCACATCAGGTCGCCTTCGACCGCAACCTGGCCGTCAACTGTCGCCACCGCCTTGTACTTCCAGATGCCGCGGGCGCGACGGGTAATTTCCACATGCATCTTCAACTGGTCGCCCGGTTCTACCGGACGCTTGAAGCGCGCGTTGTCGATGCCGACGAAATACACGACGGTATTGGCGTCGGGCTTGCGGCCTTCGGTCAGGAAAGACAGCAAGGCGGCAGTCTGCGCCAGCGCTTCGATCATCAATACGCCCGGCATCACCGGTTTGTGCGGAAAATGGCCGTTGAAGAACTCTTCATTGACGGTCACGTTCTTGATGGCGGTGATGTCCTTGCCGCTTTCCCATGCGAGGACGCGGTCGACCAGCAACAGCGGATAGCGGTGCGGGAGGTATTCTTTGATTTGATTGATGTCGAGACTAGTCATTTTTTTTGCTCAGTATTTTGCGCAGTAAGCTGCTCTGTAAGCGATTTGATCGATTTTTCCAACGCACGGATTTTCTCACGCATTGCGCCCAGATTGCGCACCAATGCTGCTGATTTTTCCCATTCTCCATGCTTGGCGATAGGATAAAAGCCGGTATATTGCCCTGGCTCCAGGATCGAACGCAGCGCCAGCGTGCCCGCCGAGACGTGCACCTTGTCGGCAATCGTAATATGGCCGTGAATCATTGCGGCGCCGCCGATCGAGCAGTATTTGCCGATTTTGGCGCTGCCGGCGATCCCGGCGCAAGCCGCAATCGCGGTATGCGCGCCGATATGGCAGTTGTGCGCAATCTGAATCTGGTTGTCGAGTTTGACGCCGTCTTCCAGCACCGTGTCGGACAAGGCGCCGCGGTCAATCGTCGTATTGGCGCCGATTTCAACGTCGTTGCCGATGACCACCCTGCCCACCTGCGGAATCTTGATCCAGGCGCCGCCTTCATTGGCGAAGCCGAAGCCGTCGGCGCCAATCACCACGCCCGAATGCACGATGCCGCGCTCGCCGATTTCGCAGCCGGCATGAAACGTCGCACGCGCATAAAAATGCGTGTCGGCGCCAATTCGTGCATTGCGTCCGACATAGCTGCCCGCATCGATCACTACGCGTTCGCCGATCACGGCACCGGCCTCAATGACGACTTGCGGTCCGATGGTCGCGCTTGCCGCCACTTGCGCCGTTGCATCAACGCAGGCGCTGGGGTGAATGCCTGCCGCAACCGGCACCGCAGCCTGCGCCGCAAACAACTGCGCTGCGCGCGCAAAATAAGCATAGGGATTCTTGGCGACGATGCGCGCACCCTGATAGCCGACGATGGCCGCATCATCCGCTTCGGACAAAATCAACGCGGCAGCCTGCGTTTGCTCTGCCTGGGTTCGAAACTTGGGGTTGGAAAGGAACGTGATGTGCAACGACGTCGCAGCATCCAGAGGCGCGATACCGCTGACATCAATCAGCGCATCGCCTTTTAGCTGGCCACCCAAGCGTTCGACCAACTGTTCTAGCCGAATACTCATCTTGGCCTTCTTGGATTATTGCGCTACCTGCTCAAGCAACGCAGATTGGCGATTTCCCTTCGGGTCAATCTGCGTGCCTGGGGTAAGCATGGTGATAATGTGACGCGGACTTACTTCGCCAGTTCTTTCAGGACCTTGTCGGTGATATCGATGCGCTTGCTGGCGTAGACGGCTTCCTGGAAGACGATGTCGTATTTCTCCGCTTCAGCGATCTGGCGAATCACCTTGTTGGTGCGTTCCAGAACGACCGACAACTCTTCGTTGCGGCGTTGATTCAGGTCTTCGCGGAATTCGCGTTGCTTGCGTTGAAACTCCTTGTCGATATCGGCCAGGTCGCGCTGGCGCTTGACGCGTTCCGACTCGGACAGAATCGCAGCATCCTTGTCCAGCTTGTCCGACTGCGCCTTCAGGCGCGCGGCCATATCCTGAATGTCTTTTTCGCGCTTGGCAAACTCGGCTTCCAACTTGGTTTGCGCAGCTTTGGCAGGCACGGCTTCGCGGAAAATGCGCTCAGTGCTGACAAAGGCGATTTTGGACTCCTGGGCGTGTACGTTTGCAAACGACAACATGCCGACAGCCAGCGTTGCAGCTTGGATCGACATCAATGATTTAGTAATAAACTTCAAGATCATTCTCCGTAATACAGATTTCTATTATGCCATGTGCTGATCTCGCGATCAGAACCCGGTTCCCAGCTGGAACTGGAAGTTTTGCGCCTTGTCGCCGGTCTTCGCGTTCAACGGCTTGCCGTAACTCAGTTTCAACGGGCCGATTGGCGAAATCCAGCTGATACCAATACCAGTGGAATAACGCAAGTCGTTGATTTTAATACGTTCGCCATCGGCAAACACGTTACCGCCGTCGACGAAGGTAAACCAGCGCAAACTGCGGTCCTGGCCCGAACCAGGGAATGGGAATTGCAATTCCACGTTGGCGATCAGACGCGATGCACCACCCATGGAGTCGCCGTATTGGTCTTTCAGATTACCCAGCGACGAGGCTTCATAGCCGCGCACGGTGCCGATGCCACCCGCGTAGTAATTCTTGAAAATCGGGTAAGGTTTGCCGCCGAAGCCCTTGCCATAGTCGACTTCTCCATTCCAGGCCAGCGTCGCCGCGTTGCTCCAGAACGGCTGGAAGTATTGATGTTGGTAACTCGCGCGATAGTATTGCAAAGTACCGATACCCGACACTTCCAGATTGGCGCGTTGATAGGTGCCCTTGGTCGGCACCAGTGCGCTGTCCCGGCTGTCGCGCTGCCATGCGACCGTGAGCGGGAAGCTGGTTGTGGTAGCGGTGCCGATACCGCAAGTCGAATCGTTGATGACGTCACAGCCTGCCGAACCGGTGCCGCTGCCGAAATCGCGGACGTATTGACGATACAAGCTCGGGCTGGTGCTATCGGTATCGACCTTGGTATTTTCAACGCCGACGCCGAAGAAGACGCGATCCAGCTCGGAGAACGGAACGCCGAATTTGACATTGCCGCCGATGGTTTTCACGCGGTAGTCACCCGTGGTATATGCCGATGGGCGAATGGTGCGCAGAAACACTTCATAGGTGCGGCTGATGCCGTCGTCCGTGAAGTAGGGATTGGTCTGCGAAACGGCAATCGTACGATAGCGCGAGCTCGTGTTGATGTCGATGCCGACCGTGTTACCGCTGCCGAACGCATTTTCCTGGGAAATGGAACCCGTCAGGCTCAGCTTGTCCGTTTGCGAGAAACCGGCGCCGATCATGATGTTGCCGGTCGGTTTTTCTTCGACCTTCATGTTGACGTCGATCTGGTCGGTGCTGTTCGGCACTTCCGGCGTCTCGATGTTGACTTCCTTGAAGTAACCCAGGCGGTCGACGCGATCGCGCGACAATTTGATCTTTTCACCGTCGTACCACGAGTCTTCAAACTGGCGGAACTCGCGGCGAATGACCTCGTCGCGGGTCTTGGTGTTGCCGGCGATGTTGATGTGGCGCACATACACGCGCTTGCCCGGGTCGACCATGATGGTGAAGGCCACTTCCTTCTTCTCGCGATCGACGTTCGGATTGGCATTGACGTTGGCAAAAGCGTAACCGAAATTGCCGAGACGTTCGCTGATCTTCTTTGTGCTGTCGGTGAGCTTGGCGCCGGAATACACGTCGCCCTTTTTCAGTTGAACCAATGCTGTCAGATCGTCCTGCATGCCGAACATTTCGCCATCGAGCTTGATGCTGGAAACAGTGTACTTTTCACCTTCATTGATGTTGATGGTGATGTAGATGTCTTTCTTGTCCGGGGTAATCGAGACTTGCGTGGACTCGACCTGCATCTCGAGGTAACCGCGATCCAGATAGTAGGAGCGCAAGGACTCGATGTCGCCGGCCAGCTTCTGCTTGGAATATTGGTCGGCCTTGGTGTACCAGGTAAACCAGCCCGGCGTCGTCAATTTCAGCTGATCGCGCAGGTTGCCGTCGGAGAATGCCTTGTTGCCGACAATGTTGATTTGCTTGATGCGCGAAACGTCGCCTTCATCCACCGCAAAACTCACCGCGACGCGATTGCGCTCAACCGGCGTCACTGTCGTGGTGACCTTGGCGCCGTACAAGCCGCGTGACAGGTATTGGCGCTTCAGCTCCTGCTCCGCGCGATCGACTTGCGACTTGTCAAAAATGCGCGATTCGCCGACGCCGATTTCCTTGAGCGCTTTGGTGAGCTGTTCCTTGTCGAATTCCTTGATTCCGGTGAAGTCGACGCTGGCGATCGCCGGGCGTTCTTCCACTTGCACCACGAGCACGTCGCCTTCGGCTTCAACGCGAACGTCCTTGAAGAAACCGGTGGCATACAGCGCCTTGATCGCGGCGGTGCCTTTTTCGTCGGTGAAGGTGTCGCCCACGCGGACCGGCAAGTAGCTGAACACGGTGCCCGCTTCGGTACGCTGGATGCCTTCGACGCGAATGTCCTTGACCACGAACGGTTCAACAGCGAACGCCTGGTTGCAGACGGCGAGCGCAGCAGCGGCGATCAGGCTACGGGAAAAAGTCGGTGCAGGGAAATGCGCGGAATGTAAGTTCATTAGCTATCGTTTATTAACTATGTTTTTTGCTGACCGTTTGTTACAACGGCCGAACATATGTAAAGTCAAAAACCATCCTTGCCATCAGGACGGCTTGGGACGAATCCTTAAAACATCAGACGGACAATGTCGTTGAATGCGGCAACGATCATCAATGTCATCAAAATACCGAGACCGGCACGTTGAGCAATTTCCCCAAAGCGCTCAGAAACAGGACGGCCGGTCAAAATCTCCAGCGAATAATACAGCAAATGGCCGCCATCTAAAACCGGGATGGGGAGCAGGTTCATCACCCCGAGACTGATGCTGATAAACGCGATGAAGCTCAGGTAGCTGACCAGGCCGACTTTGGCAGTCTGTCCGGCATAGTCCGCGATGGTAATCGGGCCGGTAATATTTTTCCATGAAACCTGGCCGACGATCATTTTTCCGATCATCTTCAGCGTCATCGCGCTGGTGTCCCAGGTCTTCTCGGCGCCCTTGGCAATCGCGGTCCACGGCGCATCGCTGATGACGATCATTTCCGGCGCCAACGGTACTTCCACTTTGATGCGCCCTATCGTCTGGCCGTTGTCGCTCAGCGTATCGGGGGTAACCTGAACGCGGAATTCGCGCTGACCGCGCAAGCCATGCAACAACAACTGCTTTCCTGGAGAAGACCGGACCAGTTCGACCAATGCCAGGCCGTCCTTGATCTGGACGCCGTTCACGTCAAGGATCAAATCGCCCTTTTGCAAACCGGCCAGCATGGCCGGACCATCCATGATTTTCCCCAAGATGGCCGGAGGACGCGCCAGGGTCAAACCGAGCTTCGCCAGGAAATCGCTCTCGAGGTCCTTGCCCGAGAGGCCGTCGAGCGACACATTGACCGTATTCAGCAACTTGCCGCCGCTGGGACCGTTGTTGACGCGTTCGACATCCATCCGCGCAGGTGTCTTTTCAAGCACATGCTGCATCAGTTCCCAACGCACTTCGGACCAGGTCTGAACAGGCACGCCGTTGATCGCGGTGATGGTTTCGCCCCCGCGCAGGCCTGCCTGATAGGCCGCGGTTTGCTCGGCCATCGGACGCAGCTTGGGAACAGGTTCGGGAATGCCGTGCATGAACAGACCGGCAAACAAGAGAATGGCGAGGATGAAGTTGGCCAGCGGACCGGCGGCGACGATCGCGATGCGACGCCAGACCGATTGGCGTGTGAATTCGCGCTTGAGGTCCTGCGGCGACATGTCGCCGACATCCTGCTCGCGGGCATCGAGCATCTTGACGTAACCGCCCAGCGGCAAAATCGACAATGCCCACTCGGTCTGATCGCGGCCGAAACGGCGCGACCAGATCACGCGCCCCATCCCGACCGAAAAACGCAACACCTTGACGCCGCACAAGCGCGCCACCCAATAATGCCCCAGTTCGTGCACGACAACCAGCGTGCCGAGAGCGACCATGAAGGCCAACAAAGTGTGCAACAGATTCATGACAGGAAGATCATAAGGACAAGCAGGATTGTGCAATCGAGCGGGCCTGCTGATCTTGCTCGATCAGGGCGTCGATATCGGCGACAGGGCCATGGGGAAGCTTATCCATGACGCGGGCGATCACTTGATCAATCATGCGGAATCCGATTTCTTGATTCAGGAATGCCTGGACGGCAACTTCATTGGCGGCATTAAGAATGGCCGCCGAGCTGCCTCCGGCTTGCAGTGCATCATACGCCAGTTTGAGACACGGAAAGCGCCCAAAGTCGGGACGCTCGAAAAATAGTTGACCGATCCCGGCCAGGTCCAGCTGGGCCACTCCGGACGCGATGCGCTCCGGATAGGCCAGCGCGTTGGCGATCGGCGTGCGCATGTCCGGGTTGCCCAGTTGGGCCAGGACGGAGCCGTCGATGTAGGACACCATCGAATGAATCACGCTTTGCGGATGAATCATGACCTCGATCTTGTCGGCCGGCGCGCCAAACAGCCAGTGCGCTTCGATGACTTCCAGCCCCTTGTTCATCATGGTGGCGGAATCCACCGATATCTTGCGCCCCATGACCCATTTCGGGTGTGCCACGGCCTCTTCCGGCGTCACGCTGTCGAGTGTAGCGACGTCGCGCTTGAGGAACGGACCGCCCGATGCGGTCAGCAGAATCCTGGCAATGCCGGCATCCGGCAAGGACCGGCGATAGTCATGCGGCAGGCATTGAAAAATTGCATTGTGTTCACTGTCGATCGGCAGCAAAGTTGCCTTGTGCTGGGCCACGGCGTCGATCAGCAATTGACCGGACATGACCAGCGCTTCCTTGTTGGCCAGCAGAATTTTCTTGCCGCTGCGTGCCGCAGCCAACGTCGACGCCAGCCCCGCCGCGCCGACGATTGCCGCCATGACGATATCGCATTCGGCCGCGCTCGCCACGTCGCATAGCGCCTGCGCTCCGTACAGCACTTCGGTACGCAATTGACTTGCCTTGAGCTTTTGTTGCAGTTCCTGCGCGGCCTGTGCCGTACCGACCACCGCCAGCTTCGGCTGAAAGCGGACGCACTGCGCCGCGAGCTCATCCACGCGCGAATGTGCGGTCAAGGCGTACACCCGATAACGATCGGGATGACGCGCTACGACATCCAGCGTCGAAACGCCGATGGAACCGGTGGAGCCGAGAACGGTAATTGCCTGCATGAAATTCCTACAACCAGAGATCGATCAGTGCCGCCAGCGGCAAAACCGGGATCAGGGCATCGATCCGATCCAATACGCCGCCATGTCCCGGCAGCAGATTGCTGCTGTCCTTGAAACCCGCGCGGCGCTTCAATTGCGATTCGAACAAATCGCCGACGACGCTGGCGGCAACCAGCAAGGTCATCACAATGATGAAACCGGTCCAGCCGAAGCGTCCATACAAGCGCCCCGAAAACGTATCGCCGTCGACGTATATCACCACGGCAGCCGCAATCACCAGAACCGCAAGCCAGCCGCCGACCGCGCCTTCCCAGGATTTCCCCGGTGAAATCGACGGCGCCAGCTTGTGTCGGCCGAATCCCTTGCCGGCGAAATAAGCGCCGATATCCGCCACCCAGACGATCGCCATGACCGACAGCAAGTACAACGGAGAATGTTGAAACAGGGAAACAATCGCAATGAAGCAGCCCATCAACGCCAGCGTGTAAGTCACGCTGAGCAGGCGATTGCCGGTGGTGCCCAGCGCAGGCAGTCCAAGCTTCAGCGCCGGCACGAAGCGAATCACCCACAAAGCCACGCACAAAGCGAACACGATACGCACGCTCGGCAAACCGTAAACAAAAACGATGATCGCATAGCCGACGGCCCAGAAACCCGCCCAGACTTGCGGCCGCGACAGGCGAAACAGACGCAGCCCTTCCCAGGCGCCGGCGGCAAAAAACGCCAGCGTCACTACGGCAAATGCAAAGAAATTATTCAAAAAGAGGATCGGCAACAAAATTGCCAGGAGAACCAACGCCGTGATGACACGCGTTTTTAGCATCAGGAAACCTTTTTCTGCTCGACCAATTGCTCGCTGGTGCGACCGAAACGCCGTTCGCGCTGGCGATAGGAGTCGATCGCCTTGTCCAGCTCCGTCCCATCGAAATCGGGCCAATAGGTCTCGGTGAAATACAGTTCGCTATAGGCAAGCTGCCATAGCAGGAAATTGGAAATACGCTCTTCGCCGCCGGTACGGATGAACAAATCCGGTTCCGGAGCATAAGCCATCGCCAGATGAGGAGTTAATTGCTCTTCAGAAAAATCGGTGACGCCCGGCTGCTCCCTGAGCATCTTGCCGACCGCCTGCATGATGTCCCAGCGACCGCCGTAGTTGGCGCAAATCGTCAGCGTCAGCCGCGTGTTGCCGGCGGTCTGCGCTTCGGCCTTGGCCACCATGTCCTGCAGTTTTGCATCAAAGCGACTGAGATCGCCCACCACGCGCAAGCGAATATCGTTTGCGTGCATCTTGCCGACTTCGCGCTCCAGCGCCGTCATGAACAAACGCATCAGCAAAGAGACTTCGTCCGCGGGACGCCGCCAGTTTTCCGAGCTGAACGCAAACAGCGTGAGATATTCCACGCCGCGCTGCGAGCATGCCTCGACGATCGTGCGTACCGCCTCGACGCCTTTGACGTGCCCTGCCACGCGCGGCAAAAAGCGTTTGGTCGCCCAACGTCCGTTGCCATCCATGATGATGGCAACATGACGCGGCACCGCGGAAACTTGCGGCACAGCCTGGGTTGAGCTTTTATAAGTCATACAGTGTAAAAATCCAGGTGAGCGATGTTGCCGGCGCCGCATAACCAGCCTGGCGGCGCCACATCGCATGAATCATCGCATAAGCAGCCGCGACAATGCGCCTACACCGTCAGCACTTCTTTTTCTTTTTCCGCCACCAGCTTGTCGACTTCGGCGACAAACTTGTCGGTCAGCTTCTGGATGTCGTCCTGGCCGCGACGCTCGTCGTCTTCGGAACAGACCTTGTCCTTGACCAGCTTCTTCAGACCTTCGTTGGCATCGCGGCGGATGTTGCGGATCGAAATCTTGGTGTCTTCCGCTTCGCCCTTGACCAGCTTGACCATTTCCTTGCGACGCTCTTCCGTCAACGGTGGGGTCGGCACGCGGATCAGCTCGCCCTGGGTTGCCGGATTCAGGCCCAGATCGGCTTCGCGAATCGCCTTTTCGACGGCTGCCAGCATTTTCTTTTCGTACGGTTGCACGCCAATAGTACGGGCGTCGATCAGCGTCAGGTTGGCGACTTGCGACAACTGCGTCGGCGAGCCGTAATAATCCACCTGGACATGATCCAGGATACCGGTGTGGGCGCGACCAGTACGCACTTTGGCCAGATCGGCGCGCAGCGACTCGATCGACTTGGTC
This sequence comes from Herbaspirillum sp. CF444, assembly GCF_000282135.1. Lineage (GTDB taxonomy): Bacteria > Pseudomonadota > Gammaproteobacteria > Burkholderiales > Burkholderiaceae_D > Herbaspirillum. The sequence goes on from NZ_AKJW01000010.1 coordinate 30,475, forward strand.
ATTTTTTGTTCGGTGCTCTTCTTAACGTCAGCGATGGTCATGCTGCTCTCCTGTCATCTAAAACTATCTTACTGTATTCGAAATACATACTTTATACGTGCACCAGGGTGCCTTCGTCTTCGCCCAACACCACGCGCTTGAGCGCGCCAGGCTTGACGATGGAAAACACCTTGATCGGCAGCTTCTGATCCCGGCACAGCGCGAATGCGGTTGCGTCCATGACTTGCAGATGCTTGGCAATCGCTTCGTCGAACGTGATGGTGCTGTAACGCGTCGCCGAAGGATCTTTCTTTGGATCGGCAGTATAAACGCCGTCCACCTTGGTCGCCTTCAGGACGATCTGCGCACCGATTTCCGAGCCGCGCAATGCCGCTGCGGTGTCGGTCGTAAAGAACGGGTTGCCGGTACCGGCGGCAAACACGACGATCTTGCCTTCTTCCAGATATTGCAAGGCCTTGGGACGAACATACGGCTCAACGACCTGCTCGATGCCGATCGCCGACATGACTCGGGCCGTCAGACCGGCCTGACGCATGGCGTCCGCCAGTGCGAGGGAGTTCATGACCGTTGCCAGCATGCCCATGTAATCCGCCGTGGCGCGATCCATGCCTTGTGCGCCGGGCGCCACGCCGCGGAAAATGTTGCCGCCGCCGATGACGATGGCCAACTCGACTCCCAACTGGCTGACTTCGGCCACGTCGGCGACCATGCGCTCAATGGTGGCGCGGTTGATGCCGTAGGCATCGTCGCCCATCAGGGCTTCGCCGGAAAGTTTGAGGAGTACGCGCTTATAAGCTGGTGTCGTCATGTGCTGGGCTCCGTTTGCTATCCGATTAACTGATTCTGTTCCGTCCTGCTGCCGATTGCCTGGTGCGTACCTTTACAGGGACGCACCAGGCAGGCGCGGACGTTATTGTATGCTGCGATACGCTACTGCCGGGGGCTTGCTTACATTTTGAAATGCCTGCTCATGCAGACACTTCCAACCATTTCTTGCCAGCCCCGCAACCTCCGGAAACTGAGAGGCTTAAAAAAACGGGCCTCTCGGCCCGCTTTCTTACATTACTGCGCTTGCTTGGCGGCAGCAACCTGGGCTGCCACCTCGGCCGCGAAGTCATCTTGCTTCTTCTCGATGCCTTCACCAACCACAAACATGCTGAATGCCTTGACGCTAGTGTTGGCTGCTTTCAACATTTGTTCAACGGTTTGCTTGTCGTTTTTCACGAAAGACTGGTTGAACAGCGACACTTCCTTCAGGTACTTCTGCACCGAGCCGTCGACCATCTTGGCAACGATCTCGGCAGGCTTGCCGGACTCGGCAGCCTTCAACGAAGCAACCGAACGCTCTTTTTCGATCAGATCGGCAGGAACCTGATCCGACGACAGGGCAACCGGCTTCATCGCTGCGATGTGCATTGCAACATCCTTGCCGACTTGTTCGTCAGCGCCATCGAATTCAACGACGACACCGATGCGTGTCCCATGCAGGTAGGAAACCAGCTTGCCGGCTGTTTCGAAACGCGTGAAGCGGCGGATCGACATGTTTTCGCCGATGCGGCCGACCAGTTCGGTGCGTGTTTCTTCAACCGTCTTGTCGCCCAGCGGCAATGCTGCCAGCGCGGCCAGATCGGCAGGATTCTTTTCTGCCACCAGCTTGGCGACTGCATTGGCCAGGCCGATGAACTCATCGTTCTTGGTGACGAAGTCGGTTTCGCAATTGATTTCGACCAGCGCGCCAACGCCGCCGGCGATATAGGTTGCAACAACGCCTTCCGAAGTGATGCGGGAAGAAGCCTTGGATGCCTTGCTGCCCAGCTTCACGCGCAGGATTTCTTCAGCACGAACCATGTCGCCTTCGGCTTCAGTCAGCGCCTTCTTGCATTCCATCATCGGCGCGTCGGTCTTCGCGCGCAGTTCGCCTACCAGTGCTGCGGTAATTGCCGCCATATGTTTCTCCTAACTGAGTAGATGCTTCATCGAACACTACAGACATCAATGAAGCATCGAAAATTCGATCAATTTGTTCAAAAAAAAGGGGCGAACTGCGCTTACTCTCGCTGTTACCCCTTTTTCATCATCGCCCGCAGCAAAGAACCGCTGCGGATGACGTATTGCAAGCGGATTAAGCCTGCTCGTTGTTGACTTCAACGAATTCGTCGCCACCGTTCTTGACGGCTTCAACGACTTCGTTCACTGCATTGGCGCGGCCTTCCAGGATGGCATCGGCAACACCGCGGGCGTACAGAGCAATCGCCTTGGCGGAGTCGTCGTTGCCAGGAATGACGTAAGTCACGCCTTCCGGCGAGTGGTTGGTATCAACCACGCCGATAACCGGAATGCCCAGCTTGGCTGCTTCGGTGATGGCGCCCTTGTGGTAGCCGACGTCGATCACGAAAATGGCGTCAGGAATGCCGCCCATGTCCTTGATGCCGCCGATGGCCTTTTGCAGCTTTTCTTGTTCGCGGCTGAACAGCAGTGCTTCTTTCTTGCTCAGCTTTTCGTTGGAACCGTCAGCGATTGCCGCTTCCATGTCCTTCAGACGCTTGATCGATGTCTTGATGGTCTTGAAGTTGGTCAGCATGCCGCCCAACCAGCGTTGATCGACGTAAGGAACGCCTGCGCGTTGCGCTTCTGCAGCAACGGTTTCGCGTGCCTGACGCTTGGTGCCGACAAACAGGATAGTGCCGCGATTGGACGACAGTTGGCGCACGTACTTCAGCGCTTCCTGATACATGCCCAGGGTCTTTTCCAGGTTGACGATGTGAATTTTGTTGCGATGACCGAAGATAAACGGGGCCATCTTTGGGTTCCAGAAGCGTGTTTGGTGACCAAAGTGGACACCTGCTTCCAGCATTTCGCGCATAGTTACGGACATAAATTTCTCCAGGGTTAGGGTCTGGAATCCATTCGGTCATTCAGGCCAACACAACGCTTCACATGAAGCTGCCGGCCCAAACACCCTTTGGCGAACGGATTCGCGATTCAACTTAGTTTCAAATAAACAACTTTTTACTTCAAAGACAACATCGCAACAGCAGCGATACTCGCCTTCCAACCTGAGCAACTCAAGTTAGCCGAGCATTCTACCTCATCCGAAGAATCCATTCAAGCTCCGAAATCATTGTTTTCATTAGCTTTTGGCGAGCGTCCCTGGCCAATCGCCGCCGACAGAACCGCCCGCCCTCGTCTATAATCTCTACTTAATGATTTTTAAGCGAATTGCGACAATTTTATGGGCTCCATTTCCATCAAAACCGCCGAAGACATCGAAGGCATGCGCGTTGCCGGCAAACTTGCAGCGGAAGTACTCGACTACATTGCACCGTTCGTCAAAGCCGGCACCACCACCGGCGAACTGGACCGCCTGTGCCATGAATACATGATGAACGTGCAAGACACCATTCCGGCGCCGCTCAACTACTGCCCGCCGGGCTATACGCCCTATCCCAAGGCCATTTGCACCTCGCTCAACGACATCATCTGCCACGGCATTCCCGGCGACAAGGTGATCAAGAACGGCGACGTGCTGAATATCGACGTGACCGTCATCAAAAACGGCTACCACGGCGACACCAGCCGCATGTTTTACATCGGCGAACCGTCGATCCTGGCGCGCCGCCTGACCGAAATCACCTATGAATGCATGTGGCTGGGCATCTCCAAAATCAAACCCGGCGCCCATCTGGGCGACATCGGCCACGTGATCCAGCAGCATGCGGAAAAGGCCGGCTACAGCGTGGTCCGCGAGTTTTGCGGCCACGGCATCGGCAAGGTATTCCACGAAGAGCCGCAAGTGCTGCATTACGGCCGTCCCGGCACCCTGGAAAAGCTGGAGGCCGGCATGATCTTCACGGTAGAGCCGATGATCAACGCCGGTCGCCGCGACATTCGCGAAATGGGCGACGGCTGGACCATCAAAACCAAGGATCGCAGCCTGTCCGCGCAGTGGGAACACACCGTGCTGGTGACCGAAACCGGATTTGAAGTGCTGACCGTTTCGCCGGGCATGCCTGCGCCGCCGGCATTCATCCGGCAAGCGGCCGCCGCAGTCGCCTGATCTCGCTCGATATCATTCCCCGATTGCCTATGCCCTCTCTTGCCGTCACTCTCAAAAAACAATTAAAAGCAGCACGCCAACAGGCCATTGAGACCTTCCAGGCCGACGGCAAGACCGAGCATTTATTGACGCAACTGCGTCGCAACGTCGACGCCGCCCTGACGGAAGCCTGGGAAAAATGCGCCTTGCCGCACGACATCGCGCTGGTGGCGGTCGGCGGCTACGGACGCGGCGAGCTGTTCCCGCACTCGGACGTCGACGTGCTGATCCTGCTCGACCAGGCACCCGACAAGGCCATGCAGGCAAAGCTGGAATCGCTGGTTCAATTGTTCTGGGACATTGGCCTGGAGATCGGCCACAGCATCCGCACCGTGGAAGAATGCCTGGCCGAATCGGCCGCCGACATCACCGTGCAGACCAGCCTGCTGGAAGCGCGCCTTGTCACCGGCAACAAAACGCTGTTCCAGTTGCTGCAGATCCGCTGCAACAACGCGATGGACCCGCGCGCGTTCTTCCAGGCCAAGACCCTGGAAATGCAGCAACGCCACGTCAAATACGAAGACACGCCTTACAGCCTGGAGCCGAACTGCAAGGAAAGCCCCGGCGGATTGCGCGACCTGCAAGTCATCCTGTGGGTGGCGAAAGCGGCCGGACTGGGCGACTCCTGGAGCAAACTGGCGCAGCGCGGCCTGCTGACCGCGACCGAAGCGCGCCAGCTGACGCAGAAGGAACGCGCCTTCAAGGATATCCGCATCCGCCTGCACATCTACAGCAACCGCCGCGAAGACCGCCTCGTCTTCGACATCCAGACGCCGATTGCAGAAAGCTTCGGCTTCAAAAGCACCGATACGCGCCGGGCCAGCGAATACCTGATGCAGCGCTACTACTGGGCGGCCAAGGCTGTCACCCAGCTCAATACCATCCTGCTGCAGAACATCGAAGCACAGCTGTTCCCGCAGGAAGTGGTGCCGCAGAAAATCAACGAACGCTTCAACGAGCTCAACGGCTTCCTCGACATCGCCCACGACGACGTCTTTGAAGACACGCCGTCGGCCATGCTGGAAGTCTTCCTGATCATGGCTCAGCATCCGGAACTCAAGGACATGTCGGCACGCACCATGCGCGCGCTATGGCATGCGCGCTTCAAGATCGACAACGCCTTCCGCGCCAATCCCGCCAACCATGCGCTGTTCATGCAGATCCTGCAAAGCAGGCGCGGCATCACGCATGCGCTGCGCCGCATGAACCAGACCAGCGTGCTTGGCCGCTATTTGCCGAACTTCCGCCGCATCGTCGGCCAGATGCAGCACGACCTGTTCCACGTCTATACCGTCGACCAGCACATCCTGATGGTGGTGCGCAATGTGCGCCGCTTCACGATGAGCGAGCACGCGCACGAATATCCATTCTGCAGCCAGTTGATGGCCAACTTCGCGCAACCGTGGATCTTGTATGTCGCGGCGCTGTTCCACGACATCGCCAAAGGCCGCGGCGGCGATCACTCCAAACTGGGCATGGCCGACGCGCGCCAGTTCTGCGAACAACATGGCGTCTCGGAAGAAAACACCGGGCTGGTGGTGTTCCTCGTCGAGCATCACCTGACCATGTCCCAGGTCGCACAAAAACAAGATCTCTCCGACCCGGACGTGATCCAGCAATTCGTCAATACGGTCAAGGACGAACGCCACCTGACCGCGCTTTATCTGCTGACGGTCGCCGACATCCGCGGCACCAGCCCGAAAGTCTGGAACGCCTGGAAAGGCAAGCTGCTGGAAGACCTGTATCGCATGAGCTTGCGCGTGCTCGGGGGCGAAGCGCCGTCGGCCGACCGCGAACTGAAAAATACGCAACAGGAAGCGATCAAGACCTTGCGCCTGTACGGCCTGCCTGCCGATGCGCACGAGCAATTCTGGCGGCAACTGGACGTTGCCTACTTCCTGCGGCTGGACGCCTCCGACATCGCGTGGCAGACGCGCTCTTTCTATGACAAGATCGACAGCACCGTACCGGTGGTCAAATGCCGTCTGGCGCCGATCGGCGAAGGCGTGCAGGTCGCGGTCTACACGCCCGACCGGCCCGATCTGTTCGCGCGCATTTGCAGCTATTTCGACGAAAAGAATTTCAGCATTCTTGACGCCAAAATTCATACGACCAAGCTCAACTACGCACTGGACGCGTTTCTCATCAGTGCACCGATATTCGCCAAGAACTATCGCGACATCATCAACCTGATCGAACACGAACTGGCGCAATTGCTGCAATCCGACGGCCCGTTGCCGGCGCCGGCCAGAGGGCGCTTGTCGCGCTTGTCGCGCACCTTCCCGATCAATCCATCGGTCGATCTGCGCCCCGACGAACGCGGCCAGTATTACCTGCTGTCGGTATCCGCCAACGACCGCAACGGCCTGCTCTACACCATCTCCAACATCCTGGCCAAGTACAAGATCAACCTGCACACCGCCAAGATCATGACCCTGGGTGAACGCGTGGAAGACGTGTTCCTGGTCGACGGCGCGGCGCTCAACCACCCGCGCAACCAGATCATGCTGGAAACCGATCTGCTCAAGGCCTTGCGCATTTAGCGCCCACCGGCTTTTACTTATTTTGTTTTTACCCCCTGCACTGACCCTGCTGAATTTATCCGATTGCCGCCATGACTGAACCAGTACGCCTTTCCAAACGCATGTCCGAACTCGGCCTTTGCTCGCGCCGCGAAGCGGACGAGTGGATCGAAAAAGGCTGGGTGCGCGTCGACGGCAAAGTCGTATCGGTACTGGGCAGCAAGGTGCTGCCGCATCAACGCGTGACCGTCGAGCGCCAGGCCGCGGCAGAGCAATCGAAGCGCGTAACGATACTGATCAACAAGCCGGTCGGCTACGTCAGCGGCCAGGCGGAAGACGGCTACAAGCCTGCCGTTGCCTTGGTGGAAGCGGCAACGCGCTGGAAGGAAGACCAGGTTGACACGCAATTCCATCCGACCCAGTTGCGCAGCCTGGTCCCGGCGGGACGCCTGGACATCGATTCCGTCGGACTGCTGGTGCTGACGCAGGACGGTCGCATCGCCAAGCAACTGATCGGCGAAGACTCCAGCGTCGACAAGGAATACCTGGTACGCGTGCAGTACACCAAACCGGGCAAGTTGCCCGACAGCGATCTCAAACGGCTCAACCACGGCCTGTCGCTCGACGGCAAAGCGCTCAAACCCGCGAAGGTGCGCTGGCAAAACGATGATCAGTTGAGCTTCACGCTGAATGAAGGCAAGAAGCGCCAGATTCGCCGCATGTGCGAACTGGTCGGACTGAAAGTCGTCGGCCTCAAACGCGTGCGCATCGGCGGCGTCAAACTGGGAGACTTGCCGCCCGGCCAATGGCGCTACCTTCGCCCGGACGAGCAATTCTGAGGTCCGGAAGATAATAAAAAACCGGTTGCAGCCTTGGGCGACAACCGGTTTTTCATTGCAAACAACGCTTTTTCGGCGAACTTAAAGGAAGCGATCCAGGATCTTCCTGCTGTGCTTGTCCAGCACCTTGGTGTCGCGAATCAGGAACTGGATGCCGTGGCTATCGGAAATCAGCAAGGCCGATTGCGGCAAGCGACGAATATCTTCTTCTCCCTTGAGCGTAAACGACGTATTGCCGCGATTGGTTTCCACCTCCCAGATCGTCGGCGTCGCAAAACTGGAGACGCCGACAATGCGGCCGATTTCCGGCATGAATTCGCGCGTCGCCAGCTCCGCCTCGATCGTCTTGCGAATCTCTGGAGCAACATCCGACCATCGCTCGATCCAGGCCAGTTCGTGACCGTCGGCGCTCACCAGCGCAATGCCCTCGTCCGGCGCGCCAATCGGAAACGCCCGCACAGGAATCGCCCCCTCATGCTCGCCGCCATCCGCATCGACAAACACCAGGCGGCCCAGGCCGTTATGGCGCAGGCGGAAATTGTGCGCCGGCGCGTTTACGGTCTCACTCATTTGCATAGTCATCATTAGCCGCCCTTCTCTTCATCGCCGTCATCACCGTCCTCGTCGCTGCCCGGAACTTCCCCCTCCGGATTGCGCGCCTGTGCCTGATACAGGCGATAGTAGGCGCCTTGTTTTGCCATCAGCTCTTCATGCGGACCGACTTCCACCACTTGCCCGCGATCCAGCACGACCAGACGATCGGCCTTGCGCAAGGTGGACAGGCGGTGAGCAATCGCGATCGTGGTGCGTCCCTTGACCAGGTTGTCGAGCGCCTTCTGGATCTCTTTCTCGGTGGTGGTATCCACGGACGATGTCGCCTCGTCCAGAATCAGGAAGCGCGGATCGATCAGCAAGGCGCGCGCAATCGAAATACGCTGGCGCTCGCCGCCCGACAACGCCTGCCCGCGCTCGCCGACCAGCGAGTCGTAGCCTTGCGGCAAACGCAGGATGAATTCATGCGCATGCGCCGCGCGCGCAGCGGCGATAATTTCGGCACGGGTGGCATCGGGCTTGCCGTAGGCGATGTTCTCGGCAATCGTGCCGAAAAACAGAAAAGGCTCCTGCAGCACCAGACCGATATTGCGGCGATATTCGGAAATCGGCAGCGAACGGATGTCGACGCCGTCGATACGGATAGAGCCTTCCGACACATCATAAAAACGACAGATCAGATTGACCATCGTGCTCTTGCCGGAACCGCTGTGACCGACCAGGCCGATCATCTCGCCCGGAGCGATCGCCAGATCGACGCCGCGCATCACCGAACGATTGCCGTAGCGGAATCCGACATTGCGCAACTCGATCGAGCCTTTCACGTGCTCGATATGCACCGGATTGGCCGGCTCCGGCACGCTGGAAACGTGGTCGAGGATATCGAAAATCCGCTTGGCCCCGGCGGCCGCCTTTTGCGTCACCGACACGATGCGGCTCATGGAATCCAGGCGCGTGTAGAAGCGGCTGATGTACGCCAGGAACGCCGTCAGCACACCAACCGTGATCTGGTTATGCGACACCTGCCAGATACCGAACACCCACACCACGAGCAAACCGATTTCCGTCAGCATGGTCACGGTCGGCGTGAACAGCGACCAGATCTTGTTGACGCGGTCGTTGACCACCAGGTTGTGACGATTGGCTTCCTTGAAGCGAGCCGCTTCGCGCTTTTCCTGCGCAAACGCCTTGACCACGCGGATGCCGGGAATCGTGTCGGCCAGCACGTTGGTCACTTCTGACCAGATGCGATCGATCTTCTCAAAACCATGGCGCAGGCGGTCGCGCACCACGTGGATCATCCAGGCGATGAACGGCAACGGCAACAAGGTCACCAGCGCCAGCCACGGATTGATCGAAATCAGGATCACCGCGGTCATGATGATCATCAAGACGTCAATGATGAAATCCAGCAAATGCAACGACAGGAAGACGCAGATACGATCGGTCTCCGAGCCGATGCGCGCCATCAGGTCGCCGGTGCGCTTGCCGCCGAAGTACTCCTGCGACAGTCGCAGCAAATGTTCATAAGTGGTCGTGCGCAAATCGGCGCCGATGCGTTCGCTCACCAACGCCAGGATGTAGGTGCGCCCCCAGCCCAGAATCCAGGCCACCATCGCCGAACCGAGCAAGCCGCTCAGGTACAGTCCCGCCAGATGGGAATCCAGCGGCGCGCCGTTCTGGAACGGAATCAGCACGTTGTCCATCAGCGGCATGGTCATGTACGGCGGCACCAATGTGGCAGCGGTCGACGCCAGCGTCAGCAGGAAACCCAGCAGCAAGGAACCCTTGTATGGTTTGGCGAAGCGCGTCAGGCGAAACAGCGCCCAGGTCGACGGCGGCGCCTCCTTGGCTTCCGGACAGATGGCGCAGGTTTCCTGGCCTTCCGGGATCGGCGCCTTGCATTGCGGACACACGTCCAGCTCTTGCCGGACCGCTTGCTGGCCGGACACATGCTTATCACGCTGCAACTCGCGCTGCAGCTCGAATTGATTGATGAGACGCAAGGCCTGAGGATTTTGCGCCAGGGTATAGCGCCAGTACGCCAGACGCGACGAGCCGTCCTGCAATTCAAGGCTGCCGACGCCGGCGTGGTCGTAATGCTTCAGAACGGAGCCCTGACGATAATCCCAGCTGGTCCAGCCGCTGCCGTCGGCATTGCCGCCATCGCTGTTCGCCAGCAGGCGGCGATCGGTGACCAGCACCAGTCCGCGCGTGAATTTCAATGAAATATCGAGATCAAGCTCCAGCCAGGCGATGACTTTTTCATCGGACGCCAGTTGGGCCTGCACTTCCGCGCGCCATGGCGCGGGCAAATTGGTGGAACTTGGGATGAGGGATTCTTTGTTCATCTAGACGGCATGTATGTCCTGTGCGGACAGTGAAGAATGGTTTTGCTGGCAACTTTTTGCCGGCAATCTATGCCGCGCATATTATATCTCGTATGGCTTTGCCACCCCGACAACGCACAAGCCCGGCTCGGCGATGACAGCAAGCGCCCCATTCCGTACCTCAAGCTGACGAAATCCTGATTATTTTGCATGCAAGACGGGAAACACTCTGCGACAATATCGTTACATTTTGTGTAGATCGGCAACTTAGGGAAGGGGCCGATGACCAATCGAACATAGAACAACGCATAAACAACAAAAATCCGATAGATATTTGCATGCTTTGGCCGTCGGGCTCCCGGTTGCCGGTGCATGACTGGCCCGCATTTTATTGCGGCCAAGTAAACCAATCGCGGCTTTATGCGTTATTCATGCTTGGATCGACAGAACAGACAACGCTTAGCGGCAAACCTGCTTACCCATGAAAAATATAGAATTTCTCCGTATCCTCCCCTTGCATGGCCCCAACATATGGACCTACCGTCCTGCGCTGGAAGTCTGGATCGACATCGGAGAACTGGAAGACTTTCCGTCGAACATCATTCCCGGTTTCAATGAACGCCTGACAAGCTGGCTCCCGTCCCTGGTCGAGCACCGCTGCAGCTATGGCGAACGCGGCGGCTTCCTGCAGCGCCTCAAGGAAGGCACCTGGCCCGGCCACATCATGGAGCACGTCACGCTGGAGCTGCAAAACCTGGCCGGCCTGCCCGGCGGTTTCGGCAAGGCGCGCGAAACTTCCACGCGCGGCGTCTATAAAGTCGTGGTCCGCGCCCGCCACGAACAAGTCACCCGCGCCGCCCTGTATGCCGGCCGCGACCTGGTCATGGCCGCGATCGAAGACAAACCTTTCGACGTCAACGCCGCCATTGAAAAACTGCGCGACATGGTCGACTCGCTGTGCCTGGGCCCGAGCACGGCCTGCATCGTGGACGCCGCCGACGAACGCCGCATCCCGTCGATCCGCCTGTCCGAAGGCAATCTGGTCCAGCTCGGCCACGGCATCAAGCAACGCCGCATCTGGACTGCCGAAACCGACCAGACCAGCGCCATCGCCGAAAGCATCTCGCGCGACAAGGACCTGACCAAGACCCTGCTGCAATCCTGCGGCGTCGCCATTCCCGAAGGCCGCATCGTCGACAGCCCGGCCGACGCCTGGGAAGCCGCAGAAGACATCGGCCTGCCGGTGGTCGTCAAGCCGTCCGACGCCAACCATGGCCGCGGCGTCTTCATCGACCTCAATACCCGGGCCGAAGTCGAAACCGCCTACAAGGCCGCACTGGAAGAAGGCAGCAGCGTGCTTGTGGAACGTTTCATCCGCGGCAACGAACATCGCCTGCTGATCGTCGGCGGCAAGCTGGCCGCCGCCGCCCGCGGCGAACCGATCTTCGTCATCGGCGACGGCAAGTCGACTGTGTCGCAACTGATCGACGTGCTCAATACCGATCCGCGCCGCGGCGATCTGGAAGAACATCCGCTCAATCCGGTCATTCTCGACCGCGAACCCGCGGCCCGCCTCGAACTGGAACGCCAGGGCCTGAACGCAGACTCCGTGCCGCCGGCCGGCAAGAAGGTCTTGTTGCTGCGCAATGGCAACGTTGCCATCGACGTCACCGATCAGGTCCATCCGAGCGTCGCTGCGACTGCATCGCTGGCCGCGCGCGTGGTCGGCCTCGACATCGCCGGCGTCGACCTGGTGGCCGAAGACATCTCCAAGCCGCTCGATGAACAGCGTGGCGCCATCGTCGAAGTCAACGCCGGCCCCGGCCTGCTGATGCACCTGAAACCGTCCGAAGGCACGCCGCGTCCGGTCGGCCAGGCCATCGTCGAACATCTGTTCAAACCCGAAGACACCGGCCGCATCCCTATCGTCGGCATCACCGGCACGCACGGCAAGACCACCATCGCGCGCCTGGTCGCACGCATCATTCACCTGAGCGGCAAACACGTGGGCCTGGCCTGCGGCGACGGCCTCTACTTCGACCAGCGTCTGGTCGAAAAAGGCAATCGCGCGACCTGGGGCGCAGCGCACCGCGTCCTGCTCAATCGCGCCGTCGAAGCCGCCGTGTTCGAAAACGGCAGCGTCTCGATCCTGTCCGAAGGCCTTGCCTACGACCGTTGCCAGGTCGGCGTGGTCGCCAATATCGACCCGGCCGACAGCCTGCCCGAGTACTACATCGACAACGCCGAGCAAATGGCCACCAAGGTCAAGCGCACCCAGGTCGACGTCGTCTTGCCGGACGGCGTCGCCGTCCTCAATGCGGAAGACCCGCTGGTCGCCGACATGGCCGGCCTGTGCGACGGCGAAGTCATCTTCTTCGGTTCCGACGCCGCCGGCCCTGTCATGGCCGAACATCTGCAACAAGGCAAGCGCGGCGTGTTCGTGCGCAACGGCGACGTCATCCTCGCCCGCGGCGACAAGGAAATCCTCGTCAGCGCCGTGGCGGCGATCCCGATTACCGGCGGCGGCGCCGTCACTTTCCAGATCGAGAACGTTCTGGCGGCAGTTGCCGCAAGCTGGGCGCTGAACATTTCCGCCGACCTGATTCGCGCCGGCATCGAGTTGTTCGGCACCGAGCAGGCTGAAGAGCAGGACAAGAAGCGCAAGGCGCAAACCGCCTGATCTTCCGTATCGACGATCAAACACCGTTACCACCGGCCGGCATGGCCCAAGACACATTCAGGAAGACTTGTTGATGGACGTATCACGTATTCGCGTACTGCGCGGCCCGAACCTCTGGAGCAGGCACACTGCGATTGAAGCCATCGTATCCTGCAGCGAGGCTGAACGCGCCATTGAAGGCATCACGGGTTTTGAAGTACGCCTGCGCGCGCGCTTCCCCCACATCGGCTTCCTGCAACCGGCCGGCGAAGCCAAGGCAGTCTCCATGGCCCATGCACTGGAAGCCGCCACGCTGGCCCTGCAATCGCAAGCCGGTTGCCCGGTTACCTTCAGCCGCACCGTACCGACCGTCGAAACCGGCGTCTATCAGGTCATCGTCGAATACAGCGAAGAAGCCGTCGGCCGCCTCGCCTTTGAGCTGGCGCGCGAACTCTGCCTGGCCGCCGTGGAAGACAAACCCTTCGATCTGGCCGATGCATTGGCCCGTTTGCGCGAACTCGACGAAGACGTCCGTCTCGGCCCAAGCACCGGTTCCATCGTCACGGCAGCACTCAAGCGCGGCATCCCTTTCCGTCGCCTGACCGACGGCAGCATGGTGCAGTTCGGCTGGGGCAGCCGCCAGAAGCGCATCCAGGCCGCCGAAACCAGCGACACCAGCGCCATCGCCGAATCGATCGCCCAGGACAAGGAACTGACCAAGATGCTGCTGCACGCAGCAGGCGTACCGGTCCCTAACGGCCGCGTGGTCGAAACCGTCGAAGACGCCTGGGCGGCAGCGCAGGAAATCGCCGCGCCGGTCGTCGTCAAACCGCGCGACGGCAACCAGGGCAAAGGCGTCGCCGTCAATATCAGCACGCAGGCGCAAATCACCGCGGCATTCAATGCCGCCATCAAGATCAGCGATGAGATCATCGTCGAACGTTACATGCCCGGCCACGACTATCGCCTGCTGGTCATCGGCAAGCATCTGGTCGCCGCCGCCCGCCGCGATCCGCCGCAAGTCATCGGCGACGGCGTGCATACCATTCGCCAACTGGTGGACAAGGTCAACAGCGATCCTTTGCGCGGCGATGGCCATGCGACTTCGCTGACCAAGATCCGCTTCGACGATATCGCCCTGGCCACTCTGGCCAAGCAAAATTACGACGCCGAGGCTATCCCGCCGCAAGGCGCGCGCATCGTCCTGCGCAACAACGCCAACCTCTCCACCGGCGGTACCGCCACCGACGTAACGGATGACGTCCATCCGGAACTGGCCGCGCGCGCCATCGCCGCTGCGCAAATGGTCGGTCTCGACATCTGCGGCGTCGACATCGTCTGCAACAGCGTGCACAAGCCGCTGGAAGAACAGGAAGGCGGCGTGGTCGAAGTCAACGCCGCGCCAGGCCTGCGCATGCACCTGACGCCGTCATATGGCAAAGGCCGCGCGGTCGGCGACGCCATCATCTCGACCATGTTCGCCGATGGCGACGATGCCCGAATCCCGGTGGTTGCGGTTGCCGGCACCAACGGCAAGACGACTACCGTACGCCTGATCACCCACCTGCTCGCACAAAAAGGCCTGCGCGTCGGCATGACCAATACCGACGGCGTCTACATCGACAAGCAGCGCATCGACACCGGCGACTGCAGCGGTCCGCGCAGCGCGCGCAACGTGCTGTTCCATCCCGACGTCGATGCCGCCGTGCTGGAAACCGCCCGTGGCGGCGTCCTGCGCGAAGGCCTCGGCTTCGACCGCTGCAACGTTGCGGTCGTCACCAACATCGGCATGGGCGACCACCTGGGTCTGAGCTACATCAGCACGGTGGAAGACCTCGCCGTGGTCAAGCGCGTGATCGTCGAAAACGTCGCGCCGACGGGTTACGCCGTGTTGAATGCAGCCGATCCGATGGTCTCCAGCATGGCCCAGTCCTGCCCCGGCGCCGTGATTTTCTTCGCCCTTGATCCGCAACATCCGATCATGGCCACGCATCGCGCGCAAGGCCGCCGCGTCGTCTACCGCGACGGCAACGACGTCGTCGCAGCCCAAGGCGACCAGGAATGCCGTCTGGCGCTCGGCGACATTCCGCTGACGCGCGGCGGCACCATCGGCTTTCAGGTGGAAAACACCATGGCGTCGGTGGCGGCTGTCTGGGCATTGAATCTGGACTGGGAAATCGTCCGCGCCGGCTTGCGCACCTTCATCAGCGATGTCGGCACCGCACCCGGTCGCTTCAATATGTTCGACTATCGCGGCGCGACGCTGATCGCCGACTACGGCCACAATCCGGACGCCATCAACGCGCTGGTCAAGGCGGTGGAAAGCATTCCCGCCAAACGCCGCTCGGTGGTCATCAGCGGCGCCGGCGATCGTCGCGACATCGATATCCGTCAGCAGACCGAAATTCTCGGCGACGCCTTCGATGAAGTCGTCCTGTATCAGGATCAATGCCAGCGCGGCCGCGCCGACGGCGAAGTGCTCGCCCTGCTCCGCCAGGGTCTGGCCAACGCCCGACGCACCACGGAAACCAAGGAAGTCTTCGGTGAATTCCTGGCGATCGATACCGCTTTGGCATCATTGAAGGCCGGCGATCTGTGCCTGATCCTGATCGATCAGATCGAAGAGGCGCTGGCGCATATTGCCAAGCGTGTCGCGGAAGGCTGAGACACGCGCACCAGTAGTCGTCGCAGAAATGAAAATCGCGTGTTGAAGTCGAACTTCACACGCGATTTTTATTTGCAGCACACCGTCAGGACAAGCAGCCCGACTCAGTCGTCGTCATTGGGGTCCAGCTCGGGAAACAGAATTTCAGTGAATCCGAAGCGCGAAAAATCCTTGATGCGCATCGGATAGAGAATGCCCCACAAGTGATCGCACTCATGCTGCACCACGCGCGCATGAAAACCGTCGACGGTGCGGTCGATGCGGTTGCCGGCCTCGTCGAATCCTTCATAGCGCAAACGGCTCCAGCGCGGCACCACGCCGCGCAGACCGGGCACCGACAGGCAACCTTCCCAGCCGTCTTCCATGTCGTCGCCGAGTTGCGTCAGCGTCGGATTGATCAGCACGGTTTCCGGGACTTCCGGCGCATCCGGATAGCGCTGGTTTTTCTTGAAGCCGAAAATCACCAGTTGCAGATTGACGCCGATCTGCGGCGCCGCCAGTCCTGCGCCATTCACCGCGCGCATGGTTTCGAACATGTCGGCAATCAGCGTATCCATCTCCGGCGTGCCGAACTGCTGCACCGGCTCGGCCTGGCGCAGCAGGCGCGGATCGCCCATCTTCAGAATTTCGCGTATTGCCATTCCTGCTCTCCTTGCGGCTTTTTGTGTTGAAATCGAGTCTTAAGTCAGGGCTTGAGGCCGATCTGCTTGAGATATTCGGTGAAGGCCTCGCCAGTTTCGGCATGCTTCATTCCCATCGCCACCGTCGCCTTGAGGTAACCGAGCTTCGAGCCGCAGTCGTAGCGCTGGCCTTCGTAGCGATACGCCAGCACGGTCTGCGCATGCATCAGCGCGGCAATGCCGTCAGTCAACTGAATCTCGCCGCCGGCGCCCTTGCCGATGGTTTCCAGGTATTCGAAAATGCGGTTGTTCAGCACATAGCGACCGACCACCGCCAGCGTCGACGGCGCGACGTCGGGCGCCGGCTTTTCGACGATGCCGTTGACGCGTTCGAGATTCGGCTGATACGCCGTGGCGCTGACGATGCCGTATTGCTTGGTCTCGCTGCGCGGCACGTCCTGTACCGCCAGCAGGCTCAGGCCTTCGCGTTCGTAGACCTCGGTCATCTGCGCCATCACCGGCTTCTGACCGGGACCCACATCCATGAAGTCGTCCGCGAGCAGGACCGCGAAAGGCTCGTCGCCGACCACCGGGCGCGCGCACAATACCGCGTGGCCCAGACCCAGCGGCGCGGATTGGCGGATGAAGATGCAGGTCACGTTCTTGGGGATGACGTTTTGCACGATATCCAGCAATTGCTGTTTGCCGGCCGCTTCCAGTTCGGCTTCCAGCTCATAGGCCTTGTCGAAATGGTCTTCGATGGCGCGCTTGTTGCGGCCGGTGATGAACACCATCTCGGTAATGCCTGCAGCGACCGCTTCTTCCACTGCGTAGTGAATCAGCGGCTTATCAACGATGGGCAACATTTCCTTGGGCTGCGCCTTGGTGGCCGGCAAGAAGCGGCTACCCAGGCCCGCAACGGGAAATACGGCCTTCTTGATTCTCTTAGTCATTGCTGCTCCAAATAAAAATGAATGTATCCGATTGGCATCTGCGGGCATTATGGCCCACTCTCGCTGCGATCACAGTCTACTCCCGCCGGTCGCACCCACCGTGTCTGCAGCGGCACCGACGACATCCGTATCTTCTTGCGGACCGTTTTGCACCAACGCGACCAGTGCCTCTTCATCGAGGATAGCGATGCCAAGCTCTTCCGCCTTGGCCAGCTTGCTGCCGGCTTCGGCGCCGGCAACCACATAACTGGTCTTCTTCGATACCGAACCGCTCACCTTGCCGCCGGCGGCTTCGATCATTTGCGCCGCATCGTCGCGCGACATGGTCGGCAACGTGCCGGTCAGCACAAAAATCTTGCCGGCCAGCGTCTTGGCCGGGATGTCGATGCCGGCGCCTTCGGTCCAGTGGATGCCGGCCGCGCGCAATTGATTGACCAGCTCGACGTTCAGGCCGTCGGCAAAGAAACTGATAAGGGAACGCGCAACCACGGGGCCGATGTCCGCCACTTCCAGCAATTGCTCTTCCGTCGCCGCAAGGACGGCGTCCATGTTGCCGAAGTGCCGCGCCAGTTCCTTGGCGGTGGCCTCGCCGACGTGGCGTATGCCCAGCGCATAGATGAAGCGCGCCAGCGTCGTCGACTTGGATTTCTCCAGCGCGTCGAGCACGTTTTGCGCCGACTTGTCGGCCATCCGGTCGAGCTCCGCCAGCGAAGTCAGACCCAGGCGATACAAATCGGCAGCGGTCGTGATGACGTTCTTGTCGACCAACTGCTCGATCAACTGATCACCGAGACCTTCGATGTCCATCGCGCGGCGTGATGCAAAATGCTGCAATCCGCCCTTGCGCTGCGCCGAACATTTGACCCAGCCGCCGGAACAGCGCGCGATCGCCTCTTCTTCCAGCCGGATGATGGGCGAGCCGCACACCGGGCATTCCTTCGGCATCTCGAAAGGCTGCGCGTCGGCGGGACGCGATTCGGGAACGTAGGCAACCACCTCGGGGATCACGTCGCCGGCGCGGCGCACGATCACGGTATCGCCGATCTGAATATCCTTGCGGCGCACTTCGTCTTCGTTGTGCAGGGTCGCATTGGTCACCGTCACGCCGCCGACAAACACCGGCGCCAGGCGCGCCACCGGCGTGATGGCGCCGGTACGGCCGACCTGGACTTCAATGCCCTGCACCACCGTCAAGGCTTCCTGCGCGGGATACTTGTGCGCCAGTGCAAAGCGCGGCGCGCGCGAGACGAAGCCAAGCTGTTGCTGCTGATCGAGGCGATCCACCTTGTAGACTACGCCGTCGATCTCATAGGGAAGTTCGCCGCGCTTGGCGCCGATGCCGCTGTAGAACTTCAGCAATCCCTCGGCGCCATGCACGACGGCCCTTTCCTTGCATACCGGCAGGCCCAGCGACGCATACCAGTCCAGCAGCGCCGAATGCGAAGGCGGCATGTCCATGCCTTCCAGCACGCCGATACCATAGGCGAAAAAGCGCAGGGTGCGCTGCGCCGTAATCTTTGAATCGAGCTGACGCAGACTGCCTGCGGCCGCATTGCGCGGATTGGCAAACTCCTTCAGTCCCGCGTCGCGCTGACGCTGATTGAGTTTGGCGAAATCATTCTTGTACATCAGCACTTCGCCGCGCACTTCCAGCACCTGCGGCGGATTGTCGCCATGCAGGCGCAACGGGATGGCGCGCACGGTGCGGATATTTGCCGTGACGTTTTCGCCGGTGGTGCCGTCGCCGCGCGTTGCCGCGCCGACCAGCACGCCGTTTTCATAGCGCAGGCTGATCGCCAGGCCGTCGAACTTCAACTCGGCGGCATAAGCAACGTCGGTCAGGGACGACAAACCGTCCTTGACGCGTTTATCGAAGGCGATGATGTCTTCGTCGTCAAAGCCGTTTCCCAGCGACAACATGGGAATCGCATGACGCACCTGCTCGAACTGCGGCAACGGCGTTCCACCCACGCGCTGCGTCGGCGAATCCGCCGTCGCCAGCTCGGGATGCTGCTGCTCAAGCGCTTGCAGCTCATGAAACAGCTTGTCGTATTCCGCATCGGGAATACTGGGATCGTCGAGAACGTAGTAGGCGTGATTGTGGCGATCCAATGCCGCCTTGAGCCACGCCGCCCGCGCGCGCCAGTCGTCTGCCGGCGCGGGTGCTGAAAATGAATCTGGGTACATGGTGAGGTGCGCTTTGTAAGGAAGCGCTCAGGCTTAACTGAACAGACGCATGGCGCGCTTGGAGCCGGCGGGAATCTCGGCCGATTCCATGGCGCTGTAGAACGCGGCGACCTGCTCGGCGATATCGCTCAATGCCGCATCCGACAGCAACTGGTCGCTGTCGTCGACCACCGTGCCGCCCAGGCGCATCGCCAGGGAACGCGCGCAAGCGATCATGGCGCCGTAACCGTCGCGGGCCGAACCGACACGCGGCACATCCAGCAACAAGGTCAGGCGATCGGTGGTTTCCGCGGCGCCGGTGGCGTTGGTCGACATGGAGAACAAGACTTCACCCTCGCCATCCTGCATCACAAGATGGCCGTCCGTGCGACGGTCGAAACCCTGGCGGGTGAGCGCGGCCAGCAAGGTGCTGACGTTCCATGGTGCGCCGTTGGAGCGGACGTTGACGCCCAGTTGCACGTCGTGGTCCATGATGAACTGATGCAGCGCTTGCGCCGTTTTCATGACGTCGATCATGTCCGGGACTTCCGGCTCGGCGCCGATGGAGTCGGTGAACTCGCGCAAGCGCATGATCAGCTCGGAATACTCCAGCTCGTTCAGGGCGTTGTTGCGGTTGGCCAGCTGCGCGCCCGCCAGCAAGGCGTTGTACACGCTGCCGTGGCTGATCGCTTCCCATTCGCCGTCCACGGTGCGGCCGACGAAATTCACGGTCTTGTTGCCGACATGGCGCAGGTTTTGCACGCCCGGCAGAATCTTTTCGCCACGCACGGACAGTTCCAGCGCGATGGGGATGATACAGTCGACCAGTTCGTCCACCGGCAACTCCCGCTGCGGTTGAGCAGCGGCAGGTTCCGCACCCGGTTCACCGGCGTACATGGCCGAATCGCTGAGCGAAGCTTCGACGTGGCTCAGATCGGCTTCCAGCTCGTCCGTGCCCAGCGGGTCGGCCGGATAGTCGGAATGGCTGTCAATCGGCGTATCGAGCGACAGATAAGGCTCGATCGGTTCTTCGGATGCTGAAAACTGCGGCTCAGTCTGTTGATTGAGCGGCTGATTGATCTGTGCCCCCGGCACCGGCTTTGGTCGTTCGTACAATTCCGGTTCGAGCCTGTCGTCCTCATACATGGACGCAGGTGATTTCGCCATCGGCGCGGTTTGCACGGGCGCTGCAGCAGGCATGGCCGCTACCGCAGGGGCGGAGGCGGAGGCCGACGCTGCCGACACGGGCTGATACGTTTTCTGCGCAGGCGACTGAGGCTGCAGGGGCTGAGACTGCGCATCGGCGTTCATCAGCACATCGTCATGATCCGACGAAAAAGCACGCTCGACGGTCTTGCGCGTCTTGTGTTCTTGCCATTTGTTATAGGAGATCACACCGACGACGATCACGCCACCGATGACGATCAGACTGGTCTGGAGATCTGTCATGCCGAATGCACCTTGGAATTTTTCTTGAAAGTGACGCGCGCGGCGGCGCGGCTCGTCACTGGACCGGCGCAACGCGCCAGATCAACACGGTCAAACATGTTCGGTTCGATAAAACTGGTCATAGCTTGTCTTTATGGATTCCTGAGAGTCGACAGAAACTGGAATGAAATGCTGCTGCAAAACCATGCAACTCCGATACAACCCTGTCGTTACCATCTTGTTATTTTTTGCCTGAATCGCTTTGCAAGCGTCGCGTTAAAAGCTTGGTTACAAGCCTGTTGAAGCCCTGCTGAAGCCCTTGTATGACAAGCTGTTTAGGGTAGTGTTCCGTTATAGGCTTGTCAAGCTGCGCAAGCCTTGCACTAAAGCGGCGCAAATCGACGAATCACCGAACTCGCGCCACTCCTTTTCTTTCCCGTCAGGCCGCCTGCACCTCGGACGTGAAATTGGCCGCCGCTTCCATGTCCACCGCAACGATACGCGATACACCCTGTTCCTGCATGGTCACGCCGATCAGCTGATTGGCCATTTCCATCGCGATCTTGTTATGCGAGATGAACAGGAATTGCGTGTTCGACGACATGCGCTTGACCATGTTGCAGAAGCGCTCGGTATTGGCGTCGTCCAGCGGCGCATCCACTTCGTCCAGCAAACAGAACGGCGCCGGATTGAGCTGGAACATCGAAAACACCAGGGCCGTCGCGGTCAGCGCCTTTTCACCGCCGGACAGCAGGTGAATCGTGGCGTTCTTCTTGCCGGGCGGCTGCGCCATGACCTGCACGCCGGAGTCGAGGATTTCGTCGCCGGTCATGATCAGCTTGGCCTGGCCGCCGCCGAACAGGATCGGGAACAGTTCGGCGAAATGACCGTTGACCTTGTCGAAGGTGTCTTGCAGCAAACCGCGGGTTTCGATGTCGATCTTGTGGATCGCATCCTGCAGCGTGGTGATCGCTTCGTTGAGGTCGGCGTGCTGGGCGTCGAGGAAGTTCTTGCGCTCGGATGCGGTCGCCAGCTCATCCAGCGCGGCCAGGTTGACCGCGCCCAATGCGGCGATCGCATTGGTCAGGCGCGTCACTTCGCCTTGCAGATAGGATGGACGCATGTCGTCGGTCAGCTTCTCCGACAACGCCGCTTCGTCGGCCTGGGTACTGGCCAGCGCTTCCGTGAATTGTTCCTGATTCAGGCGCGCGGCCTGTTCCTTCAATTGCAGTTCGGTAATGCGGTCGCGCTGCGGTTGCAGGCTGCGCTCGTTTTGCAGGCGCGCCTCTTCATGCTGACGCAGTTTTTGCGACAACTGATCGAGTTCGTGACGGGCATCCGCGAGCGCGCGTTCCTGGTCGGTACGCTTGTCCAGCAACGATTGCAGACCGGCTTGCGCCGCCTGGTCGTCGAGGCTTTCCAGTTCCAGGCTGCCCTGTTGCATGCTGGCAAACAATTGCGCCGCCTGTTCCAGCGCGGTGGCGATGTTGCGCTTGAGTTCGTCGATCTTGTTGCGCTGCGATTTTTCCGCAAACTCGGTTTCCTGCGCGGCGCGTTCCAGCTCGCGCAAGCGCTGGCGGGCGTCGTTGAGTTGCTGCTCCTTGCCGAGATAGTCGGTCTGGCCGTTTTCGTGCGATTCCTGCAGCTCGGCCAGCTCGACGTCGAGTTGCTCGAACTTGGCTTCGGACTCGGCCTTGATTTGCTGCTGTTCGGTTTCCTGCGCTTCGATTTCGGCCAGGTCGGCGACGATCTGCGTGCTGCGCTGGTTGAAGCGCTCCTGCACTTCGGACAGCTTCATCACTTCGATCTGCAGGCTGTGCGCGGCTTGCGTCAAACCGGCGACGCGCTGACGCAGTTCCTGCAGGCGTTGCGTGGCGGTGGTCATGGCGGCATCGGCGCGTACCGCGCGCGACTTGGCTTCTTCCGCCAGCATGTATTGCGCACGCTGCTGCTTGGTGATGTTTTCGATTTCCTGCTGGCGCGCCAGCATGCCGTCCTGCTCCGAATCGGAGGCGTAGAAACGCACGCTCGACTGGCTCACGACGTGGCCTTGCCGGGTCACGAACAAGGCGCCGTTCGGCAGCTTGCTGCGATCGACGAAAGCGCTGGCGGTGTCGTCGGCGATGAAGATGTTGTGCAGCCAGTCCTGCATCAGCGTACGCAGGCCAGGGTCATTGAGTTGCAGCAGGTTGATGAAAGGCTTCAGGCCATTTGGCGCCGGTTCGGAAGGCACGCCTGCCGGATTCGGTGCGAACAACGCCAGCTTGGCCGGCGGCGCGTCGTTGAAGAAGGCCTTGGCCCAATCCAGGTTCGACACTTCCAGCGCCGACATGCGTTCGCGCAGCACGGATTCCAGCGCGGTTTCCCAACCGGCGTCGATGTGCAGCTTCTGCCACAGGCGCGGCAGATTGGCCAGCTCGTGCTTTTCCAGCCATGGCTGAACCTTGCCTTGGGTCTGCACGCTTTCCTGCAATTGCTTCAGGGCGGAAAGGCGCGCTTCCAGTTGCGCCAGTTCGGTGGTTTCCTTGCTGACCAGTTCCTGTGCGGTGCGGCGTTCTTCTTCCTGCTTGGGCAGTTGCTCTTGCGCCTCTTCGAGGTACATCGAGGCTTCTTCGAGCGAGGCCTGCTTCTCTTCCAGTTGCAGCTTGAGATTGGACAGGTGCGCGTCGTCGGGCATGTTGAGGCCGCTCTTTTCCTGCACCAGACGCTCGCGACGCACGGTCAGGCCGGACAGGATGTTGGAGGCGTTGCGCTGATGCGCCGACTCCAGTTCGATCTGCTGCTGGATCTGCATGATCTTGCCGCGCGATTCGGTTGTTTTAAGCTGCGCTTCGCGCCAGGCCTGCTCCAGCGTCGGCACCTTGTCGGTGGCGTCCTGCACGGCCTGCTGCGCCTGTTCGACGCGCATGCCCTGCTCTTCCAGCTGGATCTCGGCTTCGGCCAGATCGTCCTGATGCTGCGTGCCCTGGCGCTGCCATTGATCGCGTTGCGCGGTCAGCGAATTCAGTTGCGATTGCAGGCGGCTGCGCGATTCGATGACGAACTTGATCTGCGCTTCCAGGCTGCCGATTTCGGAATTGGTCTGGTACAAATGGCCTTGCGCGGTATGCAGGCGGTCGCCGGCGCCGTAGTGCGCCTGGCGCATGTGCTCCAGCTCGGTCTCGACATGGCGCAGCTTGGCGGTTTGCTCTTCGAGGTCGATCTGCGCGCGTTCGATTTCGCGGAAGTATTTTTCCTGCTCGGCCTTGGCTTCGTTCTTGCGCAGCAACCACAGCAGTTTTTGCTTCTCTTCCTGATCGGCGGTGAGTTCGTTGAACTTCTTGGCGACGGCGGCCTGGGCTTCCAGTTTTTCCAGGTTGCTGTTGAGTTCGCGCAGGATATCTTCGAGGCGGGTCAGGTTTTCGCGCGTGTCGTGCAGACGATTTTCGGTTTCGCGGCGGCGTTCCTTGTATTTCGATACGCCGGCGGCTTCTTCCAGGAAGATGCGCAACTCTTCAGGGCGCGCTTCGATGATGCGCGAAATCATGCCCTGCCCGATGATCGCGTATGCGCGCGGACCCAGACCGGTGCCGAGGAAGATGTCCTGGATGTCGCGACGGCGCACCGCCTGGTTGTTGATGTAATACGAGGACGTGCCGTCGCGCGTGAGCGTGCGCTTGACGGCGATTTCGGCGTACTGGCCCCATTGACCTGCGGCCTTGCCCATGGCGTTGTCGAAGATCAGCTCGACGGAAGCGCGCCCGGCCGGCTTGCGGTTGGTGGAGCCGTTGAAGATGACGTCTTGCATCGATTCGCCGCGCAATTCGGAGGCTTTCGACTCGCCCAGAACCCAGCGCACGGCATCGATGATGTTGGACTTGCCGCAGCCGTTAGGGCCGACCACGCCTACCAGCTGCCCCGGCACCTGGAAATTCATCGGATCGACGAAGGACTTGAATCCGGACAATTTAATGGAATTTAAGCGCACGTTATCTACAATTTCACAGAGTTTGACGAAAGCAGGCAAATTCGCCCGCAATAGCCCGGTATCATAACATTTCGGGAGGGAAAACCGCTGAAATCAGGGCTTGCAAACGCAGGCCCGGCTCTCCCGGACGCTGGCAATGGATGGCAATAATGAATGGAAACGGCTTGCCTGATCGCCCAGGCAAGCCGCTTGGGTCAGCCGGTGAAGTCCGTGCTCGGGCCGGAAAGCCCTGCCTCGGCACTCAGAAGGTTTCCCAATCGCCATCATCCCCGGCGGCTGACTTCGACGCAGCCGGTTTTGCATGCGAGGCAGGCAATGCACGAACCGGGGCTGCCTTACGTGCCGGTGCAGGTTTGCGGACGGCACCTGCAGCTTTGGCAACGGGCTTGGTCGCACTTGCCGCCGGACGGCTGGCGAACGCCGGCGCCGCCGTGGACGCCACCACGTCACCCGTCTGGAAAAAGGCAACCGCTTCCTTGAGTCGACGCGCTTGCTCCTCCAAAGAACCTGCCGCTGCAGCGGCCTGCTCGACCAGCGCCGCGTTCTGCTGGGTGGTCTGATCCATTTGCGTGATCGCCATGTTGACCTGGCCGATGCCGCTGCTCTGCTCTTCGGTCGCAGCCGAAATCTCGCTCATGATGTCGGTCACGCGCTGCACCGCATCCACCACCTCGCCCATGGTCTGCCCGGCGCGCTGCACCAGATCCGAACCGCTGTCCACGCGCGTGACGGAGTCTTCGATCAGGTCCTTGATCTCTTTCGCCGCTTGCGCGCTGCGTTGCGCCAGGCTGCGCACTTCGCTGGCGACCACGGCAAAACCTCGGCCCTGTTCGCCTGCGCGCGCCGCCTCCACTGCTGCATTGAGCGCCAGAATATTGGTCTGGAAAGCGATGCCGTCGATCACGCCGATGATGTCGGAAATCTTGCGTGAACTTTCGGTGATGCCTTGCATGGTCTCGACCACCTGCCCGACCACATCGCCGCCACGACGGGCGATGTCGGAGGCCGTATTCGCCAATTGGCCGGCCTGGCGTGCATTGTCGGCGTTCTGCTTCACGGTGGAAGTCAATTCTTCCATGCTGGAAGCGGTTTCTTCCAGCGATGCCGCTTGCTGTTCGGTACGCGAAGACAGGTCGAGATTGCCGGCGGCGATTTCCTTGGCGCCGGTGTCGATGGATTCGGTGCCCGTGCGAATGCCGCCGATCACCGTCGACAGGCGCTCGCGCATGGCGCTCATTTCGTACAGCAAGCTGCGCTTGTCGCCGGGACGCGTTTTGATGGCCATGGTCAGGTTGCCGGAAGCGATCCCCGAGGCGACTTCAACCGCATAGGCAGGTTCGCCGCCGAGGCTGCGCGTGATGTTGCGGATGATCGCCAGCATCATTGCCGACACCACCACGCCCACCACGATCAGGATGCCGGCCAGCTTCATCAGGTTTTGATAAAAATCGCTTTCCACGTCGTTGAGAAACACGCCCGACACCAGCAACCAGTCCCATGGTTCGTAATAGATCAGATAGCTGACTTTCTGGGTCCGGTTGGTGTCGTCGGCGCCCGGCAGGCGCCCCATGTAATTGACGAAACCGCGTTGCTGCGATTTGCCGACCTTGACCATCTCCACGTAATAGAGTTTGCCGTCGCTGTCCTTGCGGTCGGAGACATTCTTGCCGACCACGCTCTTGTTGGTCGGGTGCATCAGCACGACCGGTTGGGAATCGAATACGAAAATGTAATTATCGTTGTCGTAGCGCATGGAGGAAATCCGCGCCAGCGCGTTTTTCTTGGCATCTTCCAATGTGGTCTTGCCGGCGGCGACTTCCGCGGCATAGCTCTTCAGGATGCCTTCGGCGGTTTCGACTACGCGCTTCAATCCGGCTTCGCGCTCATGGATCATGTTTTGGCGCGTATTGAGCGCCGACCATGCCGCCAGCACCAGCAGACCTATCCACATGACGCCCAAGGCCAGCAACAGCTTCGCCTTTAGTGTTTTCATTATTGCAACTCCGTTCCGGACAAATTAAATGGGAGATTTCTTGTTTGAGTGATCACGATAACTTACTTCGTGGAAAGCACATCGGGAGAACAAGGCGGTATCCGTCATCCGATTGTGGCTTTTGCAGTGCAACACCGACAAATAACTGACCAAAACACTTGTCGACCAGCCACCCCTCTCCGACCCATCTCGAAGAAAAGCAACGCCGGAGGCTATAATGGCGAGGTTTTAGAACCTGTCTTTATCCACTGGCGCTCTTCTTGCGTAAATCCCTCCGTGAATCCATTACTCGACAAGCTGCAACCCTACCCGTTCGAAAAACTGAAGAACCTGTTTTCCGACGTCACGCCCAATCCCGACTATCGCCATATCAGCTTGGGCATCGGCGAACCGAAACATCCGACGCCGGCGTTCATCAAGCAAGCGCTGACCGATAACCTGTCCGGCCTGGCGTCCTATCCCAGCACCATCGGCTCGGAAGCGTTGCGCGGCGCCATTGCCGGCTGGCTGGAACGCCGCTACGGCCTGCCGAAAATCGATCCGGCCACGCAAGTGCTGCCGGTCAACGGTTCGCGCGAGGCGCTGTTCTCGCTGACGCAGACCGTGGTCGACCCGTCGCAAAAAGATGCGCTGGTGATGTGCCCCAATCCCTTCTATCAAATCTATGAAGGGTCCGCTTATTTGTCGGGGGCGCAGCCTTACTTCGTCAATTCGGATCCGGCACGCAACTTCGCGCCGGATTTCAGCCGGGTGCCCGACGATGTCTGGTCGCGCGTCAAGCTGGTGTTCCTGTGTTCGCCGGGCAACCCGACCGGCGCCGTGTTGTCGCTGGAAGAATGGAAGAAGCTGTTCGACCTGTCCGACCGTTACGGCTTCGTGATCGCGTCCGACGAGTGCTATTCGGAAATCTATTTCAAGGAAGAAGCGCCACTGGGTGGCCTGGAAGCGGCGCACAAGCTGGGTCGCGGCTACGACCGCCTGATTGCCTTTTCCAGTCTGTCGAAGCGTTCCAACGTACCGGGCATGCGCTCGGGCTTCGTCGCAGGAGACGCCGCGATCCTGAAGAAATTCTTGCTGTACCGCACCTATCACGGCGGCGCCATGAGCCCATCCATCCAGAACGCCTCGATTGCCGCCTGGAACGACGAGACCCATGTGCAGGAAAACCGCGCCAAATACATCAAGAAATTCAGCCAGGTCACGCCGCTGCTGCAGGAAGTGCTCGACGTGTCCCTGCCGGACGCCAGCTTCTACCTGTGGGCCAAGGTCGATAAACTGACCTCGATCAGCGACACGGAATACGCCAAGCGCCTCTATGCCGAATATAATGTCACGGTATTGCCCGGCAGTTATCTGGCGCGCGAAGCCAACGGCGTCAATCCGGGCCAGCAGCGCATTCGCATGGCGCTGGTCGCCGAAGTGGAAGAATGCCTGGAAGCGGCGCAACGTATCGTCGCTTTCACACGCAAACTGGCAGGCGCTTAGGCGTCTCTGCCATCCCAGGGCGCCTTCTTCAGCGTGCAAGCACACGAAGAAACGCGTTCCCGGTTTTATTTATTTTCAACTGAGTCCAACTGAGATCTAAAAAGATGACCCAATCCATTCAGCAAATCATCGATCAGGCGTGGGAAGACCGCGCCAGCCTGTCGCCAAAGACCGCACCTGCCGACATCCGCAACGCCGTGGCGGAAGTCATCGCCGGCCTGAACGAAGGCACCCTGCGCGTGGCGGATCGCCAAAGCGTCGGCCAATGGCAAGTCAACCAATGGGTCAAGAAAGCCATCCTGCTGTCGTTCCGCCTGGAAGACAACGTGCCTGTCGGCTCCGGCATCCCCGGCTATCCGCAGTTCTACGACAAGGTCCCGACCAAGTTCGCCAACTACACTGCTGAAGATTTCGCCAAGGGCGGCTTCCGCGTGGTGCCGCCGGCAGTTGCCCGTCACGGCTCCTTCATCGGCAAGAACGTCGTGCTGATGCCGTCCTACGTCAATATCGGCGCTTACGTCGATGAAGGCGCGATGGTCGATACATGGGCCACCGTCGGTTCCGCCGCGCAAATCGGCAAGAACGTCCATCTGTCCGGCGGCGTCGGCATCGGCGGCGTGCTCGAGCCGGTGCAAGCCGGTCCGGTCATCATCGAAGACAACTGCTTCATCGGCGCGCGTTCGGAAGTCGTCGAAGGCGTGATCATCGAAGAAAACTCGGTGCTGTCGATGGGCGTGTACATCGGCCAGTCAACCAAGATTTACGATCGCGAAACCGGTGAAGTGCATTACGGTCGCGTACCGGCCGGCTCCGTCGTGGTGCCGGGCAACCTGCCGTCGAAAGACGGCAAGTACAGCCTGTACGCTGCGATCATCGTCAAGAAGGTCGACGCGCAAACCCGTTCGAAGACCTCGATCAACGAACTGCTGCGCGGCGCTTAACCGGCGTCGCGAATTGCCGGCCCGTGTCGGCAATTTTCTTTGCAGCAAACCAGGAAATACGGCCGGCATGGCATGACGCCGGCCTTCACTTTTTGTAAGACAGGATGTTGATTTCATGAGCACGCAAGTCATTCTCTACGGCATTCCCAACTGCGACACGGTCAAGAAGGCGCGCATCTGGCTCGACGCCAATGGCGTCGCGTACACCTTCCACGATTTCAAGAAGGCCGGCCTCGACGCCGGCCTGGTCAAGACCTGGCTCAAGGACATTCCGTGGGACACGCTGGTCAATCGCAAAGGCACGACCTGGCGCGGCCTGTCCGACGAGCGCAAGGCCGGCATCACCGACAACGCCAGCGCCACCGCGCTGATGGTCGAGCTGCCGTCCATCGTCAAACGTCCTGTGCTGCACGCCAGCGGCCAGCCCACGCACGTCGGCTTTACCGCAGACCTTTATCAACAGATTTTCAAGAACTGATTGCACGGATTCATCATGAGCAAAACCCTTGCCCTGACCCAGGAACTGATCGCCCTCTCTTCCGTCACTCCGGAAGACAAAGGCTGCCAGGCGCGCCTGGCTGAACTGCTGGCGCCGCTCGGCTTCGTCTGCGAAACCATCCAGTCCGGCGACGTCACCAACCTGTGGGCGCGCAAGGGTACCGCGCAACCGCTGCTGGCCTTTGCCGGACACACCGACGTGGTGCCGACCGGTCCGGTCGACAAATGGCAATCGCCGCCATTCGTGCCGACACAGCGCGACGGCAAGCTGTTCGGTCGCGGCGCGTCCGACATGAAGACCTCGATTGCGGCGATGGTGGTCGCGGTCGAAGAATTCGTTGCCGCGCACCCCGATCACAAAGGCTCGATCGGTTTCCTGATCACCAGCGATGAAGAAGGTCCGGCGACCGACGGCACCGTGATCGTCTGCGACAAGCTCAAAGCGCGCGGCGAGCAACTCGATTACTGCATCGTCGGCGAACCGACCTCGGCCAAACAGCTGGGCGACATGATAAAGAACGGCCGCCGCGGCACCATGTCCGGCAAGCTCGTCGTCAAGGGCATTCAGGGCCACATCGCCTATCCGCAACTGGCGAAGAATCCCATTCATCTGGCAGCGCCGGCACTGGCCGATCTGGTCGCCGAACAATGGGACGAAGGCAACGAGTACTATCTGCCGACCTCGTGGCAGATGTCGAACATCCACGGCGGCACCGGCGCGTCGAACGTGATTCCGGGCGAAGTCGTGATCGACTTCAATTTCCGCTTCTCGACCGCCAGCACGGTGGAAGGTTTGCAGCAACGCGTACACGCCATCCTCGACAAGCACGGCTTTGACTATGATCTGAAATGGACCGTCGGCGGTCGCCCCTTCCTGACGCCGCGCGGCAACCTGAGCGATGCGCTGTCGTCGGCGATCAAGGCCGAAACCGGTCTCGACACCGAACTGTCGACCACCGGCGGCACTTCCGACGGACGCTTCATTGCGCAGATCTGTCCGCAGGTGATCGAGTTCGGACCACCCAACGACAGCATCCACAAGATCGACGAATACATCGAAGTACGCTACATCGATCCGCTGAAAAACATTTATCGCCGCACCATGGAAAACCTGTTGCTGTAGTTCTTCTACTCCCGGCGGCAGACCAAACCCCAAGGCCTATTCCATGTACAGACCGAGAATATCGATCATGACACCAAACAATTTCGCTACCGTGCGCGACATCCTGCGCTATGCCATCACGAGCTTCAATACGGAGAAGCTGTTCTTCGGTCACGGCACCAACAATGCCTTCGATGAAGCCGCCTACCTGATCCTGCACACGCTCAAGCTGCCGCTGGACCAATTGGAGCCTTTCCTCGATGCGCGCCTGCTGCAAGGCGAGATCGACAATCTGCTGCGCGTCATCATGCGCCGCACCGAGGACCGCATTCCCGCCGCTTACATCACCAACGAAGCCTGGCTGGGCGGTTATCGCTTCTTTGTCGATGAGCGCGTGATCGTGCCGCGTTCGTTCATCGCCGAACTGATTCCGGAACACTTTTCGCCATGGGTGCAGGATCCGGCGCAAGTCGCCAATATCCTCGATCTGTGCACCGGCTCCGGCTGCCTGCCGATCCTGCTCGCGGATGCTTTCCCGCAGGCCCGCGTCGACGCCGTCGACATCTCGCCGGAAGCGCTGCAAGTGGCGCGCCGCAACGTCGACGACTACGAGCTGGGCGGCCGCATCAGCCTGGTCGAATCGGATCTTTACACCAAACTGCCGGCGCGCAAGTACGACCTGATCATCAGCAATCCACCCTACGTCAATTCGGATTCGATGAGCAAGCTTCCGCAGGAATACCTGCAGGAACCGCAAATCGCGCTGGCCGGCGGCAAGGACGGCATGGACCTGGTGCGCAAGATCGTCAAGGGCGCCGCACAACGGCTGACCCCGAACGGCGTGCTGATCGTCGAAATCGGCAACGAGCGCGCCCACGCCGAAGCCGCTTTCCCCGGACTGGAATTGACCTGGGTCTCGACCAGCGCCGGCGACGATATGGTGTTCCTGCTGACGGCAGATCAGTTGCAGCATCTGGCGTGATTCTTTGCGTTTCCTTTCAGCTTCGTTTTAATCTGATTTTTTCTTCTTTGATTGCAGTTCCACGATGATTCGTTTTCAGCAAGTTTCCCTGGCCCGCGGCGTCAAGCCGCTGCTGGAGAATGTCGACCTTACGCTCAACCCGGGCGACAAGATCGGCCTCATCGGCGCCAACGGCGCCGGCAAATCCAGCCTGTTCGCCATGCTGCGCGGCGAACTGCATGCCGACCAGGGCAACATCGACTATCCAACGAAATGGCGCGTCGCCTACGTCGCCCAGGAAACCCCTGCGCTCGACCGTCCTGCCGTGGAATACGCCATCGACGGCGACGTCACCTTGCGCCGCCTGGAAGCGCAACTGGCTGCGGCCGAGGCAGAACCGGAAAGCGCCGAGAACGGTACCCATATCGCTGAACTCTATGCCGCGCTGGCGGATGCAGACGTCTACACGGTGCGCTCGCGCGCCGAGCAGTTGCTGATCGGCCTGGGCTTCACCCTGGAACAAATGGAGCGCCCCGTCGCGAGCTTCTCGGGCGGTTGGCGCATGCGCCTGAATCTGGCGCAGGCGCTGATGTGCCCGTCCGATTTGCTGCTGCTTGACGAACCGACCAATCACCTGGATCTGGACGCCATCATCTGGCTGGAAGACTGGCTCAAACGCTACGCCGGCACGCTGATCATCATCTCCCATGATCGCGATTTCCTCGACGGCGTGGTCAACGTGATCGTGCATATCGACGACCGCAAGCTGAAACGCTATTCCGGCAACTACTCGGCATTCGAACGTCAACGAGCGGCACAGCTGGAACTGGCGGCCGGCATGATCGAGAAGCAGATGCGCCAGCGCGCCCATTTGCATTCCTTCATCGATCGCTTCAAGGCCAAGGCCAGCAAAGCCAGACAGGCGCAAAGCCGCATGAAGGCCCTGGCGAAGATGGAGGAACTGGCGCCCCTGCGCGCGGCGGCGGAGTTTTCGTTCGAATTCCGCGAACCGTTGTCGGCGCCGAATCCGCTGCTGGTCATGGAAAAGGTCAACGCCGGTTATCGCATTGAAGATCCCGAGACTTATGCCATCAGCGAAAAGATCATCGTCGGCGGCATCGATTTTTCGCTGCAGACCGGCCAGCGCATCGGCCTGCTCGGCGTTAACGGCGCCGGCAAGTCGACGCTGATCAAAACCATCGCCAACGAACTCGACCCGATCGCAGGCACCGCCCAGTTCGGCAAGGGCCTGGTGATCGGCTACTTCGCCCAGCATCAGGTAGAAATGCTGCGCCACGACGAGTCGCCGCTGTGGCATCTGGCGCGCATCGCTCCCGACGTGCGCGAGCAGGAACTGCGCAACTTCCTCGGCAGCTTCAACTTCAACGGCACCATGGCGTCGTCCAGCATCGCGCCGTTTTCAGGCGGTGAAAAGGCGCGCCTGGCGCTGGCGCTGATCGTCTGGCAACGCCCCAACCTGCTGCTGCTCGATGAACCGACCAACCATCTGGATCTGGAAACACGCGAAGCGCTGACCATGGCCTTGGCGCAGTTCGAAGGCACGCTCGTCCTGGTATCCCATGATCGCCATCTGCTGCGCGCCACCACCGACCAATTCCTGATCGTCGCCGACGGCAAGTTGCAGCCCTTCGACGGCGACCTCGACGACTACCGCGACTGGCTGTTCAAGACCAAGCTGGCCGCCAAGAACAGTGCGGCAGAGGCTGCGCAAACCGCTGCGAACAAACCGAAAGTGGAGCCGAAAGTCGAAAAGAAAGCGCCGGAGCCGGTTGCCGCTGCCGTCGTTCCCGTCGGCGACCGCCGTGAACAAAAAAGGCTCGACGCCGAAGAACGCCAGCGCCTGGCCGGTTTGAAAAAACCGATCGAGTCGCGCATCAAGCGATTGGAAGAGCAGATCGCCAAATGCAACGAAAAGAAAGCCGTCATCGATGCACGCCTGGCCGATCCGGCCATCTACGACGCCGCCAACAAGGAAGAGCTGAAGACGCTGATCACAGACCAGGCTTATTGCACCAAGGAACTGGAACAGCTGGAAGAAGACTGGCTGGGGCAGCAGGAAGCGCTGGAACAGATATTGGCTTGATGTTTTTAATACTCAGCGTCAAAAGGCTGGAGAAAAGGCGAGCTGGCTAGGCGTATCGACGCAGGCAGTACGCTAGGGCCTGCTCACATTAAATCTACGAGTGCGAACGCGTGGCAGGCGTTGGCTGTCTAGGCGCGGCGACGCGTCGTAGCGGTGCTACGGCAAGGAGATGCAACAACGCCAGATCGTCTTTTCTCCAGCCTCTCCATATAAACTTCTTACATAGATGTCTTTGAGCTTAGCTTGCAAAGCGATTAAGCTGCTCGCATATCGGATTTCCACCGATCAATATATTTATCGCCAAAGGAACAGACATGACATCCAAAACACTCCGCAAACTGTCTCCGCTACTGGCCGGCCTGCTGCTGGTTGGCGCAACCGTCGGTGCGCATGCTGCCGACCTGCTCGATACCGTCAAAGCGCGCGGCACGCTGAAAGTGGCCCTGGAAGGCAATTATCCGCCCTTCAACTTCAAAGATCCGAAAACCAGCGAACTGACCGGTTTTGAAGTCGATGTCGCCAAGTTGCTGGCAGCCAAGCTGGGCCTGAAACCCGAATTCACCACCACGGAGTGGAGCGGTATCCTGGCAGGCCTGGGCGCCGGCAAGTACGACGTCATCATCAATCAGGTCGGCATTACCGATGAGCGTCAAAAGGCGTTCGACTTCTCCGATCCGTACACCCTGTCGAGCGCGCAGCTGATCGTGCGCAAGGATGAAAAGCGCGACTTCAAGAGCCTGGAAGACCTGAAAGGCAAAAAACTGGGCCTGGGCCAGGGCACCAACTTCGAACAAAAAGCCAAGAGCGTTCCCGGCATCGACGTCAAGACCTATCCCGGTTCGCCTGAATACCTGGCCGACCTGGCCAGCGGCCGCATCGACGCTGCACTGAACGACAGCCTGCTGGTCGGCTACCTGCTGAAATCGTCGAACCTGCCGCTCAAGGGCGGCTCGCCGATCGGCACCATCGACAAGATCGGCATCCCGTTCCAGAAGGGCAACCCGCAATTCAAGGCCGCCCTGAACAAGGCGTTGGCCGACATCCAGAAGGACGGCAGCTTCAAGCAAGCGTCGATCAAGTGGTTTGGCATTGACGTGAGCAAGCCGCCAGCCGCACAATGAGTTATTGAGTAAGTCACCGAGCTCTCCTGAAATCGATATCCCCGCATCAATGCGGGGATATTTTTATTGCGTCGACGAAAATGGAAATATGGGATTTGCTGCACCAGGCAGCGCCGATCATGCTCAAAGGCACGGGCTACACGCTGTTGTTTGCCTTGTCGTCGATGGTCGGCGGCCTGGTCCTGGGATTTGTGCTGGCAGTCGCGCGCATCGTGCCGTGGAGATTCGTCCATTGGCCTGCTGCCGTCTATGTCAGCCTGATGCGCGGCACGCCGCTGCTGGTACAGATTTTCGTGGTCTATTACGGCTTGCCGAGCGTCGGCATCGAGTTTTCGCCGCTCATGGCCGGCGTGCTGACGCTGAGCCTGAACGCCGGCGCCTATCTGTCGGAAAGCCTGCGCGGCGCGATCCTCGGCGTCGGCAAAGGCCAATGGAGCGCCAGCTACAGCCTCGGTCTGACTTATACCCAGACTCTGCGCTACGTGGTGGTGCCGCAAGCAATCCGCATCGCGGTGCCGTCGATGAGCAATACCTTGATCAGCCTGATCAAGGATACCTCTCTGGTCTCCGTCATCACGGTCACGGAACTGATGCTGTCGACCAAGGAAATCATTGCGGTGACCTTCCGGCCCCTGCCGCTGTATATCGCCGCAGCCATGGTGTACTGGTTTCTCAGCATTTGCTTCGAAGCCCTGCAACACCGCCTGGAGCGTCGGCTGGAACGCGCACACCAGTAATGCTGCGCCAATAAAAAAAGCCCGGGCGATCAGGCCCGGGCTTTTTTCATTGGGAGAAATCAGCGTTTGACGCGATAAATGTCCTGTCCTGCTTCATCAATCTGGCGCCGCAATTCCCGGCGTTCATCGGGGCTCAGCTTACCCCGGCGCTGGTTGACGTCTTGCTCCGGGGGCGGACGTCCGCCACCGTTGCCGCCCTGATTGCGAAAGTCGCCCGGCTGATTCGGCATGCCGCGCCCAGGTTCGGGAGGACGCGCAAATGCAGCGGTAGCGCCGAGCAATACAATCGCAGCAACAACACCAAGTTTTTTAAAAACAGCAATATCCATAACGGCATTTTTCCACATTTTGGACCAACGACAAAGTGCATCATCGATGTACCCAGTGTAGGTTGCTAGGCCGGATGGTATAAGATGATTAAGGTAAGGTATGTAACAGTTTGTAATCTTTGACTGCTTACATGTTGCTGATCGCTGTGAAGACGCTACCATAACGCCATGAATACGAACAACACCAGCTCCCCCGCTACGCCGGCCCACCAATCCAAAGTCCTGGTGGTGGATGACGACATCCGTCTGCGCGACCTGTTGCGCCGCTACCTGACCGAACAAGGCTTCAACGTGGTCACGGCTGAAAATGCGCAAGCGATGAACAAACTCTGGATCCGCGAACGCTACGATCTGCTGGTACTGGATCTGATGCTGCCCGGTGAAGACGGCCTGGCGATCTGTCGCCGTTTGCGCGGCGCCGGCGACCAGACGCCGATCATCATGCTCACCGCCAAAGGCGAAGACGTGGACCGCATCATCGGCCTCGAAATGGGTGCCGACGATTATCTGCCGAAACCATTCAATCCACGCGAACTGGTGGCGCGCATCAACGCCGTGCTGCGTCGCAAAGGTCCGGACGAACTGCCGGGAGCGCCGTCGGAGTCGCCCGAATCCTTCGAGTTCGGAGAATTCGTACTCGATCTGGGCACGCGCACACTGAAGAAAAAAGGCGAAACCGTTCCGCTCACGACCGGTGAGTTCTCCGTCCTCAAAGTCTTTGCCCGCAATGCGCGCCAACCGCTGTCGCGCGAAAAACTGATGGAAATGGCGCGCGGCCGTGAATATGAAGTGTTCGACCGCAGCCTCGACGTGCAGATCTCGCGTCTGCGCAAACTGATCGAACCCGACCCGGCCAATCCTTTGTATATTCAGACTGTGTGGGGTCTCGGCTACGTCTTCATCCCCGAGGGCAAACCACGCTGATGCGCTTGTTGCGCCGATTGAACCCATCGAACCCGCCCACCGGGATTCACGCCATGAGTTATCAAGCGCGCCAAAAATGGTTCAGCAACGGACTGTTCTGGCGCACCTTTTTTTTGCTGACCTTCCTGATCACCGCCAGCATGGTGGCGTGGGTGGCCAGCTTCCGCATGGTGGAACGCGGCCCGCGCGCCGAGCAACTGGCCGCGCAAATCGTTTCCGTGGTCACGATCACGCGCGCGGCGTTGACGCACTCGGCTCCGGAGATGCGCCGCGAGCTGCTGTTCGATCTCGCCAGCAACGAAGGCATCCGCATCTATCCGCTGGAGAAGTCGGACAAGATCGCGCCGCCCGACGACTCGCCTGCGCTTCCCGAGCTGGAGTATTACGTCAAACAGGCGATGGGGGAGGACACGCAGTTCTCGTCCAGCGTCAACGATGTCGACGGTTTCTGGATCAGCTTCAAGATCGATGAAGACGCCTACTGGCTCATGCTTGACCGCGGTCGCCTTGACCGCACTTCCAGCCTGCAATGGCTGGGCTGGGCCTCGATTGCGCTGGTGCTGTCGCTGATCGGCGCCGTATTCATTTCGACGCTGATCAACCAACCGCTGGCACGCCTGACGGCCGCTGCGCGGGCCATCGCCAAAGGCAAGCAGCCCGATCCGTTGCCGGAATCCGGACCGACCGAAATCAGGGAAGCCAACGGCAGTTTCAACCAGATGGTCGACGACCTCAATCGCATCGAATCCGATCGCGCCGTGATTCTCGCCGGCATTTCACATGACTTGCGCACGCCGCTGGCGCGCATGCAGCTGGAAGTCGAAATGGCCCAGCTCTCCGACGACGCGCGCGACGGCATGCATGCAGACCTGGCGCAAATGGATGCCATCATCGGTCAGTTCCTCGACTATGCAAAACCGTTCGACAGCAGCAGCTTTACCCCTGTCGATCTGTCCGGCCTGCTCGAAGAC
Organism: Herbaspirillum sp. CF444; assembly: GCF_000282135.1. Taxonomy (GTDB): domain Bacteria; phylum Pseudomonadota; class Gammaproteobacteria; order Burkholderiales; family Burkholderiaceae_D; genus Herbaspirillum. The sequence continues at coordinate 68,438 of NZ_AKJW01000010.1, forward strand.
GCCGCCAACCACAGCAAACGTCAGAACGAAGTACGTGTCACGACAGCAATCATGCCGGGTCTGGAAATCATGGGCAACACCGTCGAACTCGAACGTACGATCGGCAATCTGATCGAGAACGCGCGCCGCTATGGCAAGACGCCCGACACGGACATCGCCGATATCGACATCCTGTGCAAGCTGGAAGGCCACAACGTCAAGGTGGAGATCGCCGATCACGGCGTCGGCGCGCCGGAAAGCGAGCTGGAACGCCTGCTGCGTCCCTTCACCCGGCTCGACACTGCACGCGGCCAGGCCAACGGTTCCGGTCTGGGGCTGGCCATCGTGAATCGGATTGTGATTCGCCACAACGGCAAATTGCATCTGCGCAATCGCGAAGGCGGTGGTTTGGTGGTGCAGATGATTTTCCCCCAACCGTCGCGCAAGCAAGCAGGATCATGAGATTGCAGCACCCGGGCCGATCAGCCATGATGTTATTGACGATCGCGTGTATGAACGGCGGCATGGCGTTTGCCCAGGCACGCGTCGATCGCACGCTGAGCATACAACCTGCGGCTACGCCATCGATCGGCGATCTGCCCGTGGCTGCGACAAGCACGACATCCGCCGCACCTGCGGTCTATCCCCCTGCCCCTGGGAATCGCAACCGGCCCAGCGGCTCCTATGCCTCCGACGCCATGGGTGCCACCATTCTGGCAAAAAATGCCGACTACGAAACGACCTTCAGGATCAATGTCCCCGTGCCTGCGGGCAGTACGATCAGCAATGTGTCATGGCGCTACGGCTTGTCGGGCAAACCGGCAGGCTTTGAAGCCGTGCTGTGCTGGAACAATCAACAGCGCTGCTGGAATGTGACCAACAGCGCCAGCGGCAATACGCCGGCCTTCAACGGCAAGGATGCCGCCCAGCCATTCACGCTGCATTATCGCGTCAGAGGCAGTGGCCCGCTGGGGCCGCCGGCACAGGGCGAAATGAATCAACTCATCGTGACCTACGAGCTGCCGGGATAAAGCCGGTCCGGGAGACAAGCGGCCGACGACGGCCCGCTTGTTTTCCGTTTGTTTTCCGCCTATTCGTCGATGTTGCGAATTTTCTGCAAGGCCTCGTCGATGCGCTCCACCGCAACGACTTTCAGCCCTTCGACCTCTTGCTTGGGTGCGTTTGCTTTCGGAATCATGGCGATGGAAAAACCCAGCTTGGCCGCTTCGCGCAGACGCTCCTGACCGCGCGGCGCCGGACGGATCTCGCCCGCCAGTCCGACTTCGCCGAACACCACCAGACCGCGCGGCAACGGCTTGTTGCGCATGGAGGAATTGATCGCCAGCAGCACGGCAAGGTCGGCCGCCGGTTCGGTGATTTTGACGCCGCCGACGGCATTGATGAATACATCCTGATCGAACGCGGCGATACCGGCGTGGCGATGCAATACCGCCAGCAACATGGCAAGACGATTCTGCTCCAGGCCAACCGACAAACGACGTGCGTTGGGAACATGCGAGCTATCGACCAATGCCTGAATTTCCACCAGCAAAGGACGCGTGCCTTCTTGCGTGACCATGACGCAAGAACCCGGCACCTGATTGTCATGCTGCGACAAAAACAGCGCCGACGGATTGGACACTCCCTTGAGTCCCTTTTCCGTCATGGCGAACACGCCCAGTTCATTGACTGCACCGAAACGGTTCTTGAACGCCCGCACCAGACGGAAACTGGAGTGCGTGTCGCCTTCGAAATACAGCACCGTGTCGACGATATGCTCCAGCACGCGCGGACCGGCCAGTGCGCCCTCCTTGGTCACGTGGCCGACCATGATGATGGTGGTGTCGGACGTCTTGGCAAAGCGCGTCAGCTGCGCCGCGCATTCACGCACCTGCGCCACCGAGCCGGGCGCCGAAGTCAAGGCATCCGAATAAACCGTCTGAATCGAATCGATGACGGCGACATCCGGCTTGTGTTCGGCCAGCGTCGACAGGATTTTTTCCAGCTGGATTTCCGCCTGCAGCTTGAGATCCCTGGCGTCGACCGCCAGACGCTTGGCGCGCAAGGCGATCTGCGAACCCGATTCTTCGCCGCTGACGTACAGGACCTGTTTGAGTTTGGAAATATTCGCCAGCGCCTGCAACAACAGCGTCGACTTGCCGATGCCCGGATCGCCGCCTATCAGCACCACGCCGCCCGGCACCAGGCCGCCGCCCAGGACGCGGTCGAATTCTTCGATGCCGGTGCCGAAGCGCGGCACGTCGATTGCCTCGATGTCGACCAGCGATAGCACCGGCGCCGTCTGTGCCAGGCCCTGATGCTGATTCGAATAACGGTTGGCGCCGGCCGGCTCGATCAGCGTTTCCACCAGCGTATTCCACTGACCGCAGGCCGGGCACTGCCCCGCCCATTTATTGCTGATGCCGCCGCATTCGGTGCAGGTGTAATTGGTTTTGGCCTTTGCCATATCAGTTCTTTTCCCGGACGGTCACGCGCGGCGCCAGGGCGCACATCAATTCATAGCCGATGGTGCCCGCCGCGAAGGCGACCTCATCGATCGGCAAGGCTTCGCCCCATAAGACGACATGGCTGCCGACGCCGGCATGCGGGATATGCGTCAGGTCCACCGTCAGCATGTCCATGGACACGCGACCGACGGTACCGGTCTTGACGCCGTCGACCACGACCGGCGTGTTGTTGGGCGCATGGCGCGGATAGCCGTCGGCATAGCCGCAGGCCACGACGCCGATTTTCATCGGTTTGTCAGCGACGAAGCGGCTGGC
>NZ_AKJW01000011.1 GCF_000282135.1 Herbaspirillum sp. CF444
CAGCGGCCGCTACCGTGGTTGCCGCCCCGACGCACGCCGTCGACACGATGGCGCGGGACGCCGAGATGCCTGTCAGCGCCGACATCTACGTGCTCAATGCCGGCCAGGTGCTGGCGGCGCCGTATCTGCCGCGCTTGTGGGAGGCGCTAGGCCTGCTGCACGAGGGGCGTTTCAAGGACGAGGCCGCCGCCCAGCGTGCGGTGCATCTGTTGCAATTCCTGGTGTTCGAACAGACCGCGACGCCGGAATATCAACTGGCGTTGAACAAACTGCTGTGCGGCGTGCGCTCGCAAGTGCCGATGGTGCGCGAGATCGAGATCACGACGCATGAAGTGGAGATCGTGGAACAGTTGCTGTCGGCCATGATCGCGCACTGGAAAATCATCGGCAGTACTTCGCTGCGTGGTTTGCGCGAGACCTTTTTGCAGCGTCCCGGTCATCTGCAATTGAAGGACGACGCCTGGCATCTGCGGGTGCAGGAAGGGACCTTCGACATGTTGCTGGATCAGTTGCCGTGGAGTTTTTCGATCATCCGCTATGCGTGGATGGAGAGGCCGGTGCATGTCAACTGGCGCTAACAAGATGAAGATCAGGAAGATGACGGTAAACGGGGAGGCGAGATGGACGCATTGACCGCCAATGCACGCAGTCTGGAACGCGAAGTCGCCTGGTTCAGCGAAGTGCTGACCACGCGCTTCCATGCCTATTTCATGCATGAAGGCGGACCGTACGACATCCACGCCCATGTGCCGCCCGACGTCGCACAGGATGCATCGCCGTTCGCCGCTGCGATCCGCGAGCACAATATGGGCTTTGACGAACGCATTGTGCTGATCCTCACCTTGCTGCCGCATATACGGCCGCAAGCGCTGGACCTGTTGTTGACCGCGAATAAGAATACCGAGCGCAGCTATACCGAATTCGGCGGCTGGAAAGGCAAAAACCATGCTGGCGTGTTGCCGACTTGCGAAACCGCCGTCTTCATCCTCGCGGGCGACGACCTGGCGCGACGCTTTGCCGTGCTGGAGTTGTTCGACGCCGAGCATTTTTTTACGCGCCAGTCGATTCTCCGGATGGAGCAAAAGGCCGATGGCGAACCTTTCCTGAGCGCGGCGCTGACGATAGAAAGCGATTTTTTCGATCGCTGCACCTCCGGCCAGCAGCACAAACCGGATTACAGCGCCGGTTTCCCGGCCAAGCGCATCACCACGCAATTGAGCTGGGACGATCTGGTGTTGGCGCCTGAAGTGTTCGAGGAGATCGAAAATATCCGTATCTGGCTCAAGGGCGGTGCCGCCGTCATGCAACGCTGGCATCTCGACAAGAGCGTGAAGCCCGGATATCGCAGCCTGTTTTACGGTCCTCCCGGGACTGGCAAAACCTTGACGGCGACCTTGCTCGGTCAGGCGGCGATGGTTGATGTATATCGCATCGACCTGTCCAAGATCGTTTCCAAATACATCGGCGAGACCGAGAAAAACATGGCCAATGTGTTCGACCAGGCGCAAAACAAGAACTGGATATTGTTCTTCGATGAAGCCGACGCCTTGTTCGGCAAGCGTACGGAAGGCAGCACTTCCAACGACCGTCATGCCAATCAGGAAATTTCGTATCTGTTGCAACGCATTGAAGATTTTCCGGGCGTGGTGATTTTGGCGAGCAACCTGAAAAGCAATATCGACGAGGCGTTTGCGCGGCGTTTCCAGACCGCGATTTATTTTCCGCTGCCGGACGGCTTGCAACGGTTGCGGCTCTGGAAGAATATTTTTCCGCAACGCCGCCACCTGGCGCCGGATGTGAACCTGGAAGACCTGGCGGAAGAAAACATCCTCTCCGGCGGCGCCTTGATCAACGTCGTCCGCTATGCCGCGATGCGTGCAGAACGGCAGGGACGCGATGCGATTTGCAAGGAAGATCTTCTGCGCGGCATCAAGAAGGAATTCATCAAGGAAGGGCGGACGATCTGATATGAGGACTGCTTCGATAGCTTGCTCCATGCGCGTAACCGTGCTGCAGTGCGTGCTGGCGCTGACCGGCTTGCTGCTGACGCCGCAGAATGGCAGTGCAGAAGTCTCGGCCGAGACCCCTGCAGAAACCCCGGCGGAAAACGCATCGGCGCCCGAGATGCTTGCACCGTCGGTGCCCCCCGCATCGAAAAAGCTGCGGGCGGCGCCTGCCGTATCTGCACCCATATCTGCACCTGTATCTGTACCGGAAGCAGCACCGGTGCCTGGCGCGTTGATGACGCCCGAGGCGGCCAAGGCGATTGTCGGCAAGGTCAGGGTGAGCAAGACCGACGGGGAAGGTCCTGCGGCCCGGTTGCTGTCGTACGATGTATTGAAAAAATTCACGCCCGCGCTACGCCAGCAAATCCAGCAAGCCTTGCTGGAAATCTATGCCGAAGACGCCGCCTACATGCAAGCCTATCGCGAAAGCACGGCACCGCTGTCGGACAATGTGGTCGGTCCGATCACATTGTCATGGCTGAACCGCTTCTGGTTCGATTTCAAAATGGAGCCGGTGGGCAACCTGACCAATGCATCTGTCCAGGCTTTGCTGCATTTTGCCGCGACCGTCAAGGCGCACCCCGAATGGAAGGTGGATCTGATCAGTGCGGATCTGGGACGCTGGATCGATGGCTTCGAGCCCGAAGACCGGGCGCGCTATTATCAGATTCGCCTCGCCGGCACCGACGAGCAGATCATCGCCATGCTGCGCTTGTATCACTACGAGACCGACAACACGCGCCAGCCGCCGCCGGACCAGGATCGCGCCTTGCTGACGATCTACAGCTACAGCCTGACGGCGACCGACATCAGATTGCTGGCGTCGAAATCGCAAGTCATCGCCAAATTGTCCGCCTTGCAGGATGTGGTGTATATCAACCAGCCGCTGTTCGATGCGGCGGTGCTCGGCGCGCTCAAGGATCTCGGATCGCAGGCGGCTTCTTATCTGCCTGCCGCCAGGGACGCCGCGCTCGAGAAAAGCTATCGATTGACGCTGTCCTCGCTGCAGATGCTAAGGGAAGGCAACATCGTGCCGGAAACGGTCATCGGCGAGCTTGAAAAACTCACCGGCGCCTATCCCGATCAAGCGATGTTCATGGAAGCCGTGATCGATGCCACCGCCCAGGTCAACGAGCCGATCGATCAATACATGCCGGACATCCTCAACGCCGCCGAGACCAGCACTTCGTACATCCTGACCGCGCGCGCGTTGGCCGAGCTGAGCGCGAATCGCAAGAACGATTCGGTGCCGCAGGTGATCTTGGACATGATCAAAGGCCTGCAAGGACTCGAATATGCGCAGCAATGGCTGTTCGACAAGGCCGTCATGGCGCGTCTGCGTAATGGCGTCGGCGCTTGCCAGAGCGGCATACCAGAAAACGTCGCCGACCGGCGCAAGGTCTCCGCAGAGCAGATGAAGCAGCTCGAGAGCGCGCTGAAAGACCCGGCGCTGTTTGAAAAACTGGACAAGCTGTGGCACGGAACATCCTGCAGTCCCGATGAAACGATTGCCATGAATCAGCAGATCGAAGCCTTGTACGTCAAGTACCGGGCCTCGATACGCGAAAGCGCGCGCAAGAAACCGGCTTACGACCCCAACAAACACGTGCAGTGGAACGGCGACGGCTGCGGTTGCGTGCTCGACCGGCTGGTGGGAGAAGTGTATGGCTTCTATCCGTTCTGGTTTGCCGGCACCCCGCAAAAGGTGAATTTCAGCACCTTGTCGCGGGTCGCTTATTACGGCCCGACGTTCGACGATACCGGCATTTTGAGGCAGGCGAACGACGGCCGCGATTTCGTTGCAGCAGCCGAAAACGGCGACCTGGCGCAACACGATTTCGTCAACATCGCGCGCGATCACCAGACCGCGGTGGATTGGGTGGTCCAGCGCAACGACTGGCGCTCCTGGCAAAAAATGGACAAGGGGCGCAAGGAACAGATACTCGAACGCCTGGCGACCAGCATCGTGCGCCTGATGTCGATCCGGCTGCATAGCTGGACCGCAACCGTGTCCAATCACCTGCCATTCGGCGCACGCTTCGTGCCGACCAATGGCGACGGTGTCACGCTGTTCTTCGACGACTATCCGGACGACGAGGTGTCGGTCGGGGTGTTCAACAAGTTCGTCGATACGCTGCGCAGCCGTTTGCGCGGCGCCAGGGCGGGCGACATCATCAACGTGATGATGCGTCATTCGGCCTTGGGCAAGGGCATCTACGACTATCCCAATCTGTATGGACTGATCGCCGCGAGCGATGCCAACCCAAGGAAGGACTTGCTGGCCCAGGTCGAGCGCGACAGCAACATGCGGCCGCATTTCCTGGTGCTGCTGGAAGAACAGACGACCGATTCCAAGAAACAATTGCGGCTGCGCATGGAAGGACCGCTGCACGGCGAGCGGCGCGAAATGGTGTTGCGACAAATCGTGCCGGTGATCACCTTCGACCACGACAACTGGCAGCAACTGCAGGACGACATCATTTACTTCAAGGACAACTTCGGCGGCATCGGCTTCTGGCCGATGCCGATGACGCCTCCGGCCGCCGCGGCTGAGGCGGTCGGAGGCGCCGCCAAGGATGGGCCTGCGGTACTGGTCGACTTCGCCGGCGTGCAGCAATGCGACGTCAGCAGGGACGTGAGCCAATGCCTGGTCGATTTCTACCAGACGGTGCCTGGAGCCGAAGCCTCGCCGGTCTGCAAGACGGTGTGCGAAAACCTGTACGCCTTCCGTCTTGCGGCCAAACTGGCGGTGCTGTTGCTGATCGCTTGCGTCGCCCTGTATTACTGGTCCTGCATGTGGCGCGAACGGATGGCGCGTTGCTACCATGCCCCGACCGTGGCGATCGCCGCCGTCTGGAGCTTGCTGGCGCTGGCCTTGCTGTTTTGCGATCCGTTCCTGCGATGGCTGGCGCGCGGTTACATGATTCCGATTTTCCTGGTGCTGTTTATCTGCGCGCTGATTGCCTGGTATCAGTACCGCTTGAAGGAGCGTGACGAGCAGCCGTAATGGACGCTGTGCATGGGGCGTGGATTGAGAAGGGCAATGCGACATGGAGTATCAGAGCAAGCCGGGGCCGGGCGCGAGCGACAGAGCGACAGACAAGGCGACCGACAGCGCAGGGGAGACCCACGCCGACGGCAGCTCTGCGCGCGCGGCGTCGTTTGTCGATGTGCGGCCGGTCATGGCAAGGGATCGCCAACTGATGCAGATGATGCGTGCCAATGCCGATACCCATGTCGATGTCCGCAAGCAAGCCGCCGCGCCGCCGGCCGCAGCAAAACCGGTATTGCAGCCCAAGCAGATGAGCAGGCTGTCGTCGTCGCGGAGTCCGATACAGCTGGCAACAAAGGTCACGGGTGCCAAGGTCGGCGGCGTTGCTTCGGAAGCGACCCACACGGAAGGATATTTTGCGATAGATCCGGACCGGCAGCGGGGCGTCTATGCCGAGGTCGGCACCAAGATGACTGCGACACTGTACAAGCAGAGCCCACTCAAGGGTTCGCCGGTCGGCAATCAGTGGCTGTGGATGGATGCATTGAAAAAACGTGCGAATACCACGGTGATCCGAGGGCATTTGCTGAATCATGATCTGGGCGGAAGAGGACTTCCTTACAACCTGTTTCCGATTTCGAATGCCGCCAATCAGGAGCATTCCAACAAGGTTGAACAAAGAGTGAAGGGCTTGTTGTATGGAGGTGCTCCAATAGAATTGGACACCAAAAATATTCCCCTGACCTATGAGGTCGAGGTGACAAATCGCGACGATAAAGCGTTAAAGGCGACATTTCATTGCACATGGTCCTATCTCGATAAAAAGGAATCGCATGACGTGCACTCGGATCTGAACGTGAAGGCGAAATTTTCAATGGCAGGACCGGTAGATGAAAAAACTGGAAAGCCGATACCGAAGATCGTTCCGCCGGATGCCTGGAAAAAAGGTCAAAACGAGAAAATTACCGACCAAAAATCCATAAACGTGAAAGTGAATAGGAAAGATCCCCGTTTCAGAAATGGCGGGAAGCTGAGGGCAGGAGGGCTGATGAGTGTGCATATCGAGGGCGTTGTAGAGGGCTCTGATTATGTCAAGACCCCTTACTGGCAGCGTCAACTGGGCAGCATGGATTTCAGTCAAAAATACGTGACCGCGATAGGTAAGTGGGTGGCAAAAAAGGAGGACGAGAAGATAGGACGGGTCGAAATAAATGATGCGCTTGATTTTGCAGTCGATCAGATAGACCCTGTAGAACGCCGGGCGCCAACGGCGGTAAAGAAGCGGGGAAAGGGCACTTTGTCCGGAAAATACAAGGACAAAATTGCGCAGGGGCCAAGGAGAACCACCAGAATCATCATGCGGTCTTTCCCGCCAACAGCGGGAGATGCAAAATATGTGCGCCCACAGGGCAAGTCAGGCAAGACCGGCAAGGCGGGCGCTGCGAAGCGTCCCCCAAAACCGGTGTTGGATGCCAGGCAGCACATCGTTCACCTTGAATCGATAAGAAAACAAAGGAAGGAGCAGGAAGAACAGTATATGTCAGACATTGACGAGGCCATAAAATCCATACTGGCGAAGGCGGAGGAGGCATTGGCAAACAAGAGTTGAAATAGTGTGATGCGCAAGTAACTGCACCGCTCAAAAGACAATGCAATGGTCAAAAAGATGAAAAAAATGGTCTACATGCTGGAACGCGATCAGCTGTTTCGCAAGTCCCTGCTGTGGGAATTGCAGAGCCGGTATTTCAGCGAGCGCGGCGTGCAAGCCTGGCGCGACGAAGAAGTGCCGCACTACATCACCAGCAACCCGACCATCGCGCGCGCCTATGCCGAAACGGTGTTTGCGTTTTACCAGGACCGGCAGCGCCTGTCGGCCAGTACCGAGGCGCTGACCATCTGCGAACTCGGCGCCGGCTCGGGGCGCTTTGCGTTTTATTTCCTGTCGCATCTGATGACGCTGTGCGCTTCGTCCGGCGTGGCGCTGACGGCGTTTCGCTACGTTCTGACCGATTTCACGCAAAGCAACCTGGATGCGTGGCGCGTGCATCCGCGCTTCCAGCCATGGTTTGCGAGCGGTTTGCTGGAGGTGGCGCTGTTCGACGCGAATCACACGCACACGCTGGAATTGCAAGTCGGCGGCGGCGCCGTGGCGGCCGGCGGCCTGGAACAGCCGCTGGTGGTGGTGGCCAATTATTTGTTCGACGGCGTGCCGCAAGACCTGTTTTATTTTCAGGATGGCGCGGCGCACGATTGCCTGGTTTCGCTGCACACCGAGGCAGATCCGCAACAGATGGATGCAGCCGATCTGCTTGAGAACATCCACGTCGACTACGGCTATCGGCCGTTGACGCAAAAACCGTATGGCGACGCGATCCTGCTGCAATTATTTGCGCAATATCGCGCGCAGTTGCAAGCGGCCCATGTCTTGTTTCCGGCCACCGGCCTGCAGTGCCTGACGCGCTTGCGCGCCTTGTCGCGCAACGGCCTCATGCTGTTGTCGGCCGACAAGGGCCAATGCGAGCTGGCGACGGTGGCGCTGCGCGATCCGCCGGCGCTGACGCGGCACGGTTCATTTTCGTTGAGCGTCAATTACCACGCCTTGCTGGAATGGGCCGAGATCGGCGGCGGCTTTACGCTGCGGCCGCAAAACCGTCATCGCAGCCTGGCCGTCGTCGCGCTGCTGCTGGTGGAGCGCGCATCCGAACATGATGCGACCTGCGCCGCATATGGCCGGCATATCGCCGGCTTCGGTCCCGATGACTTCTACACGATTGCCAGCTTGCTGTATCGCGGCATGGAAGTCATGAGCATCGACGAGATCCTGGCTTACATGCGACTCAATCACGCCGACGCCCATCAACTGGCCAGGCTCATGCCGCGCCTGACGGAACTGGCGCCGAAGTTGGACGATGGCCAGGTCGAGGCGCTCAAGACGATGCTGGCGCAGAGTTGGGCGATGTATTTCCCGTTGGGCGAGGAGCGCGACCTGGCGTTCGAGATCGGCTGCCTGCTGTACGAGCTCGACGAGTTCGAGGCGGCGCTGACGTACTTTGCGCGCACCGAGGAAATCTACGGCCGCGATGCCGGGGTCTGGTACAACATGGCGGCTTGCCATCAGCAACTCGGGCAATTTCAACAGGCGCGGGCGCTGCTTGAAAATACGCTGAACGTGATGCCGGACAATGCGGGCGCGCGGGCGTTGCTGGAGCAGATGGCGGAGCGCTGAAAAATCATTTTTGCCCCGCCGTGGCTGTTGATTGCCATCAACGATCCCGGCGGCTGCGGCGAGGAATCCCCGGCCCGTGCGACAGGCACAAGCACGGGGCGCCCATGTCGGCTGCTTACGTCAGCTTGAATGGCAATTGGCGCAGGGGCTTTCCGGTCAGGTGCGCAATGGCGTTGGCAAATGCCGGCGCTAGCGGCGGCAGGCCGGGTTCGCCCATCCCGGTCGGCGGATCCGCACTCGGCACGATGTTCACGCTGAATACCGGAACGTCGGTAATACGCGCCACAGTGAAGTCGCCGAAGTTGCTTTGCTCCACCACGCCATCTTTGAGCGTAATGGCTGCGCCCGGCAAGCACATGGACATCCCCATGATTGCCGCACCTTGCACCTGCGCTTCCAGCGTGCGTGGATTGACGGCGAGATTGCAGTGCACGCCGGCGGTCACGCGATGCAACACCGGCTGACCATCTTGCACCGAGGCCTCCACGACATACGCCACGACGGAACTGAAAGCCTCGTGTACGGCAACGCCCCAGGCTCGCCCGGCAGGCAGTTGCTGCTTGCCGTAGCCGCTCTTGTCCACTGCCAGTTGCAGGGCTGCCCGGTGGCGAGGGTGCTTGTCGCCGAAGAGCTGCATGCGGTAGGCGACCGGATCCTGCCCGGTGTTGCGCGCGATCTCGTCGATCAAGGTTTCCATCACGAACGCCGTGTGCGTGGAACCCACGCTACGCCACCACAGTACCGGCACATTGAGCTTGGGATGGTGCACCGTCAGGCGCATTGGAATGGGATAGGGGTCGCGCATGCCTTCCGTCGCCGTGCCGTCTATGCCGTTCTTGACCTGAAACTGTTCAAAGACCGATCCGGCAGTGATGGATTGACCGACGATGACATGGTCCCAGGCCAGCACTTTGCCGCGTTCATCGAAGCCGATGCGGGCGCGGTGCAGATGCATGGGACGGTAGTAGCCGCCATGCATGTCGTCCTCGCGGCTCCAGAGCGTGCGCACCGGCACGTTGAAACCTGCAGCGCGCGCTGCCTTCGCGATTTCGCACGCTTCGACGACAAAGTCGCTGCCGCTTGAGAAACGGCGACCGAAACCGCCGCCGGCCATTTGCACGTGGACGTCGACTTGTTCCGGCTTCACCCCGAATACGCGAGCGACTGCAGCACCATCCAGCCCGGGGCACTGGGATCCGGTCCATATTTCGACGCGTCCATCGCTATTGATTGCGACAGTGCAGTTCAATGGTTCCATGGCGGCGTGCGCCAGGTAGGGAAAGACATACTCGGCGTCCAACTGGTGCGGTGCTGTTGCCAACGGCGCCATGTCGGCGTCGAATTTGCGTGGGCCGGGCTGGGTGGCAAGGGTACGATATTGCGCGAGCTGCTTTTCGCTATCGACTTTTTCGACGGCCGAAGTATTCCACTCCAGCTTCAGCGCGTCGCGTCCCTGTTTGGCCGGCCAGTAACCGTCGGCGATGACCGCCACGCCTTCGGCGCCCCGGTCCAGCGGCACGCGCACCACGGCTTTGACACCTTTTACGGCACGCGTCGCGCTGTCGTCCACGGAAGCCAGGCGAGCACCGAACATCGGTGGACGCGCCACTACGGCAGTCAATTGACCGGGCAGGCGAGTGTCAATGCCGAATTGTTGCCGGCCGCTGCTTTTGTCGCGTGCGTCCAGGCGTGTCGTCGGGCGTCCGATGATGCGGAAATCCCTGGGATCTTTCAGCATCACTTTTTCGGGCACGGGAAAAGCCATCGCCGTTTCCGCCAGTTCGCCGTAGCTCAGCTTGCGACCTCCCGGTCCCAGCACCCAACCGGTTTCCGTGCGCAACGTGCTCGTATCGACGTTCCAGCGCGCTGCTGCGGCACCGAGCAACATGGCGCGGGCGCGGGCGCCGAGTTCGCGATATTGCGTGAAACTGTTTTTGACCGAATTCGAGCCGCCGGTAAGATGAATTCCGAATAGCGGATCAATATACGCCGGGTCGTTCGAACCGTGCCGGGCACGCACCAGCGTCCAATCCGCATCCAGCTCTTCGGCCAGGATCATGGGCAATGCCGTTTGCACTCCCTGGCCGAACTCCAGTCGATTGACGGCCACCATTACCTCGCCATCGGGCGTAATGTGCACGAAGGCCGCAGGTTGCTGGGTCGGCTTGAGTGCGTTGCCGGTCTGTCCCATGGCCAGGTGAGGGAAGGCGCCGAGAGCCAGCCCTATCGAACCGGCAAGTTTGAGGAAAGTGCGGCGCCGCAAGAGCGGGGCCGCATCGTTTTGCTCTCGCTCCAGCAGATGCTGCAAGGCGCGCGGCATGTCGCGGTAATCTACATTGGGCAACATGGCAACTCCTTCAGGCGAGGGCTTTGGCGGCATCGGCCACCGCGGCGCGAATGCGGACATAGGTACCACAGCGGCAAATGTTGCCGGCCATGGCGGCGTCGATATCGGCGACGCTGGGCTGGGTGCCGCGGGGCAGGGATTTCAGGAACCCGGTTGCGCTCATGATCTGGCCGCTTTGACAATAGCCGCACTGCGCCACGTCATGCTTGAGCCAGGCGGCATGCACTGCTGCACCGACAGGATCGCTGCCGTCAGTCGTGGCTTCGATCGTCGCGATTTTCTTGCCTTCGGCAGCCGAAATCGGCGTAATGCACGAGCGGATGGCCTGACCATCCAGATGCACTGTGCAGGCGCCGCACAAAGCGGCTCCGCATCCGAACTTGGTGCCGGTCATGCCAAGGTTGTCGCGCAAGGCCCAGAGGATAGGGGTGCTGGGATCGGCGTCGACGGTGTGTTGGCGACCGTTGATGTTGAGCGTACTCATGGCTGGCTATTCTCCTGGGTGAGTGAGGAAGGAGGGTGGCTAATTGCGGTTGTCTGAAATCCGATGCCGGGTGCTTGGGGGGGAAACTCCGACAAGCTTGAACAGATGGATGCGACTCTCTTCAAACCATGAAAGTATGCTCCTCCGTCCACGAAATGTTCTTGCCGGTTTTGACTTATCTCTTGCCTATTCCAACAAATTTTTCGCTGAATCGGGTTAAACGCTCGACATTGCTTTCAGGAAGCTTTCAGCCGTTTGATGTCTCGTTGTGACCGTGAGCCAGACAAGTGCTTGAACAGCCCCCCTGATTCTGAGAGCCGCATTGGAAGGGCAAGGATTGGCATTTTAAAGGCCATGCGCAGCACGCGCATGTTCATTTCAGATGTCCCCTGAAGAAGGCCAGCACCTGAGCGTTGAAATCGCGATGAAAAGCTGCGCGGTCGAATCCGGGCCGGTCGCCGCAGATCTCCGGTTTCGACTCGCGCAGCGCGGGCGAGCAAGGCGGAATGAAACCAAAGTGCGTGGCGTTTTCCGCCAACCGCCAATCCGGAGCGACGGGCAGGTTGCGGCGAACCTCGGCCACGCTTTCGGGCGTGACGCCATCGCCGCCGTAGGCGGAGCTCCACAGCTGAATCGGAATGCTCACGTTCTTCAGACCTGCGGCGTCGAAAATCATGCTGAGCGGGTCGACGATCACGGCCGCCCGGATGCGGTTGTCATGAGTCAGCGGAAACGTGAGGAGTTCCTGGAATCTCTGCCTGACAAGTCCGCATGCCGGGCTTTCCGGCGCCGACATGCATGGAGATGACGGCGACAGCGGAAGGCGCTGGAAATCCGGCCGCGCGCCGGCGAGCACCAGGCCCGTGTAGCCGCCCCTTGAGAAACCGTAGAAGCCGATCTTGTCGGCGGCAAGCGAGATATGCCCCTCCCATTGCTGAAGCATGTAGTCGATCAGCCGCTTGATGTCGGTCGTCCGCGTCGCGAGTGCCGATAACTTGTCGTTCGGGCCGCCGCGAATCTGATAGTTGTCGTCCGAATGGTTGATGGCGGCGACCACAAAACCCGCATTGGCCAGCGCATCCGCGGTGTCGCGCTGGTTGAAGAAGGAGCCTCCATAGCCATGAGAGATCACGACCAGCGGCAGTTGCGTTCCGGAGACCGGACAGTTTTTTACGCCGTCGATGACCAACTGGCCGAGCACGATCTTGTCCGCGGGCGCATCGCAGGGCGTCCACACAACGCCACGCAGCGCGGGGCCGTCCTTGTCTGCCGGCACCTCGATAAACTGGAAGCCTGCGGCATGCGCCAGGCTAGTGCAAAGACAGAGGGTGGCGAGCGAGAGAAAACGGCGCAAGGTCGCAGCAGGTTCGCGCGGCGGCCGCCCTTGATCGCAGGAATTGACGTGCCTGAAAATATCGCGCGCATTCGAGAGTTTTTTCATTTGCATTTCCTTCCGCGGTAATGAGCAGGCCCTAAGGCACGTTCTCGATTCGTCCACTGCCCGAGACGGTCGAATGCAGGGTCGCCGGATGGCCGTACAGTTTCACGGACCCACTGCCGGCGATGGCAATGTTTGCGCTGTCCTGGGCCGCGACCCGCGCGTCGCCGCTCCCGTGCACGACGATCTCCGCGGATCGGGCCGAGAGTTCTTGCAGTTGTGCCGTTCCCGAGCCTGCAACGTTGAGCCCGATGTCCTGCACGGAACCTTTCGCCACGATATGGCCGCTTCCCCTGATGAGAAGCTCCAGCCTTGGCTGATCGATGTCTGACAGGACGAGATCGCCGCTGCCGTTGACTCTCCATCGGGTGATGGAAGGCGCCGTCAGTCGGACCGTAAGATGCGTTGCCGGGATGCAGTCGATTTCATCGTCGAACCCGAGTCTGCCATTGGCAATACGCACATGGCTGATGACAGCCGGATCACCGCTCACTGTCGCCTCGGCTTTGGTGCCAGGCCGATAGCTGACCGGGGTGGGCAAATCGATGTCGAGACTGTCGCGCGACTCGAAAGGAAACGTCACGGTCCCGGATGAAACGCCATCGCTACCGTCCGCTGTGCGATGGCCTGCCCGCGCGCGTTGAAGCCAGCTCAGCCCGCAAGCCCATCGTGTATTCCGAGACCAGGAGGCGCCCTCGACGCCATTTGATCCGATGCGCGAAGCGCCGAACGCAAGGAGGCTGACGGCGATGATCAGGCCGACGATTGCGGCCAGGGTCCGTTTCCCGACGGCGTTCGATTTCCGCGGCGGGACGTCGCTGCCTGGTTCCGGCGCTTCGTTCCGAGCGGGATCAAGCAAGCGGTAATGCAACCGGACATAGCGCCCGAGCAAGCGCACGCCGGCGCCAAGACCGAGCAGCAGCAACGAACCGCCAAACACAAGGCAGGCGACCAACCCGAAACCGACCACCATGCGAATCAGCGCACCAGGGATCGAGCCTCCATGTGCTGAGAATACCGCGCCGAATATCACGTGGACGCCGGCCGCACCGAGCGCCACGAGGCCGGCGCCGATACCGATGGCAACGACCGCGATGACGAGCAGCAGCGGCAGCAGGAAGAAGATGTCGACTGCCGCGAGGCCCGCCAGAGCGAACATGGCCGTCGCGAGGTTGGCAACGCTGCGGTGGGCCTCGAAACGTCGCAAGCCGGTCTCGGCGCGCAGCTCCCGGGCGAGCCGCGCCGGATCGCCGAGCGCCTGCGCAACCTCTGCCTCGCTGCGCCCCGAAGCGCTGGCCTCGTCGAAGTGCGTCTCGTAGTCGGCAAGGATCTCGTCGATCTCTTGTCTGGACAGGCCTGCGAGTCCGGCTCGCAGCGTACGCAAAAATGTCTCGCGGTTCATGCTTGATCTCCGAGAAGTTGATCGACCGCCTCGACGAAGGCGCGCCAGTCGCGTCGATGTGCCGCCAGCGTCGTGTGACCCAGGGGGGTGAGGCGAAAGTATTTGCGCGAAGGCCCGCTGCTCGATTCGACCAGGCGGGTCGCAACCAGCCCATCGTTCTGCATGCGACGCATGAGCGGATAGATCGTGCCTTCGCCCATGCCGACGGCACCGGCGAGCGTGCTCGCGATCTCGTAGCCGTAGCTCTCGCCGCGTGACAGCAGGGCGAGCACGCACAGGTCCAGTGCGCCTTTTTTCAGTTGAATTTGGATCGATTCGGGCATGTTGGCTTGAGGTGGTTTACTAGAGTATATAAAACACTACCTGTTTATGCAAGGTATATAAAATGACTCCGTGATCGAGGGATGCCAAGGCAGTGTGACGTCGAGTGAAAATGCTTGTGCGTCCTGTGATGCGCCCTTTTGCTTGTGGAGCGCTCGTTGAGCACGATCGGATGGATGGCGAAGGCGCGTGGCGATCACATTCGATGATCGCATCGCTTTGGGGGCGATCTTGGACGCGTTGTATGGACCTCGTCGCGCTTAAAACATACCCCGAGGGTAGGGATGCAAGGAAGGCTTGCGGCCGACGGGGTCAAATTTCGGTGCGAATCAACAAATTGACTATGCGGTGGTAAAAAAAACTTCCCGGCGAACCACGGGCATTATCCATGCCACTAAAGAATATCGAGAAAGCAATGCGAGAACGTCGCATTTCTTTCTTCGGGGAGGATAGATCTCGATAAACTTTATTTGGAGTTCGAAATGATCACGAAAGTTGGCACGATTGGAGATGTTTATTATTGCCCAATTGACGATAAGACGTACAAAATCACCCGCGACCATACAGTGATCGAAGACAACGATCCCAAGGACATCAGTGCGGCACACGATACCCGCATCAGCAACTGGAGGGATTTTCACGTTGATGGGCAAGTGAATCCTGCCGGCGATATCGGCGATATTCACGACAATTATCCACCCCACAATGAGCTCTACAATAGTGGCAATACAACTCCCACCAATAGCAATACCAATTACCCAAGCGATATTCCCGCCAACGTTCGCTCCTGGGTAGACCAGGCAGCCGAGGAACTGGCGAAGAACGGCATCCACATGAGCGACCAGGACAAGGTCAACATGGCGATCATCGCGATGCACGAATCGGGCGGAGACCCCAATGCGGTCAACAACACGGACGAGAATGCACGGGAAGGCCACCCCTCGAAGGGACTGGTGCAAACCATCGATTCGACCTTCAACGCATATTCGTTGCCAGGCCATGGCGACATCTTCAACCCAGTGGACAACATCATCGCCGGTTACCGTTATGCGGAAGCTACCTACGGTTCGACCAACACCGTGCCGGGCATCCTGGCGCTCAATAGAGGCGACGGTTACGTAGGTTATTGAAATCAGCCTGTTGAGCAGGGTTGGCGACCGCCGCGCATCGCGGCTCGGTGCGATTCCTACATGTGCCCCCGAGCCCAGGCCGGGGGCACGGATTTGCTTCGGCAAACGCTGGACGGCTGAAAAGCCATCGACTGAAGACAATGTATCTCATTGTGTAAATTCATCAGTCGTTGATTTCATGATGTCGTTTGCCCCTCGTGAACGACGGATACTTCATCTCAATAAGGTATTGAAACCGGACTGCACGCCAGCCTGAGAACAGGTAGCGATAAGTGTCAGCAGTCTCAGCAGGACTGCTGTTTATCGTTTGTTTATCATTTTTTGGAATGCAGTTTGCCACTGTCACTGTCGAGAATGTCGGCAAAGCCGTCAATGCCTTCAATACCGGCAATCCTGACAATTGTTTGATGCCGGGCTTGCTGAATTTCTTCTTCGGCCGGCTTGGCTTGCGTCGCTTGTTGCGGCTGTTTGCTACCATTAGTCGGGTTGTTTGAAGTGGGTTTTTGCATGATGTGCTCCCTGCCGTGAACGATAGAAAGAATAGAAGAAAAAGAATGGAAGAATGAGTGCAGGAACAGGAGCATCGAAAATGATGCTGGACCTTCGCACTGACATTAACAATTAGTATGATCTGACACTTTGTCACGACACCATCAGCCATCGTCCTATACCGCTGTAAGACGAGCGGCAACGAAAACTTCTCTTGCCTGGATTTGAGGCCGTTGCTTATCGGCGTATCCGGGGTATCTGTCTGGAATGAGTTGTTATTAGAGCAAATTTGTGTAACCGACATCGTTCAAAAACACTGCTGCAGTATCACGACCTTGCTCCGGGCCGGGCAACTGATGTACAAGGACACAATTCCATCGTCATGGCTGCCAATACCGTCTTTAATGCCCGCAGGCTCGTCAATCTCGATGCGGGAATCGACGGCGTCGGAGAGATTCCCTCTCGGTGGCGTCAACTGCGGTGGTCATCGCGCCACTCCTCTATTCTTACAAGCGGCAGCGGCGCTGTCCGATTTTCTCGCGGCCTTTGCGGCACTACATTGGCAGCATGTTGTTTGCCGCGATGTCCGGTGTTAACCGGGCTGAGATGCAGACCTGTTTTCGTCAATAAGGAGAATCGCCATGTCGCAGCCGCAATTTCGCCCGCAATTTCGCATGCAGTCACGTCGTTCCGGCGCCATGTTCAAAGTACTCGGTCTGGCGGCGATCAGTGTTGCCGGCCTGGCGCTGGTGATGAGTCATGCGCGCGCCGATGACCTGCCGCATGCCGACAAGAGTTTCATCAACAGCGCTGCAGAAGCAGGAAATTTTGAAGTCAAGGCCAGCAAAATCGCACTGGAAAAGACCGGAAACCCCGACGTCAAGGATTTCGCGACCCTGATGGTCGACGAACATACCACCGTCGGCGACAACCTCAGGAAGCTCGCCGCCAGCAAGAACGTCGAACCGCCCACCGAGCCTGGCATGGCGCAACGCGCCAAGATCGCAGTGCTGGAGAAACTGGAGGGTAGCACCTTCGACAAGCAATACGTCCGCATGATCGGCGTGGCGGCGCACAAGGATGCCGTCAAGCTGTTTCGCAAGAACGCCGGCGAGGCCAAGGATCCGGACGTGAAGGATTTTGCGGCCAAGACGCTACCGAATCTAGAACATCACTTGGCAATGGCAAACGCACTAAAAATCAAAATGGACGCCAAGAAGTAAATATAAGCTGTTAAGGCCAAACCACTTCGACACCTCGGCCACACCTTCCACAGTTCTGGCTATCTATGCTGCGTATCCTCTTTGGCATGCAAAGGCATGTCTCAATGTCCCAGAGGGGAGCAAGGATGGTCAAGGACAGGCGATCAAGCCTGATTAGCTTGCCTGAAAGCGCGAAGGTTCAGAATGAATGCTCGCGTCGTGAGGTAAAGCACAACGCTGTTGAGCAGGTGCCAGAACATATGCGTACCGATGCTGAGGTACTTGCAGACAGCCATATCGGCAGAGCGGAATATCAGCGAAAGGCTGAACACCCCTGCGGCCAGCAACAAGGCCATGGGTTCGTGCTTGCGTGTACGCCAATGATAAATCCCCAGCCCGGCAATGAAGAGCCACGCGGAGCCGTATGACGACAAGGAGCCATTCAGCCATTGCGCGGGCAAGGCGCCGAACCAGTACGTTACAGCGAAGAAGGCAATGACCCAGCCGCCCACTTTCAGCGCTGAGAGCCGCGCAACTTGACACAGGTAGAAAGTCAGGAACAGCACCTGATAAATTGAAATGGGAATGACATCGGCAAACAATGCCCAACGCACTGCAAAGGTATGGAAGAGGAAGCTGCCGATACCGATCACGGCAATCATCAGCGTCAATATCCATGTCGTAATGGAGGTTTTCAAGCCTCGGGACTCGAGCAATCGCCACACGCAATAGGCAGCGAGCAAAAAACCTGCATTCGAAAGGGCATTGACGGGTTCAGCCCAGAAATTCGGGCTGAGTCGTTCACAGTACAGATCCACTGGGGCGAAAAATGATTCGTTCATGGCGTGCGGTAAAAGAAGGCGTTACCCTTCGCAAATTCAAAATGTGATGCAACAGTCCACTGGTAAATCGGTTCAGTGATCTGCCGCTAAGGAGTCGAGCGGACGTTAGCCGGCCTGGTCGTTTTCTCGGTCGATTATTGAGTGTTCTCTCAACTTTGGCAATCTCTGCATTTTGCCCAAAGTGGATACAAGTTTGTGCAAACCAACGACGGCACCAGATAAGGCTGCGTAAGTTACGTCCCGCAGGTCCCAAGTGGTGGTCGGCTCTACGTGCGCCAAACATCGGATGTTTGCCATATCTTCCGCACACATTGAGCCCGGCATTTCCGATCGCTCCTGACGGGGTGCAACGGTGCAGGCATGCCAGTCGAAGTCAATAAAGTTGCCTCGTGAAAACATCTCGCCTCACTCCCATTGCTGCGATGCTGCCTGCCGAATGGATTTGCCAGGATATATTTTGAAAAAGTGAGACAGGAAGTCAACTCTCGGAGCGATTCAGTGGCAATATTGCGGGCAGAAAATATTCTCATTTTTTACGAGAATAAACTCAAGCACTCAACGGGGTCGGAATGACAGGGCGTTGAGTCGTAAAAGATAAGGGCAAGATCAAATCACCCTTGCAGGATGGGGCTTTGCTTGTTAAGCGGATAGTTTGCCGAAATAAACAAGCTTGCCGATGTTGGGTCGGCAATGCTCAGGGGAGCGGGATGCTGGAACGTATTGTGCCGGAGAACACTATCATTGCAGCGCTCGGAACACGGCTGCTCGCAGTGCCGGCGGTCGCGGCCGTCCATCTCGTCGCCGCAGCGAGGGAGGGGGAGGCGGGCGTTGGCCTGGTCGCCTATGTCGTCGGCGGTCAGCGCAAGGCTTTGGACGCCGCCATTGCAGACTCGGCGCATCCGGGGCCGGTGGCGCTGGTGCGCGTGCATGCTTTGCCGCGTCGACCCGACGGCAGCGTGGATGACGCTGCCCTGGCCGCATTGCCGGCCTGGGTCGAGGCGTCGTTGCCGCCGACCGCCGTCTATCGGCCGCTTGCGCCGCTGCGGCAGCGCATCCATCTGGCCGATCTCCTGCCGGACTATCCCTTGCTGACCTCCACCGTGCAGGAAACACCGCTCTCCAGGACGCCGGCGAACGGCGCTGCCGACAAGCCGGCGGTTTCCCGTCTCAGGCCGCTTCCCGCACAGCCGCGAATGCCCGCCAACCTGGCCGAAGCATTGGCGCGCGCGGCGCAGCATCCCGAACTCGGCATCGTCCATGTCGCCGCCGACATGCGTGAAACCCGGGTCAGTTATGCCCAATTGTTCGATCAGGCGCGCCGGATACTGGGCGGCTTGCGCGCACGCGGCGTTCGCAGCGGCGATGTGGTTCTGGTCGATGCGGCAGACAGCCGCAGCCTGCTGCCGCTGTTCTGGGCCTGTCTGCTCGGCGCCATTGTGCCGGCGCCGTTCAAGGTCGCTGCGGCGGCAGTCGGCGGCGCGCCGCTCAAGCGTCTGCGCGATTCCTGGGAAGTGCTGGGGCGGCCGCTCATTGCCGCCGATCCGGCCAGCTTGCAGGCGCTGGCGCCACTGGGAGCGGATGCGCTGAGCGGAATGACCTTGCTGGATGCGTCTGAACTCTGCCGCGCCGAAAGCGCAACCCCTTCGCCGGCAAGCGACCTGCGGGCCTTGTCCATGGTGTTCATGACCTCGGGCAGCACCGGTCTTCCCAAGGGCGTCATGCTGAGCCAGGCCAACGTGCTGGCGATGATCGGCGGCGTAGCCGAACGCGGCGCCGCGCTGACGCCCGGCGCGACGACCATGAACTGGATGCCGCTCGACCATGTCGGCGGTCTGGGCTTCTTGTCGATCTTGCCGCTGGTGCTGGGCATGAACCAGATACAGGTCGATACCGCCACCGTGCTGGAAGCCCCCGTACGCTGGCTGGAACTGGCGCACCGGCATCGGGTCTGCATGGTCTGGACGCCCAACTTTGCGTTCGAGCTGTTGCAGCAGGCGGCTTCTGCGCCCGGCGCGGCGCGCGACTGGGACCTGTCCAACCTGCGCATGATCCTCAACGGCGGGGAGGCCGTTTCCGACAGCGTGCTGACGGCTTTTGCCGCGCGTTTCGCAGAGAACAAATTACCCGACGGCGCGATCTGGCCGTCGTTCGGCATGACGGAAACCGTCAGCGCATTTTCCATGTCGCAGTGGATCCCGGGCAACGGCGAAGTGGTTTCCCTCGGCCTGCCGATCTGCGGCGCCGCGCATCGCATCGTCGACCAGCACGGCGAAGTGGTCCCGGAAGGCATCATCGGCGCCGTCGAGCTGTCCGGCGACTCCCTGTTCATGGGGTATTTCGGCCGCGACGACCTGACGGCCGAAGCGATGCACGGTAACTGGTTCCGCTCCGGCGACATGGGCCTCATCCGCAATGACGAGCTCTTCGTGGTCGGGCGCATCAAGGAAATGATCATCGTCAACGGCGCCAATTTCTACAGCAGCGAAATTGAAGAAGTCGTGGCGCAGACGGAGGGCGTAGAGCGCATCAGCATCGCGGCTGTTGGCGTGCGCGCGCCGGCTGCGCGGACGGATCAGCTGGCCTTGTTTTTCCATGTTTCCGGTGTTTCCGATATTGCCGATGTGCGCGACGACGTCCTCAGGCGTGTCATGCAAGACATGCGCATGCGCCTGGGCAAGCAGCTGTCGCTGATGCCCGCGTATTTCATCCATGTACCGTCAGATCGCCTGCCGCGCACCAATTCCGGCAAGGTCCAGCGGATCGAACTCAAGCGCCGGCTGGAAGCCGGTGTTTTCGATGCCGAGATCAAGCAAGCCGCCTGCCTGCTGGAGGCTGCCGGCACGATCCCCCACTGGTTCTCCGAACCGTTCTGGAAAGCTTGCCCGATAGCTGTCACGGCAGGCGAATCCGTCCACGGGCAAAGCATCGCCGTACTGGGAGACGCCTCCGCCGGCGACGCCGCGATCCGGGCGGCGCTGGCGCGGGCGGCCGGCGATATCGACTGGCGGCAGTTTGTGCTGGAAGAACAACCCGATCCTTTGCCTTCCCTGGGCCGTCTTTTCAATGCGATGGCGCAGCAGGGATTGCCCGACGTCATTCTGATATTGCCCGGCTGGGCGCGCTTGCCCAGGCTGCTGTCGTTATGCCAGGCGCTGGCGGCGACGGCGCGAGGTAGCCGGCCTGTAAGACTGATCGTATGCGGCGGCGCTGATGCCGCCGAGCATGCCGCGGCCGCCGCTTTTTTGCGGACGGCGGCAGCGGAAATCGACGGCGTGCATTGCATGCATATCCAGTTTTCAGGCAAAGACCTCGGCAGCGACGCCGGCATGATTCTCGGCGACCTGCGCCAGCCCACGCGCGAAACCGAACTGGCCTATATCGACGGCGCGCGCCACCTGCGGCGCTGGCGCAACGTCGAGTTGTCCAAGGCGGATCGCCCGGCATTGCGCTCCGGAGGCCTGCATCTGATCAGCGGCGGACTCGGCGGCGTCGGCTTGTTGCTGGCGCGGCATCTGCTCGATCGTCACGACGCAAAATTGTTGATTGTCGGCCGTACCGAAGCCGCACAGCTCGACGCCGCGCGCGCGACAGCGCTGCGGGAGCTGGAACGCAGCGGCCGCGTGCTCTACGTCAGCGCCGATGTGGCCGACGCCGCAGCCTTGGGGGCCGCCGTGGCGCAGGCGCGTGCGCGCTGGCAGTGCGGACTGGACGGCGTCCTGCATCTGGCAGGCGAGGGCCGTCAGACCGAATTGCGCCGCGAAACGGCGGCAACGCTGGCGCAGATGATGCATGCGAAGGTGGCCGGCAGCCTCGCCTTGCAGGCGCTGGCGGACGCGCATCCCGGTGCCCGGCTGGTCCTGGTCGGCTCCGTTGCCGGCATGGTCGCGGGCCGGCAGGATGCCGCCTATGCCGCCGCGAACGCCTGGCAGGCGGCGCTGGCGGAACAATTGGCGGCGTCCGGCAATACGCGCTGCCATTACCTGGGATTTTCGTCCTGGCGCCATACCGGCATGAGCAAGAACGGCGCGCCGGTATCGACGGTGGAAGCGGCAGGGTATTTTTCGCTGGAACCGGAACATGCCGTCGCCAGCTTCGACATTGCGCTATCGGCTTCCCGGCCGGTGCTGGCGATCGGTCTCGACCTGCAGCATCCGCGCCACGCAGGCTTGCAAGATGCGGCCATTGCGGTGGATGAAGCGCTGGTCGTTGAAGCCGGAGGCGCTGCGCAAGGCGCCGTGATGTTGCGCGACCATTTCGGTCGCAGCCTTCCGGTCGCGGTGCTGGCGGTGGACGCGATACCGCGCAACGAAGCGGGCGGCGTCGATCGCGAACAGCTGACCCGGATAGCCGGCGGATTCCTGCAGCTGGGCCGGCCGGACAGCGAGTTCGAGCGCTACATGGCGCAGTTGTGGAAGCAGATCCTCGACCTGTCCATATGCGGCGTGCACGACGACTTTTTTGCGTTGGGCGGCAATTCGCTGCGCGCAGCGCAAATCGCAGCGGCCACGCGCGAACGCTTCCGTCTCAATGCGGCGATGCCCGATCTGCTGCAAAACCCGACCGTGGCAGGATTCTGCGCCCACGTGCAGCGCAGCGAAAGCAAGCCGGGCATCACCGAAGCCATTGCTCGCCGCTGGCTGGAAATAGAACAAATGACACCCGAACAAAAAGCGGCACGCGTTGCTGCGAGGACTGTATGACGACACCTGAAATGCCCTCGATCGAGACTGGATTGGATGCGGCACTGGATGCAGCGCTGCTCGCCGACCTGCTGGCCGAGGATGGTTTCGAACTGCCGTCGGAAGAATCGGCAATCCCTCGCCGCGCGGCGTCTGCGCGCGTGCTGGCGACGCCTGCCCAGCAACGGCTGTGGACGGTTGAACGCATCGACGGCGTGACCGGCGAATTCAACCTGGGCATGGATATCCGTTTCAACGCCCCTATCAACGTCGCCGCGCTGGAACGTGCTCTGCTGGCGCTGCTGCAACGCCACGAGGGCTTGCGCGCCGGCTTTTCCGAGCATGATGACGGCTCCATCGGGCAGACCTTCACGCAAGTCGACAGCCTCTCCCTGACGCAGCATGCCATGCCCGCGGCGTCATGGCCGGCTTTCTTGCGCGAGGCCGTTGCACAGCCTTTCGACCTCGCTGCCGACCTGCTGCTGCGGGCGCAACTCCTGCACGATGACGATGCCAAGTCTGAGTCTGAGTCTGAGGGCGGAGCGAGCGCTTTATTATTAACCTTCCATCACAGCATCATCGACATGTGGTCGGGACATCTGCTGCTGCGCGAACTGGTGATGCTGTATGCGCGCGAACTCGGCAAGGGCAATGAAACGGTGACGCTGCCCGAGCCGGTGCAGTTCGGCGACTATGCGACGTGGCTGCGCGAGCCGCAGCAAGCCGCCGCGCGCGAACAGTTGCACGGCTATTGGAAGACGCGGCTGGAGCAGTTGCCGACAGCGCTGGAATTGCCGTTTTCAGGACCGCGCGGACAAGCCGGCGCAACATTGTGCGAACGCATCCCGGTGGTCTTGCCGGCACCGCTGACGGCAGCCGTCAAACGCTTTGCCGATACCGCCGGAACCACGCCGTTCGTGGTGATCCTGGCGGCGTTCCATGCCGTGCTGGCGCGCTATTCCGGCATGGACGACATCGCCGTCGGCGTTCCGGTCGTCAACCGTCCGCGGCAGCAGGAGCAGGGCATCGTCGGTTTCCTGAGCGAGACCATGGTGTCGCGCAATCTCTCGGAGCGCAGCCAAAGTTTCGGCACGTTGACCGAACAGGTGCGCGATCACATGCTGGAAGACTTGCGCCATCAGGGACTGCCGTTCGATGACGTCGTCAAGCTCGTCAATCCGGAGCGCCGCACAGGGCTTGCGCCGCTGTTCCAGGCCATGCTGGTGTTCCAGACGATGCCGCCGCTGCAGGCGCAAGCAGGCGCGATATGCGCGCACGCCGCAACCGTCCCGCTTCCCGCCGCCCGGGCGGACCTGCTCCTGGAACTGGAAGCCGGCGCGGAACACATCGAGGGTGGACTGGAGTATCGCCGCAACTTCATCGATCCGCAGATCGCCGCCGCGATGGCGGCATCGGTTGAAGTCGTGCTGGAAGCCGCGCTGGCCGATCCGCAACTGCCATTGTCGCAACTGCCGCTTCAACGCAGCGACGCGGCGCGCGAGATGCTGGCACGCCTCAATCCACCGTTGCCATCCTTGCCGGGAGCCGCGCCGCGCACACTGAGCGCCTGGTTTACCGAACAGGCTGCAAGGACGCCGGATGCCGTGGCGCTGATCGATGCGGAAGGCGGGGGCGAAACTACCTATGCCGAACTCGACCGTCGTTCCGCCGCGCTGGCCGCGCATCTGGCGCAACTGGGCGTCGTTGCCGAAACGCCGGTCGCCATCTGCCTGCCTCGCTCGGCGGATCTGGCCGTGGCCATCCTGGCGACCCTGCGTGCGGGCGGCGCCTTCGTCCCGATGGATCCGAATTTCCCCGCCGAGCGCCTGCGCTACATGCTCGACAGCAGCGGTGCGACGGTGTTGATGACGACAGGCGCGCCGGACTGGCTTGCCGCCGACGTTCCCGCGGCACAGCAGCCCAGGCTGGTCGATCCTTCACGGGCATTTCCGCAGGCATCCGCGCCGCCGGATCTCAACGGTCCCGACAGCCTTTTGTACATCCTCTACACCTCCGGCTCGACCGGTCGCCCGAAAGCGGTGATGGGCCTGCACCGGGGCGCGGTGAACCGCATCGCCTGGATGCTGGAGCGCTATCCGTTCGAACCGCGCGATCGCTATTGCCAGAAAACCACGCCGACTTTTGTCGACTTCGTCTGGGAGCTGTTCGGTCCGCTGCTGGGCGGCGTGCCGTCCGTGATCTTGTCGGCGGCCCAGGTGCGCGATCCGCGGGCGCTGGCGTCGGCGATGCAGCAGCACGGGGTCACGCGCCTGACGCTGGTGCCATCGCTGCTGAAATCGCTGCTCGATCATGTCGCCGACGTCGGCAACGTCCTGGGTGGGTTGCGTCACTGCATCTGCAGCAGCGAGGCTTTTCCGGGCGACCTGGCGCGCCGCTTCCTGAGCCTGTTGCCGGATTGCCGCCTGCTCAATCTCTACGGATCGTCGGAGGCATCGGCGGATTCGACCTGCTACGACGTCGACACCGCAGAAGGACCGCAGGTGCAGATAGGCAGACCGATCCCGGGCAATCTGCTGGCGATTCTCGATCCGGCCGGTAACGTGTTGCCGGTGGGCGCAGCAGGAGAAATCATGATCGGCGGCATCGGCCTGGCGCGGGGGTATCTCAGTCTCAATGGCGGCGAGCCGCGCTTTGTCACCTTGCCCGCAGACGTCGCCGGCGGTCGCGCGTTCCGTTCGGGAGACCTCGGGCGCTGGCGTC
The DNA here is from genome assembly GCF_000282135.1 of Herbaspirillum sp. CF444. GTDB lineage: Bacteria > Pseudomonadota > Gammaproteobacteria > Burkholderiales > Burkholderiaceae_D > Herbaspirillum. The sequence continues at coordinate 25,280 of NZ_AKJW01000011.1, forward strand.
CCGATGGCGGCATCGATTACCTGGGGCGACTGGATCGTCAGGTGAAGATTCGCGGTGTGCGCATCGATCCCGAGGAAGTCCGCGTCGCGCTGCGCAGGTGCCCCGGTGTAGCGGATGCCGTCGTCGTGGCGCGCGAAGTCAGTACTGACGGCAGCGGCGAACTGATACTGATGGCGTATGTCGTCGCGAAAGAATCGGTGGAGCCGGCGTTGCGGCGATGCCTCCAGGACATCTTGCCGATGGCCTTGCAGCCGTCCCGTTATGTCTTCATGCCGGACTTGCCGCTCAACTCCAACGGCAAAATCGATTTCCTGGCCTTGCCCGCGCCCGACGGAGAAGTAGCGGCGCAAGCGCCAGAGACAGAAAGCGCGATGACGCTGGAAGAGAACTTGCTGGCGGATATCTGGCGGCAAGTGATCGGCAGCCGCCCGCAACATCCGCAAGCCAATTTCTTCCAGTCGGGCGGCCATTCGCTGAGCGCCATACGGCTGGTCGCTGCGCTGGAAAAAAACCTGGACGTGCGCCTGCCGGTGACGGCCGTCTTTGACGCGCCGAGCTTGCGCGCCATGGCATTGGAAGTGCGTCGCGCGCAGCGCGGCGCGGGACTGCCGGAGGTGGTGGCCGGCGGCCCGCACCGGCGCGCGCGCGCCTCGTTCAATCAGGAGCGTCTCTGGCTCATCGAACAATCCGGACAACAGCGCGGCGCCTACAACCAGGCAGTGGTCTACCGCCTGCGCGGCCAGTTGGACGTCGAACGCCTGGAAACCGCATTCAGGCGCGTGATGCAACGCCACGAAGCGCTGCGCACGCGGCTGGTCCTTGCCGATGGCCTGCTGTGGCAGGAGGTGCAAGAGGTCCACGCCTCGCCTGAATTCGCTCTCGAAAGGATCGCTGCAGACGACGGCCGGCAGCAGATTGCACCGCTGCTGCAGGAATTTTCAGAACGATTTTTCTCGCTGGCGGAAGACCTGCCGCTGCGTGCCGGCCTGATCGGGCTCGGACCCACTGAACACCTGCTGGCGATCGTGGCGCATCACACCGCCTTCGACGGCGGCTCCGGACGCGTGATTGTCGAAGAACTGGGGCAAGCCTACAGCGGTGTGCTGGATGCCGCTCCCGCAGCCTTGCAGCAAATCGATTTCTCCGAATGGCAGCGCCATTGCGACGAGCAGGGCGCTTTCGAGGCGCAGCGCAATTACTGGCGCGACCAGCTTGCCGGCGCGCCTGCCGTGCTCGGACTGGCCTTGAGCCGAATGCCGGAACAACGCGACTTCCGCCTTGGCCGCGTGCCGGTCGCGCTTGGCCGGGAGCGCAGCGAACGCCTGCAACAGGCCGCCGATGACGCCGGACTGAGCGTCTTCGCGCTGTTGCTCGGGGTGTGGGGATTGACGCTGGCGCGTTTCGGCGGCGAGCAGGAAGTCGTGGTCGGCATTCCCGTGGCCGGTCGCAGCCGCACCGGGCTGGACGGCATCGTCGGCTTCCTTGCCAATACGCTGCCGATGCGCCTGGATTGCAGCGCCGCCAATCTGGCGGAGTTCGGCCGCCGCGTCCAGCAACGCGTCGCCGAAGGACTGCAACACCAGGATATTTCTTTCAGCCGGATCGTCGAAGCCGCCGGCGTGGAGCGCATTCCCCAGCGGCCGCCTTTGCTGCAGGCGATGTTCGTGCTGGCCGATCTGCGCCAGTGGCAATTGCAACTGGACGCCATCGACGCGGTGGCGGAACCCTTGTCGGCGCCATTGGCGCGCACGGATCTCAGCATGGCTTTGCATCAGGATGCGCAAGGCATCGCGGGCGAGCTGGAATATGCCGCCGACGTTATTGCACCGGCGCTGGCCGGGCGCATCGCCGAGGGTTTCGCACACTTGCTGGAGGCCTTGCTGGCGCAGCCCGACGTGCCGCCGCTGTCGCACTCGTTGCTGGATGCGCCGGCGCGCGCCTTGCTGGCGCAGTTCGGTCAGGCGCGCACCGTGTTGCCGCCGGCAAGCGAGCCGCTGCGGCTGCACGACTTGCTGCGCGCCGGCGTACAGCGCAACGGCGACGCCGACGCCGCAGCGCTGGCGACCCCCGAGGGCGAGCTCAGCTACCGGCAACTGGACCGGCTATCCGGCGACTTTGCTCGGCGTCTGCGTACCGCAGGTATCAATCCGGGCGACCGCATCGCGCTGATCGGCGAGCGTTCCATCGGCCTGATCGCTGCACTGCTGGGCATTTCAAAAGCCGGTTGCGTGTTCGTGCCCATCGATCCGACTTATCCGTCGGTGCGTATCGAGCAGATGCTGCAGGATGCCGGCGTCGCGCTGGTGGCCGGCGACCGTCCGGCAGACTGGAACGAGGCGCAATGGATGCGCTTGCCGGTATTGCAGGACTTGTCTTGCGCACCTGAACAGGACGAATCGAAGCATTCTCACGGCGAGTTCGACAAGGACTTCGCGGCAACCGCCTGCATCATTTTCACGTCCGGCTCCACCGGCCGTCCCAAAGGCGTGGCGCTGGCGCATCATGCCTTGTGCCGCCTTGCGCAGAGCGCCGTGACCGAATTTTCCGTGACGCAGGAAAGCCGCATCCTGCAACTGGCCGCCTTCGGTTTCGATGTGGCGGTTTCGGATATCGTGTTTGCCCTGGCCGCCGGCGCCTGCCTGTGCCTGGCGCCGCGCGAACGTCTGCTGCCCGGTTCGCCGCTGCTGCAGACGCTGGGCGCGATGCATATCAGTCATTTGCAAATCCCGGCGTCGTTGCTGGCGGCGATGCCGCTTGCGCCTTTGCCCAGCCTGCGCACGCTGATCGTCGGGGGAGAGTTGTGTCCCGCTGCAGTGGCGTCGCAATGGCAGCAAGGCCGCGATCTGTTCATCGCCTACGGTCCGACCGAAACCACGGTGACCGTGACCGCCGGCCGCTATGCGGGTGCCGACGCGCCTTTGCAGATCGGCCGCCCGCTGGGCGATGCGCGCATCTATGTGCTGGACGAGCAGGGCGCACCGGCGCCGATCGGCGTCATCGGTGAATTGTGCATCGGCGGACCGGGGGTGAGCATCGGCTACCTCAATAATCCGGCGCTGACGCAAGAACGCTTCCGGCCGGATCCGTTTTCCGACGATCCACAAGCGCGCCTGTATCGCAGCGGCGACCGCGCGCGCTGGCGCGAAGACGGCTCGCTGGACTTCCTCGGTCGCAGCGACCGCGAGTTCAAACTGCGCGGGTTCCGCATTGCCCCGGCCGAAATCGAAGCCGCCTTGTCGCAGCAGGCCGGCGTGACTCAGGCACTGGCGATGCTGCGCCCCGACAGCGCCGGACAGCGCCGCCTGGTGGCCTATGTCGTCGGCGCCGGCACGGATGCCGCGACGATCCGCAGCGAATTGCGGCGCAGCTTGCCGTCCTTCATGGTGCCCGATTTCATCGCGATTCTGGACAGCATGCCGCTCACCGGCAACGGCAAAATCGATGTGAACGCCTTGCCGTTGCCGGTGTTTGAGCGAGAGGGCGTGGCATCGGGCAATACGGAGAGCCGCGAGGGTCGCGATTGCCTGGCGCGTGTCGCCGGCCTGTGGCGGCAGGTGCTGAACCTCAAGGATATCGCCCCGGACGCCAATTTTTTCGACGTCGGCGGCCATTCGCTGCTGCTGGTCCGTTTGTACGACCTGCTGACGGTCGAGTTCGGTGCGGCGGCGTCGATCAGCGATCTGTTCCGTTTTCCGACCATCCGCAGCCTCGCGGCGCATTTGTCCGGTCAGGGAGACATCCGGGAAACAGGAAAAACGGTGCATGCGCCGCTGCTTGCCCAGGCGGACATCGCCGTCATCGGCATGGCATGCCGTTTCCCGGGGGCGCCGGATGTCGACGCCTTCTGGCAACTGCTGGTCGAAGGCCGCGAAGGCATCAGCCGCCACGATCCGGCATCGCTGGCAGAGGCGGGACGCGCTGCCGACGTGCAGCAACAAGCCAACTTCGTTGCCGCCGGCGGCGTGATCGGGCAGGCCGATTGTTTCGATGCCGACTTTTTCGGGCTCGGGCCGCGCGACGCCGTCACGCTGGATCCGCAACATCGCGTTGCGCTGGAATGCGCCTGGCATGCGCTGGAACATGGCGGCTATGCAGCGATGGAAGCCCGGGGCGATGTCGACGTTGGCGTCTTCGTGGGTGTCGGCGTGAATACCTATTTGCAGGGGCAGTTGTTTGGCGGCGGCCCGATGCCCGAAAGCGCGGACACATATCACGCGATGTCCGGCAACGACAAGGATTTCGGCGCCACCCGGATTGCCTACCATCTGGACCTCAAGGGACCGGCGCTGGCCGTGCAGACGGCATGCTCGTCATCGCTGGCGGCGCTCGACATGGCTTGCCGTTCGCTGCGCAGCGGCGCTGCGGGCATGGCCCTGGCCGGCGGCGTGGCCATACGTTTCCCGCAAGGCAGCGGGTATTTCCATGAGCCGGGCATGATCCTGTCGCCCGACGGACATTGCAAACCGTTTTCCGCCGATGCACGCGGCACCGTCCCCAGCGGCGGCGTCGGCATGGTGCTGCTCAAGCCGCTGGCGCAGGCGCAAGCCGATGGCGACAACGTGCTGGCGGTGATCCGCGGCAGCGCCGTCAACAACGATGGCGGGCGCAAGGTCGGCTACGCCGCTCCCGGCGTGGACGGCCAGGCGGCGGTGATTGCCTCGGCACTGAAGCAGGCCGGACTGGAGCCGGGCGACATCGACTATGTCGAAGCACACGGCACCGGCACCGAGCTGGGCGATCCGGTGGAAATTGCCGCCTTGACGCGTGTCTTCGGCGGGCGGCAACGGCCGCTGGCGCTGGGTTCGGTCAAGAGCAACATCGGCCACGCCGACGCGGCAGCCGGCATCGCCGGCCTGATCAAGACGATTCTGGCCCTGCAGCACGGCGTGCTGCCGCCGAGCCTGCATTTCTCGTCACCCAATCCGCATGTCGATTTCACGGCGGCGTCGATCGGCGTGGTCGGCTCCGTGCAAGCGTGGCCCGCGCAGGAAAGCGGCCATCCGCGCCGCGCCGGCGTCAGCGCCTTCGGCATCGGCGGCACCAACGTGCACGTGGTGCTGGAACAGGCGCCTGCGCGTTTGCAGACCGCCTCCGCAACGATATCGCCGCCGGTGTTGCCGCCGGTTTTACAGGTATTGCCGCTCTCGGCGCGCACGCCGGCAAGCCTGCGCAGCAGCATGCTGGCGCTCGCCGACGTCTTGCAAGGCCGGCCGCAATTGGCATTGCGCGATGTCGCCTTCACCTTGCAGCAGGGACGCGCCGCCTTCGGCTGTCGCCACGCCCTGGTTGCATCCAGCAACGAAGAAGCCATGGTCGCGCTGCGTCTGGCGGCAGAACAGTCCGGCACTGAGCCGGTGGCCACGATCAAAGGAGCGGCGCGGCTTGCCTTCCTGTTCCCGGGGCAGGGCAGCCAATATCCGCGCATGGCGCAGGCGCTGTACGAGAGCGACGCCGGCTATCGATCCTGGTTCGACCGCTGCGCCGTCGCGCTGTTGCCGCATGTGGAGCAAGACATCCGCACCGTGCTGTATGGCGTCGCGGCCGACGATCCCGCTGCCGTCGCGGCACTCGGGCAGACCGCGCTGGCGCAGCCGGTGCTGTTCTCGGTGATGTACGCGCTGGCGCGCAGCCTGGAGGCGCGCGGCGTCGAGGCCGTCGCCATGCTGGGTCATAGCCTCGGCGAATACGTCGCGGCATGCCTGGCCGGCGTGTTCGAGCTGGATGATGCCCTGGCGCTGGTCGCCATGCGCGGCCGCCTGATGCAGGCCTTGCCCGGCGGCGCGATGCTGGCGGTGCAGGCGGACGAAGCGCAGGCGCATGGGCTGATGCGTACGTTGATGCGCGATTGCGGCGACGCGATCGGCCTGGCTGCCGTCAATGGCCCCGGACAGTGCGTGTTGTCCGGCGCAACGGACGCCATCGATGAATTGCAAGCACGGCTGAAAGAAATCAATGTGCCGGCCGTGCGCCTCGACACCTCGCACGCCTTCCACTCGGCAGCCATGGATCCGGTGCTGCCGGATTTTGTCGCCCAGTTCGATCGCATCACCCTGATGCCGCCGCAACGGCGCTTCATTTCGAATGTCACCGGCACCTGGATCAGCGATGCGGATGCCGTCGATCCCGCCTATTGGGCGCGCCATTTGCGCCAGGCAGTGCGCTTCGGCGACGGCCTCGACACCTTGCAGCGCGACGGCGTCGACCTGCTGCTCGAAGTCGGCCCCGGCAGCGCCTTGCAAAAACTGGCGCGCACGGGCGGCTGGCCTGCGGCGCAACTGATTGCGCTGGGCATGCACCGGCAAGCCCGGCAACAGGTCTCCGCGCTGGAAACCATCGTGGCGCAACTGTGGACGCGCGGCGCATTGATCGACTGGCGCAAAGGCAAGGTAAGCGGGCCGGCGAGCGGCGATGCAGGCGCGCCATCGCGCGTCGCGCTGCCCGGCTATGTGTTTGAGCGCACGCGTCACTGGCCTGCGCCGCAACCGGCTATCGCCGCGACCGTGAATTCACAGGAACGGCGCGCCGATATCGCAGACTGGTTTTATCTGCCGGGCTGGCAACGCGCGCCGCAGCTGTCGGCGATTACAACATCAGCGGCGTCATCAACCGCGCCGGACGTCTGGCTGCTGCTGGGCGCAGAAACCGATGCCGGTCGCGCTTTGGCGACCGGCTTGCGCGCATTCGGCCAACAGCTTGTTGAAGTCAGGGCGGCAGCCGCATTCGAGGCGCTCTCGCCGCAGGACTACGCCATCGATCCCGCCAGTGAACAGGACTACCGCCGGCTATTGGACAGCGTCGCACCGACCCGCGTGGTACATCTCTGGGCTAGTGTTGTACAGCCTTTCGAGATGGCGCTGGAACGTGGCTTTGCCAGCGTGATGCTGTTGGCGCAGGCCATCGGCGCGGGTTCGCAGGCGCGCACGCTGCAACTCGACATCGTCACATGCGGGGCTGCGGATGTCAGCGGCGACGAGCAGTTGGCATCGTCGCTGGGTACCTTGCTCGGCCTCGCCAAGATTCTCCCGGTGGAATATCGCAGCCTGACCTGCCGCCTCATCGATATCGAGGCGGAAGGCTCCGTGCCTATGCTGCTGAACGAACTCTTGCACGCAAAAATGGAGACACAGGTCGCGCTGCGCCGCCGCCATCGCTGGGTGCCGCATTTGCAGCCGGTAAAGCTCGCTGCGCCGGAAGCGGGCGGCGATCGCCTGCGCAGGCAAGGCTGCTACCTGATCACCGGCGCCTTTGGCGGCATGGGTGCGAGCATTGCGCGCGATCTCGCCACGCGTTACCGCGCACGCCTCGTTTTGCTGGGGCGCCATGTCGACCGCGCGCTCGTCGCTGAACTCGAAAGAGCGGGTGTCGAGGTACTCGCAAGCGCCTGCGACGTTGCCGACGCCGCTGCGCTGACGCCGGCGATTGCGTCGGCGCATGCACGTTTCGGCGTTATCCACGGCGTATTCCATTGTGCCGGCGTGGCCGATCTCGGCGGCATCATCCAGAACCGCAGCGTCGCGTCGATGCATCAGGTGATGGCCGCAAAAGTGCAGGGCACGGTATTGCTGGATCGCTTGCTGGAAGGCGATGCGCTGGATTTCATGGTGTTGTTCTCGACGCTGGGCAACTTGCTGCCGCAGGCCAAGTTCGGCCAGGCCGCATATGCCGCCGCCAACGAATTCCTCGATCTGTTCGCTCATGAGCGCAATGCGCGCGGCGGTGGTTTTACCACCGTGCTCAACTGGGACGATTGGAGCGAGGCCGGCATGACTGTCGCCGCTTACCGCCGTCATGGCCAGGCTGCGCCCGATAGCAATGAAGCGATGCGTTCGCAGGAAGGCATCGAGGTCTTGCGCAGGGTGCTGGCGTCGCCGCACGCGCGCGTTGCGGTATCGATACGCGACTTGCCTGGCCTGATGGCGCGCGCCGATGTGCTGCTGGACAGACTGTCCACGCCGACACCTTTATCTCCGGCCGGCGCCGGCATGTCTGCGTCGGCGGGTGCAAGCGGCATGAACAGCATGACGGATACGGAAGCAAAACTGGCCGCCACCTGGCGCAGCATTCTGGGTGTTGCGGACATCACGCGCGAAGCAAATTTTTTCGAACTGGGCGGGCATTCGCTGATCGGCATGCGTTTGCTGGCTTTCGTGCGCGAGAGCTTCGGCGTCGATCTGAACATCACCGCCGTGTTCGAGCACGCCACGCTAGCCGCGCTGGCCGGCCATATTGATCAATGCCGTTCCGGAGACGACGGCATAGAGGAGTTTACGATTTGAACGGTGTTGGACATTTGATGGCGCAACTGGCGGAGCTCGGCGTCACGCTGACCTGCTCCGGCAGCGACCTGCGCGTGCGCGGCCCGGCAGGCGCCTTGTCGCCGGCACTGCGTGCAGAGCTGGGCGCGCGCAAGACCGAGTTGATTGCGCATTTGCAGGCGGTGTCCGATTCGTCCCTGACGATGTCTTTCCCCGAGCTGACGCGCAGCCCGGTACAGCGCACCACGGCGCCGCTGTCGTTCAATCAGCGCCGGTTGTGGTTTCTGGATCGTCTTGAAGGCGGCAGCAGCGCCTTCGTCATCATGGCCGGATGGCGCCTGCGGGGCGTGCTCGACCTGCCCGCGCTGGAGCGCGCATTGAGCGCGTTGACGGCGCGTCACGAGTTGCTGCGCAGCGTGATCCGCGATGAAGGCGTCGAGCCGGAGCTGCATATTCTCCCGATGACGCCGTTTGCGCTGACGGTCGAAGCACCGGCTGCCGGTAGCAGCCACGCGTCGGCCGAGCAGGCGCTGCTGGCGCGCGAAGCGGCCCTGCCTTTCGACCTGACTGCGGCGCCGCCCTTGCGCATCAGCCTGTTGCAGCTGGAGCCGCATAGCCATGTGCTGGCGCTGGCGATGCATCACATCGTTTCCGATCATTGGTCCATGGGCGTGCTGATCCAGGAACTGGGCATGCTGTACGCGCTGGAAACCGGCGCATCATCGATCCGCCCGGCCGAGCTGGCGATCCAGTATTCCGACTATGCGGTGTGGCAGCGCGCGATGTTCAGCGAAGAGAGGCTGGCGCCGCATCTGCGCTATTGGCGTGAACAGCTGGCCGGCGTCGTCACCGAGCTGGCGTTGCCGCTGGACCGGCCGCGTCCGGCCGAGCGCGGCAATGCCGGCGCCATGTATCAGTTGCGCCTGGCGCCCGGCACGGTGCAAAAGGTGCAGGCCTGCGGTCTGCACACCGGATCGACGCCGTTCATGGTGCTGCTGGCGGTCTACGCGCTGGTCTTGTCGCGCTGGTCGGGACAAGACGAAGTGGTGATCGGATGCCCGGTCGGCAACCGCGACCGCAGCGAGACGCACGGACTGGTGGGATTCTTCGTCGACACCATGCCGCTGCGCATCAACCTGCACGGCGACCCCGATCTTGCGGAGCTGATCCGGCGCATACGGACCACTTGTCTTGAGGCGTTCGAACACCAGCAGGCGCCGTTCGAGCGCATCGTCCAGGCGGTGCGCCCGGAACGCGCGCTGAACAAGGCGCCGCTGTTCCAGACCATGTTCATGCAGCAAAGCGACTCCAGTGCGCAGCTGGCCCTGGCCGGATTGCAGGTGGAAGCGGTACCGCCGGCAGCGGGCGCTCCCGAACTGGATCTCAACTTCTTCGTGCACCTCGACGGCGACGATTATCTCTGCGCGATGGAGTACGACACCGATTTATTCGACCAGGCGAGCATTGCCGGATTTTGCGAGCAATTCGCCTACGTGCTGGAGCATGCGAGCATCGATGCGTCGCTGCCATTGTCTTGCGTTCAACTGGCGCCGCCTGCTCCGCTGCCGGTGCTGGTACCCGATGTCGAACCGGCGCCGTTGTTGCCGCAGAGGATAATCGCTGCCGCGCTTCGTCATGCCGACCGGGTTGCCGTGGAACAGGGGGCAACGCAGCTTACTTATCGTGAATTGATGCATCAGGCGGATGTGCTGGCGCAACGTCTTGTTGCCGCCGGCGTACGGCCTGGGGCCGTGGTCGGTCTCGGTTTTTCTTCATCGGCGGCCTTGGTGGTGGCGATGCTGGCGACGTGGCGCGCCGGCGCCGGCTACGCGGTCCTGAGTCCGCAGCAGCCGGTAGCGCGACGAACACAGATGATCGCCGCCGCCGGTATTGCCCTGGTGGTCACGACCGCCGGGGAAGCGGCCGGCTGGCCGGTGCCAACGCTGTTGTCGGATTTGTCCGCATCGCCGGAATCCGCATTGCCCGCGCTTGCGCAACATGTCGACGCTGCAAATGCCGGCGCGCTCGCCTATGTCTGCTTCACCTCCGGTTCGTCGGGCACGCCCAAGGGCGTGGCCGTGACGCACGCCAATCTCGCCAACCATGCGCACGCGGTGGTGCAGGATTTCGGCTTGCGCGAGAACGATCGGGTGATGCAATTTGCCGCCGCCGATTTCGACGTCGCCGCCGAAGAGATCTTTCCGGCGTTGGCAGCCGGCGCCTGCGTGGTGATTCGTGCAGAGGGCGTCACCGATAGCATTGACGCGTTCCAGGAGCATGTCGGGCAAGCAGGCCTGAGCGTGCTGAACTTGCCGGCGGCGTTCTGGCATGAGTGGGTGCGTGCGCTCGGTCAGGCGCGCCGTGCACCGCCTGCCTGCCTGCGTCTGGTGGTGACCGGCAGCGACCGGGTGTTTGCCCGCCGCTGGCGCGAGTGGCAGGCGTTGTGCGCGCATCCGATAGCATTTCGCAGCGGCTACGGCCCGACCGAAGCGACCATTACCTCTTCGTTTTTCGATCCCGCCGAACAGCCGTTGCCGTCGGCCGCCGAAGTCTTGCCGCTCGGCCGGGCGATCGCCAACGTCGCATTGGAAGTCGTCGATGGCCGCGGCCTGGCCGTGCCGCCCGGCGTCATCGGTGAAATCATGATCAGCGGCGCCGGCGTGGCGCAAGGCTATATCGGGCAGCCGGCACAAACTGCCGCCGTCTTCCAGCCACATCCACATTCGGCCGCGCCCGTGTTGCGCAGCTACCGCAGCGGCGATCTGGGGCGTCGCCGCATCGACGGCACGCTGGAATTCATCGGGCGCAAAGACCAGCAGGCCAAGGTGCGCGGCTATCGGATTGAACTGGCGGAAATCGAATCGGCGCTGATGGCGCATCCGCAAGTGCGCGAAGCGGTGGTGCTGATGCGTGCGGACAATACCGACAAGGCAGGCTCGGGCCAATTGCTGGCCGTCGCCGGCTGCGAGGCGGAACTGGAACCCGGCCTGCTGCGCGCGTGGCTGGGGGAACGCCTGCCGGCCTACATGGTGCCGGCGCGGTGCATCACCTTGCCGCAGTTGCCGCGCACGGCATCGGGCAAGACTGACCGACGGGCATTGCTGGAGATGGATAGCGCGCGTGAGGCCCCATCTCAACATGACGCGCCTGCAGTTCCCGCCACGACGGCGGCCGAGACGCCGCTGGCGGCATTGTTTGCCGAGGTGCTGGACCGGCCCACGATCGGGCCTTGCGACAATTTCTTCGAATTGGGCATCGACTCCATCCGCAGCCTGCAGGTTGTGTCGCGTGCCCGGCAGTTGCAGCTGAACCTGACGGTGCGCGACATTTTCCGCTTCCAGACGGTGCGTGATCTGATGCGCGCGCTGGAAGCGCGCGGGCAAATCATATCCGGCAGCAAACTGCAGGAACCCGACGACGGCAACGACGATGATTTGCAGCCGACGCCGATCCAGGCATGGTTCTTCGAGCAGGCGGGAGAACATCGCACCCACTATAACCAGTCGGTCGTGCTGCAGACGCCGCTCCATGTCGACGCCGCTGCGCTGGAACGCGCGCTGGAGGCGGTGGTGGCGCGTCATCCGATGTTGCGTTTGCAGGTCGACGGCGAACGCTTGCAGGTCGCAGCTTCTGTTCCAGGACCGATACTGCGCGTTCTGCATGGCGCCGAAGCCGAACTGCCGGCGCGCATGAGCGCCTATGAGCATGCGCAGCGCAGCATGGATTTGCGCGCCGGCCGGGTGCTGCAGGCTGTTTTCGCACGACCTGCTGCGCGCTTGATGATCGCGGTGCATCATCTGGCGATTGATGCGTATTCCTGGTCGGTATTGCTGGATGACCTGAGCCTGGCCTATGCGCAGGCATTGCGCGGCGACATATCCTTGCCCGCGCCAACCACGTCCTATCGTGTCTGGTCGCGCAAGCTGCACGAACTGGCCGCCACGCCGACGGCGCAGTCTGCGTTCGATTATTTTCTGGGGCGCTTCACAGGCCGGGGGCTTTCCGTGTTGCCGGCGCAATTGCCGGCCGGGACGGCGGGCGCCGCAGAAAGTTTGCCGCTGTCGCTCGACAGCGAAACCACGACGGTCCTTCTGCAATTGGCGCCCGGGGTATTCCAGGCCCGCGTTGACGAACTGCTCATGGCGGCGTTGTTTATCGGCGCCGCCCGTATCGGCCTCAAGGGGGCGTTGCAGATAGATCTCGAACGCAACGGTCGCGTCGACCTGTTTGAGGATGTCGACCTGTCGGGTACCGTCGGCTGGTTTACGGCGGTGCAGCCGGTGCTGCTGGAATGGCCGGACGCAGAACCTGACGTGGCCCGGATAGTGATGCAAGTGTGCGAGCGCGTGCGCGAATCGCCGTGTCAGGGGCTGGCGATGGGGATCATGCGTTATTTGTCGGCCGATGCCGGACAGCGCGCTGCGTTGCAGGGCTTGCCCGGCGCAGAGATCCTGCTGAACTATCTCGGCAGGCTGGACATCGGCGCCACGAGTGTGCCCGGCAGCGACGGTTTTACCGCCGTCGATGAAGACAGCGGGCCGGCGCAGAGCGATGCATTCGCGCGTAGTCACGTCATCGAAATCAATGCCGGCATCCGCTCCGGTTGCCTCAGCGGCGCGGTCAGTTTTCCGGCAGGCGATGCGCAGCGTGAGCGCATCGGCGCATGGCTGCGCGAAGTCATGGCGGCGCTACGCGAGATCGCCGCTGCCGCACAGCGCCATGCGTCCTTGCCGCAGGATCGGATTGAGGAGGAGTTGCCGCTGACGCCGTTGCAGCAAGGCATGGTGTTCCACAGCCTGCGCGATCCGGACATCTACTGCAATCAGCTTTGCCTGACGCTGGACGGCGCGCTTGACGCCGAGGCCTTGCGTCGCGCATGGACGCAGGCGCTGCAACGCCACAGCATGCTGCGCACCAGTTTTCACTGGCGCGACCTGCCGGCCATGCGCCAGCGCGTGCATGCCGACGTGGAATTGCCGTGGACCTTCGCCGACTGGCGCGGCCTGGATGAGGCCGCGCGCGCGGTGGCGCTGGACCAGCTGATGCGCGCCGACCTTGCACGCGGCTTTGAACTTGAGCAGGCGCCGCTGTTGCGATTGCAATTGTTGCAGGTTGGAGACCAGCGCCACGAGCTGGTCTGGAGTTCGCATCATCTGTTGCTGGACGGCTGGTCGGTGTCGCTTTTGCTGGCCGACATCTTTGCGCTGTATCGCCAGGCGTTGGGCGATTCGCAGGTGCGCCTGAAAGCGGCGCCGCGTTTCTCCGACTATGTGCGCTGGCATGAGCGGCGCGATGGGCGCGAACGCAGCGAAGATATCCTCTTCTGGCAGCGCTCACTGCAGGAAATCGAAGAACCGACGTCGCTGGCGTTCGCCAGGCAGGCGGGCGACGCGGTATCGGCGCAAGGCACGACGCCCGCGTTGCATGAGTTGCATGAGTTGCATGCGATGGAGTTGTCGCCGGCGCGCATGCAGGCTGTGCAAAAACTGGCGCAACGCGCACGCACTACGCTCGGCACGGTGCTGCAGGCGGCCTGGGGACTGTTGCTGGCGCGTTGCAGCGGCAGCCGCGACGTGGTGTTCGGCGTCACCGTCTCGGGACGGTCAGCGGAACTCGACGGCGTTGAAGACATGATCGGCATGCTCATCGCCACGGTGCCGGCGCGGGTGACGATTCCGTCCGCGATGTCTTTGTCGGACTGGCTGGCGCACTTGCAGGAGCAGCATCTGGAGCGCGAGCAGCATGCCGGCGCGTCGCTGACCGAAATTCGCCAGGCGGCGTCCTTGCCCGGCAATCAGGAATTGTTCCAGACCTTGTTGCTGGTGCAGAATTATCCCAAGGCGCAGTCCCTGTCCGGCGGCGGATTGCGCCTGGCGGGCGTAGCGGTGAGGGAGCGCACCAACTACCCGCTGACCCTGGTCTGCAGCGCCGGTGAAACGCTGAGCCTGGCCTTGCATCGCGACGGCAGCATTCCCGCCGCGGCGGCCGACCGCTTGCTGGCGCAACTGGGACGTTTGCTCGACAACATGGCGGCACATCCGGACTGGCCGGCGGCGCAGTTGCTGGCGCTGGACGATCTCGATGCGCAGGCGGCATTGATGGCAGGCAGAGGTCCCGTCGAGGTGATTGCGCCGGCGTATTTGCCGCAGCAGATCGATGCCTGGGCAAAACGTTCACCGGACGCCGTGGCCTTGAGCGATCAGGAACGGCGTCTGAGCTATGACGCGTTGCGCGTCGAATCGCTGCGATTGGCCCGGCGCTTGCGGGCGCTCGGCGTAGGCAACGAAACGAAAGTCGCGCTGTGCTTGCCGCGTTCCTCGGGCTACGTCGTTGCAGTCATTGCCATCCTGCGCTGCGGCGGCGCCATCGTTCCGCTGGATCCCGCCTATCCGGCTGCACGCCGGCGTTTCATGCTGGAAGACAGCGGCGCGCCCTGGTTGATTGCGGATAGCATGTGCGCCGATGAATTGCAGGCACGGGCGATCACGCTGGATCCGGCTGCCTTGTTCGCGGCGGCCGATGTGGAAGAGATGGATGACGGGGACTTCCCGCAACCTCGTCCGCAAGCCCTGGCTTACGTGATCTACACATCCGGGTCCACCGGCACGCCCAAGGGCGTCGGCAATACCCATGCCGGCCTGCGCTCGCTGGCGCATGCCCAGCGCGGCGCGTTCGGCTTGTTGCCGGAGGCGCGCGTGTTGCAGTTTGCCTCGCTGTCATTCGATGCATCGATCTGGGAAATGACCATGGCGTTCGGCGCAGGTGCCGCCCTGGTCGTGCCCGACGCTGGCACCGCCCGCGTCGGCGACGGATTGCAACAGTTCATGCGACACCAGCGCATCAGCGCGGCGACCTTGCCGCCGACCGCGCTGGCGACACTGGATGAGGGCGACTTGCCTGACTTGCAGACGCTGGTCGTCGCAGGCGAAAGCTGCGCAGCCGAACTGGTCTTGCGCTGGGCCCCCGGACGGCGCTTCTACAATGGTTACGGGCCGTCTGAAGCTTCCGTTGCTGTCAGCGTCGAGGCATGGTCCGAGGCCAACAATAACGACAACAATAACGATAACGACAACGACAGCGCCGGGCAATTGCCGATCGGCCGGCCGCTGCCGAACATGCAGCTGCATGTGCTGGATAGCGACATGCAACTGCTGCCGCCCGGTGTCGTCGGCGAACTGTACATTGGCGGGGCAGGGCTGGCGCGCGGCTATCTGAACCGTCCACGCCTGACGGCGGCGAGTTTCTTGCCGGATCCTTACGGACCTCCCGGCGCGCGCCTGTATAAAACCGGGGATCGCGGCTATCGTCTCGCCGACGGCAGGGTGCAGTTCGTCGGTCGCAACGATCACCAGGTCAAGCTGCGCGGTTTCCGTATCGAATTGAGCGAAATCGAGGCGGCGCTGATGCAACATGCCGAGGTACGCCACGCCGCGGTGCTGGTGCGTCGTCACGGCGAAGGCGACCGCGACCGCCGCCTGACGGCTTATCTGGAAACGCGCTCACCGATAACGAGTGAGCTCTTGCGGGATTTCCTCGGCGATCAGTTGCCGTCGCATATGCTGCCGGCGCATTTCATCGCACTGGAATCGATGCCGTTGACCGTCAACGGCAAGATCGACCGCAAGGCATTGGAGGCGCTGCCGGTGAACATGCCGCAGCCGCCGGCGCTTGCCGAAGGCGACTATGCCGGCGAGACCGAGCGGCAACTGGCGGGCATCTGGGCGCAGGTGCTCAATGTGGCGCAAGTGCAGCCGGGACACAATTTCTTTGAACTCGGCGGCGATTCGATTCTCGCGATCCAGGTGGTGTCCAAAGCCAACCGGCAGGAAATCGCGCTGACGCTGAACCAGATCATGGATCCCGATTTGCCGACGCTGGCGAAGCTGGCTGCACAGGTGGATGCCAGCCAAGGTGCGGAACGCACGCCGGCGCCAGCTCCGGCGGCGCAGGTTACTACAGGCCCCATACCGCTGACGCCGATCCAGCATTGGTTCCTTCAGCAGAATCCGCCGGACCTGCATCACTACAATCAAAGTTTCTTGCTGGAGGTGCCGGCCGGATTGGATGTGCCGGCCCTGCGCCGGGCACTCGATGTGGTTTGCGCGCGCCATGATGCGCTGAGGCTGCGTTTCAGGCAGATCGACGGTGTCTGGCAGCAGCATCTCAGCGAACATGCAACGGCGCTGCTGGAAACGGTGCCGCCGCCGGCCGAGACGGCCGGCTGGCGCGCCTTGCTGGAACAAGGCGCGGCAGACAATCAGACGCGCCTGGATATCGAACAGGGCCCCTTGCTGCGGCTGGTGCTGTATGCGCCGCCGCTGGGAACATCAACCGCGCGCCTGCACGTCGTGGCGCATCACCTGGTCATCGACGCCGTGTCGTGGCGCGTGTTGCTGGAAGATCTGTTCGACGCCTATGCGCAAGCGCAAAAATCTGTAGCCGTCAGCTTGCCGTATGCCGCTACCGCTATGCGCGCTTCTTTTGGGCAATGGGCTGCGGCGGTAGAGCGCCATGCCGTCTCCGCGCAAGCCCTCGGCGAACTGCCTTACTGGCTGGAGCAGCCGCGCGATCTGGCGCGCCTGCCTGTGTTGCGCACCAATATCGCGGCGACTGCCGGCGCCGCGCACACCAGGGGTTTTACGCTGGATGAAAGCGTCACCGGCATGTTGGTGCGGGAGCTTCCACGCAGTCGTGGAACCCAGGTGCAGGAGATTTTGCTGACCGCCTTGAGTGTGGCACTGGATGCATTGTTATGCGGCGCAGGCAAACGCAACATCGGTATTGCGCTCGAATCCCACGGCCGCGACATCATGCTCGAAGGCCTGGCCGTCGGCGGCATACCGGGATGGTTTACTGTGCTGGCGCCATGGACGATGCCGCTCGGCGAGCATCGCATCGACAAGATCCGCGAGACGCTCAAGGCCATGCCGCGGCATGGTTTCAGTTTCGGCGTGCTGCGTTTCCTGTCGCCCGACACCGCCGTGCGGGAAGCGCTGGCGGCATTGCCGGTTCCGGAAATCGCGTTCAACTACCTTGGTCAATGGGATACGGCATGGCCGGACAGCCTGCCGGTCCGGCCCGCGCCGGAAACCGATGGCGCCGGTTTTGCGCCATCGACGCCACGCCCGTATGTGCTGGAAGTCAACGCGCTGGTCTCGGGCGGACGTTTGCAGCTGGACCTGACGTTCGATCCGCGCGTGCTGGCGCAGGAATTTGCCGACCGGCTGTGCACCGGCATGCGCGACTGGCTGCAGGCGTTGGTGCAGAGTGTGTCGACGGAATCGATAGCATCAGCCGCATCGAAAGAGGTGGCGGATGCAGGCATGGCGACTTACGCATTGGCGCCGCAGCAAGCGGCCATGCTGGAACACACCGCCCGGCACCCGGATTCGTCTGCGTATGTGGTGCAATTCACCGCACGCTTGCCAGCCGAACTGCAGGTGGACGGCTTCATCGCCGCCTGGCAAACCGTGTTCTCGCGGCATCTGTCGCTGCGCGCCTGTTTCATCGCCGGAGAAAACGGCAAGGCCAGTCAACATTTTGGCGAAACGTCGGTGCTTGCCTGGCAGCGCGAGGATTGGCGCGGCTTGTCGGAGCAGGAGGCCGGTACCGGTCTTGACGCCTATTGCCGGCAAGACCGGCTGCGCGGCTTCGATCTCGCCACGCCGCCGCTGATGCGTTTTTCGCTGTTGCAAACGCGTACCGGTCATCATTTTGTATGGACTTATCATCATGCGCTGATCGACGGCTGGTCGATGCCGGTATTGCTCAGCGAGGTTACCGCTGCCTACGGCAAACAGTTGATGGCCTCGCCGGCGCCGGACTTCCGTGTTTTCCTTGACTGGCTGGACCGCCAGGACGGCGCGGCCGCGCGTCACTTCTGGCGCGGCGAGTTGGCCGGGATGAACGCATCGCGCTGGCCGGCGGAGCCGGGGACGGCCTGCAGCGGCCGCTTTGCGGAGATTACGTGGCAGCCGCAAGCGGGAACCGGCGCCCGCCTGAGCGCGTTTGCACGCCGGCATCGCCTGTCGGCGCCGAGCATTTTCATGCTGGCATGGGCGCTGGTGCTGGCGCGCCACAGCACTGCGGACGAGGTATGTTTCGGCGTCACTTCGGTATTGCGTCCGGCCGACGTCGACGGTATCGAAACCATGGTCGGCAATCTGATCAACACGCCGCCGTTACGCTGCCAGATCGATCCCGCTATCGGCTTCGTTGAAGCCTGCCGGCAATTGCAGCGCAGGCGCGTCTCCGCCATGGCGCATGCCACGCTGGCATTGTCGGAAATCGCGCAGTGCGCCAGCCTGTCGGACGGCGATGCCTTGTTCGGCACGGCGCTGCGCATCCAGAATTATCCGCTGGGCGATGTCGGACGGGGCAACGCCGCGCTGCACGTCAGTGATGTCGCCATTTGCGATCAGTGGCATTACCCGTTCAATCTGGAAGTCACGCCGGGAGAACAGTTGGGCCTGATCGCGGTGTACGACGCCGGCCTGGTGTTGCAGGCGCAAGCCGAAGCCATGCTGCAGTCCTATGCCGCGCTTCTTGAAGTGCTGGATGACTCGGCGCTGGGCATCCTGATGGAAGGAATGTATGTCTGAAGTTGGTGCCGATGTCGTATGTCTGGTCGTGGTGAACGATCAGCGCCAGTATTCGGTCTGGCCGGCGCAGCGCAAGCTGCCGGCCGGATGGCGCGTTGTGGGTGAGCCGGCGTCACGGGAGAGCTGCCTGGATCGGATTGAAACCTTGTGGAGCGACGAGTACCCGGGCGCGTTGAGAGCAGCACCGGACCGGACAGAACCAGCAAAACCACGCATTTCCTTGGGAGACAAGCGAGGAGACGCTGGCATAGGAGATGAATAAAGCTCGTAATCAGTTTTTTTGTTGGAAATTTGTTGAATATATTGGCTGTATACCGAACAATTTCCATGGTTTACGTATATTGTTCATGCGTTGTCCGTGGTTGTCCGTGTATTGGTCTTGTGTTCGACCGGTTTCCCGAAAGTGGCGCTCTGTTGTCCGATGCGGCAGAGTCTTGTTCCCCAGCCTTGAGCTACCCAAAGACCTCATGCGCTTCAGGGCGTTTAATTTATGAAGGAGATTTCTATGAAAACTACCGATGAAACGATCACAGCAGAAGAACCCGCAGTAGAGCAGGCCGCGGAATTGACGCCGGCCGAGCGCCAGAACGAGGCGTTGCATTCCATCAAAAACCATGCCATCACGGCCATGGGCATAGGCATCTTGCCGGTTCCCGGTCTCGATCTGATCGCCCTGACAGGCGTGCAACTGAGCCTGCTGCGCAAGATCGGCGGCTTGTACGGTTTTACGCTGTCCGATGAACGCGGCAAAAAACTGTTGGCTTCGATACTCAGCGGTTATTTGCCTCTGGTGATTGCAGGTCCGGTCAGCAGCATCCTGAAGTTCATCCCGGGCGTCGGCATCGCCGCAGGCGTCCTGGCGCAATCCACGCTGGCGGGCGCAGTGACCTATGCAGTCGGCAAACTGTTCCTGCAACATTTTGAATCGGGCGGCACCGTGCTCGACGTCGACACGAAAGAGATGGGGCAGAAGCTGAAGCAGCAGATTCAGGAAGGCAAGGAGTTTTTGAAGAAGCACGCGCCCGGTGGCAAGAAGGACGCGGTCTGATCCAGGCCTGAACGACCGGCAGGAAACTGCATGCCGGAAGTGAATGCACTTCCGGTATTTTTATGCGCCCAGCTTCGGCGGCTGCCATGCCAAGGCTGGGCATGCACCCCGTGGAATGACGATTTTCTCATGACTGCAATACAAGAATCACGTGCCTGGTTTCCTTTCGGTGCGGGCGGGGAAGACGCCCACACACGCTTGTTTTGTCTGCCCTTCGCGGGCGGAGGCGCGTCCAATTTCCTTCCGTGGCGCGCCCGCCTGGCAGAGGCGGGGGTAGGCGTGGCGCCGGTCCAGTATCCCGGACACGAGACACGTCTTGGCGAAGCACCTCTGCACGCATGGGAAGAGATGCTGGCGGCGTTGCAAGCCGCGCTCGTACCGCTGCTCGATCGCCCTTATGCCTTGTTCGGCTACAGCATGGGCGCGCGCCTTGCATTCGCCCTGGCCGCGAGACTGGCTGCTGCCGGCATGGCGCCTGTGCGCCTGATCGTCGCGGCGCACGTGCCTCCGGATTTGCCGTCGCCGGCCCTGCAAGCAGCGGGCTTGGACGACCAGGCGTTCAAAGCGCTGTTGCTGCGGTACGGCGGGATTCCGGCAGAGATATCGCACGAGCAGGAATTCTGGGATCTGACGCTGCCGCTCATGCGGGCCGATTTTGCGCTCGCTGCCGCACCCCTCGATGCGGATGCCGACGTTGCTGCTATGGCTGCTGCTGCCTCGTATCCGATCGCGGCCTATGCCGGCATCGATGATGTGCATGCCGATGCGAAAAGCATGGCGGGCTGGGGGCGGTTTACGACGGCCGGTTTCATACTGAGGGAATTTGCCGGAGATCATTTCTTTCTCCGCGGCGCCGATGTCTGCCAGGCCTTGAACACCGACCTCGCGCTTGCGCGGTCGGCCGACTTATCATCACTTGTCTCCGCCTGAGCGGAGCTGTCTCATGAACAACAAAAGAATATTGCCGCCGGACGTCGGACGCAACACAAAAAGGGCAGGCTGGCCGGTGCTGCTGACGGCGTTGGCAACGTTGGCCTGCATGCTGCCCGTCCATGCCCAGGATGCCAGCCATCATTTGGGCGCGGGCGCCTTCGTATCCGATCAGCCGTTGCAGGAGCTGCTCAAGAAGCGCCGCCCGAAAGGCCTGATCTACCTTGCGGTGCCGCAGGCGATCATGGTCGCCAACGAAGGCGGCAGCAAAAAACCGAGTTGTTCGCCGCAGATCCAGTTGACCAATTCGTCCAACCAGACGCTTGAAGAACTGGTCGTCGGAATCCGCTACAAGAAGGCCGGCAAGACCATCGGCAGCACCTTGTCGCGCTTCTATCTGATCAAGACCGGCAAGCAGGACGTGCACTATTTTCCTAGCGTGCTCGACACCCCGGCTTGCGAAGAAACGACCGGCGAAGCGGAAGTGATCCAATGCCTGTACGACACCGGCGAGAGCTGCGCGCAAGACGTGCGGGCGTTGGAATACGGCGCAGTGCCTTTGAAAATCCAGGACAAGAAATAACAAGGAGCTATCATCATGCCTATCGCATTTTTAATCTATGTCGTGTTGTGCCTGCTGGTTGCATTCATCGCGCGCAAGAGCAAGCTGGGATCGCTGCGCACACTCGTGGTGGCGTTTTTGCTGACGCCGCTGGTGGCGTTTATCTATGTGTTGTTGTTTGCCTCCATCGACGACAAGAGCAAAGCGGTTTCCAACGGTTCGGCAGAGCGATGATCTGATGCGCCTGACCGAACTTCTTATTCGCGATACCCAGACGTCGCTGCAGCACCTTGGCCTGATGGCGCTTCTGGCCGGCGGAGCCAGTACCGGCATCTTGGCGGTGGTCAATTTCGCGGCCACCACGCAGGCCGGGAGCGGCAGCCAGCTTATTCCCGTCGCGCTCTACGGCCTAGCTTTGCTGGCGTATATCTTCAGCCAACGCTACGTCTTGCAGACGACCACCGACGAGGTCGAGCGGATTGTCGACGAGCGTCGCCGCAGCCTGATCCGGAAGCTGGCCGACTGCGAACTGCTGGGGGTCGAAAAAATCGGTCACGGCGCCATTTTTTCCGCCATCAACACCGATACGCAGACCATCTCGCAGACCGCCGGCAGCCTGATCCTCGGCGTCCAGGCGGTGATGATGATCTTCTGGACCACCATTTACATCGCGACCTTGTCGATCCCGGCGCTGGCGCTGGTGGTCGTGGTCCTGCTGGTGGCGGCGCGGTTGTATCGCAAGCGCGGCGAGCGCGCCAGCATCGACCTGCGACGCGCACACGATGAAGTGGTCGCGCTGCACGAAATGGTCGAAGGGCTGCTGGCCGGTTTCAAGGAAGTGAAGCTGTCGAGCCGGCGCGCCGCCGAGTTGTTGCAGGATGCCGTCATGGTGTCCGGGAGGACGGCGTTCTTTCGTTCATTGGCGCAGCGCGCGCTGGGCGTCAATTTCGTCTTTTCGCAAGTCGCCATTTTCATCTTGCTTGGCACGCTGGTCTTCATTTTGCCCGCATTGAGCACCACCTTCGCCGACAGTACGGTCAAGGTGATGACGGCGGTGCTGTTCCTGGTGGGCCCGGTGTCCGGCGTGATTTCCGCAGCGCCGCAGATCACGGTGGCCAACGCGGCGGCCGAGAACCTGCTGAAGCTGGAGCAACTGTTCGACGAGAACGTCGAACAAGGCATCGCCACGGGCGACCAGCGGGAGAAGGCCGCTGCTGCGCCCGCGTTTGCCGGTTTCAATACCATCGATTTGCGACATCTTACCTTTGCGCGGGGCGAGGGCAGCGAACGCTTTGTCGTCGGTCCGATCGACTTGAGCATACGGCGTGGCGAGACCTTGTTCATTACCGGCGGCAACGGTTCCGGCAAGACCACCTTCGTCAAAATGCTGACCGGACTCTATCCTGCGGATTCCGGTGAAATTCTGGTCGATGGCCGGCTGGTGGGCAGGGCCGACATGCAGCGTTATCGCGATATATTCGGCGCGGTGTTCTCCGATTTCCATCTTTTCCCCACTCTGTATGGCGTCGAACGCATCGACCGTGAACGCGCGGCGAGCCTGATCGACGAAATGGAAGTCGAAAACAAGGCGCATCTCGATGGTCGCCGCTTTTCCACCGTCGATTTGTCGACCGGCCAGCGCAAGCGGCTCGCGCTGGTGGCGACACAGCTGGAGAATCCGCCGATCATGGTGCTCGACGAATGGGCAGCCGACCAGGATCCGCATTTTCGCGCCAAGTTCTACCAACTGGTATTGCCGCGTCTGCGCGCTGCCGGCATCACGGTCATCGCGATCACCCACGACGATAAATATTTTCATCACGCAGATCGCCGCCTCCACCTTGAGGATGGCCGCGTTACCAGTATCTCCAGCAAGGGAGCCGCAACATGAGCACCACACACGAGTTTCAACCATCGTTCGAATCCGTCCGGGAGCGATTGCGCCGACGCTTGCGGTTTTTCAGCAACGACCTGATGATCGCGGGCCTGGTTCTGGTGGTGATGCTGGTTTTCCTGCTGCCTTCGATGATCGTCACGATTCCGGCCGGTCATCTCGGCGTGTTGTGGAAGCGCTTCGCCGGCGGCACCGTGATCGATCATGTGGAAAAAGAAGGCACGCATCTGATGCTGCCCTGGGATGTGATGTATGTCTACGACGCGCGCCTGCAGAGCGTGGAACGCGAGTTCGAAGTGTTGTCGTCCGACGGCCTCAAGCTGATGGTGACGCTGGCGTGGCGTTTCCGGGTGATTCCCCAATACCTGGGCGAATTGCACAAATATGCCGGCCCGGAGTATGCCGAGACGCTGCTGGGGCAGTCGGTCGGGGCGCGCGCACGCGATGTGATCGCGATCTATCGCCCGGAGGATATCTATACCAGCCATCGCCTGGAAATCCAGAATCAGATCTCGGAGTCGGTGCGCTATGACATCAAGAATCGCTTCAATACGGAACTGCGTTCCGGACAAAACTGGATTTTGATCGAAGACGTGTTGGTGAAGCGCATCGTGCTGCCGGACGGCGTGGAAGATGCCATCGTGCGCAAGAACGTGGCGCGCCATGAAGTTGAACAATACGCCCTGATCGTCGAGAAGGAACAGCAAGAGAGCGAACGCAAGCGCGTGGAAGCGCTCGGCATCCGCAACTTCCAGGAAATCATCAGCGGCGGCATGTCGGATGCCTACCTGCGCTGGCGCGGCATTGAAGCGACGCTGGAGCTGGCCCGCTCGGAGAACGCCAAGGTGGTGGTGATCGGCAACGACAAGACGGGTGGTATGCCCTTGATTTCCATCAATGGCGACAGCGTGCCGCATGAGAAGAAGGATGCCAAGGACAAAGCGGTCGCTCCGCAGGCGGACATCGGCAAGGGCGATACAACCCAGGAGCTGAAATCGGGAACGCGCGGCAAGAAGAGCGTGGCCCCGGGGCCAATGCCGGCGCCGGCAGAGAAGACGTCTTCCGCAAAACCTGACGTCGCTGCCGGCAAGCCGGTGGCGCTTGCCCCTGATCTCCAGGCGCGCGAAATGCATCGCAAGGAGCAACGGGCTTTACGCGACCATCCGCCCGTTCCTTCTGTTCCATCCGTTCCGCCTGTTCCACCCCAGCGCTAGGCTGCCTGCGAGGTTGAGTCAGGCTGTTGCCGGAGGCAATGCCGGCGCGGCCGAAGAGCTGCTTTCGCGCGGCGAAGGCAGGTCGATGCGGCCGTTGGCGATCAGTCGCTCCAGCAGCAGTTCTCCCAGGACGTAGGTATACGCGGCGCTCAGGCCGGCCGAGGGCAGGGTGCCGGTAAAATAGCTCGCAAACGACAGGTAGCGTAGCGCCGTGGCTCTGACGCTGCCAGGCGACAAACCGCCAAGGGCGCCGGTGACAATGCCGCGGGCCGCAGTGCGGTTGAATTCGGCGCCGTAAAGCACGCAGAGTTTCTTCGCCATCCGGACCTGGACCGTGAGCGCCGTGGTCATGTCCAGCAAGGGCACGGGAATGACCATGCTGGCGCCGGCCAGGGACGTATGCCGCAGGATGACATCCTGCGCGTGCAAGCGACGTAGCGCGGCTCGGGTGAGCGGGGCGGGCGCCTTCATATTTTCTCCTGGAGAATCCGGCGAGAAGTTAATAAAAAATGTGCAATGGGGCGCCGGGATATCGGACACCTACCCAACTATCGGAACCGTTTGACCAGTTGCTGCAAATACGGCAACGAATCCCGAACCGCATCGTAGTCGATACCGAAGTCAACCAGGCAGGCGATATCGTTGACGCCTGCCTGGATGGCCTTGTCAACGATCGCGCTGGTTTGTTCGACATTGCCAAACATGGCAGCCGTCCCAAAATAGCGTTGGAATGCATAGTCGACGATTTTCTCTTTCTCTTCGCCGGAGAGCGAGCGACCATCCCGCATACCGGCGGTTTCTTTTTCCAGGCCCGCCGCTAAATGAGGGCCTAATGAGCTTTTGATATATTCTTTGAACGGCTTTTCTACTGCCGACATGATCCAGTCTTTGTCCGGATGGACGAAGGTGTGGAGCATGAGCGAAAATATTCCGCTATCCGCATCAAATCCGGCGCCGGATCGCGCCTCCCTATACAGCTTCACTTTTTTGGCGATGCCGTCAAGGCTGATGCCTTGAAGCATGGTGAAGATGTTATATCCCAACTTGCCCGCCGCAATGTAGGTGTCGTCACTGGTGCCGAGCAGCCATACGTTCAATTCCTTTTGATGCGGGCGGGGATACACGGTGATGGGGTAGTCTTTACCGTCCGCACCACTGAACGTCACGGATTCGCCGCGCCAGAGTTTTTTGATGACGGGAATCTGATCCAGGCATATCTGCTTCCGATTTTCGTAATTTTGCGGCGCGAAAATAAAATCCGCCTTGTTCCAACCCGATCCGAATCCCAGATCTACGCGTCCACCTGACAAGATGTCGTTCATTGCCCACCATTCAACCACCTCGGCAGGGTGGTGAAGCGGCAAAGAAACGCCTGCGGTCCGGAATCGAATACGCTTCGTTTGGGGAATGAGATGCGATGCCATAATCGCGGAATTGGCGTAAATCGAACCGAACTCGGAAAAGTGTCGCTCCGGAATATACACGGCACTAAAACCTTCGCGATCTCCGAACAAGGTGATGTCGCGCATGAAGTCGTATTTTTCGCGATCCGACACATCTTTTCGAACATCTGAAAAGAAGAGGAAACTGAATTCGATTTTCGACACCGGCCGATTCATGGCGGGTGCCGCCGAGGTACTCGGGAGTGTTGGCATACCCAGGATTTCTTCAATACTTGGCACGATAGCTCCACAAATAAGAGTTGCTGATATTGTCTTTCCGGCTAAGGTATCCGGATAAATCGAAGTGCGATGGAAAGACTCCTTCCCATGAAAGAGGGACTTTGCTCACACTTCGACTTGTGCAGGCACGACTGAATCAAGTCTGGCGTGAAGGTGCGTCATCGCCTGGTTTGTTTTTGTCTGAATTAAATACCGCCATCGGGTCTCTCGCGGCAACAAAGAAGAAGCCCGTATTCAGCAACAGCGAACCGAGGATGCCGAAGCGGGGGTAAAACACGGAGACCAGATTGATGCCCGATGGAATGACGGTCAAGCGGAGTCGGCGTTTGAGTTCCGCGTCCAGGCGTTGCGCAATGTCAACGAGTTTGGGGACATTGGCGAGATGTCCATCCATCAGCAAGACTTCCGCGACGTCCACGGCGATGCTTGAGGCGCCCTTCAGCGAAATCGATACATTGGCGGTTTTCATGGCAATGGAATCGTTGATTCCATCGCCGATGAAGCAGACTGAACGGCCTTCCGACTGGAGTTGTTTGACGATGTCGGCTTTTCCTTCAGGCAAAACACCGAAAAAATAGTCGTCGACTCCCAGTTGCTCGGCCAGACGCCGGGTCGGCTCTTCATGATCGCCGGACAGAATGGCGATATGCTTGATTCCCAGGCGACGCAATCCCTGTATGACGCTGGCGGCTTCGTCGCGGATATGAGCCTGCAGTTCGATCGCGCCGTTGATCTTGTCGTCCGCACTGATGAACACCAGGGAATTGCCCGCACTGTGAGCGTCTTCCTGGAGTTCGGAAATTTTCTTGGGGATCTTGATTCCTTCGTCTTTCAAGAAACGCAAACTGCCCACTCTTATTGTTTTCCCATCAAAGTTCACTTTGACGCCAAAGCCCAGTTGATAGTCGGAAGTCTCCACTTCCTCGATGGTGATGTCTTCCTGTCTGGCCTTTTCTGTGATTGCCAGAGCGATGGGGTGCGACAGCCGACGCTCCGCCGCCGCCGCCCAGGTGAGAATCTGCCGCTCGCTATTCTGCTCAAAGGCGACAATGCGCTTCACCTCCGGGATATCGTCGGTCAAGGTGCCTGTCTTGTCGAAAACAACGGTGTCAACCGCATACAAGCTCTCCAGGGCGCGCCCGTCTTTCACCAAGATGCCTGCGCGTGAAGCTTCCGTGACGTACTCCAGGGTCGCCAGCGGCGCCAGCAGACGAATACGGTAGCCGATGTGGCTGTAGATGAAGATGGCGGCTGAACTGGGTCCCAGGGTGAGAAAGATGGGCAAGCTGATCAGGAAGGTGGGGGTAGTCGCCTTTTCTGCCCACTGCTCACCTTTCAACTGGATTTTCGATTTGAAATCCATCGATTGCTGGAGCGCCTTGACGATTTTTGCCGATACCGTTTCTTCCCCCGATTTATCCACCTTGATCAGGACGCGACCGGATAGCACCAGGGTATTGGCAAAGACATATTCGCCTTCCGATTTTTCCGCGGGCTGCGATTCACCCGTCAGCGCGCGCTGGTCGATAGCAGCAATGCCTTGTTGAATATAGCCGTCGACGGGAATGATTTCACCGCCTTTCACCACCAGCACATCGCCTGCCTTGAGGCTGGAAATCGGCACTTCGACTTCAGTTCCGTCGCACATGATCCAGACGGTTCCCGGCAATTGGTCAAATACATCAGTGAGCAATTTTTGGGTGCTGTTTTTGACCCGGCCGACCAACTCATATCCTGAGTACACCAGCCACATATTGATGGCGGAGGTGATGTGTTGACCCAGCCCGACGGTGATCACATTGGCAAAGAAAAACAGTAAATCGACGGTGATTTTTTTCTCCGTGCGGGCGTTTTGCCAGATATCTCTCAGGTAGGGAATGGAGGCGAAAAATAAAGTGGCAATGCCCACGATCCGGAACGGGGGAATGACGGTACCCACAACCAGAAAAGCGGCTGAATACAGGCTCAGTCTTTTGTTCCGCTGACTCTCTTCAATGAATGCCTGCAACGGATCTTTTGCTTGCACGGGGACCAGCGCGCCGGTTTGTTGGGACGCGGATTCGGAAGAGTTTTTTGAGTGAGGCTTGGTATCGACCTTAAGTTCAGGAAAAAGCTCTTCCAAAAAACTCAGACCGGCATAGCCAGCTCCAGCTGCGATAGCTCCAAGGCGAGAAAACATAATGCCAGCTCCAATATCAACTCAAGTTCGCCGGTCTGCTCATTTTTTCCATATTGGAAAATGAGGTCCGAAAATAAAAAACGATCATGCTGCAGCTGCGCACAATATAACGCACTGCGCAGCCTGCACAAGCAGATTTGCGCCGCTCTATTGGGGCAAGGGAGTCATGTCGGTCCAGACGGTTTCAATATATGCAAGGCATCGCTGCTTGCTGGTCGCCGAGCTGCCGCCATCATTTTTTTCATTGAAGCCCCGGAGCCAGTCGTCGGGAATCGCGACCTCATGCCAGCCACCCGGTAAAGCCCGCTCGACAAACCAGATCGAGTATTGACCGCGCTGGTTGACGACCACTCTGTAGGCGACATCGTTGGTTGATTGTTCAGACATGGTTTTTCCTTGGCTGTTTATAGAGGTTCCGCTACCGTGCTTGCCTGGGTAAAGCAATCACGCAAGTAGTGCGCGAGACTTTGTACATTCGGGTTGGCCAGCATGCTGGTGTGACTGCCCGGAGTGATATGGATTGTCACCTGTTTGGCGAATCGATCCCAGCCCCATTCAGGCTCATTCTGGATGGGCCAATACTGTTTCTCGGTGTCGCCTTTGACGAGCACCAATTGATCCAGCTCTACGGCGTTTTGCGGCTGGTAATCTGCGCTGACATTGGTCCGGTACACGTTCACGATCCCCAGGAATTGCTTGGTTTCAATCTCCGGAGGGAGCCAATTGGCGGCGATGAGAATATTCTTGACGTACTCCAGCTGCTCCGGCTCGGACATGGTGGAAAGCAACTCTTCGGTGATGCCTAAAGGTCGCTCCAGATATTCCTCCATCACTTTGCCGAGTTCAGGCAGAAAGCGCGTGCCCTCCCAGTCTTGCGCTATCGGCACCATGTCGGGATGAGGGGCGGTCGTGCCCAGGACAACCACCAGAGCAACCTCGCGTCCACGCCGTATCAGCTGTTGTGCAAGTTCGAATGCGATTTTTCCGCCAAACGAATGACCACCCAGCAAGAAGGGCCCTTCCGGATGTATTTTCAAAACTTCCTCGAGCCAGTACGCGGCCATGTCTTTGACGTCCTCCAGCGGATCGGTTTCACCATCCAGACCGACCGCTTGCAAGCCATAGAATGGTTGATCGTCGCCTAATTGCCGCGCCAGCTCATACAGATAGACCACGCTCCCTCCGGCGCCCGGGAAGCAGAAGAAGGGCAGCTTGCTGCCGTTTGCATTGACCGACACCAGGGAGGTGAAATAACGATCGCCGTTTTGTCCTTTGAGCAGGTTCGACAGTTTCTCGACGGTGGCGTTTTGGAACAACGAGGCCAGGGGCAGTTTCTGATTGAATTTCTGTGCGATACGGGACATCAGCGTCACGGCAACCAGCGAATGTCCTCCCAGGTCAAAGAAATTGTCGGTCATGCCTATCGGCTTGACCTGCAGGAGATCTTCCCAGACCTGACACATTCTCAGTTCAAGTCCGTCGCGTGGGGCGACATATTCCACTTCCTTGACGCGCTGGTATTTGTCTTTCGAGATTTTCGCAAGCAGCGCGCGGTCCACTTTGCCATTTCGCGTCAATGGAATCGTGTCCAGGACCACATAGGCTTGCGGCACCATGTGCACGGGCAGCCGTTGTCCCGCAAAGCGCCGGATCGCATTGATATCGATCAGTTCCGGCGTGTCTGCGCACACAAAGGCCAGCAATTGTTTTTCTTCGCTGGCCGCGCCGACCACGATGACCACGCTTTCGATCACGTTTTCCGCTTTCAGCAGCACCGCCTCGATTTCCTCCAGCTCGATTCTGAAACCGCGAATCTTGACTTGATTATCGATGCGTCCGAGATACTCGATTTTTCCGTCGGGCAAAAATCTTCCCAGGTCGCCCGATTTGTACAAACGCGGGTTTTGCTCCCGGTTTTCGAGACCGTCCGGGTAGGCAATAAAGCGTTGCGCCGTAAGCTCCGGGCGATTCAAGTAGCCGCGTGCAAGGCCGGCGCCGGCGATATGCATTTCGCCAACCGCACCAAGGGGGACGGGCTTGAGCGACTGATCCAGGATATGCACCTGCAAATCGGCAATGGGGACGCCGATATTGCTGACGGGGTGTTCAAGGTCGCTGAGCGTGATGGGATGGCAGGTGACATGCACCGTCGTTTCAGTGATGCCATACATATTGACAAGCTGCGGTTCCTGGTCGCCATGGCGTTCTAGCCAGGGGCGCAGTTTTTCCAGATCCAGCGCTTCGCCGCCGAAGATCACGTAGCGCAGCGCGGTTTCACCTGTCTGATCAAGTTCGTTGTCGGCATTCATCAGCTGTCTGAATGCCGAAGGCGTTTGACTGAGCACGGTGACTTTTTGCCGTATCAGCAATTGGTAAAAATCAAGCGGAGAGCGGCTGGTCATGTAAGGGACGATCACGAGGCGTGCGCCATGCACGAAGGCGCCCCAGATTTCCCAGATCGAGAAATCAAACGCGTAGGAATGAAACAGTGTCCACACATCGTGCTCGTTGAATTCAAACCACGGCCGGGTGGCGCTGAACAAGCGGCTGACGTTGGCGTGCGTGACCAACACGCCTTTCGGCGTTCCGGTCGATCCGGAGGTGTAAATCACGTAGGCGAGGTGTTCCGGATCGATGTGCCAATCCGGATTTTGTTCATTGGTCGCCTGAATGTCCTGATCGATGAGGAGCAGGCTTGCCGTCTCTGCGCCTGTGCCGAATTTGGACGTGAGCGGTCCGGTTGTCACAATGATCGCCAATGCCGCATCCCTGACCATGAATTGCAGGCTGGAATCAGGATAGGCTGGGTCCAGCGGGACATAGGCGCCCCCCGCCTTCAGGACCGCGAGGATGGCAACGATCATGTCGGTCGATCGTTCGAGGCAAATGCCAACCAAAAAGTCCGGCCCCACGCCCATGGCGCGGAGTTGATGCGCCAGGCGATTGGCTCGTCGATTCAGTTGATCGTAAGTGATCGCTTCATCTTCCAGGACCAGTGCAATGGACTCCGGTGCTTTCTGAACCGCGTGCTCAAAAATCGCAGGCAGGCTTTGAACATGAGCCGGCACGCTTGGAAGCGCAGCGCGCCAGGTGGCCAGAAGTTCCTTTTCGCCCAAGGTCTGAATGGCATGAGAATGGACGGGCGCGTCGGGCGCATCCAGTATGGCATCCACCAGCAGCAGGAATTGCTCGCCAAATCTTTGCATCGTCGATTCTTTGAACAAGTCGCTGTTGTATTCCAGGATGCATTCCATGCCCTTGTGATTTTCTTCCATGGAAAACAGAATATCGAACTTGGAAGTCTTATTGTGCTGCATGAGCGGGGTGGCTTGCAGGCCGGGAAGCTCCAATAATTCCATCGGTGCGTTTTGCAAGACAAACATGACCTGGAACAAAGGAGAAAAGCTCAGGTTGCGCTCCGGGCGCAGCTCTTGCACCAGCCGATCAAACGGAACATCTTGATGGGAGTAGGCACCCAGGGTGATTTCCTTGACGCGCTTCAAGAGTGCGGAAAAATCGGGGGAATCCGAAAGATCGATACGCAAGGCAATCGTATTGACAAATACGCCCACCACGGTCTCGATCTGACTAAGGTTACGGCCGGCGACCAGCGAGCCGATGACGATATCCTCGGCCCCGGAATATCGACCCAGCAAAAGTGAAAAAGCCGACAGCAGCGTCATGAACAGCGTCGCGCCTTCTTGCTGACTGAGGGCCTCAAGCCGTATTTTGGTCGATTTATCCAACGTGAAGCGCCATTCGCTGCCATTGGTGGTTTGAACCGGCGGGCGCGGAAAATCGGTTGGCAGCTGCAATAACTCCGGCGCGCTTTGCAGCTGATTTTTCCAATAGTTGATTTGCTGCGCGAGATAATCGCGATCGAAATATTGCCGTTGCCATGCTGAAAAGTCGCCGTATTCTATCGGCAAGTCCGGCAGCAAGATGGGCTTTTCCTCGCTATATGCGGCATAGTATTCGCGCAGATCGTTCATGAGGATGCCGATTGACCATCCATCTGAAATGATATGGTGCATGGTCACCATCAGTACGTGCGATTCTTTCCCCAGTTGCAAGAGGCTGGCGCGGAACAGGCCGCCGTCCGCCAGAACAAATGCGGTTTTTGCTTCCTCCGCGATCAGTTCATCCAATCGGGCGGATCGCGCTTCCGGCGTCAGATGATCCAGTTGCCGGGTCGGGATCTCAAATGCGCTATCCGTGAATCCCAGGTAGGGCATGCCGTCTTTTGATATGAAATAACTGCGCAATGCCTTGTGTCGTTCCACCAGGCTGCGCAAGGCGTTGAGAAGCGCCGGCTGATGCAGGGGGCCGTCGAACCGTATGGCGATTGCCATGTTGTAGTTGGAGCTCTGTCCCTCCAATTGATCGAGAAACCAGAAACGCGTCTGTGCATAAGACAGCGGCACCTCTTCATCCGCCACTGGCGTAATGGCTGGCAGCGCCTGCGCGAAACGCTGCGTATCTATCTGTGCCGCCATGTACTCGATGGTGGGATTCTGGAACAGCACATGCAAGGGCAGTTCGACAAAAAACACGTCCCTGATGCGCGAAACCACTTGCATGGCGAGGAGTGAATGTCCTCCCAACGCGAAGAAATCACTCCTGACACTGACTGAATCCAGTTTCAGAATATCGCACCAGATTTCACTCAACAGGGCTTCCTGATCGCTTTTTGGCGCTGCATGTTCGACGTTTCCTGTGTCTCGAAGATCGCGGGCGCGTTGCACCAGGCGTGAACGATCGACTTTGCCATTGGCGTTCAATGGCATCTGCTCGATGTCGATAAAGGCAGAGGGAACCATATAGGATTGCAGGCGTTCGGCACCCCAGATATGCAGGGTATTGGCGTCAAGAGACTTCCCGCCAGTGACGATGAATGCAATCAAGCGCTTGTCCAGCTCAGAATTGGTCTGCACAATCACCGTGCATTCAACGACATTGGGATGTTCCAGAATCACATTTTCAATTTCACCCAATTCGATGCGAAATCCCCGGATCTTGACTTGATTATCTATCCGGCCCAGATATTGGATATTCCCATCGGACAGATATCGCGCAAGATCCCCCGTTTTGTACAATCGCGCGCCTGGTTCCGCGGAAAAAGGATCCGGAATAAATTTTTCAGCGGTAAGCGCGGGGCGATTGACGTATCCACGCGCAAGTCCTATGCCGCCGATCAGCAATTCGCCGACCACACCGATAGGAACAGGATTGCAATGCGGGTCGACGATGTGCAGCTGAATGTTCGCGATCGGCTTGCCGATCGGGATCAAGTCCAAGTCTTCATCGGGGCCGCAGGGGCAATGGCTCACATCGACTGCTGCCTCGGTGGGGCCATAAAGATTGTGCAAAGCGATGGGAAGGCGTTTGAGAAAACGTGTCCTCAAGTCGAACGACAGGGCTTCTCCACTGCAAAACAGATACTTGATTGAATCCAGGGTTTCGATATTTTTTTCACGAGAAAATATCTCGAGCATGGAAGGAACAAAGTGCAGATGGGTCACATTCTGCTCGCGGATCAGCCTGACCAGGTAAGCCGGGTCCTGGTGTCCATTGGGCTTGGCAATGACCAGGCGTCCGCCGAACAGCAAGGGCAGGAAAAATTCCCATACGGAGACATCGAATCCGAATGGCGTCTTTTGCAAGACCGCGTCGCCTTCCAGGACGGGAAAGGTTTGTTGCATCCAATAGAGCCGGTTAAATATGCCTTCGTGTGAATTGCCGACGCCTTTCGGATTTCCGGTAGAGCCGGAGGTGTAGATGACATAGGCCAGATGCTCGGGCGAAGCGGGATTGGGGCAGTCGTCTTCGCTCCAGGCGTCGTCTGCATGTTGACCGTCATCGATGGCATCGCCGTCCAGCGACACGACGGTTCCTGAAAACGATGAAACGCTCTGCGCAACTGCAGGATGGGTGAGCAGAAGGGTGATGCGGGCATCATCCATCATGTACCGCAAACGCGCATCCGGGTAAGACGGGTCCAGGGGGAGATAGGCGCCGCCTGCTTTTTGTATGGCCAGGAGACCGACCACGAGCTCTATAGAGCGCTGCATGCAAATCCCGACCACAACATTCGGCGTTACGCCATGCCGGCGAAGACAGGCGGCAAGCCGGTTGGCGCGCTGGTTCAGGAGCTTGTAGCTGAGCTGCTCACCTTCAAAAGTCAAGGCGATGCGATCCGGAGTTCGCCTGACCTGGCTGAGAAACAGCTCGGGCAGGAGTTGCTGTTCTTTGGGGTAGTCGATTGCGGTATCGTTCCACGCGCGAAGCTGCGCGGCGTCCTGTTCGCTCAAGGCGCAATAGTCAAAATGGTCCGCCTCGGGATTCTCCATCAAGGTATGCAGCAACTCCTTGAAATGCAGCGCAAAGCGCTCGACGCTGGCGGCGGAAAAGAGATCGACATTGTATTCAAAGCTGGTATGAAGACCGTCTTCCGATTCGTCCAGAGAGAGCGTCAGGTCAAATTTCGCGGTCGGATTTTCCAGCCGTTGAAAGCGGCTCTTGCTCTGGCCAAAGCCGGGCGGATTCATTTTCTGATTCTGCAAGACGAACATCACCTGGAACAGCGGCGAGTGCGCCAGATTGCGGTCGGGCTGCAACTCTTCGACCAGACGATCAAAGGGCACATCCTGATGGGTGTAGGCGTCCAGGCAGGTCTTTCTGACGCGTCCCAGAAAGCCGGTGAAGCCTGGAGCGCCGGAATAATCCAGGCGCAGAACGATGGTGTTGAGGAACAGTCCGATCAACGATTCGACCTGGCTATTTTGCCGTCCCGCAATGGGCGAACCGATGACCACATCCGTGCCGCCGGTATAACGGGCCAGTTGAATGCCGAAAGCCGCCAGCAATACCATGAACAAGGTCGCGTCCTGTGCCTGGGCAAGTGCGTTCAGCTTGTCGGTCAAGGTTTTGTCGATGTCGAACTTCACACTGGCGCCCTTGAATGCGGGCACCGGAGGCCGAGGATAATCCAGCGGTGGATGGAACAGCGGCGGCGCGCCCTCAAGCTGCTGTTTCCAGTAGGCTAGCTGGTGTTGGGATGAGGGGCGTGTGAATTGGTCTCTCTGCCATTCGACGTAATCCGCATACTGTATCGGCAAGGCCGGCAATCGAATCTCGCGCCGGCCCAGCAGTGCGTCATAGATTTCCGCGATCTCGTCCATCAGGATGCCCAGCGACCAGCCGTCGGAAATAATATGGTGCATACACAAATAGAGTGCATTCTTCTCTGTTGAGTAGCGCACCAGGGCGGCTCTGAAGAGCGGGCCGCGCAAGAGATTGAAGGGCTTTTGAACATAGCTCAGCGCAGCCGCTTCCTGTTCTGCTTCGAACACCGCGAGTTTGAACTCCGCTTCCCGGTAAGCGGTGTATGCCTGCTGTTCCTTGATCGGATAATAGCTGTTCAAAATCCTGTGGCGCTGACAGATCATCTTGAAACAGGTCTCCAGGATGCCGGCGTCAATTTCTCCCTCGATTTCCAGGTTGAGCGGAACACTGTAGGTTAAATTGTCCGGCACCAATTGATCCAGGAACCAGATACGATTCTGGGCATAGGACATCAGCGTTATCGGGTGTTCTGAGTGAACAATCTCTGCGCTCTTGTCTTGTTTTTGTATTTGCAGCTCTCGTTCAATGAGCTTGGCAAAAGACGCTATCGTCGGAAATTGAAAGAGGGAATCAAGCGTAAGCTCGAGATCGAACTGCTCCCGCACGCGTGACATCACCAGCATCGCGAGCAGCGAATGTCCGCCCAGTCTGAAGAAACTGTCGGTGACGCCGATCTGACGACAAGCCAGTATTTCCGACCAGATGCTGCGCAGCTTTTCCTCGACTGGAGACAAGGCGCGCGGTTCTGCGGAGCTTGGCAAGCCATCTTCCACGTTGCCGGCGTGGGTCTTGAACGCAATTTCAGACGGCCTCGTTGCAACAAAATCTCGTCTCGTCAAAAACTGGTGCCCGGTTTCGTCCGGCATTTCCAAATCGGCGAGCGCCGATTCCGGGTTCCGCAAGGCGGAGTTCAACAAGGACGAAAAATGATGCGCCATTCGAGCAATCGTCTCTTGGCAAAAAAGGCTGGTGTTATACACCCATTGGCATTCCAGATGGCTGTCATGTTCCAAAAGATTTAAGGTAATGTCGAACGCCGCGCCGCGCTGCGTGCCGGTCACTTGGCTAAACCACATTTGTGACGGATTATCAGAGATGTCCGTGCTTCGCAAAGATTGCCAATTGACCAATACCTGGAATAACAGTGGGCGACCAGGATCGCGTTCGATGGCCAGGTCATTGACCAATTGTTCCAGGGAATACTGCTGATGTTCCAGCGTCTCCAACACTTCGGTTCGACATGCGAGCAACAAGTCGTCAAAAGAGATAGACGATTTAAAGGGGATTCTCAGGACGACGGGATTGACAAAATAGCCGATCAGATTTCTCGTCTCTGAAGCGTCGCGCCCCGCAGCGGGCAAACCGATGAGGATGTCGTCCTGAGCGGTATAGCGGTTGAGGAGGACCTGAAAGCTGCTTAACAAAATCATGTAGGGCGTGATCCCTCGTGATTTGGATAATTCATGCACGCGGTCACAGGTGGGTTTATCAATCGCGTGGCAATAGGTCTCACCACGGTATGTCTGGATCACAGGACGCGGATAATCGGTGGGCAAATTCAAGGTCGGCAAGTCTCCTTTTAATTTGTCGCACCAATACTGCTTCGACAGAGCGTGTTTCTCTCCGAGCAGGAATTGTTTTTCCCAATTGATATAGTCCGCATATTGCCACGGCAACTCTTCGGGAAATGTACTCGAGGCGGGAGCATAAAAATGGCCCAGCTCCTTCATCAGGATGTCGAATGAAAGATAATCCCATGCGATATGGTGGACCGAAAAGACGAACAAATTTTCTTTCGTCGCGTCTGTTTCGATCAGCGCCATTCTGCACACGCCGTCATGGCCGAGATCAAACGGGGCATCCGCTTCTTGCGCCAGGCAGTTTTCAATTTCTTGCTCTGTCCAAGTGGTCGCGTCGATGTGTTTGAGAGGGAGGTCATGCGACGCTTCAAGAATAAAATAAGGCTCCAGAAGGACATCAGCGTGAAAGCGCGCGCGCAAGATACTGTGCCTTGCCATCACGCGAGACAAAGCCGATGCGAGGGTCGGCAAATGGATTGCGTGATTCAGATGGATCGCATAAGAAATGTTGTATGCACTGCTCGTGGGGGACAACTGTTGAATGAACCACAATGCGCGCTGATTGCGTGACAATGCATAACGTGAAGCCTGGTCTTTGATGGTTGGAACCGTTGGCGTCTCTTGCTCCGCATGGGGTTTATTAAGCTTGATCTCCTCCGCCAATCGTCGGATGCTCGTCGTGTCCGACATCAAGTGAAGAATACTGCTCGCGTAGCCAAATTCGGAGGCGAGTTCTCGCTTTAACTCCAGGAGGACCAGGGAATTGATTCCCAATCGATTCATGGGAATATCCAGGTCGATTTCTGCGCTGGCGCGCAAACGCAAGGATAAGAAACGCACGAGATATTGCGCGGGCTCGTCGCCAGTCGATAAAATCTGCGTTTCGTTTTTCGCATGACGGGACGGAACGCGTTGGATCGCGTTGGGCTCCCGATCCGCATCAAACCAATGATAACGACGCTCAAACGGATAAGCGGGCAAGCGGATTTTTTGCCTGGGCAAATAGGCATCGCCTTTGCCATAGAGGGTCTTCCAATTGATGGCCAAGCCTTTGGACCAAATGGAGAGCAGCTTGCCAAATTTGCCCTTATCCATCCAGGCTTCAATGGTTTTCTCCATATCCTCGTCATTCGCCAGGAGCGACAAGGTGAGTTCAGTCTCGTCCTTGCAGCCAAAATAGACGTCGTTCAATGCGATGGTGGAAGAGGGCTTGGATAAGTCTTGCCGGGCTAGTTTTCCCAGGACTTCGCTCAATTCAGCCAGGCTGTGTACCAGTAGTCCTAGCCGGACGTTCATCATTTCACGACCCGTTTGCAATGAAAATGCCACATCCTCCAGCACCAGGTCGGCATTTTCATCGATGTGTTTTTTGAGGTTCTTGACAAGGGCGCTTAACTGCCCGGGATTTTTTGCCGATAGCGGAATGAGGCAGGGAAAGTGTCCACGGCTTCCGGGGGGAGGCAATGCCGCCTGGTATTCTTCGAGCAGGATGTGGGCATTGTTGCCCCCCGTGCCGAAGGAATGGAGCGCGGCAAGCCGAGCTTGTTTTGTTCTTGCCCACGTTTCGGTGCTCGTGGCCAGGCGACAAGCTTGTCCTGCTATCTCGAGGTCTTCATTGATTTCATTCAGTCCCCGGATTTTGTGTATCTTCCCGTTCTGAAAACTGCGGATGATCTTGGCAACGGCCCCCAAGGCTGAAGCCGCCTCCATATGTCCTATCATGGGCTTGAGCGAACTGACGCGGCAATATTGTTCGGGCAGCGTCACATTTTTTTTCTTCGCGACATTTTCCAATGCGCGATTAAATGCGCGCCATTCCGCACTGTCCGATAGCGGATTCCCCATGCCTTGGGCTTCGATATAGCCGAGGTCGCGCGGATCTATGCCTGCTTCGTCGTAACAACGCTCTACGAGGTCGGCGTGCGCGGAAGGGTTGGGCGCGCCGATGGATAGGCCGCCTCGTCCGTTAAAATTCACTGCCGTGTTCTTGATGACCGCATAAATTGCATCGCCGTCTTTTTCGGCTTGCTTCAATGGCTTCAACAAGAGGCTTATCACCCCCTCCGAGCGCAAGTGGCCATTTGCCTGGCGTCCAAAGCTCGCCACCGTCGATGTGCGATTCAACAAATTGGCGCGTTCCAGCGCGTCATAGGGTTCCGGGCGCAATAACAGATTCGCCGCACCCACGATGGCCTGGCTGATTTCCCCGGTTCTTAAAGCACTGACGGCTCTATGCAGCGCCACCGCGGCTCCTGAACACATGGCATTGATGGATTCGCTCGGGCCTCTCAGGTCAAAATGATAGGAAATCCGGTTGGCGAGCATGCTCGCGGACTGACCGATTCCATCACGCGTATCGATACCCAACAGCAACATGGTCTGGGCGTACTGATCTTCTTCGGCCGCCACATAAACGCCCGTGTCGCTGCCCGCCAAGCTACCCGGGATGCAGCAGGCATCTTCCAGGCAGTGATAGACCGACATCAACAGCAAGCGCTGGCGCGGGTCCATGACGTTCGCATCTAATGCGGAGATGCCGAAAAAGTCGGCATCGAATCCCGCGATGTCGGGAATGAACCCACCCCAGTGCTTGCTTACGGTTGTTCCGGGCGCACTCATGGCGGCACGGCTGTCGGGAGTTTCCTGGATGAGGCTGGTATCGAGATCGAGCGCTGCCCAGAATTCCTGAAGCGTCATGCAAGCAGGGAAGTTTCCCGCCATGCCGATAATGGCGATCGGTTCCAGATGCACGGTGGAAGCTTCCGTGGGAAGCACTGCGGGAGCGGCCACGGATGCAGCCGCAGGTGCAGCCACTTCAGCTTTGGCGTTCTTGTTGAGCGACTGCATCATGCCTTTTTCCAGCACGCTTAATTTTTCAAAGGTATCCATGATGCGTCCTAGTTTTCGTAAATCGTTAAGAGATGTTTTTTCAGATAGTCTGAAAGACTCTTCACTGTTGGATATTGGACCAGCCATTCAGGCTTGATTTCATGTTTGAACCGTTTTTCCAGTCTCATGGAGACCTGTGTGCCGGAGATGGAATCAAGACCATAGGTCTCGAAATGCTCATCGTTGTCCAACTCCGCCAACTCAAGCACGCTGGTCAGGACTTCCCGTATGCTGTCCACCAATGAGGTTTCGGCATGCACGGTGTTTGGCCTGGCCGGGGCGGGAGTTGGTTCAAGTTCAAGCAGTTGGAAAATTCTCTCGATGCTGGACGGGTCCAGCGCGCGCAATTCTTCCAGCGAGAGGGTGCCGGCGAGATCGTCAAAGGAAAAAGTTCGCCCTTGCGCTTTTTGGGTTTCCCACGTTTTCAATTGCTCGGAAAAATCATGGCCTTCGACTTGCGTGCTCTTGCTTGCAAGATGAAGATCATCAAGTAATCCCAGCTGCAGTAGCGAACATACGTT
Organism: Herbaspirillum sp. CF444; assembly: GCF_000282135.1. GTDB lineage: Bacteria > Pseudomonadota > Gammaproteobacteria > Burkholderiales > Burkholderiaceae_D > Herbaspirillum. The sequence continues at coordinate 65,760 of NZ_AKJW01000011.1, forward strand.
GTCAACGTGATTCACATAAGCCAGTCCAAGCTCGGCGCTGGTGTGCTTGAGACTCATCGCGATGACTGGAAACGCTTTTTCGATGTCGATGAGTGAAAAACCATCGGCGTGGATTTTTTCTCTTCGCTTGGCGTCCGAGCTGGCATGAACCGGATCGCTGATCCACGGGCCCCAAGCCAAGGCCCGCGTCTTTCCTTTGCGCAGCTTCATTTTCTGGAGGTCGTCCCGGTAGCGCGCAAATTCATTTTGGAACGCACAGGCATAAGCGTACACGGAAGATCCCGCCAGCCCATACGCGCCGATGGAAGAAAACAGCAAGAAGAAATCCAAGTCTTCGTCTGCGGAAACGATGTCCAGATTTTCCGTGCCGTGCACCTTCGCCAGCATATGCTCAAGACTATCCTCCCACGTCTTGCGCAAGATCAGCGTAGTGTCGCTGGAACCCGCGAGGTTGAGGATGCCATGCACGCGAGGATGGCGTACTTTAATCAGCTCATAGGTTTCACCCAGCGCCTTCAGATCGGAAATGTCCACGCTGTAATAGCTCAGATGACCGCCCAGTTGAGCTATCTCCTGTGCAAAATGGGCGATGGCGTCGTCGTGTTGACGGCGCGACAGGATGATGATGTCGGCGTTGAATTGTCCGGCGATTTTTTTGCAAAAATCCTGACCGATGAGACCGAATCCGCCCGCAATCAGATACGTTCCGCCATTCCTGAAATGGGTATCCAGGCTAAGGCCATCTGCATCCGCCGGCTTGCTTAAGCCGTCGAAAAGCACGGGGACTTTTTGTTTGATTCTTCTCTCGGCATTTTCATAAACGACTTGGGAGAAGGTCGCTGTTTGAAAAATTTTCCCCCTTTGCCGACGCGGTTTGTGCGGTTGCTGATTCAATGCATGGGCAGGATCGGCCAACCATTCTCGCACCGCCAATTGCAGGCTGTTCAGGCGTGGCGCCTCATTGTTTTCAATGATGGTCCAGGTGTGCAAAGGGTTCTCCATCATCGCGGCCCCCAGGAATCCGCTCAATGCGCCGCCACGGGGCGATGAAGACTCCTCGATTAAATACAGGGAGAGTCGTCTGTCGTAAGCCTGTTTCATCAAGGTTTGGCTGGCCTTAAAGACGGGGTATAAGGCCCATTCGTCCTTGGGGGACTTATCCTTCGTTCCCGTGAGAACAAACACCACATCAGGGACGGGGGAAAAATGCAGGTTGGCGTCCTGATCGCAGCTTAAGCATTGAATGGGGATGCCATCTTTCGCGCCGACCGATTGTTCTATCTTTCGAATCAAATCAGAGAGCGCAATGGCTCGCTCTTCCTCCCCCGAGCAATGGACAATCGCGATATTTTTCCCCGTTTGCGCATTGAAGTTGTCACGCCAGGTTATCTCATCTGGAAACGCTGCAGACACGGTCTTTTCATGAATGATCATCCATTGATGGGTGTCGCTCGTTTTGCTTGTCTCCGTCACCGTTGGCGGGATCACGTGTCGATCTCGCCCTACCCAATAAGACTCCTGGGCAAAGGGATAGCTGGGCAGGGAAATCCGCTTGGCGGTGTTTTTCTCATAGAGTGCGCCCCAATTGATACTCGCACCTTGCAACCAGCGCTCCACCAGATTGGCGGTTGTTTTTTTCTCCGGCATATCCCCGTCGTCGGCAGTCTCCTGATGCAATTTAACCTGACTGTAGAGAACGGTTTCGGGAAATTGCCGGCTGTCTACGACTTGCTGCAATTGCTCTTTGAGCGCATCCAGCGTCGCCACCATCATCGCCAGGCGATGTTCTTTAGCTTCTCTGCCCACTTGCAAAGTGAATGCCACATCGCGTAGTGCCGGCGGTTCTTGCTGCACCTTGCTTAATAAGCGTTGGCAGCATTCAAGCAGTTGCGGTCGGGTTCTCGCCGAGAGCAGAATCGCGTACGTCGCCGGTTCATCGCCTCCAGGGATCGCGGGAAGGGATTGCCGGTATTCTTCGACAATGACATGAGCGTTCGATCCACCCGCGCCGAAGGAGGAGAGGCAAGCAATCCGAGGCGATTGCCGACGCCAAGGCCATGGCTGCAATGTTTGCTGAACATAGAACGGAGTCTGATCGAAATGAATATTCTGATTAAGCTGTTTGGAATGCAGCGACGGCACCAGTTGGCCATGCTTCATTTGCAGCACTATCTTGGTGAGACCCGCCAGACCCGCCGCCGCTTCGAGATGTCCGATATTCGATTTGACCGAACCGATGGCGCAATAACCCGTGTCCTGCGTATGCTGCCTGAAGGCGTCGCAAAGACCCGCAATCTCAATCGGGTCGCCCAAGGAAGTACCCGTACCATGCGCTTCAACATAGCTCACTTCGCGCGCCGACAGTTGTGCGATGCGAAAGGCTTCCGCGATGAGTTTTCCCTGTGCCTTGGGATTGGGGACGGTGAAGCCGTGGGTCTTGCCATCGTTATTGATGACGGATGCTTTAATCACGGCATAAATGTTATCGCCGTCCGCCATCGCATCCTTGAGCGGGCGCAACATACACGCGGCGACGCCTTCGCCTGGCACAAAGCCATCCCCGCCATCGCCGAACGACCTGCAGCGGCCATCGGTCGAACTCATGTTGATCTGCGACTGCAGGATGTATTTGTTCGGATGAATCGACAAATTGATCCCGCCCACGAGTGCGGCTTTCGATTCGCCCGTTTGAATACTCTGTATCGCCAAATGCAAGGCGGTCAGCGAAGAGGAACAGAGGGTGTCGACCGCCATGCTGGGCCCCTGGCAATCCAGTATGTAGGACACGCGATTGGCGATGGCGCCGTAACAGGAGCGAACGGCACGGCCATTCCCTTGGTCATCAAATGGCGCGCTGAAGAGTTGGTAATCGCCATAGGTGACGCCAACGAATACCCCGACCTTCTTGTCGAAAGTGTGTTTGAGCGCCGATCTGTCATAGGCGGCATCTTCCAGGCATTCCCATGCGACTTCCAGAAACAAGCGTTCTTGGGGATCCAGGCTTGCGGCTTCTTTGGGTGAAATATTAAAGAACAGTGGATCGAACGTCTCCACATGCTCAATGAAGCCCCCCCATTTGTTGTAGTATTTTCCAGCGCCGATTTCGCCAGGCTTGGTATTGGCTTGAAAGTAAAGTTCGTTGTTCCATCTCTCCTTGGGAATCTCGGTGATGCAGTCCTTTCCTTCCATCAAATTGCGCCAGAACTGATCCAAAGTATTCGCACCCGGGTAGCGTCCGGCGAGTCCAATGATGGCGATATCGCCGATTTCCCCTGCCTGGCGCGGTGAATTCCCGGTTCCTGCTTTCATGACGGGGGAAGGCGCGTTGTCGCCACTGGGACTGTTAAAGAGAGACGCGACCGAAGATGGATGATTTGTCACCAGATACGCCGCCAGTTCGGCCAAGGTCTGGTATTCGAAGAACAGTGTCTTTGATAGCCCGGAGAAGTGTTGTTCCAAGACGGTATTTAACTTGGTCACCATCAGCGAGGTGATTCCATAATTGTCGAAGGTTTCGTTCGCCGAGATTTTTTCTGCGGGTATTTCGGAAACCTGCGCGTATATCATTTTCAGGTAGGCTTCGGTGTCTTTGGCAAGGGCGTTGCTAACGACAGCCGGTTCTTGAGGGGCGCTCGGGGGGAGAGGGCGGGCGTGACTCGGGCGCTCGCTCACCCAATGCACGTCGGCGGCGAAACTGTAGGTGGGCAAGGGGATGCGCATTTCATCGCCGCCGTGAAGCGCTTGCCAATCCACGGCATTCCCATTTACCCAGGCACTCGCGGCAAGCGGGAGTGGCCCGGTCGTTTGAGCCGACGGGCATCCTGTCCTGAATAAGCCGGTGTGATCGATATTTCCACGCATGACCTGCTCAAGTTTTTCGCAAAGATCGGGTATCGAATTCGCGATGATGGCAAGACGCTCCGGCATGTCAACACGGCCGACTTGCAAGGTGAATGCGATATCTTTGAGTCTTATCTGAATAGGCGGCGGACGCTTTAAGTAAGCATGGAGTTTTTCGACCAGGCTTAACAATTGCGTCTGCGATTGTGCAGACAGATTGACGAGGGCGGGTGCATCGGGTGCGTCGGGTGCATCAGGTACGTCAGGCGCCTGAGGGCTTTGATTCTCATGACTTTCGAGCACCACGTGACCCGCCGATCCTGCCGCGCCGAAGGCATTGATCAAGGCGATCTTGCGTCGTGTTTCCCAAGGCCTGAGCTGGTTATTGATGTTGAGTGCGCCGTTATTCAGTTGCAACATGGGATTGACAGGTTCGCAGTCCAGGCTGGGAAAAAGCTGCGCATACTGCATTTGCATCAAAACCTTAGTCAGTTGCGACAGCGCGGATGCGGATTCCAGATGCCCGATATTGGCTTTTACGCTGCCCATGTATAACGGATTTGCACGATCGCCAAAGACGCGCTTCAGTGCAGTCACTTCCGAAGCATCGGCAAGACTGGCGCCTGGCGCCGCGGCTTCTACATAGCTGATGTCCTCCATGTCAATGGACGAGTTTTTGATCGCCTGTTCGATGGAGCGCCTTTGATTGTCTGGATTCGGCGCGCCGAAACGCGAGGTCTTGCCCCCATGACTGATCGCGCTGCCTTTAATGACACCCAAGACAAAATCGCGATCTTGTATGGCTTGTCCCAAGGGTTTAAGGAGCACCGCGCCCACACCCTCGCCGACTACCCAACCGGCTGCATTTTTTCCGAATGGATAGCAGTGCCCGTCTTTGGATAACAAATCGAGTTGGTCGAGGTGAGATTGATGATAGGGGTGGCTCATCAAATTCACGCCCCCTACGACGGCTGCCGCACATTCACCGTTTTTGATGCTGCTGCAAGCAAAGTGCAATGCCGTCATGGCAGAGCAGCATGAGGTATCAAGGGAAATGCTGGGGCCTTGAAAGTCAAAAAAGTACGATATCCGATTCGCCATCGAGGGATGCGAGACGGGATCCACTTCCAAGCCATCCCAGTGGGAAGCTGCGTAATACTGGTAGTCGTTCCACATCGCACCGACGAACACCCCAACATCCTTGCTGCCCTGGTTCAATGCATGCGCTGTATAACCCGCGGACTCCAGGCATTCCCAGACTGTTTCCAGCAAGAGTCGTACTTGTGGATCAAGACTCCTGGCTTCGGATGGGGCAATTTTGAACAATAAGGAGTCGAATTGATCGATCTGGTCGAGGAAGCCTCCGTGATGAATATGGTCATGCCGATGCGCGTCGACCGCGTCCTTCGCGCTGCGATATTTTGTCGTGTGAGAAAATTGTATATCGACAAAACTCTTCTCGCCGCGCATCAGGTTCCGGGCAAACTCTTGTGGAGTTCGCGCGCCCGGATAGCGTCCGCTCAGGCCTACAATGGCGATATCATCCGACTGGCCGGCGACGAAGCCGGGTTGTTGCGGCTGGGCTCTTCCGGAAGTATTCAACGCTTGATACGAGTCGGGAAGAGGCATTTGATGGCTTCCGCACAGGAAACTATGCATCAGCATATCGTCACCGGAAAAACCAAAATCGGCAGCAATTTTCTCGAACATCATGCCGCCGATCGGACACGCCCCGATACCCAGTTCAGCCTGGCGTTCCAGCAAGAGCTGCCCCATGTACCCACTTTCCAGCAGGGAAAAATAAGCATGCTGCTTCTTTTGAGAGAGAAAAAGAGCGAATTGACTCGCTTGCGCGTGTCCCCGGTTGAAGGGCGTAAAACAGCTCTTGAAATCGACCGATAACGTCGATGAAATGAGCGTCAGATGATGGGTGTCGCGCTCGTAGCGATAGACCCCGCCAGCGAGTCCTTGCACACCGGAGGGTTGAATCAAAACGTGTATGTTGATCCCATGTTCACCGTCGATACTGGGGTACAGGTAACAGGATTCATTCTGTATCGACTTTGCTCTGAACAGAGATAGAACCAGACCCAGCGTTTTCAGTGGAATCTCACCCGTTTGAAAACTTCGCTTGGCGGAATAGAGCTTCTGCAATTGAGGCTCATGGGCGGCGGAGGGAAGAGGGATGATTTTCTGATCGTCCGTGATCACCCGCAAATGGGCGCGGGCCTGGTGGACTCGTTCCGCCTCGTCTTGCTTGGGAAGCTGAATGTCGGAGGCGCCTGCCGAGGCAATACAGTGGAGTTTTTCGGAGGCGAGCGCATTCTTTCTGTGGTATTCGCTCTTCCGTTCGCTCAGTTGCGGGCTCTGCGCCATGCGAGCGGCATGACCGCCCAGAATGCAATGAATGAAGCGCTGGCTGGGCTTGAGCTTGAAGAGACAGGACATCCTGTCGAAATCGAGTCCGCCCAGGGGCAGGAGCGATACATGATGTTGATGCAGTTTGCTTCTCAGCAGCTGACCGATGTAACCCGCTTCCAATATCACCAGTTGCTCACTGGACTGGCCATACAGCGGCGCGATGGCATCCATTTCTGCGATCATGAAGATGGCAAAACCGGACGATTCATAGAGTGCCTGGTCGTGGTAATAAAACGAAGCCGTTTTGATCTGCGCGCTATCATCGATGAGAACCAGTTTCCCGTCGTCGGGGTGATAGTAATAAACCCCCCGTGCCAGGTTCTCAACCGCATTTTCCTTGACCCAGACATATACCTGTATCGGCGTGAGACCGCCTGCGGAAGAGTAGAGGTATTTGCTCCTGCTTTCGACCCAGATGGGCTTGATCAAGCCGAGCAGTTCCCCCAGGTTTTTCAGCGTAGTGGTGTTGGCGAATGCCGATTCGGACGCCGGCTGATAATGACTCTCGTGAAAATCATCGACGGGAAGTTCGATGGTCAGGTTTGCAGGCGTTTCAACTGTTTCACCCTGGAAGTCTATGCCTCCATGCTGCAAGACGACTTCTGTTGAGACATACTTGGCGATGGCCTGAACCGTGGGCGTGGCAAGCAAGACGTCGAAGGGGATGGCAATACGATACTTATCCTGAATTCTTTCCACCGCCTGAACCAGGGTGAACGAGGTCGCGCCTCGATCGAACAGATCATCATCTGGTTTCAAGCTCACACAATCGAGTGCCGTCAGGAAGATGGCTTCTATCGTTTCCGTCACGCTGCTTATCGTCATGTTGCCTGACTCCCTTGTTGCTTCATTTTGTTTGCCGGAGCTGTGTTTTTCCTGATGCCTGAGCAAGCCATCGTCGGGGCTGACGACCGGCCACGGGAGCGCGGTTCTATCGAATTTCCCGTTGGCGGTGATGGGAATACTCGCCACCGTGACGACAATATTGGGCACCATGTAGTGAGGAACCCGTGCTTGCAGGTAGGCGCGCAAATCCTTGATCGCGATTTCGCCGGCGGGCTTCAATGCCAGATAGGCGACGATTTTTTGGTCGCCCGGCCTGGTTTCTTTGACCAATACCACGGCCTCAGCGATGTGCGTATGCTGCAGCAAATGAAATTCGATTTCACCCAGTTCGATTCGGAATCCTCTCACCTTGACTTGATGATCTTTTCGTCCGAGGAATTCGATATTGCCGTCCGCGTAAAATCTTGCCGAGTCGCCGGTCCTGTACATGACGGCATTCGGTTCGGACGCATAGGGGTCGGGAAGAAAACTGTTTGCCGTGATCGCCGGCGCGTTCAAATAACCGCGGCTCAAACACTCGCCACCGATGTACAAATCGCCCTCGTCACCAATTGAACAATGCTGCAGCTTTTGGTCGAGTATGTAATAGCGCGCATTTTGTATCGGGCGTCCATAGGGGATGCTGCGCCAAAGAGGGTCGATGTCGGTGACAGGAAAATAGTTGGACCATACCGTCGCTTCGGTGGCGCCGCCCAGGCTAATGAATTCCGCCTTGGGAAACAGCATGTTGATGTCGCCTGGAAGCGTGAGCGGAATCCAGTCGCCGCTTAAGAAAAACAGGCGCATATCGGACGGACTGCTCGCGTCCGTCCGCTCTTTCCTGAGGAAGGGCAAGAGTATGCTTAACGTACCAGGCGCAGAGTTCCAGAACGTCACATCACGCGTACAGAGCATGGTGGAAATTTGTTGCGGATTCTCTCTTTGATCTTCGCCGACGATGATGATTTTAGCGCCATAGGCAAGCATGCCAAATACATCAAAGACCGACAAGTCAAAACTCAGGCGCGTGATAAAGAGTGCGACATCCTGTTCGTCAAAATGAAACCTTCGCTTGGCCCATTCAATCAGATTGATGACGGGACGATGTTCGACCGGGACCCCCTTGGGTTGACCTGTACTGCCAGAGGTGAAAATGGCGTAGGCGGCATGATGGGACTTCACCGTATCGATTGGCTTGGACTCGCTTTCAAGCGATACGCCGGGATCAGAAATGGAGAGGAGGGAAAGTTCGGACTCCGAAAAAATCGCGGCTGTTGCCTCATTGACCAGGACGTGACCGATACGAGCGGTCTCGATCACGCGGAACAGGCGGGCGCTGGGATCGGACAATTCCAGCGGTACATAGGCGCCGCCTGCCTTCAAGATGGCGAGCAGCCCCACAATCAAATCCACCGTGCGCGGCAAGCAGATGCCGACATACACTTCCGGGCCCACGCCGTTTTTTTTCAGTTTCCATGCCAGCTGATTGGCTTTTCGGTTTAACGTCTCGTAGCTGTATGCTTGCTCGCGATCAGTGACCGCAATTCTCTCCGGGTACTTAAGTGCCGACGCTTCAAATAACTGATGGATGCAGGTCGCTTGAGCATAGGGGACCGCGGTGGAATTCCATTTCTCGATTTGAGCGTGTGGCGACGCTGCTCTGGTATCAAGCAAATCTTCATGATTTTCAGGGAGCGACACGAGAAATTGGTGATAGCGGTCGAACATCTGATCGATCACATCGCCTGAAAAAAGCCCCGCATTGATGTCCCAGCAAATTTCCAGTTCATCTCCCGTTTCAAAGCAAATATGATCCCATTCGACCTGGGTGGTGTAGCTTAAGCCGCCCACGCGTTTGAATTTTTCAGAGTGCCCAAGTGTTTTCAAGGGGGACAGATCGGAAAATACCAGCGGGAAGCGCTTCTCTGCATTTGCTTTCTTTAGCTTCCCTAAACCCCTTAATCCATTCACCAGGGAATGCCGCATGTCGCTCTTGAAGACGGCTGCATTTTCTAAAACACGCTGAACAAAGGAGCTGTTCGAGGGGGTATGCGATATCCAGGAAAGGGAAGTGAAATCCCCGATCACCTGATAGATGTCGGGATGCACGGGGTGGCGCTGCCAAGTGGGGATGGCGACGGAAAACTCCTTTTGATCCACCCCGTGTGCAATAACTTCCATAAACGCGGTCAGTAGCACCATCGTCGGTGGAACGTCCAACTGCTGCGCCAGGTTTTTGATCGCACCCCAGTTTTTCAGATGCCGGCTAAAGCGCTTGATCTCCGTGGTCTCTTCTGTTTTTGCGAAAGAAAAATCGGGGCCGGCAGGGATGTGGCTGAGTTTCGACTCCCAGTAGCTGAGACACCCGGCCTCACGCTCAGTGTGTTCGAAAGATCTTAAGGACGCGGCATAATCCCGATAGGTGCAGGCCGGTGCTTTGACTTCCAGCCCGGGATGTTCGTAGTGGTAAAACAGGAGTTCTGGCAGGTATTCTATGCAGGCGCCGTCGGCGACGAGTAAATCGATTTTACAGTGCAGCCGCGATGTTGAGTCGGAGCGTTGGGTGACGCGCAGGTCAAAGCAAGGCCAATCGCCCAGATCGGTGCTTGCCGCACATATCGCCTTGGCAATGTCGTCGCAAGCATCTTGCGCCTGGGCGGGTGCAAGGGCACGCAAATCGGTCGTCCGGATACGGTATTCCGGAACGTGTTCAAGCACCCTTTGCGTGCCATTTTTCTCAAATACGGTGCGCAGCAGTTCATGGGCTGAGAGTATTTTGTTCCATGTCTTTTGCAGCAGGTGGATATCAAGCTCTTGAATATCAAAACAAGCATAGATATACGAGGCTTTCGCACCGCCAAATTGACTACGCCCGAAGAGATAGGCCTGCTGCAAATAAGTCAGCGGAGCGGGGAGGGGCGTCGTCGTCAAGCGAGTCGCCAGAGAAGAAAAATGTTGAACGGTTTCCGCAACCGGCCATTTTCCGTGATTCAAGGCGCAGTGCTGCATCACTTCCAGGTAGTGCTGGAACACTTGCTCGATAAACCCGGCCGGATAAGTTTGTTTCGCGACATACCAGCTGATTTCAATTTGATTTGCTGTTTGAGACAGCTGGTGCTCCAGGCTAATGTGCGGGTTTTGCACCAATGAGTAGCTAATGGCATCATCAATCGGCGATTTTTCTTGATGCAAGTCACTCAGGAGCGAGGTAAATGCGATGGTCAGATTGGGCCAGCGCCGGTGTCGATTTTCCTGGCGCGCCAGTTCTATCGCGCGTATGCCGCTCACATGGCGGTGATCCAGGTCGCTTAATATTTGAGCGTGTGATTCCCTGACAAAGGATTCGAAATCGGCTTGCTTTGCATGCCTCGCTGCGAACAGACTGGTCGATGTGAAGGGCCCCACCACTTGATCGATGTCCGCATTTAATCGCATGCGATTAAATATGGTTAATATGAGCGAGAAATCCCCGCTGAAGCTGTAATGGTGGAGCGTATTGGTGAACAGGCACAAGATCAGTGTGCTGACCGACACCTCCAATTCCGCCGCTTTGCGTTTCAAGCCGCCGGAGACTTCCACGCTCAGCAACTGTCGGAGCCGGGTACAGGCTGAATCCGAGGAAAGGGCGGACTCAGGCGCTCTCAACAGTAGGGGACCATCGGGCAAATCGACCAGACGACGTTTCCAATAGGCTTCATCTTTTTGAACACGTTGGCTGGTCTGAAAATTCTTGATGGATAAAACGTAATCGCGAAACGAGGTTGCCGGCGCGGCGAACGTTTTTTCCGGATGCCTGATCAGTGTTTCCCACTGACGCAGGAGTAACTTGATGCTGGCGCCGTCGGCGATGATGGGGTCGATGGAGAAATGCAGGAGGCATTCTTCTTCAGTTTCATTCTTCGTTTTCGATATGCACAATGCAAACAAGGGAAACTGTTTGGTATCGTAGATTTTTTGTGTGAGCTTGCCTCTCAATTGACGGCGCATTTTGTTCTGCTCCGCCGGTGGCAATGCACTATAGTCAAATTGCTCAATGCGATAGGGCGCGACGTGCTCAAGTATGCTTTGCTGGCCATCATCCGAGATCACGCAGCGCAACATCTCATGTTTGGCTACGACATCGTTCCATGTCGTGTTGAGCCTGTCGATGTCCAGCCCAGGCAAACGCAGCTCGTAATAAATTAAACTGCCGACCTTGATGCCCCATGTCGATCGCCGCCCCAGCCAGTAAGATTGCTGCAAATCCGTCATGGGAAAGGGAGCAAAACGCAGGTCCGGTTGATGGATCAATCGGGGGGATCCGTACTCGATGGGTTCTCCGGTTGAAATAAGATTGTTGAGTGTGGCGACCAGCTCGTTGGCGCTTTGATCCAACCGGAAACAGGACAAGGGAAATTCGTAAGCCGACTGGCTTTCGAGCGCTGATTTCAGGGACAAGACCTGGATGGAATTCAATCCGAAATTGGATAAGGCGGTCTGGCCTTGCAATTCATGGACGGGAACTCCCAGCAGTGACTCCAGCTCTCCCAATACCACTGAAGACAGATCGGCTGTCCGTATGCTCGCAGTGGGCGGAGTCCATGCGAGAGAGGACGAACGGGATGCCTGGGATGCCTGAGGGGCGGGGGTGATCCAGTAGGATTTCGTCTCAAATACATAGGTAGGAAGCGGGATTCTTTTCCTTATCCCGGCAGGAAAGTGAATGGCAGCCCAATGCATGCGAAAGCCGCTGCGCCACAACTCACCGACTCTATCCAGTTCGCCGTTTTTTACCCAGTGTTGCACCATCGGTTCCACTTGGGAAAGGGGGAGGTTTTTTAACAGGTCGGCATCAGCGCCTTGGGCTGCTGCGGTTTTCTGGATGTCGTCGTCATCGGAATCAATGAAGTGACCGAGTTTTTCAAGCAGATCGGGAAGGGAATGTGCAACAAAAAAGACCCGTTCATTCAGCAATTCTCGCCCGGCGAGCAAGGTATAAGCGATGTCCTCCAAGTACAACTCATGAATGCCGAACAGTGAAAATTCTTGTTTGTTGACGTAATCGACAAGTCGTTGCGCGAACTTTTTGAGTTGCTTCAGTGTTCTCGCCGATAGCACAATCAGCTCTGGCTTTTGAGCAGGGGTGCGCGGGGCGGACTTGTGATCGAGATACTCTTCCAGGATCATGTGCCCATTGACACCCCCAAAACCGAAGTTGTGAATGCCGATATGTCGCGGTACACGGGCACCGCTTGCCATTTTGGATGGCCAATGCGTGGTTTGGTCGACGGTCTGACACGCGAAAGCGCCGTCACCGTCATCCCAATTGAGCGATTCAAAATTGCCGATCTTCGTTAAGGTATTTTTGTTCAGCGAGAGGGTGCACTTGATTAAAGACACGACGCCTGATGCACTCGCCAAGTGCCCGATATGGCCTTTGAGTGAACTGAGCAGGAGTTTGCCAGGCAACACGCCATGTTCAGATGTGCGCGAAAAAACACGGTGATACGCCTGAAGTTCAACCTGGTCGGCAATCGGATTGGCCGTGCCTTGCGCTTCGAGATAATCGATATCGTTGGCGCGCAATCCCGCCTTCAGCAGAGTCTCCTCGATGATTTCGCAATGCGAGCGTAGGTTGGGAGAGAATAGGGAAGCCTCGCCGCCGCCATGCCGCACGCTCATTCCCTTGATGACGCCAAGAATATGATTGTTGTCGGCGATGGCGTCTTTCATGCGGCGTAGACAAACCAGTCCCACGCCATCACCAAAGAAATGCCCGGTGGCTTTTTTATCGAAAGGCCGTATCCGTTCTTCACTGGTGAATAATCCGAGCTTGCGATTGTAGATCATCACATCGGGCGCCAGGACGAGATTGATGCCGCCTGCCATCGCCATATCCGCATCGCCATTACTCAAGCTTTGCATGGCGGAGTAAATCGCGCTGAAGGAGCCGGCACAGGCAGCGTTGACGGTCGACACCGGGCCTTTCCAGCCAAAGAAATGCGACACGCGATTCGCCAGCATGGAGTGCGCATTGCCGACATTGAATTGGGGATCGACCGGATAGCGATGGAGCTTGATCAGGTCAAGATAATCCTGGCGCTCGGCAGCGACGAAAAAGCCGACTTTTTTGTCCGCCCAGTCTGCCTTTGCGTAACCTGCGTTTTCCAAGGTCTCCCAAGTCGCTTGCAACAGCAGGCGCTGTTGAGGATCGATCAATTCTGCTTCTTTGGGCGCGATGTGAAAGTGAAGCGGATCGAATTGGTCAACATCGTCAATAAATGCGCCGTAACAGCAATCCGTTTTGTTGGCATCCTTGATATCGCCAAAATAGTCTTGCCAAGACCAACGTTCTTTGGGGACCTTCTTGATGATCGGTTTTTCATTGAGCAAATTCGACCAAAATTCATGGATATTCTCAGCGCCAGGGAACCTGCCTCCCATGCCGATGATCGCGATATCCTGATCCCCCCATGCTTGAATCTGCCGGGACGTGCGTGGAACGGGCTCGGGCGCCAAGCGCGGCGGCGGCTCCTGCACCGGGTTCATGGCATTGGCGGAGCTTGAGTCAAAATACGACGTGTGGAGATGACGGCACAATGATCCCAGCGAGCCATGTTGCATGAAAGTGGTGGGTTCGAGGCGGATATTGGGATACTGCGAGAGGAGTTTTCGGGAGAACTCCGTGAGTAGTATCGAATTAAATCCATAGTGGCTCAGGGGCTCATCGGGAGCGACAACCTGAGCGTCAACGCCGAGAGTCGTTGCCACCAGGCGTTGGACTGTGTCGAAGAAAGCCTCGTAAGGGATTGCGGAAGAATGTGATGTGATTGGCTTTTTTGCGCCGTTCTGTTTGATGGCGACATGCAGGGCCTCGATTTTCCGTATCGCTTCTTGCTCCGACAGATCGCCTCGTTTGACACGTAAAATAATATCGCTCGCATCGTGCATCATTTCACAGATCCATTTCAGTTAATGTATTGATGAGGGTGCGGGTATCTACTTCACCATTTTTGACCCTGAGGTATAGCTGCTTGTAGGCGTGAAGCTTGATATTTTCGTCGTGCGATTGCGGCACTTCGTCCATCTCGCTCATTTCGGTCATCTCGCCCATCGTCATGAATTGACGCGACCAGTCGAGATGGAGGGGATTGTCAAACGCCCCCTGTGCGCCGAGGAATTCTTCCGAGGTAATCTCTTTCCGTGCGAATAAATCTTGCAGGCTTGCTGTGCCCAATCCTGCGAGAATCCGATATTTGAGTTTCTGTAACTCCGGATCGTGGCGATCATCATGAATGAGCGAGCGGCGCTGACATTCCTCGAGGCGTTGCTTTGCATGTGGATCGGCATGATCTCCCCGTAATCGATAGATCATGGAAAACGCGGGTGAATTCAGGATTTTCCAGAACTCCTTGAATTCCTCTTCAGGTTTGGGCAACAGTCCCAGTTTCAGGCCAAAGAGTATGCTGGCGATGGGCGCGACCACAATCTGCCGGGGATGGTTGCGGTAGCTCAGTTCCTCCGGGGACAACTGATACGTGCCGGATTGAATTCTCGCGTACCAACGTGCAACCATCTCCAAAAATGGAAACGTTCCGACCGTACCGATATCGAGCAAGCCGTACAGGTTCACGAGGGTGGGATCCTGTTGATAAAAGAGTCCCATGGAAAAATCTTTGACAGGATCGATGCCTTTCAGGAATGGATAATTGTGCCGATATTCGTATCCGGTGCAGAACACGATCGCATCCACCTCTTTGAGCGAGTTTTCCTCGTTGGAAAACTGGCAGCCATTCTCGCCAAGCGAGACGATCTCGTCGAAAATTGGCGTGATTTTCCCACTGGCCACGCAGGACAGCACACCGTCGTTAATCAGGATAAATGGATATTTTCTAAACTCCTCCAGGCTTGGAAACAGACCCGTGCTTTGATAGAGGGCATAGTAGTCGGGCATGGACAACGATAAATTTTCAAGATTTCTCCGACTTCTGATGTCGTCGGGCATGAGCAGGTTGGCGGGGGATACATAATCGTTAGGCAGGAAACCTACCATGCGCGGCAGCACCAACCGCAATGACCGCATGCTCCAATACACCTTGCGCGCGACTTGGCTCGCTTCTTCTGCGATGTCCATGCCGCTTACACCATTACCCACGACCAACACGCGCTTACCGGTCAATATCGCGCTATCAAAATACGCTCCCGCATGAATGATCTCGCCACGAAATTGATGCAGGCCTGGAATCGATGGCATTTTCGGCACACGATACCGCCCCTGGCACATGCATACCCCATCGAAATAGTCGGTTTGCATGAGCGGCGCCTTATCCGCGCCCTGTGTTTTTTCTATGACGACTTTCCACGCTGAGCCCTCTTTTTCAACACTCTTCACCTGGCTTTGGTAATGAATGATGGACGTCAGCTTGAAGCGATCCGCGTACTGTTTGAGATAGGTGTTGACCTGAGCAAGACTTAAGAACGCCTCATCGACATCGGGATAGAAGTCAGAGAAAAAACTGGTGTCTTTGGAGTTCTGAAAGCGTGTTTTTTGATATGCACCCGCTTCTTTTTGTTGCTTCATGTTCCAAATGCCACCCAAGACTTCTTCTTTCTCAAAAATCGTTGGCAAATGACCTTCTTCCAGGAGGGATTTGGCCGCCACCAGGCCCGCCGGCCCGGCGCCTATGATGCAAATGCGTTTTGGGCGCTTTGTTGTTGGGATCGCTTGGGTGGATGCCACGTTGGATGTCTTCCGCAGCGGGTACCAATAGCGATCAGTCGAAAACGGGTATGCGGCCAATGCGATGCGTTGTCCGGAAGAGGAGGCCAGATAGGCGCCCAGATCGATGTCTTGCCCCTGAACCCAAAGTGCGATGGCGTCTTGCATCGAACTGTGTGTTGCCAGGGAACCGGGCTGCGCTACGCCGCGCACAACATGTTCTGAAATGGGGGACTCGTTCGACAGGTAGGCATGCAGATGCACAATGATTTGCGGGACATCTTCCGCGATGAATGCAAGCCGATGCTTCATTGCCTCTCTTCCGAACCACAGCGTACAGGCGATATCCTGTAGCGCGCTGGAGGGATGCTCCGCCAGGAATGTGGCAAGACCAGATGCCAGGAGACGCAAATGTTCCGGCGTTCTGGCCGATATCACGATTGGTAGCTTGCCTGATGTTCGGGATGTTTTTATTGGCGACGGATATTCTTCGATGATCGCGTGGGCATTCACGCCAAAGCCATATCCGTTGACTGCGCCGCGACGAGGCAAAGCTTTTCCGTCTTCACCCGGGAGGGAATCCCACGCGCGGTTGTGCGGTGAAAATTCAAATGGCGTATCGATGATTTTCGGATTGATATTTTCTGGCGTGTACCTTGGCAGGCCGGGAAGAATCCGGTGTTGCAGCGCAAGGACCACTTTGAAAATCGCAGCCAATCCCGATACGACTTCACCATGCCCGATGGTGGTTTTCAAGCTGCTGATACTGATTTTTGCTTGGGGGGAAATGGCGGGCGTATGTCGAAATTCACTGTCAATCATGTCGACCAGACTCTCCTTCAGTGCGCCCATCTCGATCGCGTCTGCAACGGGCGCAGCAATGCCGTGCGCTTCCACGTAGGAAACCGTACGAGGATCAACCGACGCCGCTGTATAGGCTTGCGAGATCGCGCTTTTCATGCCGCGCGGATTCGGCGCGGTCAAGGAAATTCCTCGGCCGCCGTGCGCGACGCCCGTCCCCTTGATCACAGCGTGTATGGTGCAACGATTGGCGATGGCCGTTTCCAGGGGCATGAGCACCATTGCACCGACGCCTTCCGATCGGACGTAGCCTTGGCCGCAACTTTCAAAGGGTCTCGCCGTCCTTTCGGCGCTGAGCAAGCCCATTGCCTCGTAGGTGGAAAATGCGTCGGGACTCAGCAACAGATGAACCGCCCCCACAATGGCTTGCTCACATTCGCCGTTGCGCAGAGAGTGCATGGCGTGGTGCAGGGCGACCAGGGAAGAGGCGCAGGTTGCCTCTATCGCTTCGTTGGGGCCGTGCAAGTCAAAAACACTGGAAATCCGATTGGGAATCATCGACGCGAGAGCGGCGGTTTTTGCGTAAGCGCTATCCTCTCCCGACAACGCTATGAGGTGCTGATAATCGCTTTGCCCCGCAGCGATGAATACGCCTGTTTTCCTGGCGCTGAAACTGCCTGGTTTTATTCCCGCGTGTTCCAGGGCCCACCATGTGTGCGTCAGTAACAATCGCTGTTGCGGATCCATGACACTTGCTTCGCGGGGCGAAATGTCAAAGAAAAGCGGATCGAATTCATCCACGCCTTTCAGAAAACCTCCCCACGTAATTCTTGTTTTGCCGAACGCGGTTTCGGGGCTGCCAAAAATGGTACGCGAGTCCCAGCGCGCCTTCGGTACTTCGGATATGCAATCCTTCCCTTCGACGATGACCTTCCAAAATTCTTCAAGATTGACCGCATCGGGAAAGCTGCCTGACATTCCGACGATCGCCACATCGTGTGCCGACACTGATTTTTCCATGCCCGATGCTTCATCTGATGGAGGTTGGCACTCCGAGGTTGCATCAGTTGCATCAGTTGCATCAGATGCATCAGATGCGTCAAGAATATACTGGGTGAGTTTGCGAACACTGATATTCTCAAACAGCGCGGTGAGTGGGAGAGGGGACTTGAGTTGGCGATTGATGGTGTCCATCACTTCATATGCGGACAACGAGTCGCCACCTATCCGAAAGAAACTGTCGTCCGGGGCAATGTCATCGAGCCGCAAGTGGCGCCGCCATGCGTCCAAAATCAATTTCGATACATTGCCTGGATTCAGCTGGCCACTGAGGATTACTTGCTCCGGTCCTTGGCGTCGTGGCGATAAATTCAGCGCGCGCAAGGAGATTCGATCGACTTTTCCGCTGCTTAGATGAGGGATCTTTTCTACCGGCACGAAGGCCGCCGGGATCATGTAGTCGGGCAGGGACTTTTGGAGGAAATTTATCAGTTCTTCATGTGCGACGCTTGCCTGCTCTGTATGTGATTCGTAATACGCCACCAATTGAGTCGTATTCTCCAACGGCTTATCCAACACGACCGCGGACTTGATCGATCCATGCGTTTCCAGCACTTTTTCGATCTCACCAAGTTCGATACGAAAACCGCGTATTTTTACCTGGGTATCGATTCGTCCAAGATATTCAATGCTGCCATCGGCGCGCCATCTTGCGAGATCTCCGGTTCGGTACAGTTTTTTCTCATGCCGCTTGAACCACCTTGAAAAAGGGTTTCGCACAAATTTTTCTTCGGTGAGCGCGCGTCGATTCCGATAGCCGCGCGCAAGTCCAGGTCCCGCAACACAGAGCTCCCCAACCACTCCCAGCGGCAACGCTTGCTGATGGTGATCGAGAACATACATCTTCGTGTTGGAAATGGGCTTTCCTATTGGCGTGGTCGAGGCAGTGGAATGAGCATGTGATTGCTTGCAACTGAAATACGATCCATAAATCGATACTTCGGTCGGACCGTAGATATTTTCGATCTGAACTCCCTGGAAAATATCTTGCGCGAGTCTCACCACCTCAGGCGGAAAGGCTTCTCCCGCGACCATCAAATACTTTAGCGCTAAATGTTCATTTGAAATCGCCTGGTTGCGTACGCTCAATAAAAATATTCGCAAGGCGGAGGGGGCAAAATTGAGGTGGGTGATTCTCTGCGCCTGGATGAATTTGAAGAGCAAGTCCGGTTGCTTTTCAAGCAGCGGAGGCAAGATCACCAGACGCCCTCCACCGAAGAACCAACCGAATAATTCCGAGAGGGAGACATCAAAGGTGTAGTGCGTTTTTAATGCGTAGGCATCCTCTGGTTTGACGGGATACTGGTGCTGCAAAAAATAGAGCGTATTCATGATATTGCGATGCTCTATCTCTATGCCCTTTGGTTTTCCTGTGCTGCCGGACGTATAAATAACGTAGGCCAGATTGTTGGGTTTCGTGTGACGAACCAAGGCAGGTGGTTTGCCTGATCGAGCCATGAGCTCATCGAAAGCATGCAAGCGAACTTGAGCGGACTCAAGCTGAGAGAGCGCCAAGGACGCATGGCTCTGCCGGATACACAGGCTTGCTTCACTGTCTTTGAGGATATAGGCCACGCGTGCGCTTGGCGCATTCGGGTCAATGGGAAGATATGCGCCGCCGGCTTTGAATATGGCAAGCAGCGTGATGACCATCTCAAATGATCGTTCGAAACATACCGCGACGAGAACCTCGGGGGCGACGCCCATCTCTTGCAAAATGCGCGCGAGACGGGTGCTCTGCTCGTCCACTTCTTGGTAGCTCATCGCGATGTCGCCGTAAACCAGCGCTACGGCGTTGGGGGACTTCCTGGCTTGCCGACTGAAAACCTCATGTACCAGTTGGACGCCGGGAAAACGACGGCCGGTATCATTCCCAAAACTGAGCAGGCGCGATTGTTCCCGACGGCTTAACAGCGGATAGCTTTGAACAGGCTGATGAGCCCGACTTATTCCATGCGACAAATAGTGGTTGAAATGCTTTTCAACCAGACGAAAACCCGCCTCTTCGGATGTGTTCAAGTAGTAGCGCACTTCCAGCTCGTAATGCGAATCCATCTGCCTTATCACCAGGCTGAGTGATTTATTTTCTTGCTGAGCTGCTTTTAGCGCTTCCTCATTGACGCCGAAATACCAATCAAGTTGAGTGACAGCGGCAGAGGACGTTGGCTGAGAAGATTTGAGCTGAACCACCAGATCGAACAGGCTTGTCTCTTTAGTGAATGAGACCGTGGCGTCAAGCAATTTCACGATGCCGATATTTTCCATCGACAAACGCAGTAAGAACGTCGCCAGGCTTCCCAAGAAAACAATCGGGGCCGGGATAGCGTGGGAGTGAACAAAACGATCGACTTGACGACTGATTCGCTTCTCAGTTTGAACACGAATGCGATGGCATCCATTCCCCGAAATATCCACTGGTTGTGCATGTTCCGACGGTGGGGGGAAGCGTGGAGGATCGGTATGCATTTTTTTATAATTTTCCCAATATTTGTCAGCGTCGACATTTGAAAGACCCGCAAGAGCACGGCAAGCAACCCGGCACAAAAAGCCATCGCTTCCTCATGATCAGGCGCAGCTTATAACCGGCCGCACAGAATCGCCTGCATGGCATTCCTGAGTGCTCCCTTGAGCCAGTTTTGCAGAGCTTGCCATCCGTCTCACATATCAAAACATCGGTTCAATAGCACTGCGCCATGTGATCCGAGACAAGATACTGAGGAGACTATTTTTTTACTGAGAAAAGATACTGAGAAGATTATCTTTTAGTCTTGTTGCATAAATCCTGTAGCTGCGAGTTATTCTTAATTTGCGTACTACAACAGGTACAACGGTAGTGCTGTTAGCTTGATGTCGAACCGGGCGTATCGCCCGAATTATCCATCAATGGAACATCTTTATTTTCAGAGTTGATGATGCACAACGCCACACACAGTGACCGGAAATTTCAGCGGGAAATCGATGGTGATGATGTTGCTATTCTAGCTTAGGAACTTGGCTTGACAATACCTTTCTGTCGGGGCGATCACGGCGTTTTTTATTCATGATGTTTCCACGTGGACAGGTATCGTCGCATTGACGTGACAGGCCGGGGGAGGGGCAGGGAACATGCACTCACCGGGATGAAAAAGCTCTCAAAAGAAAGGGCTGTCGGCACAAATGGATGCTTCAATCCGTGTTTGCCGCAACAGCGTCGGACGCAACATGGTTTCGTCCAGGCGCGGACGGCAATGGTGCACGCGCAATTGCAAGGGCTGCTCTTGCCGTGCACACACACTGAGCAGGTGATCGTTGCCCACCGACAGCAGAAAAAACTGCCACGTTGATGGTTGCGCCACCAACTGCGTTTGCAAGCTTACCCGTCCCTCTGTTTCCAGATTCATGCTGAACTGGTCCAGTGGAATTGACAACCCCATGCTGCGCGCCTTGATCCACGCTTCCTTCAAGGTCCAGTATTCAAAAAAACGCTGATGACGCTGCGCTAATGGCAGCGCATTCAGACCGGCCACCTCGTCAGGGGAAAAAAAACTGTTGGCCACATCCAGCGAAGCCGGACGGATGGCAATGTTTTCCGAGTCCACCCCCATTTCCTGGGCTGCACTGACTGCCATCACCACCAGTCCGGCGGTGTGCGAGAGATTGAAACAGAGATGCTGAGCAGCTTCCTGCACTACCAATGGGCGACCGTGGCTACTGGCGACAAATTCCCACGCCGACGGTGCCAGCGCGGCATAGCGCGAAAGCACGCTGCGCACCAGCGCACGGGTGATGACGAATTGCTTGCGGTCACGCTCGAAATGAAAACGCAGCTCGCGCTCGCGTTCTTCGGGACTGAGCAAGCATTGCCGGTACAGATGCAAATGGTCATCATTGATACTGTCGTTAAAACAGCACCACAGATCAATCTGATGCGGTAAAACAGGAATCTTCTCGGGGACATTCATTGGCGCACTCTACCATCAGAAAGACGGTTAAAGTTCTCGATTGTCGATTTGCTCGGAAGCCAGCGTGACACCGATGCACTGCGTGGCGTGAGGACCCCGCACGGGAAAACCGGGCTTCGAGTTTCTTTTATTCGGCATAGTATCATCGGTATTTTTACCGGCCATACCGTATGTCTCACTTTTTAGAAACTGTCCGGCAATCGTTCAGCGCATGCACGATCGGCCTGAATAGGCTGGCTGATGGATTCGGTGAATATGAATCGGTACCGGTTGCAGACCTGTCTCTTCAGATTGGAGGCCGTTTTCCGAGCCGTGACTGCTCGTACTATCATCAAGCCGTGTTGCGATTTCCACTTATGACCTTGCCAGGCGCCAGATTTCGCGATTCGAAACTAATCTCCGCTCAATGACACCGCTACTTTCAAGTTCGATTAACGCTGTATAGGTGACAAAGATCGACTCTGACGCGACTGGCCATTCGATCCACCATTCATGAATCCCTTCAATCGTATCCGCGCATTCTTGATGCGCTTGCAGGTGGCGCATGATGGCATTGGAGGCAAACTGAACAAGTGCTTCGCAGGTCATTTCTTTACAGTGTAGATACGAGATGGATGATTGCTTTCCCCTCCCTCTTGAGAGACGGAGTACTGTACTGACAGCGGTAAAGCGTCATCCGTTCCCTTGATATTGTGTTTGCGCGCCAGTTTGCCAAACGCGCTACGTTCTTGTCCGGCCAATCGGGCCGCCAGTGAAAGATTTCCCGCTGCTTTTTGTAAAACATTGCCGAGATAGCGTCGCTCGAACTCGGCAATGGCATGTGCCTTGGCATCCTTGAATAGCAGGTTTTCCGCCGCTTGTTGCGTGTCGCTTGAGGCCGCTCCAAGGCGAACTTCATTACCTTCTGTCATTAGAAATTCGCGATGAATGGCGTTTTCCAATTCGCGGATATTGCCTGGCCAGCGGTGACTGCCAATAAACGTAATAGCCTCTGCGTGCAAGGCTTTCTCCGGCATTTGGTATTGGCGGCTGAGCTTGGCCAGGAATGCGCGCGCCAATTCCACGCCGTCGCCTTCTCGCTCTCGCAAAGGCGGCATGCGTAACAGCAGCACATTGAGGCGATATAGCAAATCCTGGCGGAAGCGCCGTTCTTGCACCAGTTGTTCAAGGTTGCTATTTGTGGCGACGATGATGCGTACATCGGCATGTCGTTCGGTGCCGCTGCCTAGACGGCGGTAACTTTTGTCCTGCAGGAAGCGCAACATGGCTGATTGAGCGCGTGGACTCAGAGCATCGACTTCATCGAGAAACAGGGTGCCGCCGTCAGCTTCGCAGACTAGCCCGACTGAAGCCGCTTTGGCATCAGTGAATGCGCCGCGTTCATGGCCGAACAATTCGCTTTCGATCAGGGCTTCGGGCAGGGCACCACAATTAACGGGTATGAAAGGTTTATTTTTGCGAGTGCTTTGATAGTGGATCGCACGCGCCGCCAATTCTTTCCCCGTTCCCGTTTCGCCGCAGACCATGACGGTCGCGTCGACAGCAGCGATTTTCATTATCTCGGTACAGGTCTGCTGAAATCTGACGGATGAACCTATTAGTTTTTTTTTCAGTAACTCGCTCATCAATCACTTCCTTGTACACCGTGAGAGGTTCTAAAGATGAAGAAACGAAGTCATGCAGGAAAATCGCAGAAGCTGCCGCCGGGAAAAGCTGTTTTTTTGTTACGACGGGGAGCCGATTCTAATATGCGATATTTTGAGGTGTCAAAAGAATATCGATAGGAATTGAAAAATAAATCCAATGTTGTAAATCGTCATTTGCGTATGACGCATCCTTTGCGTGCTTGCAAACGATTACGTACTACCTGGTATTTTCAATTAAGTACAAAACAGCATTCAACGGCCGAAGCGACCTTGACAGCGATGCGGGCCTTGCCAGCCGGCTTCGCTGTAATTGTCGACGAAACAGATCTTGACCTCCGCCATGCCGAGGCTGGTGACGAAGAGCCAGGTCGTGGCGTCCTGCTTGTCTTTGGTGATGTACCAAAGCGCATCGCCGCGCGCCAGGCCCCAGCTGTCGACGCGATGCACCAGCAGATCGGCGACGCCGCGTTCGTGCACCAGAGCGACGCGGATGTGGGCTTCACCCATGGAGGCGGATTGATAAATACGGGCCATATGAAATAGTCCTGTCCTCAACGAAGAAAGTGAGAAAGCGCTTTGCAAGATGTCGGGTACGCAGTAATACTGTACATGCCCGGGTTCACAACACAAGCAGCCGTCCAGATCCTGCAAGGAAAA
The DNA here is from genome assembly GCF_000282135.1 of Herbaspirillum sp. CF444. Taxonomy (GTDB): domain Bacteria; phylum Pseudomonadota; class Gammaproteobacteria; order Burkholderiales; family Burkholderiaceae_D; genus Herbaspirillum. The sequence goes on from NZ_AKJW01000011.1 coordinate 89,648, forward strand.
TCGCATGAGAAAGAATTCCTCGTTTCAACCCGTGCTCGGCTTGCGTGATGATGCGCACCGCGTCGACATCATCACCCCCAACGGCGCGACCAGGCCCATCCTTGGTACGCGAGAGCCCGGCACAAGCGATCAGCGCGCAGGTACGATAAGGCAGGCTGGCGGCATACTGCATTCTCCACGCCAGTCCGAGCCGGACTCCTTCGAGTTGGGCCTTGAGCAACGCACGCAGACCGTGCTCACGCATCGTTTGCCGCGCGCCGTGCAGGATCGCCTGAACGGCGGCGCCGGCCCGCTGGCGACATCTCGGCAAGATCCGCCCGATGAAGCCGGCGTTGAACTGGAGACGCCAAAAAATTAGAACGTCGGTGAATGGGTTCCGGCGGTCGTATGCCGTTGTTGAACGGCGCGGATGCTTTCGCTCAAGGTTCCCGGATATTTTTCTTTGCCGTGATACGACTCGGCCATCTGGGTCGCGTTTCTTCCCTCCAGATTGTTTCCCTCCTGCAAATCCCCTGACACGGCGATCTGGGTCGAGAAGGCGCGCATCTCGCCGGCCAGCCGCTCTTGCGGAATCGTCGCGTCAACCTGGCCCTGGAGATGATCAACCGCGTGCCGCATCTCATGCGCCAGCGCATTGAGGCCCATACTGCGTTTGCTGGAAACCAGTCGGGTGTCGGGATTGAAATGCGGCGTTTCGCCTTCCGACTCTTCCACATGCACTAATAGGCTTTTATAGACGTTTTCTTTGCGGCCGGGAAGCTGATGAAAATCATGTAGCGGCGACAGTTGCTCCAACCGGGCCAGCTTGGCTTCCTTGCGTGCCGCCACCGTCTGATGTTCCGTCAGCAACGTGTCCAATGCCGGCGAGTGCGTACGCGCCGAAGTCAGGCGACTACTCAGATCGGGAGCCATGACCATGCCTGAATAGCGGTGCGGCGGCGTGGGCGTTCCCATTTCCGAGCCACCCATGGGGCTAAGTGAATTTCTGTTCATTGTTTCTCCTGAAGGAAGTTGATCAGTGATCTCTGCTAACGGCGCAAGCTAGTGCCGCTCGGGAGCCCGGATGGAGGAGACGGTCTTGGTGCTTGACCTGTCAGGGCGAGCCGCCGTCATGGTCGGCGCAATTGCCGGCGGTTTGCGACCCTGCAACGCGGGCACCAGTTCTGCCATGTCGGGAGCCATCGGCGCGGTGTGTCCGGTCGCCCTGAACTTGACCACCATTTCATTCCATTCGCCCTGGCGTTCTCTGCGCTGGATGGGAACGCTCTCATTGAACGATTGATAAAACACGGCCTTCACGCGTCTGGCGTCCTGGATTTTTTCGTCAAAACTGGCATGTAGTTTCGGTTCGGCAGGTTCCTCGAAATGTCCCTTGCGCACATGGGGCGGTTTGGCGGCGTCGGCATCTGCAAGAGGGTGCGTGTAGGATCCGATGTCTTCAAAATCGAAGAAGACCGGCCGCGTCACACTGGCGCGCATGCCCTTCGCATGTGCGGCCAAAGCGTCGACCTCATGCCGGCCGGGCGCCGCTGCCGCAACGCCATCGACGGCGGACGGGGCGGCGGCTTGCTTGCGATTCATTTCCTTGGCGACGGCATTGAAAGCAAAGAATGCCGCATAGTGTTCCTCGGGCAGCAAGGCGGTGACAGTACCGTGTTCGTCATTGAAAACCGACGGTGTTTTATCGCCGCGCTGGAGCAGGGTGGCGGGTGTTTCTATGGTCGGGTACACGCCCTCGGCGCGCGCCTGGTAAGCCGCTTTGTGTCCCCGGAAGGCAGCCGGATCAAGCAAGACATTGAGCGCATCGAAGCCGACATGGGCGCGGACCTTTTCCGGGTGGTCCGCATCGGCGCCCGGCAGATCGATTTCATCGACGGCGCCGGCCTTGTGCCAGCTGCGGAAAATGGCGCGATTTTCGCCATGCGCCCGGTCCAGCGTATCGCTCTCGTCGTGCCGGCGCATCGCGGCGTGCAGCTCCTGGCCGAAGGCCAGCACCGCGGTAGGCTCGCTGGCGCTCAATCTCTGATACAACCTCTGCATCATTTCAGTCTTTGCCGCGAGCATCTTCTCTGCATCCGGCTCATCGATGCCCTGAAGTCCTCTGCGAAAATCTTCGAAGTTTGGCGCTGCCATCGTGGTTTCTCCGTTTGCCTGCAATACGCTTTGGAAAAGGTTTATATCAGTGCTTGCCACCGGTGGCGGTAGCGCTTCTGAGGGCGTCGTGCGCCGCTTCCGGTTGCGCTGGTATCCATGGAATGGCGGCATGCTCCGAGTCGTCCGAGTTGTCCGAGTGACTCAGGTTACTTCCGCAATCAATGCACTTGTCTGTTGCGCCGGGAGGGGCGTGACGGACTTTACTTGCCGTGCATCTGGCGCACATAGTCCTTGGTCGACTTGTTCATCTGGGATTTTTTGATGGTGGTCACCGTCCCGCTTCTTACGCTGTGATGCGAGGCGGTACCCATGCTGTTGCCATGCATGTGCAGGTCGGTATAGCTGCCTGTGCGATGAAACACGCGCACGTTATGCGTCGTGTTGGATTTGCTGGACAAATCCTTGAATGAAGTATTCGTGCCAGACCCGGCACGCGTTCCACCATCGGTGACCGCATCGGCAAATACATCGTTGATATTAGGCATGGAAACTCCTTGGAAAATGGTGATGAAGAAAAGACCTAGCCGCGCTTGAGGATGCTTTTCCCGGGCGCCGCATGCGACGGTGCAAATCCGGGCGCCGCATCAGGCTCGATGACTTGGGGAGGATGAGCCGAGAAGTTCACCGAAGGACGCCGGGCAGGCGCCGCCGTTGTAGAGGAAGCAACTTCGTGCGGCGCCGTTCCCACGTCCGGCAGGAAGGGGGGCGGGGTGCTGCCTGGCTTCGTATTGCGGCGGTCATGGTGAACGACGCCACCCAGCAGTTGCGCGGCATGCAGTTCTCTCATATAGCCATGCTCAAGGCCAACATGCTCGGGGTTGCGATCCGCACTGAGATCCCCCGGAAAGTGCGTCGCAAGCGCGGTCCGCGCAGCCAGTGTCTCGGCAGACTGCTGCATTATCTGGGTATCCTGTAGTGGATATTGCTGTCCCGTGTCTCCCGGGACCGGTGTGCGGGCGCGCCATGCTGCTGCCTGCCTGTCGGCATGGCCCGCCACATCCCAGGAGGCGAGATAAGTGCGCGCAGCCTGATGCTCCATGTTCATGGTGGCCTCATCGCCCTTCGGGATGACTGCTTCGGTATAGTTGGTGTTGTGCACAGTCTTCGGCGCGGCGGGACTGTCAATGAGACGGCCCATGGCGGAGTCTTCGCGCATCACGGCATGCGAGCCGGTGCCCCATGAATCCAGAACGACATCGTGCGGATGCACCGTCGAGGGCTGTGCCCCAGGGGCCGGCCTGAGCTCGGCAAAAGTGTGACGATCTTCAACCACGACCGCCGCCACGTCGTCCGCTGTCATGCCGCGTACCGCGTTGAATGCGCCCACCGCTGCATGGAAGTCGCAATTTCCGGCCCGCGTGGTTTCGGCGACCGCTGCCTTCGAAGCATAGGTCACCGGGTTGACGAAATCGAGCTGGCGATATGCTTCCTGGGTCCTTGGCACGGCCTCAGGAAAGGACGGATTGTCCCCATCCACGTTGCCGCGTCCCATCGGCATTGCTGCGCGGGCGGTGGACATGACCTGCGTACCCAGAGCCAGGCGGCGATGCAAATCTGCGTTCATCATCATATCCTGTGCACCGCTGGGCTCCATCACGGCGCGCGTGACCAGAGCGGCGCTGTATTGATGCAGATCGGGGTCCGGTGCGGCTGCCGGAAGACTGAACTCCATGGCCCTGGGATGCAATTCCTGCGTTCCTCTCCTCCAGTTCGCAGGCGCTGCGCGCCGATCGTCTTGCGTCCCATCTTCAAGTTCTCGTTTGCGTGACATGATGCTCAACCTCCGGTAGGTGGGTGCTTCATTGGTGATCAGCGGCCAGGGTCAGGGGACTGCCGATGGCGAGGCATAGAGCGCACAGGGCGGCGCGTTGTGCGCTGTCGTCGGCGGCCTGCCGGCCCAGGTAAAAAAACTGCAGTTCGTCATCCGGCGCCAGCGCACGCAAGGCCATCGCCTGGAAACCCAGGCGCGTCAGGGTATGAATGGAGCGCAGGTTGTCGCGATAGGCGGAGGTAAAGATTTCGTTCACGCCGCGTGCGCGCATCATGTCGATCAATAGCGCCGCGGCTTGTCGACCCAGGCCGCAGCCCTGGAAATCGCTGCCGATCCAGAAATACAAATATCCCGTCGCGCCTTCGCAATGCATGCTGGTCATGCCGACGAAGCCCAGGTCGCGGTGCATGACGGCAAAGCCGGCGCGCGCAGGAGGTCTTTGCTCACGCTCCATCCACTGGCGAACTTGAACGATGGATTCAAGTGGTGGCAAACAGCTCATGATGCCGATCTGAGGGTCGCGATATTGATACAGCATTGCGGCTGCGTGTTCCCGGCCCAGCGGTTCGAGTGTCAGCGTGCCGGACCGCGCCCGTTGCGGCAGATACCAGGCGTGTTCGCGCCAGGCGGCCAGGCGTGCGGTCAGTTCTGCGCGCAGGGCTAGGCTTTGCGCATGCAGCGGTTCGCACGCCAGCGCGCGACCTAGCAACACGTCAGCCTCGGCGACACCGCCGCTGAGCGACTCGCACAAGGCGAGCAAATAGAGTTCGGCCGTTTGCTCGCCGTACCATGCCAGGGACAAGCGCAGGCATTGCCTGGCCAGACCCGGCTCGCCCAGGTACAGCGCCAGCAGCGCCATCTGATAGCAGAAACCGTCCTGGCTCGCAGACGGGAAATAATTGTTCCAGGTGCGCCGGAGTGCATCGCCCCAGTCGCGTCGTACGCCTTCATTGCAGGCCGGGGGCTTGTCCAGCAGAGACCCAATGCACTGCTTGAGCAGTTGCGGGTCATACCGCGACAAGCGCAACAAGGACAGGCAGGCGGCGGGGTCGTGCGCCATCCGGGCCAGTTGCGCGACATCGTCGGCCGCAGCCTGCGCCAGCAGGGTGGCGAGTGCGCCAAAGACCTGCGGCGGGACTGCCTGTGCGTCGTCGCGCCAGGCGGCGTACAGGACCAAGCCATCGTCATCCAATTGCCGTTGCCATGTCGCCACGCCGTGCTGTTGCTGATGCACACGCAAGGCGTCGAAGTTGACCGGCGGCGCGGCGGCGCCGGGTGACCAGGTGGCCGGTGGATACAATGCACCCAGCCTGATCTGACGCACCTCGCTTACACCCCGGTCGGCGGCCAGCAGCAGCGACCGTCCATTGCCGAGGCGATCACAGGCATCCAGCCGCGCGCAGGCCAGCAGAGGTAGTTGCACGACGCTGCCGTTGCAGTGACGGCGATAATGCGCAAGCATGGCGGCAGGCGGTGGAGGCGTCTCGTCGTCGCAGGTTTGCCACTCGTAATCCAGGTGCGCCGTATCGATGGTTTCTCCGGCCAGTACCCCGGCCATGGGTTGGCCCTGGTGAATGCAGAACAGCTCGGAAGCAAGCGTCTGGAAATGCGCAAACGCGACGATCACAACGGGATGTTCGCTGCGCACCAGCGTCACGCCCCTGTTGCGTAAACTGAGTGCATCGTGACGATCGTTCCAGCAGGCAAAGTCAACCAGGCCTTGCGCGCTCCACTGCCGGAAGTACGGATGTGCAGCGCATTGTTCTGCGGCGGCGGCGTTGTCGTGACACGCCAGGTAGCACCAGGGAATCTGCAGGCCTTGCTGCATCAGTCGCGCTTTGAGCGCATTGAGCAAAAGCCAGGCGGCGGCACCGTCACGCGGCTGCAGATCGAGCAGATAAAAGGGATGCTCCCGATCCTTGCCCTCGACCTGGTAGTGCCGCCAATAGTCGACGATGGCCTCGGCCCAGGCGTGCGCCAGATCCGGACTGGGCACGACTTGGTTGCCGGCGTCCCCGGAGAACAGCGGCAGGCTGCTCAGGCGGCGTCGGCGGGCAGGCGCGGAAGCGGGTTGCGCAGCCATCTTACTGACCCCGGGACGCCGCCCCGGTTTCCAGGCCCAGCATCTCAAAGATATTCAGTTGCCCATTAAGCCTTAGAAACAATTCCTGATACAACTCCACCGTATTCAAGCGGCCCCATTCGGTTGCCCTGCGCACCAGATAGGGCACCGGGCTGTGCGGGTCCAGACGCATCAGGAATTCGGCGGCTTCGGCCAGTCGCGCGTAAGCATCGGCGCGGTCGTGGATGGCGCCATCGTTGAGGCCCGCCGACGCCGTCTCGTCCGTGGGCGGCTGCACCGACGCCGCCAGCGTTGGGTCGGGGAGCTGCGGCGCGTCTTCCCGCAGACGCACTCCGCGCCGGTGCAATTCACCTTCCACCAGTGCATTCATTTGCTGCAGCAATTGCACCATGCCGCCCATACCCGGCGCATGTTCGCCAAACAAGGGGTCAAGTGCGACGCTGAGTTCGGCAATGGCCTGCAGGCCGGCTTGCAACTGGGTGTGCAAGGCGAGGAAACCCTCGGTGGGGGCGGCCGTTGTCGCGCTTTGCAACTCCGTGAGGCTGACGCCTTCGACCTCGCTATTGACCTTGCCGTTGGCGACCTTGATCTGCTCGTTCAATTGCGCCTGTTCCCAGTCGGCCCAGCTGTAGCTGTGTCCCTGTCCGATGCCGATCAACGGTGCCAGTCGCAGCGCCGGCAAATTCTTTTCGGCGATCGAGTTGATGATGTTGGCGCGGTGTTCGACGTCGCCATCCTGCACCTGCGGATGCAGCTGTTCCCAATGCTGCAGGCACAGCGCGCGCGTCAACACCAGCGTCGCCGCCACGCCGGCAATGCCGTGCCGGCGGATCTGTGCTTCCAGCAGCCAGGCCAGCAATTGCATGTCCTTGCTCTCGTGCTGCAGGGCGTGCACGATCAGGCGGCTGGCCTCGGCCCAGTCGGCGCGTTTGAGGTCGCGTTGCCAGGTCCCCAGCGGCAGGCTCAGGTCATCTTGCCGGCGCGCCTCCTGCAACGCCGCATGGCAAGTGCTGTAGCGCGCCGGACTGCCGCAAGGCGCGGCGTCGTTGATGGGAGCGAGCAGTGCTTCGAAACCCGTGCCCAGGGTGTCCTGGAAATGCCGTTCGGCGGCGTCCTGCAAGGAACTCGTCATGGTTACTCCTGTCGTCATGGCGCTTTCGGCGGGAACGCCGTCGGCAGTTTGAGGGCGGTTTTGGCGCCGGGATTGGTCAGCTTGATGCTAAGGAACAGGTGTGCCGTGTCGGTGAGCGCCTTGCCCGGCGTGGTGACGTTGAGCACATCAACGTCGAACTCCAGCAGCAATCGCGTCGGATCGCGCGGGTCGGTGCGGCCGGCCGATTTGGGCAGGTGGCGTTCCAGCATGCGCAGCAAGGCCCAGTTGCCGCTGGCGGCGAACGAGGCGGTGCTGCCTTCGACCTGCAGATCCGACTTGCCAACCGATACGGCGGGACGCCACACCGACAAGCCCGCCCAGGACAGGTCAAGCACCAGCGGCTGGCCATATTGCCAATCCATGCTGTTGCCGCCGTTGGGGAAGGAGATCTCCTTGGCTCCGGACAGCAAGGCCATGCGGCTGAGCTGGTCGGCGCCGGTCGAGGAGGCCGACAGTGCACGGAAATTCACGTTCAGGTTCAGCAGGGCGTCGGCCTCGCCGTCCGGTGCGGTGGGGTCGGCCGGCGTGATATTGCCGCGAATGAATTTGCTGACGTCGTCGAGCTGAGCCAGGAAGCGGCGCACGTCGGTCCAATACGGATCATCCAGGCCACTGACCATTTTCGTCAGCGCTGTGCGCTTGCTTTCATAGTCGATGAAGAAGGCCTTCACCGTGGCCAGGTTGGCGTCTTCGGCGTCCAGCGGGCCGAAGGGATAACGTCCCCGCAACTCGCGGTTGAAGCGCGTAGCCACGGCCTGGTAGGCGCTTTGGGCCTGGGCATAGCGTTCTCCCTTGCAGCGCATCTGCACGCTCTTTTCCAACTGCTGGCGATGGCTGGAGAACAGATCGTTGCCCAGTGCCGGCGATTGGTAGGCCGCCAACTGCTTGGCGCAGGTGCCGTTTTGCAGATCCGGAAATTCCTTGAGGAACAGATTGTCGAGCAAGCTCGGCTGGGCGGTCGGGTCCTTGCCTTGTGCGTACTTTTTGAGTTCGTTGGCGGTGTTGTTCCAATATGGCGCGTTGGCGGTGTTTTCGCTGCTGCCGGTCGACGCAGGATCGGCTTGATTGAGGTAGTCGAGTACCGGCGCGGCATAATCCGACAAGACCTGCACCCGGCTGACCTGACGCGCCAGCATGTCCTTGATCACCGGCGTGCTGCCCAAGTCAAAGAAATTGGCGTCGGGATTGCTCGATGCCGGCAGGAAGGCCGGTTGATACAACTGGCTCTGATCCGCCAGGAGGGCGATGTTGGCCAATTGCGCGTCGGCGTACTGGCGCACGCATTGTCCCAGTCGGGTAGCGCTGCCGTTCATGCCCAGCGTGCGGAATTGCTTTTGCACGGCCAGCAGCGTCGGCGCGATCTTGCCGAAATTGCTGCTGTCCTTGCTCTGGCGCGTTTCGCTGCTGACCGTGCCGGCCGGATCGATATAGTCGTCTACTGCGTTTTGCGCCAATTGCAGGCTGTTGTTCATCGCCAGTTCGAGCTGGTAGCGCGCCAGCTGGCGATACAGCGCATCAGGACGCCCGTTCTTGAGCTGCGGTTGCGCCAGGAACTTGGTGTATCCCTGCGCATACTGGTTGGCCTGGTTGAGCAGGTTCGGACTCCAGTTCGCCACCTTGCCGCGACACGCGAAGCCTTGCAGCGGATCGACGTGCATGTAGTCGAGATTGGTCAGGGCATTGAGCCCCAGCAGCTCGTCCTGCAGCGCCGGATTGAAGGTGATTTTCTGGTCCACGGTGATGAACAGCGCGCCATAGCCGGGCAGGGTCATGCGGCTCAGCGACTGCATCGCCTTGGGGTACTGGCTGGCGGCATCGAATTTGGCAGCAACGCGCGCCGGCAGGTTGGCTGGATAGCCGGCCTCGTCGACCAGTGCCTGTAAGCTGGGCGCCAGTTGGTCCTGTGCCGCCTGCAAGGGATTATTGGAGACGCTCGATCCCAGCCAGCTGGTGCGCACCCAGGTGAGCCACGCGGTGAACTGTTGCACATGCAGGAGCAAAGGCTGCTGTCTTTGCTCCAGTTGCCGCAATAGCTCTGCGCCCGACAGCAGGTTGTTGTTCATCAGCCGTTGCACGCGGTCGGCCATGTCGACGATATGCGTACTGACGTCTTGAGAAAGTTGCGGCGGTGTGTTGAGCGGAGCGCTGAAGTCGCGGTTGTTGAGTTTCTCCAGCACTGCGGGCAGCAGGCCGGGCTGGCTGCGCAGGCTGACCGGCAGCGGCGTACCATAGGCGTACTCGATCAGACTGATGAATTCGGGCAGCTGCACGCGATCCTTGGCATAAGGCGAGCGCCCCAGCAACCGCTGGAAGCGGCTGTTGTTCTGTTCGTAGGACTGCGCCTGACGCACAAAATCCTGCAACTGCGCCAGCGCCTGCTTGTAGTCCACCCCGGTATCTGTAGCGCTGTTGGCGCGATTGCCCAGCGCTAGTGCGCGTTGTCCCATATTGCAGGCAAGGCCGGGCAGGATCACGTTCTTGAAGGCCTTGTCGGAGACCCGTTGCGCGCTCTCGTCGCGCAGACGCGTATCGAACAGTGACAGCGGTAGCAGCCAGCTGTACGCAGCGGTGTCGATATGCGCGACCTGTCCGATAAGTTGATACACCGGTTCTTGCGGGATGCAATTGCCGGCGCCGGCCGCAGGAGTTTGCAACTGCTGCATCAATTTCAGCGATGACACCACGTTCTTGATCTGTGCGTCGAGCTGCCAGGTGCGTATGCCGCCCGCCACAATCAATGCGGTAAACAGAAAAATGCCAAGCCATTGCAGCCGGCGGATCAGCAAGTTGCGCGACCACACGCCGGCGCGTGTGGGACGTGCCAAGTGCGTCTCGGGCAAGATCTTGGTGAGCATCAGGTCGCGTACGAAAGAAACATCTTCGCGCACCTCGGCTACGATACTGGCCTCGCTGCCGGTGGCGGCGACGACGCCGGTGAAATAGACACCGCGCAGGAAGAACGTGGTTTGCCAGGCTGATGCTTGGAACACAATGGACAACCATTGCTGGAACGGTGCCTGTAATTGCGCGAAATGACGTGGATACAGGAACAGCAAGTCGGCATCATCAGGCGCGATGCGTTCACAATGCGCTGCCGCCTCCACCTGCAAGGCGCGCAACTGGCGTCCGACGTCGTCGAAGATCGCCTCGCTCCAGTGGGAGGGCGGACTGTCCGTGGTTTGCGTCGCTGCCGACCAGCCCACCATTTCACTACGGCGCCCGCCATCCTGCGAACGCCAGAACGCCGCATAACCATCGATGCTGTCGCAGGCGCTGACCACGACATACACAGGCAGCGCGAATTCGAAGCGCTCCTCTATCGTGCGCAATTGTTGGCGGGCGTTTTGCGCGGCGGCCTGGCAAGCAGCGGCGTCGCCACGCGACAGGGTTGCCGCCGACACCACCAGCACGATGCCGTCGAGCGCGCGTTCGGGGCGCAGGGCGTCGAGCTGGTCGAGCAGCTTTTTCCAGCGCCGGGACACATTCTCATCTTGATCGGGCACGCCCAGCGCGACATTGGCGGCGACATAGGGCAATGCGCCCTCGGGGTCAAGCACCAGGCCGTCGGCAATGGCGTGCCAGGTGGCGCCGCTCACGTTCAATTTTTGCTGCAGCCGGCTCAGCGGTTGCCAGTGTTCCGGGCCGATCGAGGCCAACAGGCTGCTCTTGCCGGCGCGTTGCCCACCCAGCATCAGGAACCATGGCGTGGCGTAGCGCCATTCGCGTTTGGTGCGTAAGTAGTCGATGCTCAGCGACAAGCGCGCAAACCAGCCGGGCCGGGGAGTTGGCGGCTCCGGATCGCAGCCGCACAAGGCAGGCGCCTTGGGGGCCGTCAGCAAGGGCTTGAGTTTGCCCCAGATCGCCTTGGCGCCCCACAGCAGCAGGACTGCCGCGACCAGCGCCGCGACGCCCAGCAGCACGTACTCCAGCGTGCCGGCGTCGATCGACAGTCCGGTGCGCGCTTTCAGTTGTGCCAGCAATTGCGGCGAGACGTTCACGAATAGGCTCCTGTTACAGATCAACGGCGGGCGCTCAGGCGCCCATATAACGTTCAAAGGGATACATCAACACCAGCCATACCACCGCCGACACCAGCACATAGCCGAGCAGGCCGTACAAGCCCAGGTTGCGCCACGGGGACACCGGCGCCAGCCGCTCGTCGCGCATACCTTGCAGCGGATAGTCGTAGGCTTCGGCGAACGCATGCACAGCGGCATCGCCGGTGGCGGAGGCGGTGACGAACTGATACAGGCGCTGACGCATCGCGGCCAGTTCGGTCTGCCCCTGGCGTGCGCGCAGGCTGCCTTTGAAACCAAGCTCCATGGCCAGCAGGAATACCGCCGCCAGGTCGATATGCAGGCGCGAGCGGATGTTGTCGTGCAACAGTTGCTGCGCCATCGCAAAGAAGCGCGAGCCGGCATTGCTGGAGTCGAACATGCTCTGTTCCAGCAACACTGCCAGCCAGGCGTCACGGGCCGGCCATGGCAACTCGAAAATCAGGATTTCATCGGCCAGTGCCGCCATCACGTACAGTGCTTTGCGTTGCAGTTGTCCGGCTTCGGAGGCGCTGTCGGCAAGGCACAGGCGTTCTTGCCGGCGCAGCAATTCAAGCAGGCGTGCCGACACGCGTCGCGCCAGTTCGTCGGCCGACGAACTGGCTGCTCCTTCAAGTCCCAGGTAGGCCGGCAGGCGAGCTTCGTTCTGGGCGCGTTTGATGCTTGCGACTTCCTCGTAGAAATCGGCAAACTGCGCTACCAGCCTAAATTCTGGCTCGGCTTGCCGATCCACACGCGGCTCTATGGCGTGCTGTGCACGCAGCTCGGGTTCACGCATGATGATCCCGCCCCAAGGGAGTGGCTGCGCCGGCTTTTTGCTTGCGGCGGTATAGCGTGATGGCGGCCGGGAGATTGCCATTCTTGCGCCCCTGGATATGCAGGGGCTGGTTGTCGCGGAATGCCGTTTTCGCGCCGTCGTCGTCCAGCATCAGTCGCTGGTTCTTGAGTACGAACAGGAAGGCCTGGGGGCGTAGTTTTTCGCGTTCGACTTCATGGGGCTCCAACGCCCGCGCCGTGGCACCTGTCACGCGCGCGCGGCGCAAAGGTTCGACCAGGGTGGCGTCCGCGATCAAGGCATCGTTGAGCCAGGCCAGCAACTGAGCGCTGGTCTGGGCGCCGCGCGGTTCCAGTTCGATCAACAGTTCATCGGACATGCCGGGCGGCAGATGCCGTTCGAAACAGGCATCCTGCGAATCAGCGTCGTGCTGGTCTGTCAGCACAAAAGCTAGTGTTTCGTAACGCGTATCCACCGAATCCAGGCGCGCCTGGATAAAGTCCATCACCAGGCGGAATTGCGGCAGACAATCATCATGCTGGTAGGGTTTCATCAGCAAAGGCAGTGGATTGCTGCCGATGCTGCTGACCTGGCCGGCGATCTGAGCCAGCGCCTGGTATAACTGCACCGGATGCGTGCGCTCGTGCAACAGTACCGACAGGGCAGGCAGGGCAGTGCTGATGGCGCGCGCGGCGGCCAGGTGCTGGCGCTTTTCGGTGCCCAGGTTTTCTTCCGCTTCCTGGTTCTTGCCGTTTTCGCTCAACTGCCCGAGTTTGTCCCACAGGCGATCGTGCAATTGCTGCAATTGCCGCCACAGGCTGTCGGCGCCGAGGAAGTCGGCACTGCCGATGTGCAGCAGCGGGGGATGATAAGCCGTCGCCTGCAGTTGCTGGTTTTCGCCGCGCACGATTTCCAACAGCGGCACCGCACTGTCGGCCGCAGGCGAACTGTTGCCGAGGTAAAGCTGGAAATTGACTTGCAGACGCGCCAGCGCCAGGCCGTTGTCGCCGGTGTTTTCATCGACGCTGGGCGCATCCAGGATGGAATTGTAGCGGCGCTCCTGGCTGTCCTGGCAAGCCGCGTGGGAACCGCGCTCGTTGACCCAGCACCACAGTTTCAGCGGCGGCGCGCCGCTCTTGCAGGCGCTGCCGACTTCAATCTCGGCATTGCCCGCAGGGTGGCGTGGGGATTGTCCCGGAAAGCCGACCAAGAGGCCGTCGGGAAGGAGGCATTCGAGTTCGCTGATGCTCACGATGTCGTTAACGATGTCAAAGCGTAGGTGCAGCAGCCCCCAATAGTGCGGATTCAGCGCTTGCAGGCGATGACGCAACTGGGCATGCCAGTAGCGATCATTTTGCTGAAAATGCTGAGGCGACATCATCATGCCTTCCGACCATTGGACGGCGTCTGGGAGAGCGGGATTCTGTGTCATGGTGGTTTGCTTTCCTGTGCCTGCGTCAGGGGAACTTGTACGTAATGCCGCTGGGAGTGAGCCAGATCGTCACGCTTTTGTAAGGCGTGATATTGCTCACCGCTTGCCCCGCGGCGCTCAGATAGTTGGCGAAGACGTAGACGCCGATTGCCTTGCTGTGCCGACCCGGCAAACGTACGTCGGCGATGGTCGCCGGGGGCACCTGCAAGCTTGCGACGTCGATGCTGTCGGCGGCTCCGGCGAGCAGGGCGGCTTTTTTGTCGAACCACTCCGGCCCCGTTTTAGGCAACAGCCCCGTAGCGGCGGCGTCATAGACAAACACGACGTCGAGCTGAGTTGCGCTGCTCTGGTTGGCATTGATCTCGGCAACGACCTTGATCTGTGACACCGAGGCTGTCTTTGGACCGCTGAAAAAGCTGCAGGCGGCCAGCAGCAGCGAGACCAATACAATGCCGGTACGGTGCCAAGGCTGCGAGGAGAGGATCGCGTTGAGCATGTTCATGACAGGATCAACACACGAAATTGCGCCGGTACCAGCGAGATGCCCACGGTGTTGAACGGCATGCCGTTCATGCCCACCAGGGAAGTCATGTGCGTGGCGAAGGCGGTTCCGACCGTCACCACCTCGCTGCCGAGGATATAAGTGTCTTTTCCCATGAAGATGCCGGAGACAATGCCACCTTCCACGCCGGGCTCGTCGCCCATGCTGAGTGTGCCTTCAGTCATCAGGTTTTCCGCCAGGCCGGAGCCGAACATGACATTGAATACCGAGGGAATGTGCATGCTCGACATGGTGATATTCGGATACGGTATCGGCACCGGCACAATGATGGGCGTCTTGCAGACGTCAGGCACGGTCATCATCGACATGGCGGCCAGGCTATTGGTGGCAAACATAAATACTCCGTCGCGTGGTTATAGGGTCGTCTCAACCCATGCTGATGCGTTCGGCATCGACCTTGACGTCCTGCTCGGCGGTCACCAGGGCTTGCTGACCGTGCAGACGCAGCAATTGCCGGACTTCCAGCAAATAGTGACCGGCCTTGCCGATGAAATTGCCGACGTTTTGCACCAGGCTGTCCTGCACGGTCGCGAACAGATTGCGGCTATTCAGGCTCAATACCCCGGTGGCGGCACTGACCTCGACATCGTGCAGGGCGCGTACGGCTATGCTGTGGTTGGCGTTGAGGGCAATCTCGGACTGCTCGATGCACAGGGCTTGCGCACCGGGCGCGCTCAGTTGTACCTGTTGCAGTTCCGGACGTTCCAGTACGTGCAGGATGTATGGCGTATCGTTCTGGCCGTTCTGGCCGGACGCCGCCAGCACGTGGTCGCCCACCTCGGGACGGACCAGGCAGCTCAGCGCCTGGCGCGCTACGCGGCCGTCATTGAGCAGGTAGCTGTGGCGCTCCAGCGCGACGACGATTTTTGCCTCAACCAGATGCAGCGGCAAAGGCTGCGGAAGTTTGCTGGCGGCAGGGGCTGATCGCATCATTTATTCTCCAGGGCTAGGGTGCGGGTTTCCAGTTGCAGGCGGGCTGCATCGGTTCTGGCCAGACGATGCATGCTGGCGCCGTCAAAACGCGCGTGACAGATATCGGCATTGTGAAACTGGGCGTGATCCAGATTGGCATGCGAGAAATCGACGTCCTCGCCCTGAATCTGCTCCAGGCGGGCATAACTGAGATCGGCGCCGAGGAAAGACACTTGCGCATGTTTGCTCTTGTTCCAGATGCTGGTTTTCAATTGCGCTTGGTCGAGCTGGCAATCGTGCAGGGTGGCCGCCTGGAAGATCGCGCCTTCGAGATTGGCGCCGGTCAGGTTGACGTGCTCCAGGCTGGCTCCCAGCATGAGCGCGCGAGCGGCGTTGGCCTGGCTCAGATTGGCCCTCAGAAATTTTGCCTGATGAAAATTCGCCCCCTGCAGGTCGGCCGCGCCAAAATCGACGTCGCTCAGTTCCGCGCCTTGCAGCGAGCAGCGCTGCAGATGCAGGCCGTTCAGGCGTTGCCCCTGCAGATTGGCGTTGGCAAACACCACGCCGTCGGCACGCATTTCCTGCAATTGCACCTTGCGCCAGTCGGCCGGACTGACCACGCATTGCGCCAGCGTCGCGCCACCCAGGTTGGCGTCGTCAAAGCGGTCGTTAAGGAAACTGCTGCGTTCCAGTGTCGCGGCACCAAGCTGCGCCTGCTGCAAGCTGCTATTGACTACGGAGCTCACTTGCAACTGCGCGTGCTCCCAGTTGCTGGTGCTGAGATCGCAATCGACCCAGCAGATATGGCGCATCTGGCGAGCGCACAGGCGGGTTGCCTTCATTGAGCATTTGACGAAGATGGCATGATCCAGTACTGCATTGCTGAAGTCGACGCCATCCAGGTCGCAATTGATGAATTTGGCCCGCGCCAGATCCGCGTCAACAAACGAGGCGCCGGTCAGATTGGCATGGCTGAAAGTGGCGCCCCCCAAAGAACGCTTGCGTGCATCGAGGCCGGCAAGTTCGTGTTGATGGATGGGCTGGTCCAGTTGGATCGCCAGCGCGATGTCGTCCCAGATACTCATGCCGCACTCCTTATCGGCTCAATCGCCTCGGTGAGTTCGCATTGCGCAAACACAGTCGAGGCCAGCTGCGCACCGGAGAAATCAGTTTTGCGGCACAGGCATTGGAAGAATTCGGCAGCGCTGGCGCTGACCATGCGCAAATCAGCCTTCAGGAAGCCGCAGTAAGAAAACTGTCCGGCATCGAATTGTCCCCAGCGCAGGTCGGCTTTGCTAAAATCGCAGCGCAAAAATTGCGCCTGACGGGCATCGACATGCGTGAACTCGGCGCCATGAAAACCGCATTTCTTCAGGACCGCGCCCACCATGCCGGCACCGTTCCAGTTGCTGCCGGCGCCACCCTGAACCTCGTCCAGCAATGCGCCGTCCCAACGGCTGCGCTGCACATTTGCATTGTTGAATACCACTTTGAGCAATTGCGCCTGGCTGAAATCGGCATCTTGCAAATTGGCGCGCAGGAACACCGTTTTTTTCATCTGCGTCTGACGCCAGCTGGTGCCGTCGGCTTCTACATCAAACAGCATTGCTTTGCCCAGGTCAGCCTGGTCGAATTGTGCCCCCGGGCATTGCAGCCGGATCGCCAGCAGCCGGCGCAGCCTCGCGCCTCGCAAACCGGCGCGCGGCCATTGGGCGTCGAGTGCCTGGACACCCTCGAGATCGGCGCCATCGAAGCGGATATTGCGGCCGTGGCTGGCACAAAGATTGGCTTGTTGCAGGTTGCAGTTGCTGAAATCGGCGTCATCCAGTTTGGCCCCCACCAGCACGGCGCCTTGCATATTGGCGCCGACAAAACTGGCGCCACTCAGATCGGCGCCGTCGAGCATGACTTCACGCAGATCGGCTCCTGCAAAGTCGACCCCCGCCAGGCTGGCGCCGGCCAGGTCGCGGCCGGCCAGCGCTACACCTGTGCGCAGCCAGGCCTGGATTTGTGCGCCCAGCTCCAGCGCCACGGATTGAGGATAGGGCAGTGCCGGCAATACCACCTTGGGCGCTGCCCGGCGCGACTGTCGGCGGTGAGCGGGAATTTTCATGATGTTGGCGCGAGCGGCTTGATCGGCTTTGATCGCGGCTGGTGTGGCACCGTCCGGCGGTAGCTGTAGTTGCGTCAACATGGCCGCCAACTGCGGATCGCAGCCGGTTTGCCCGGCCGGCAACAGATCGTAGGCGGGCACGGCGGCGCGCGCCAGGGCTGTGGCCAGCATCTTTGCTACATCGGCGACCACAGGCGTGATCTGCGGAATTCTGGCCAGTGCTTCCTTGCCGGCCTGTTCGACCTGGGCGGCCAGTGCGCGGGCTTTGGCAACGATGTCCGATACATCGAAGTCGCCCTCGGCGGCAGTGCGCGCGGTCATCACGCCCAGCACCGGCAGGGTTGCGCGCGCCGTGCGATGTCCGGCTGGTGCGCTGACGCCGCGGGATGCCCAGTACTGAGCGTCGAGCAAATCGATGCGCTGCTGGCTGCGCGCCAGCACGGCGTCTTCGGCGGCCTTCTGTTCCTGCTCCCGGCGTTGCCGTTCGGCTTCGTCGGGCAAGGGCGCCAGTTGTGATTCGTTGAACACGTGCAGCCTGCCGCTCTCGCGATCCAGGCGCAACGCCATCACGTCGCGGTAATGTTGCTCGCTCTTGGGCGCGGTGTTGCCTTCATAGGCCACCATCAGAGCACTGATATCGAGCGCGTCGCTGTCGTTGATTTCGGTCTGGCCATGATAGATCGCGATGCCCAGATCGTAGTCCGGCAAGAACCAGACGGTGTCCATGCGCAAGCTGACTTCCCTGATATCTTCGATCGTCTTGCCGTTCTCCAGCAGGAAGGCGCGCGCGCGCAAGTCCGGCAGCTTGCCCATCAGTTCCCCATGACGTGCATGCAGATTGCGCAGCAGATACGCTTCACCACCCCGGAAGTCGCGTTCGGACCACTGATCCGGCGGCGCCATGTTGAAGACGCTCCAATCCATGTCGCGCGCAAAGCCGGGTGCATCGTTCTTGCGCCAGGCCGCGCCATAGCTTCCGAATTTTTTGCGACGTGTGCGATTGCCTATGGGGATGGGACCGAAACCAGCGGCTACGCTGGCGCGCCAGTCCGCTGCGATGGTGTGCGGATAGCTAATGTTGGGCATGAGACCGGTGCAGGCTGACAACCAGGCTCCAGCCGGGCGTTCGCCGCAGCCTTCGGGATTGACGTCGTTGCGCGCGCCGCCGTAGGCGCGGCGGTAACTCAGCGCCATGCTGGTGAAGGGTTTCGGTTTGCTCACGCGGCGCGCGCCGAGGACGCCGGCGCGCCACTCGCGTTCGCCGCTGATGCACAGGCATTTGCTGACCAGCGCCCGGCCGTCGGCGTCGTCCACGCGCAACTGCGCCAGCAAGCTGGTGCAGGCTTGCTGTTGCGGTGCATAGGCCGAACCCAGCAGCAGTACTTCAGCCTGTTGCCTGGGCATCACTTCGTCCAGTGGCATGCCGGGCGGCAAGCTGGCCATTACGTGCGGCCACTGCAGGTTTTCCGTAAGGAAGCGCGGATTGTCCGCGCCCAGCCGGAAGAAGCCCAGCGCGGCGATGGACAGGTAGTACTTGCCCAGATAAGTGTAGGGCTTGTGCAGCAGGCCCAGCGATTGTGGTTTGATGATCCTCATGGCGGCTCACATAAAGATGATCATGGCTTCGATGATGCATATCCGCGTGACGACATTGTCGATATGCGGTGTTTCATCGTTGTTCGACACCCGGGCTCCGGGACCGGAGGTCTCCACCGTCGTTGTTTCGGCCATAGTCACGATGTTCGAGCTCGCCGCTGAAGTGACGATGCGGGTGCTGTCGCCGCTGGAGACGTTTTCGACCACGGCGGCATTGGTTTCATTCTTCACCACTTCGCCATTGACCTTGTTGATGGTTTCTCCGCAGCCGACGTGGTCTTCGACAGTCAGGCCGGTGGTGACGGTGCGGGTGATCATGCCGCTAATCGTGGTTTCAGTCAGGTCGCCGCTGGTCGATGTGCGGATGGTGTTGCCGCTGGTGGTGGTTTCCATCAGATCTCCGCTGGTGGAATTCCTCACGGTGTCGCCGGCCAGGCTGACGTCCAGGGTGCTTCCTGTCATGCTGGTATTGATGACGCTGCCGGTAGTGGTAACGTTGATCGATACACCGGTATTTGAATTGTTGGTGGCCACGCCCATCACCGACGTTGAGGTGCTGGTCAGGCCGGCGCTGGCCGATAAGCTGTTGCCGGTGTAGCTGGTGCTCTTGCTGGTATTGGTGTGGCTGGTGCTGGTGCTGGTGTCGACGTAGCTGCTGCTGACGCTGTCGCCGGTCCAGCTATCGCTGTCGGATTTGGCGAAGTGCGTATGGCTATAACTCATGTTGCCCAGCGCCCGGCTATAGGTCGAGCCGAACGATTCCGAAGCGCTCAGGATGTCGGTAGCCACCGGGTCGGATCCGTACAGTTCGCCACTGTCGGACTGCGCGCCGGTGGCGGCCGATTCGGCGCAACTGAAACTGTAGCCGGCGCCCTGGGAAAAGCTGGCGTTGCCGAAGCGGCCAGTGTCATAAGCGGTCTTCACGATGCCGCTGGATTGTTTCAGATCGGGGGCCGAATACTTGCCGTAGCTGATGTTCTGGTTATCGCCGTAGCCAGTCGAAAAATTGCTGCCGATATGAGTGTTTGACAACCAGCCGGATGGCACCACCAGCGTAGTGCCGTTCGATTGCACGATGTTCTGGATCTCGGGCAATTCAGACTCGTCCTGCGCGCGACCGACCATCACCACCGAGCCTACAGTGGGGGCGGTTTGCATGGAGGAGGAGAGCTTGATCCACACACTGGGCGCATCTTTGTCGTCCGTGGAAAAACGCACGTATACGCCAATCTGCGGGAAGGCGGATGGTTTGGCGAGGCTGTCGGTGAAGTTGGTCTGGCCGGTGCTGAAGGAGCTGGCGGCGCCGAAGTCGACCGGGTTTTGTCCTGCAGTTGTGGCATCTGAAACCACCAGCGCCAATACGCTGCCTTGCTGGGTGTCCTGGATCGAATAAGGCGTGATCAGGAAGGTAGCGGCACTGGCCTGGAATTGGTTCTGGTAATTGCCATCGGCATCGACCTGATGCTTGACCGAGGTCAGTACGAAATCACCTTCTTCCAGGCAAGGCTGACGCGGGTTGTCGGGACCGCCGGCGCCGTTGCGCATTGAGAATCGGTGTGCTGAGCGGAAATGGCTGCAGGTGCTGGAACCGCTGAGTTCGTGGCGCGAACTATCGAGTGTGCTCTTGGTGGCATCCGCAAAGGCGCGTGCCTCGTCCTTGCTGCAACCGTATTGATAGCTTTTGTACAGGCGAAACGGTAGCGTGTCCGCGTCCGCGCTGCTGGCACCTTGGAACGATTGGAAGTCGACCACACGATTGTCGAGCCAAGCGCCGTCTTGTTGTGTCAGTACGCCATGCACGCCTGTGCTGCCCAGCGACTTTTTGAGACTGTATTCGGTAATGATGTCGGCCTGGGTCGCGCCCAGCGCTTGCGCGCTGCTGAAGTCATAGGACAGCGGACGGCCGTCGGCAAACACCTGGGGATAGGTAGTCTGATTGGAAAACACCACAGTGTGGCTGTTGCCGGTGTGGGTAAAGTAATAATGCAAGTGCGCCTTGCCGAGCAGGCGCATCAGGAAGTCATAGTCGGTTTCGCCGGCCTGCATCCAATCCTGACTGCGGTTCTGTGCCAGATTGTCTTGGCTGCCGGAAAACGGCGCATAGGCGATGTTGTGAGCATCGAGCAGGATAGTGATCATCTCCCACACGGTTTTTCCGTGAAACACGCGATAGCTGTTGGTCAGCCGGAGTCGATGCAATTCGGGCGCCATGGAAATGCTGTAGCTTCCGCGATTCTTGACGGAAAAACTGGTCACCATGCCATGAAACAGGGACAGCGTCGCGCTGGCGTTGTGATCTGTTTTTGCACCGCCCAGAGCTTGGTTGAAGGCGGCAGGATTCGGGCCGCTGTCGGCCGGAATTTCGATACCTACCGTAATCGGCCTGCCGATGATGTCGTTGAAGCTGAAGGTTTCGGCATGCGCACCGTCCGAATTGCCGTTCAATTCCAGTTCGAACTCGAAGAGGCCCGAGACTTGTTCTTGCCCCTGGAAACTTTGCAGGCGAAAGGTCTCGGCGCCGAGCGTGGTGTGGCGATCGAGGAAGATGGCGCAATGCAAATAAACCACCGGTTCCGGCGGTGCCAGGCGATTGACGGCAAAGGCGCGCGCTGCGGCTGCGGAGAGGGAATCGTTCATGCCGCCTCCAGGGACTTGGTGGTGCTGATCAGGTAACGCACCTCGCGTGGCTGCGCATCGCGTGCGGCCTCTTCGTTTGCGGGCAGGAGCCACGCCGTCTGGCCCAGCCGCCAGGAATTGGCGTCGCGACGGCGCGACGGCTGCGCCAGAGGCACGCCGCGCAGGCCGCTGGCGGCAACGTGCAACACGACCTCACAGTCCGCCAGCCGGTCTACGAGCAGACGCACCATGCCGTCAAGCAACTCAAAATGCGCTGTACCCGGCGGCCCGGATTGTTCTGATGATGGTTCCAGTTGGCGCAGCGCCGGTGGCAACAAACGGCAGAGGGCGTCGTAATCGGCTACGTTGATGTCGAGCCGAAACCTGGCTTGCTGGTCCCACACGCGACGGCCAGCGACGCTGGTGCGGCCGAGTCGATGATTGCGGCGTCCCAGCAGGCAGCGATCCTGTTCGTCGATCTCTTGCCATGCGCCGATGAAGGGCGTCAGCCGTACCGGCGCGCCCAAGGCCAGCGATAGCATGTGCACGATGGTCGAAGACTGTTTGCGCCGATTAGCCAGCAGGCCCGCCAAGCCCAGCCAATTACGGGCGGGCATTGGCATCTGGCTGGCCAGTTGTGGTTGCGACAGCCCCATTAGAGCCGCCATGCAGTGCGCCATGCCGGTTTGCTGGGGCGGGGCCTGGTGCAAGCCCATAGTGAGCTCCTGCTTCATCTGAAAACGCAGGATGTTGGCACGCTGGTTGAAAATGTCGAGGAAGTCGGACATGGCCGTGTAGCGCGCTGCAGCCAGTTCGCGCACCCATTCGGTGAACGATTCCGGCAAAGGGCCGATCACGCTGGCGATGCAAAAATTGGCGGTACTGATTTCAATCGAATGCGTGGCTACGCCATCGGCACGATCAGGGGTGGCCAACAATTTGAGCTGGGTGAACTCGCGCGCGGGAAAGGCCGCCGACAAATCGGCGCGAAAACGCAGGCGTTCTCCCATGCGGGCGCCGTCATCCGACTCAGCCAACAACAGGCGCATCAACTGAAAGACGTTGAAGTCGCCGTAGTGGCGGAGCATGTGCTCCCTTACAGTGCGATCGCGACGCCGGATTGTGCTGGCCATTGCTTTTGGCTTCCTTTGATGTTGCGTGTTTCCAGATTGACTTCAACCAGATGGTTTACACTGGCGTACATGCGCAAGAATTGCCGCAGCACCGAACAAAACAACACTGTGCTGCCGGCGCCGAAGTCAAGCGGCTCCATCACCACGGTCAACTCGCTGCCCCGCACGAAACCGCGCCAGCCATCCTGGCCGACATGGCGCATGATGCTGCGGCTGCGCAATTCCTTGATGGCGTCAATCTGCTTGCGACCACTATCCTGATTGGAGCCTAAATGCAGGCGCAGGATGTCTTTGAGCGCGGACAAGGCGACGGCCCCGCCGTCGAGCGACAAATGATTCAGCGCCAGTTGGGAAACCATCGCCCACGGGCGATTGCCGATCTGCGCAGCGCTGTGATGCGGCGTCGGTTTGGTCAGCGCGCGCACCGCCGTCACAGGGCCGGCACCCTCGAGATGCAGCGGACTTCCGGACATCAGGCGTTCGGGCAAGCGGCGGTTGGTGCATAAAGCACGGCCGCCGACGACTTCGTCGCCCGGCTGGCCCAGGTGGAATTCTTGGTCGAGGAAGGACACGAATATTTCGCTTCCCGACACATGCAAGGCTGTCGCCGATTGCCGGCGTGCCAGGTAGAAATAGTCTTGCTGCTCCAGACGTTCGAAGTTATCCATGGCGAAATAGGGCGCGATCGTGCGCGCCTTGCCGTCGCTGGAGAGCGACTCCAAGTGCTCGATGGTGTAAATCTCGCAATAGCGATGATTCTTCAAATCGCCCATCAAATGGTATTCGTAGCTGTTATGGTTCAGCGAGATCGGGTCGATGCGCTGAGAAAACAGATTTACCAGCGGTACGCAGTTCAGATACAAGGACGCGGCGCTTACATTGAGCGCCGCGTCGTAGGGGGTGTCCAGTACCAGTAGCAGGTCGAAATATTGATCGACCGCGCTGAAATCGAGCGTATCGAGTTGACTGATTTCAAAGAACAGGAATTTTTCGGGAAACGAAAAGTATTCCTGCAACAGGCGATAGCCGGGATGCGTATGAGGATTGGTTTTGAGCAGAGCCTCCTCGGATTCCATGCCGAGCCAACGCAGTACCTCAGCGTCGAGCAGGCGGGGTGAGCGTGCCGGGTCGTAAGGCGTGACCGCAATCGCAGTCAGATGCAAGGCCAGCAATTCATACAAGGCAAGTGCATCGATGTGGGCATCATTGATAAAGAAACGCAGGCGTTGCGGCCCCTTGCCCTTGACTTGCAGGGCACCGATGCCGTCAGCACGCAAGCGCACCCGCAGCACTGACTGCGCCGCCGGCGTAGCGCCCAGAAAAGGATATTCTGCCGCCGCGGAAAAACTGATGTCGTCAATGCGCAAGGGGAGTAGCGGCGTATCGTAAGCGGTGACGAAGCGGCATTCGCTCTTCTGACCAAGATGATTGGCGGCCGCCGCGGTGATGGTGCGACCGCGCGCCAGCAATTGTTCTTTGGTGAAATCAGTGCCGTCGGGTTTGACATCGAGCTGGGCGACGAGCATGGCCGGTATCGGTGCTTCCAAATGAGGATATAAGAAGGACAATAGTGCGTTGGGCAGGTTGGCCTTGTCCTGCTCGACCTGATGGCGTAAGCGCGCGCCCAGAAACGCAAACGATTGCAATAGCAATTCGACTTGCGGATCGGTGGCTTCGCGCGCATTCAGGCCTAGCGTACGCGCCAGTTCCGGATGCTTTTCACTAAACAGCAGGGACTCTGTACGCAGCGCCGCCAATTCCTGCCGGAAGCTGTTGTCGAGAGAAAAATTGCTTGCTTCCATCCTGTGCTCCTCAATGCGACGGCAACTCGAAATGGAATACATCCGATTCATCGCTTGCACCAATCAACCCGGACACGGCAAGGCGATAAGGGCTGGCGCTGTCACCGCTGGGCACAATCTGTACCTTGGCGATGCGCAAGCGCGGTTCATAGCGCGCGATCAGTCGTGCTATCCGGGCGGCATACTGCTCCAGTCGCAGCTTGTCGTTGGCACCTAGTTCGACCACGCTATGCACGCCGAAATCGAGCAAGTCGAGATCGGCGCCGGCCGCTACAAAACGGGCCCCGACCAGGCGCTGGATTTGCGCATGGATGGCCTCGCGCAGGTCGAACTGCGAGGTTCCATTGAACGATGGTGGCTGCGCCAGACGTTCGAGCAAGAACTGCATAAGACCTCCGATGAACCTGAAATACCGCGCCTGCCGGGTGCCGACCGTACAGACAGCTTATGGATTGGACGAGAACTTGCCGGCGATCGGCATGTTCTTGGCCAAACTCCATCCCGCAGTCTTGACGCCCTTGGAAGACATGTCGTTGAGCTGCAATGTATGGGTCCAGATTACTTCGGTGAAGTTGAGCTTGAACTGCTCGGTCGGCATGTCGTTGGGATGGGTCTGCAGCTGGATTTCGCTGATGAGGGCATCCTTGAGCTCGATCTTGATGATGTTCATGGTCTTGCCGCCCGACTCGCGCGCAATGTAGATGGTGCTGGGCGCGCCGGCGCCGGTGCCGAGCAGCTTGGCGCCGAGGCAATATTCATACAGTTTCACCGAAGTCTGGTCGACGTATTTGACCAGGGTGAATTCGGTGATGATGGGGCGACCCGAAGTACGGGCGTTGTTACTGACATCGGTGGTGACTTGTTGCTTCATGCCCTGGTGCAGCGACACCAGTTCAATGCACAAGCCGGTCGGGCCATCGGCCACCCAGCCGCTGTTATCGACCTGGCTGCCGTCGCCGCTCAGGATGCTTTGATCGCCTGGCTGGAAAAGAATCAAATCCATGACAACTCCTTTGAGATAAAAAGTTTTCCGAGTTATTTCGGCAGATTGGCCACCAGGCGAATCGATGTGGTGAGTTCTTCCAATTGGAAGTGCGGTTTGAGGAACACCGTCGCGCGATAGGCGCCTGGTTCACCGGGTACGTCGGTGACTACCACGCGGGCTTCGCGCAAGGGATAGCCGGCCTTGGCTTCCTGCGAGGCGTTGTCGTCCAGCAGCACGTAGTTGGAAATCCAGCTGTTGAGGTAATCCTCGACGTTGCCGCGGGTCATAAAACTGCCGATCTTGTCGCGCACCATTACCTTGATGTAGTGCGCGAAGCGCGAAGCAGCCAGCATGTAGGGCAACATCGCGGAAATCTTGGCGTTGGCATTGGCCGAATCGGAGAAATATTTTTTCGGTTGGTTGGTGGTCTGGCCGCCAAAGAATGCAGCCTGGCCGGTACCCTTGCGATGGCACAACGAGATGAAGCCCAGATCGTTGAGTTCTTTTTCGCGGCGATCGGTGATCGAGACCTCGGTCGGGCAAAATAGCTCGATGCTACCGTTGCTGGACGTGTAGGTGTAGCTCGGCAATCCTTCAACCAGGCCGCCGCCTTCGACGCCGCGGATGGCGGCCGTCCAGCTGTACAGGGCGAAAGCATTGGTGATGCGTTGGCCCAGCAGATAGGCTGGATTACCCCACAGGAAATGATTCGGTTCCGGATCGGGATAGCTGACCGGTTCGCCGCTCTTGTCGTAGATCGCGACGGCACCGTCGCCGCCGACATGTTCATCAAAATTGATGCCGTCGCAAGGCGTCGTATTGCGCTTGCTGGCGGCGCCATAGGGCAGACGCAGCAGAGCGCGCGGCAACACCAGCGAGACATAGCGGGCGTCTTCCAGATCGCGGAAGGCTTGCCAGCCCGCCATGTCGGCGCCTTCGAAGATCTTTTGCAGGTCACGTGGCTTGTCGAGTTTGTCGAAGCCGCTCAGGTGGAACAGTTCTTCTGACGCTTGCGCAATAAAGGGGGCGTGCGCGGCAGCGGCCACTTCGGCCATCTTGGAAATGAAGTCGATGTCGTCGCCACTATTGCCTATCTTGTAGTCACCGATCAGCAAGCTGTAGGGATTGCCGCCGAAGGTACCGTACTCGGCTTCGTAGACCAGCTTGAACAGTCGGCTCTGATCAAACTCGACCGCCTTCATCATGTCCTTGCGCAATTCATCCTTGGTGGCGTTGAAGACGCGCAGTTTGAGCATGGCGCTGGTTTCGGTGTTCATGACCAGGTAGTGCAGGCCACGCCAGGTCGCTTCCATGGTCTTGAAACTGTCGCAATGCATGATGGAGGACAGCGCTTCGCTGAGCCGGCGATCGATCTGGGCCACCAGTTCGTCAATCACCGCGACCGAACCGCGTGCGGTGGCCAGGATGATTTTGTTGGCGCCTTCCTGGCGCTCCTGTTCCTTGGCGTGGGCGGCGTCGATCTTGTGCTGCAATGCGTCCAGGGCAGCTTGCGCCAAATCCACTGGCGCCTGGGCCTTGGCCAGTGCTGCGTCGGCAGCGGTGGCGGCGCCTTGCGCGGTGACCAGTGCGGCGTCTGCTGCAGTCGAAGCGGTTTTCTTCGCGTCATCGGCATCAGGTGCTGCAGCTGCTTGCTTGGCGGTGTCTGCCGCGGCCTGCGCCGCAGCGACGTCGGCTTTTGCCTTGGTGGCGGCAGTCGCTGCAGTCGCGGCGGCGGCCTTTGCATCAGCAAGTGCTTTTTGGGCGGCGCTGACGTCGTCGCTGGCTGCAGGCGGCGCCACAAAGTAAAGATTAAGCTGAGTCACAAAAGGAGTAAGCAGCAACGAGGCCTGATCAGTCGTAACATTGTTGCCGTCGGCGATCTTGCTGCTCCAGTCGGCAAGCGGTGCGCCCAGGGCCGTATTTGTATCGGTTCCGCCCGACTTCAAGGTATCGATGACGGCATCGAGTTGCACTTCGATGCTATCGCTGGCTTCTGCCTTGGCCTGCAATTCACGCACCAGGCCGCGTGACTGGTAGAGACTGCTGAGCGAGGGAAGCGCCTGGATCACATTTAGCGGATCGAAGGCCTCAATGTTGGAAAAGGTCAGCTGATTGTCTTTGGCGTCGACCAGCAGATCGTGCAGGGCGACATCGTCCAGTTTGGCCTGTGTCAGCGTGGCGCAAGGCGCAATGGTCGCCATCACGTCGTTGAAGTTGTCACGGTCGATATCGACCAGCGTACGCGCCTTGAGCAAGGGATACTCGACGGCAGGGTCGCGCTGCCCCTTCAGATCGGCGAGGATGCCGACGATGAACGGCAGCTCCTTTTTCTCCAGAGCGCCTCCCGTTTCGACATCGTAGGTAATTTTCACCCGGGGAGGGCGGACACGCAGCAGCTTTTTTTGAATGCTTTCACTCATGATCTCACCTCAATCTAAAGTCATTTGTATAAAACGGCCGTCGTATTAATCGATGACCATGTCCGGTACGCCGGATGTCGGATAAATCAAAACACTTCACCGAGCCTCGACAAGAAGATCTCGGACAAGCACCGCCATCGAATCGGCCGTTCACAATGGCTTGACGTTTTCGTGCCAACAATTCAAACGATCGCCAAATTCGTCTCTCTATCTTTGCAATCGCCATGCCAAGTCATCGCGAATTGCTAAGCTCATGATTTTTATGGAATTTTTATTTTTCGATCGAGGAGTGCTGGGTAATAAAACGCCCATCTGAAAGCGCCGTCAATTCACTGTTTTCATAGGCGGCAAAAGGCCGGCGGCACGGGTGATAAAAACAACCAAGGTGGGTATTTTTTGCCCTCGGAAGAATGTCATGAAGCGCTGCCTGGAAATATCAAACAGCAGTCGGCGACAGTCAATATCAAGGCTCGCCATGAGCCTCCAGCAATTCACCGACGCCGAACATGCCTTCGTCAAGGATGGCGGCCGCAGCCAGGAAATGTCCGAAGTCGCTACGGCGCGAGAAGAGCGTCCATATCATCTCGGCACCGATGGGAATCTCTACCTACGATCTCAAAATGCATTGGTACAGGCGCTTCCACAAGGATTCGAAAATAGTCTGGTTGCGCTCGGCGGTGCTCAAGTTGTTTAACGGTACGGCGGATGAAAAATGATGCGGGCCATGACGGCAGCCAGCAAGAACTGAGAAACCAGCCTCCGTATCGGAGGTTTTTTTTCGACGGTCGTATCGATGGTGGGGCAGGGCGATCGCCTTCATCGGACTGCGCAAAAGAGAAAGATACCGGGAGGTTTGGAGGGATTCAAAACATACCTGGAACGATTCACTCCAAATAGCGAAAGAAAGGTCGCGATCCAAATTCGATTGGCGTCAGCGAATAACTTATTCGAATTTATTCTAAAAAAATTACGTAACTTTTGTTGCGTTTTGCATGATATTGAGCAACTATTCTTCGATAGTTAATGAGAATCATTGTTATTTTCATTAGTATTTTTGAAGGAGCAAGCAGTGTCGCCAGACCATGCCGGTACGGATTTATGTGCCGAATTTATCGCTTGCCGAAGTCAGTTGCGGGATGCGGCTGCGCGCATCTTGGGGGGCCGCGAGCGCGCCGAGGATGTGATCCAGGATGCCTATTTCAAGATCGCCGAAGTGTCGGCAGAGACCGAGATCCGCGAGCCGATTGCCTTCCTGTTTCAGGTGGTGCGCAACCTCGCCATCGACCGCCAGCGCCGTCTGTCGATGGAGTCGGTGTTCTTTGCGGAGGAGGACGACGGCATGCAAGTTTGTTCCGGCGCCAACGGCCCCGAGGCTACCGTTATTTCACGAGAAACCCTGGCGCGCGTGATCGCGGCCTTGTCGACGCTGCCTGCGCGCACCCTCAGCGCGTTTGAGATGCACAGGCTGGACGGTTGCACCCAGAAGGAGGTCGCTGAAAAACTGGGCGTCTCGACCACGCTGGTCAACTTCATGATCCGCGATGCCTTGAATTGTTGTCGCGAGATTATGTTGTAACGGCTGCCGCCAACCACCTGATCGGTACTTTGTCGCGGGTCAGATTCAGAGCCATGCAGCGAAATAAAAATATTTTCTAAAAATCGCTGAATTCCTTAAATTTCCACGCACTTGAATCGTCATGTAATAAGAGTGATTCTTATTTATCGGCAGCCTCAAGGCCTTGCGCCGCGAGCCGTCATCAGTCTCCGCGCCAGCGCGCGGGCGCTGGAGAATCGCGCCAGATAAAGATTCATGTAGACGTTGCAAAAGGAGATGCGATGAGTTGGGACGATGCAAATGCAAGCTTCAAGGTAGTCATCAATCACGAGGAGCAGTACTCGATCTGGCCATCGTACAAGAGCAGTTTGCCGGGTGGCTGGCGTGAGGCCGGCAAGGAAGGCAATAAGGAAGAATGCCTGGCCTACATCGACGCGCACTGGACCGACATGCGACCGCTCAGCCTGCGCAAGGCCATGGAAGGGCAGGTCACGGCGCAGGGCAATTTATCGTCATGAGCGCAAGCGCGGCAGTGAATCTTTTTTGTCTGCCTTACGCCGGCGCAAGCGCTGCCGTGTTTCGTGAATGGCGCAGCAAATTGCCGGCCTGGATCAATCCGATTGCGCTGCATCTGCCGGCGCGGGGCGTGCGTCAGCAGATGGCGCCCCTGCATCAATGGCCGGCCCTGATTGACTTGCTGGTCGCGGACGTGACGCCGCATCTGGATCGTCCCTTCGCCATCTTCGGCCACAGCATGGGCGCGCTGATTGCGGTCGAGCTGGCGCATGCAATTCGCCAGCGCCGGCAGCAGTCGCTGCTGCTGTTGTGCGCCTCCGGCTGCGAAGCGCCGTCGCGGCGGCAATGGAACGATGGCTGGCTCAGTAGCTCGCGTGAAGCGCTGCTGGCCGAGTTGCAAGGGCTTAACGGCACGCTCGGTGATTTGCTGATGAACGACGAATTCATGGCTCTGGTGTTGCCGATGATACGTGCCGATTTCCATCTGTGCGGCACCTATAGACGGCGCGACCGGGCGCCGCTGGCGTCGCAGTTGCTGGTGCTGGCCGGAACTCAGGACAAGCCCCATTTGCGCGATCCGGAATTGCTGCGTTGCTGGTGGTCGGAAGTCAGCGGCGCGTGTCGCACCGAGATCGTCAACGGCGATCATTTTTTCATCAACTCTCATCGGCAAGAGGTAATCGATCACCTCGTTGCCGCACTGTCGGATGCCAGCGTCGCAAGCCGCTGCGCCATCGCGTAATTCATACGCATTTTCCAGGAGGTTACCTGTGGAACAATTTGCCGCAACACCCTTATTCGATTTCGCGCCGCATAAGCTGCAGCGTGAAGAAATGCTCGGCCTGATCCGCCAGTTCGCCGCGCACGACGCCTTCCGCAGCGCGGTCGTCGACGAGCTGGAGCTGGACGAAGATTTTTATCGTCGCCCCTTGCGGCCGGAAGATCTCGATTTCCTCAAGTTCCAGAAGCCGGTCTCCGCCGACACCGTCAGCCGCCTGCCTTCGCTGGCTAGCAACCGGCTGCTGCTCAGCATCAACGAGCTGGGCATTGCGCGCATGCCGCGCAGCGGCGATGCGCAAGAAATGGCGCACTTCACGCAGTTCTACAGCGACGCCAACCAGGTGCTGGCGCAACGCATACGGCCGTTCCTGGAGAACTACGCATTCAGCTATCTGGCCGGCGACGAAGGCCTCACTGAGAACACTCAGGAGAGCTGCCTGCGACTGCAGACCTTGCTGGATGTCGAGCGCGAGCATTGGGATGATCTGTTCGCCATGCTGATCCGCAACAACTACCTGGAGCAGGGCCTCAAGTTCATCCTGGTGCAGCGCTGGAGCCTGGGCACGTCCAAACATGCGGCGCTGGCCCGCGCAGCATCGTCGGCCTATTTTTCTGCCGTGCCGCAGGAAGACTGGCCGGTGTTCAACGGCAAGTCGCCGCATGAAGGCTTGCTCAACGAAGTGGCGCGCCATTGCGGCGTGTCGCGCCGCTCGCACTCGTACTGGCAATTCTATCTGCCGACCAGCCTGGCCAAGGTCAATCTGCTGTATGCGCTGGGCTCGCGCCCGGACCGCGCGTTCGCTTTGCTGGGCGCGGCCTTCGCTGCCGAAGCCGAATCGATCGCCTTCGTCGCCGCACTGCTCAAGGCTTGCCCGCATCTGTCGCGTCTGGGCGGCATCAAGGCAGCCGACTCCCGGTATGCGGCGATCGGTCTGGTGGAGCGTTACAGCCGGGCCCACGCGGCGCTGACGCAACGTTACGGCGTCGCCGGCACGGCGCGAGTGGCGCAGGGCCTGACCGCCGGCATCCGTGTGGCCGGGCGCGGCCGCTGGGATCTGGGTGAGCAGTTGCGCTGGCTGTCGTCGATTGAACGCTATTGCAATTGGGCGCATGTGATCGACCGCCGCATCCAGGCCGAGTGTCCTGAAATCGACAGAGAGACCTTTGTCGAACCGCGCGAGATGTGTTCCACCACCCATGTCCACAACGACCATCGGCTGGTGGTGATCGAAAGCGGCGACATGATTTTCTGGGGCAACCTCGGCATGCAATTGTCGATGACCGTCGGCGACATGGTGCTGATCCCCGATGGCCGCTTGCATGGCTCCACCGTGGTGTCGGAAGAATGCACCTATCACCAGCCCATCATCCCGAACGAATGGATCGCCGAGCTGCTGTCGGAAACCGCCATCCGTCAGCCGGAGCAACCGGTGCTGGCCACCGGCACGGCCTGAGCCTGACGCTGGCAGCGGCAGGCTCAGGCCG
>NZ_AKJW01000012.1 GCF_000282135.1 Herbaspirillum sp. CF444
GTGCGGTCGCCGGCTCGCCGATGCCGCCCGGCTTTTCGGTGCTCTTGACCAGCGTCACGTCGATGCGCGGCATCTGCGACATGCGGATGACCGGATAGTCGTGGAAATTGGTCTGCTGCACGCGTCCTTTGTCGAGCGTGATTTCGGCGCCGAGCGTGGACGACAGGCCGAAGGCGATGCTCGACTCCAGCTGCGCTTCCACCGTGTCGGGGTTGACCATGCGGCCAAGGTCGGCGACGACCCACATTTTATGCACGGTGATCTCGTTGTCCTTCACGGAAATCTCCGCGACCTGCGCCATGTAGGTGTCGTAGCCTTCCATCAGGGCGATTCCGCGGCTGCGTCCTGCCGGCAGCGGCTTGCCCCAGCCGGCCTTGGTCGCGGCGATCTTGAGCACGTTGGCGAAGCGCGGTTGCTTGTCGAGCAGGGCCAGGCGATATTGGTAGGGATCCTTGCCGGCGGCGGCGGCCATTTCGTCGATGAAACTTTCGTTGGCGAAGGCATTGAGCGCGTGGCTGACCGAGCGCCAGTAGCCGACGCGCAGGCCGCTGTCGTGCTCGATCAGTTCCTGCGTCATGTTGGGGATGTCGTAGCCGACCACCGAGGCTTCGGACATGAAGGGATCGAGCGTGCCCTTGGGCAGGCCGAAGGCGCGCTGCGTCACCGACTGCGAGGTCAGTTGAAAGGTCAGCGCGACCGGTTTGCCGGAAGCATCGAGGCCGCCCGTCATGCGGTGGAAGGCCATCGGCCGGTAGAAGTCGTGCGTGGTGTCGTCTTCGCGGCTCCACAGCAATTTGACCGGCTTGCCGACGGCTTTGGAAATCTCCGCCGCCTGCACGGCGAAGTCGTATTCCAGACGCCGACCGAAGCCGCCACCGAGGAAAGTCGTCTTGACGGTGACGTCTTCCGGCTTGATTCCCAACGCTGCCGCGACGTTGCCCTGCGTGCCTTGCTGGAATTGCGCCGGACCGACGACCAGGCATTTCCCGTTCTTGTAGTCGGCAGTGAAATTCTGCGGCTCCATGGTGGCGTGCGCCAGCAACGGCGACCAGTATTCGGCCTTCATGGTCTTGGCAGCCGTCTTCATGGCCGCATCGGCGTCGCCGGTTTTCTTGATCGGCGTCGGCGCATCTTTGGCGTTGCGGATGCCTTCCATCATCGAGGCGTTGTCGATCTTCGCCACCGGACCTTCGTCCCAAGTGACGGTCAGGGCTTCGCGTGCTTTCTTGGCGTGCCAGTAACTGTCGGCCACGACGGCGACGCCGTCGCGGATTTGTACGACATCGATCACGCCGGGCATGGCCTTGGCCTTGGCGGCGTCGAAGCCGGTGACCTTGCCGCCGATGACCGGGCACTGTTCAAGCGAGGCGTACACCATGCCCGGCAATTTGACGTCGATGCCGTAGACTGCGGTGCCGTTAACCTTGGGCGGCGTGTCGAGCCGTTTGGTTGCCTTGCCGACGATCTTGAAATCCTTCGGGTCCTTGAGGACGACATCTTTTGGGACCGGCAGTTTCGATGCCGCATCCGCCAGTTCGCCATAGGTCGCCTTGCGTCCGCCCGGGCCGATGACCTTGCCGTCGGCGACGCGCAGCTTGTCGGCGCTGACCTGCCATTTGTCCGCCGCCGCGTTGACCAGCATGGTGCGCACCTGGGCGCCGGCCACGCGCAGCTTTTCCCAGCCTTCGCGCACCGAGGTCGAGCCGCCGGTCAGTTGGCCGCCGAGCAGCGTGTTGGTGTAGACCTCGCCGACCGGTGCGATTTCGACCTTGACCTTGCGGATGTCGACGTTGAGTTCTTCGGCGATCAGCATCGGCATCGACGTATAGACGCCCTGTCCCATTTCCGAACGCGCGGAAATCAGCGTGATGGTGTTGTCGTCGGCAATGTGGACCCAGGCATTGGGCGTGTAAAGCGTGCCTGCGGCTTGTGCATCGCTCACCGCACCCGGCAGGCTGACGCCGAGCGTGAGGCCGCCGCCGACTACTGCGGTTACCTTGAGAAAATCGCGTCGTGTGGTTGTCATGATCGTCTCCTCAGGCCTTGCGCATTTCGGCTGCAGCGCTCTTGATGGCGGCGCGGATGCGGTTATAAGTGCCGCAGCGGCAGATGTTGCCGCTCATGGCGTTTTCAATGTCGGCGTCCGACGGATTCTTGTTGGTGCGCAGCAAGGCCGCCGCACTCATCAGCTGCCCCGACTGGCAATAGCCGCATTGCGGCACGTCGTGGGCGATCCAGGCTTTTTGCAGCGGGTGGGAATTGTCTTTTGAGAGGGATTCGACCGTGGCGACCTTCTTGCCGGCCGCTGCCGACACCGGTGTCTGGCAGGAACGTATCGGCGCGCCGTCGAGTTGAACGGTACAGGCGCCGCACAAGGCCATGCCGCAGCCGAACTTGGTGCCGGTCAGGCCGATTTCATCGCGGATCACCCACAACAACGGCGTATCCGGCTCGGCCTTCACTGTGACTTGCTTACCGTTGAGGTTGAAGCTGGTTGTCATCTTTTTGCTCCTCCGACGTCCTGTTGGGTAGAACATCGGGGAAGACGTCAATCCATCCGGATGTCCGTGCCTGACGCAATCGGGAGTACTGCGGAGAATGTGACTAAAAATTGTCGGAATCCCATAGGGAAATCCCGTCTCGATTGCGTTTGCAGATAATAGGCTTATCCGGGAAAGTTTGCAGGGAGATTTTTCGCTATTCCCGTCTGTATACTGCGCTGGAGGCGGGTTTCCGTCTGACAGGGGGCATTCAGAATTGGGAAGCGTGATACATCTCGCGCGATTTGTTTTTGGGATTAAGAAAGATGTAAAAGCCGCGTTTCGA
>NZ_AKJW01000013.1 GCF_000282135.1 Herbaspirillum sp. CF444
AAGCGCCTGCCGTAGCCGACCGCGTCACCGGGGCCGATTTCCTGCACGCCGATGATCTCGCTTTCCAGCGTCATGGCCGGACGCAGGCCGAAGTCCTGCGCCGTGCCGCCGCCCGGCGTGCCGCCGTACAGCATCACACCGGGACGCACCCAGTCGAACGCCAGCTCGGCATGCAGCAGATCCGCGGCGGAGTTCGATACGCTGCAAGAGCCGGCCAGTCCTTGCGTCGCCGTCTTGAAGCGTTGGACTTGTTCAGCCAGCGGCAAGTCGGGGTTGGCGGCATCGTCGGCATTGGCAAAGTGCGTCATCATGGTGATGCTGCGCACGCAAGCCAGCTTCCGCAACCGTTCGTAGGCGGCACGATAGGCTGCCGGCTTGAAGCCGAGGCGATTCATGCCGCTGTTCATTTTCAGATGGACGTCGAACCGCGTGCCGGCCGCGATCCCGGCCTGTTCCAGGAGCTGAATCTGCTCATTGCAATGCACCGCAAATTGCAATTGATGCTGCTCCAGGACGGCAATATCGTCTGCGTCGAAAAAACCTTCCAACAGCAAAATCGGCTTCTTCCAGCCCAGTTCGCGCAACTGCACCGCATAGTTGACTTCGATCAGCGCCAGGCCGTCGGCATCCGCAAACGCGCGGACCGCGCGCGCAAGTCCATGACCGTAGGCCTGAGCCTTGACCACCGCCCATGCCTTTGCGTGAGGGGCGCGCGATTTTGCGACCGCAAGATTGTGTTGTAGTGCGGAAATATCTATGGTGGCGACGATTGGTCTTGGCATGGAAGCAGATGAGAACTGATAAGTTTGGTGCAAATTGAACGGCCGCGCGATGGCGGCGATAGCGGCGACGGAAATCCTGCCATCCGGGAACAAGAATCCATTTTACCGGACCAACTTGTTTCTATGAAGCAGATGCGTCAAAGCCAAGCTGAGCCGGGCTGCGCTTCCTGTCCCTTATATTCCCCATCATACTTATCAGTGGCATGTCATCTTTTCATGGTATAAAGCAAGCCGGAGATAATTTGTCACATCTTGGATACGGATGAATCGCGGCTTTTACACAATCATGGCGGCGCAGTTTTTTTCGTCGCTTGCCGATAATGCCCTGCTTATTGCTGCTATTGCACTCCTTGCGGAGATGCACTCTCCGGCATGGATGACGCCGCTGTTGAAATTGTTCTTCGTCCTGTCGTATGTGCTGCTGGCAGCCTTCGTGGGCGCTTTTGCAGATGCCTTCCCCAAAGGCAAGGTCATGTTCATCACCAACCTGATCAAGGTGGTCGGTTGCGGCTTGATGTTCTTCACCGTGCATCCCCTGATCGCTTATGCCGTCGTCGGTTTTGGCGCCGCGGCGTATTCGCCGGCCAAATACGGCATCCTGACCGAATTGCTGCCGCCGGAAAAGCTGGTCGCCGCCAACGGCTGGATCGAAGGCCTGACGGTCTGCTCCATCATCTTCGGCACGGTTCTGGGCGGTGCGCTGGTCAATCCGCATATTGCCTCCGTGTTGCTGTCGTTTGATTTCCCTGTCGTCGATTTCGACGTCAATACCCCCACCGAAGCGGCGCTTTGCGTCATCACCGTCATCTACATCGTTGCCGCGATCTTCAATCTCAACATCCCCGATACCGGCGCCCGTTACGCCCATCAGCAGCACAATCCGATCAAGCTAATCGCCGATTTTTCCAACTGCTTCATCACATTGTGGAAAGACAAGCTGGGCCAGATCTCGCTGGCGGTCACCACCTTGTTCTGGGGCGCAGGTGCGACGCTGCAGTTCATCGTCTTGAAATGGGCAGAGAAATCCCTGCACATGCCGCTGGACAAGGCCGCGATCCTGCAAGGCATCGTGGCGCTCGGCGTGGCGCTCGGCGCAGTCGGTGCCGCGCGCTTTGTCCCCTTGCGCAAATCGCTGACCGTGCTGCCGCTCGGCATCATCATGGGGATCGTCGTCATGGCCATGACGGCGGTTACGTCGGTATGGGTCGC
Source organism: Herbaspirillum sp. CF444 (assembly GCF_000282135.1). GTDB lineage: Bacteria > Pseudomonadota > Gammaproteobacteria > Burkholderiales > Burkholderiaceae_D > Herbaspirillum. The sequence goes on from NZ_AKJW01000013.1 coordinate 1,992, forward strand.
CTACCCCCTGCTGATCATTGTCGGCGCCTTGTCGGGTTACTTCGTGGTCCCGATGAATGCTTTGCTGCAACACCGCGGCCACGTGCTGATGAGTGCCGGCCACTCGATCGCGGTGCAAAATTTCAATGAAAACCTGTCGGTGCTGACCATGCTGGTGCTGTATGCGATCATGGTCAGGCTCAATCTCAACGTCAATATCGTGATCATCATTTTCGGCGTCTTCGTCGCCAGCATCATGTACCTGATCATGCGCCGCCACGCAGCCAATCAGCGCGAGCACGACTCGCTGGCGCTGATCGGCGAGCACAAGCATTGATCCGACATAGCCTTCCGGCCGACTGCGATAAAAAAGCGCGTTCTTGAAAATTCTCAAGACGCGCTTTTTTGTCGCCAGCAGCAGCTTATCAATGCAGCATCAATATTTGACCACGGCATGCTGCACGCGCTGCGCGGCCTTCTCCCGCCAATCGTCCGGCACGATAAATCCACGCTGACGCTCCAGCACGACGTCGCCATGTCGATCACAAACGGCAATCATCACCGGCGCCAGCGTCTCGGCAAAGCTGTGCGAGACGCTTTCATGCAACTGATCCGCCGAAAGCGCACTGGCGACCGGTGCACGCGCCGGCGCCAGCCATTCGAGGCGCGGCAACACCAGATAATGCCGGGCAAGCGACAAGTCCAATGCCGATAATTCACACCAAAAGCCATGGCAATGCCCCGCAGCGATACCCAATCCCGGCGGCAGCGACATGGCGGCAACCGCGTCGCGATAAAACAACCAGCCCTTGACCAGGGCCTGCGCCTGCGTCACGGGCTGCGACAAGTACTGCGCGGCGGCAGGATGTTCCGCCAACTTCAGTTGCTGCTGCATGATCTTGTCCATCTTGGCGCCCAGCGAATCCGCGAGATTCGGCCCGACAAAGGCATCCGCCTGCATCTGCGCCTGATGCGACTCCAGCAGGTAAAACTTGGTTGCGAATTCCCAATGCACGGCGCCGGTATGCCGTTCGTCGTGCACGAGGAAATCGAACTCGCCTATCGTATCGTTCGGGCCGTTGCGCACCTGCACATTGTGCGCAATCAGTCGTCCGGTTTCCCGCAAATAGAAGGTGAGCAGTTTCTCCGCATAGCGCCCCAGTCGCGCCGAGGGCTGGGCGTTGATCAGCGCATAGAGGGCGCGCGGATTGCGATCGAGGGTGTGCAGCCAGGTGACATCCATGTCGCTGAGCGGACCCAGCGTCGCGATGCGTCCGATCCAGCGCGCTGCATGGGCGTCCAGCAAATCGGGCGCTTCCAGCAACCAGGCCAGGGCGCGCACATGAGGATCGCGCAAACCTTCCCAACGCTGATGAAATTGCGACTGATAGCTTGGCCCGGCTGCGTCGGTCCGACTGTTGAGTTCCGGAGACGGCTCAGTTTGCAGTGTCGGCATAAGTGCTCATGGCAAGGCAGAGATCGGCCCAGGCCTTGCTCTTGTCGCCAAGCTGCCGCAACAGGTAAGCCGGGTGGTAGGTGACAACCAGCGGCAAGTCCCGATAGCGATGGACGGTGCCGCGCAATTTCGAGACCGGCGTCGCCGGGTCCAGACCCAGCAGCGACAAGGCCGCCGTCTTGCCCAGCGCGACCAGTACGGTCGGCTGTATCAGGTCGATCTGACGTTGCAGATACGGCATGCACGACGCCACTTCTTGCGGCGAAGGCGGCCGGTCCTTGCCGTTTTCGTCGGTGGGACGGCATTTGACGATATTGGCGATATAGGCGTTGTCGCCGCGCTTGAGCCCCATGGCGACCAGCATGTTGTCGAGCAGCTTGCCCGCCGGGCCGACGAAGGGCTCGCCCTGGATATCCTCGTTGCGTCCGGGTCCTTCGCCGATGAAGAGCCATTTGGCTTTTTCGTCGCCGACGCCGAACACCGTCTTCTTGCGTCCCTTGCACAGTCCGCATTGCCGGCAATCGGCAACCGTTTCCTTGAGCTTGCCCCAGTCCATCGTGGCGATGGCGGGATCGATCTTCACTATCGGCGCGTCGTCTTCCTCATCGTCGTAAGGCATGAAGCCGCCGGAGACCATGTCGGCGCCATCCATTTCGCTCAGCCACGGCGGCAAGCCGTCGTCTGCGGCGGGAGATGCAGCTTGCGCCGGTGCCGCATCCCGCCTGGAACTGATGACGCGTTCCGGCGAGGCCGCTGCCGATACTGCCGCAGATGTCGCCGGCGCTGCAGGCACGGACTCAAGCGGCGCAGCTTGCGCCGGCTCGAGATCCTGCGTTGCTGCCGCATCGGCAGGCAGATGCCGCCGGACCCAGACGGGGCCGACGCCGATTTCTTCCAATACCCGGGCCGAAGCGGCCAATGTGTGCAGACTCATAGCGGTAAACTCATCACGATCGCGTCTTCGCGCGTATGTTGATCGACCGGATAGTAATTCCTGCGGCGGCCGATTTCAACGAAACCATAGCGTTTATAAACATGCAGCGCGCGCAGGTTCGACACGCGCACTTCCAACAGCATGATCGTCATTTTATGTTTGCGCGCCAGATCGACGGCGCAATCCAGCAACAAATACCCAAAACCCTCGCCCTGCACGTCTTCCGCCACGCTGATGTTGAGCAGGTGCGCTTCATCCACCGCTTCCATCACCAGGAAATACCCCAGCAGCAGCCCCGAGGGATCGCGCATGGTCAGCGTCTGGTAACCGCTGAACAGCGAATCGAGGAAATTGCCGCGCGTCCAGGGATGCGGATAAATTTTTTCCTCGATCCCCACTACCTCGTCCATGTCGGCCACCTGCATGGCGGCGAACTGCAGCCTGCCGAACTTGCTCTCCAGCGTTTGCAGCAAGGCGTCGTTCACGCCGCGCCTTTCGCCAGGTTTTTTTCCAAATCACGCACCTGCCGCTCTGCCGTGGTCAGCGCGACTTTGTTGCGCAGGTACAGCGGCTGCGCATCTTGCAAAGGAATCGTCCGTCCCTGCCGAAAAGCCCTGGCGCCGAGCGTCGCGACCTGCGCCGCATGCGGCATCACTTGCGCCAGGCCGTTCGCAGCAAAAGCCTGCGCGGAAAAATCCTGCGCATACGCCGTCAATCCGTTGCCGCAAGCCTGCACGACACCCTGCGCCTGCACGTTCGCAGCGGCCGACAAGGTCGGCTCGACCACGATTTGCCAACCATCTGCGTGATGACGATATTGCGCCCAATACACCTCGCCCATGCGCGCATCGAGAATCGACAGCACCTCGGACGACTGCGTCCTCTCGAAACAAGCTTGCGCCATCGCCTCCAGCGTGACCACCGGCACCACCGGCAAGTCGCTGCCGAACGCCAGTCCCTGCACCACGCCGCAAGCCGTGCGCACGCCGGTGAAGGAACCCGGACCGACACCGAAGGCGATGGCGTCGCAGCGCGACAGCGCCATGCCGGCCTGCGCCAGCAATTGCTGGATCATCGGCAAGATGGTTTCGGAATGCGTTTGCACGCCCAACGATTCGCGGGCGATCAGTTCATCGCCGCGCAGCAAAGCGGCCGAGGCGAGTTCGGTGGAAGTTTCAATGGCAAGAATGATAGACATCCCGCTATTTTACCGCGCCGGGACGGTGCAAGCCTTGGGAGAAAAGCACTTTTCCGGACGGCGCCGCTGCCTTGCCCCCTTTGCGCCGGTTTTCCCCATCCGGAGTAGAATAGGCCGCCTTATGTCCTATCAGATTTTTTCCAGCAGCAACCGCGAAGAACTTGCCGCCGCCCTGCGCAACGGCAAGTGGGTCGTCGCCTGCCTGTGCGCCGGCTGGTGCGGCAGCTGCCGCGAGTATGCCGTCAATTTTGCGGCGTGGGCCGAACGCCGCCCGGAACACCACTTCGTCTGGATCGACATCGAAGATCAGGCCGACCTCGTCGGCGACCTCGACATCGACAATTTCCCCACCTTGCTGATGCAGCAGGGATCGACGGTCAGTTTCTTCGGCACCATGGAGCCGGACACCCGCCAGTCGGAACGACTGCTGCAGGCGCTGACGACAAAAAGTCCGAAAGAACTGGAACACGAGGCGCGCGCCGGCGAAGAACGCCGCGGCTGGCAGGAATGCGACCTGCAAAAGCGCCTCGACGCCCTTTCCGACGCCGCCTGACGTTCGTCGCCTTCACAGCCAGGGATCCGATTCCGGCTGCGGAAACTTGTCCATGATGAAGTCCACGAAACTGCGCACCTTGGCCGACAGCAAACGCCGGCTCGGATACGCCATCATCACCGCAACCTGCCCCATCTGATAATCGGCCAGCACCCGCTGCAGCTTGCCGCAACGCAGGTCGTCGCCGAGGCTGAACGACGGCCGCATCGTGATGCCCATGCCGGCCAGCGCAAAATCGCGCAACAGGATGGCGCTGTTGGACACCAGCTTGCTGGTGATCGGAATGTCGCGTATCCCCGCTTCGGTCTTGACGTGCCAGTAATGGCGCAAATGTTCGTGCGAAAAATTGAGACAGGCATGCCGGCTCAGATCGTCGGGCGTCTCCGGCGCACCATGTTGAGCGATATACGACGGCGACGCGCACAGCACCACTTCCGCCACGCCGATCTTGCGTACCACCATGCTGGCGTCGAACTTCTGCAAGCTGCTGAAAAAACCGATGTCCATGCCTTCTTCGACCAGGTCCATGGTGCGCTCGGACAGGGTGATGTCGAGCATGACATCGGGATAAGTTTGCGAATACGCCGGCAACAACTTGCCCAGCTGTCCCTGCCCAAAGCCGACGTGCGAGTAAAGCGACAAAGTGCCCGCAGGCTTCTTGGTCTCCATCGCCACGATCGCTTCGGCTTCTTCGATTTCTGGCAGAATATGCCGCACCCGCTCCAGAAAGGCCTGTCCCGACTCCGTCAGCGACAGGCGGCGCGTCGAGCGATTCAGCAAACGCGTGCCGAGATGATTCTCCAGATCGACGATATAGCGCGTCACCACCGCATTCGACAGCGACATCATTTCGGCCGCGCGGACGAAACTGCCCTGCTCCACCACCTTGGCAAACACCTTCATTGAGTGCAGACGATCCATTTTTCAAGCCTCTTATTGTTTCTCAAAACGAAATAGTGCATTGCCATTAAACCCATTTTTCTCGACCCGGGCAATAGATAAACTTGCTTCATCGATGACGAGCAAACAGCCACAAGCCAAGTCGCCCTGCTCATCGACGTGCAACTTTTCATTTACTGTTTTAGGGAGCATTACCATGAACACCAAGCAAATCACTGCCGCCATCGTCCTCTTTGCCGCCGCCGGCGCCGCCATGGCTGAATCGCCATTCCCACCGGAAACCAAGTTCGTATCGACCAAGACCCGTGCCGAAGTAACCGCGGAACTGCAACAAGCGCAAGCACAAGGCCTGATCGCCAACGGCAACAACTACCCCATCGTCATCCAGGCCCGCAGCCCGTTGACACATGAGCAAGTCGTCAGCCAATCGAAGTCGGCCACCGACAACAGCGTCTACGCCGGCGCTTAATCGCCCGCGTCGTTCCATGCTGTAAGCAACAAGCAGCAAGCAATACCGCGGCCCCGCCCGCAACCACCGTCTACCCTGGTCGGCCTGCCACATGGCAGCACCAAGGTGGATGGCGTGTTCAGCATCCTCCTGCGCATTTCCCTCCCGCATCAAATTCTGCAAAACGGCCCCGGAATCGCCTGAAAACGCCTATTTTCAGCGCCTTTTGCTTGTTATTTTGGGTCTCTGCATGTAAAGTCGAGGGTTTGTTTCCTCCGGCCTTTTGTGCAGATTTTGGCAATTCCGGCAACAAATAGCAGCGCCAATAGCAGTACTCAGTCACGCAATTCAGACCTACCTTCCTATGGCTTTATACGTTCACAAATACGGCGGCACCTCGATGGGCTCGACAGAGCGCATCAAGAACGTCGCCAAGCGCGTTGCCAAGTGGCACGACGCAGGCCACCAGATCGTTGTTGTTCCTTCCGCAATGTCTGGTGAAACCAACCGCTTGCTGGGTCTGGCCAAGGAAATCATGGCCCAGCCCGACTCCCGCGAACTGGACATGCTGGCATCCACCGGCGAGCAGGTTTCCGTTGCCCTGCTGGCAATGGCGCTGCAGGCAATCGGCAAAGAAGCCGTCTCCTACGCCGGCTGGCAAGTACCGATCAAGACCGATTCCGCCTTCACCAAAGCCCGCATTCGCTCGATCGACGACGCCAAGGTGCGCAAGGACCTCAACGCCGGCAAGATCGTGATCATCACCGGCTTCCAGGGCGTTGACGCCGACGGCAACATCACCACGCTCGGCCGTGGCGGCTCCGACACCTCGGCAGTGGCTGTCGCCGCTGCGATCAAGGCCGCGGAATGCCTGATTTACACCGACGTCGACGGCGTCTACACCACCGACCCGCGCGTAGTCAGCGAAGCGCGTCGCCTGAACACCGTGACGTTCGAAGAAATGCTGGAAATGGCATCCCTGGGCTCCAAGGTCTTGCAGATCCGCTCGGTGGAATTTGCCGGCAACTACAAGATGCCGACGCGCGTATTGTCGTCGTTGACCGACCCACTAATGTCGCTGGAAGAAGAAACCAAGTCCGGCACACTGATTTCGTTTGAGGAAGACACCAAGATGGAACAAGCAACCATTACCGGCATCGCATTCAGCCGCGACGAAGCCAAGATCACCGTGCTCGGCGTACCGGATCGCCCAGGCATCGCCTACCAGATCCTCGGCCCGATCGCCGACGCCAACATCGAAGTGGACATGATCATCCAGAATCAGTCCGTCGAAGGCAAAACCGACTTCACCTTCACCGTGCCGCGCGCCGAATACGCCAAGGCCGTCGAAGTCCTCAACGCCAGCGTCAAGGCCCACATCGGCGCTGCCAACATCGTCGGCGACACCAAGGTGTCGAAGGTCTCCGTGGTCGGCGTCGGCATGCGCAGCCACGTCGGCATCGCCTCGCAAATGTTCCGCACGCTGTCCGAAGAAGGCGTCAACATCCAGATGATCTCCACCTCCGAAATCAAGATCTCGGTCCTGATCGACGAAAAATACATGGAACTGGCCGTGCGCGCATTGCACAAGGCCTTCGATCTGGAAAATGGCAAGTGAGCGGCAAGTAAGCAGTAACACGAGTCTCTGAAACTCCTCCGGACGGAAAAATAATTCCTCCAAAATTGCAGAGTTTCATTGACCAAATCCGCATGAAAAGATATTATGCGGAACTTCTTTGCTGAGGCAGCGCAGTATCTGTCTACAGCGTGGAGACGTGGCCGAGTGGTCGAAGGCACTTCCCTGCTAAGGAAGCATATGGGCTTAAACCTGTATCGAGGGTTCGAATCCCTCCGTCTCCGCCAGAATACAAACGCCCGCTTTTGCGGGCGTTTTTATTTTGCAGTTCATTTATCCCCAGTCCAATTTTGTTTGCCCGGCAAACCTATAATTGACGATGCCCCCAATAGAGACTCAAGAGCCCGCCACGCCCTCCTTCGGCACGATCGCCGGGGAGTCGGTCGACGTCGCGCAAAAACATCTGCGCGACATCCTTACCATCGCGATCGAGCATGCGCCCCCGCGTGCCGCCGTGGTGGTGGCCGATACGCGCTGCGATCTCGCTGTCGCCTTGACGGAGGCCTACCGGCGCTGCCTGCCGACGGCGAGCTTCATCGATTTTGATGCGGTCGCGCCGGACGCCGTCCTGGCCGCCTTTGCCCGGCTTGCGCCCGGCGATCTGGTGGTGCTGATTCAATCCACCAATTTTCGTCTTGAGGCCTTCCGCCTGCGTGTCGAACTCTTCAAACGTTCACTCAAGGTCATCGAGCATCCCCATCTGTCGCGCATGCCCGGAGCGCAAGCCGACTACTATATCGAATCGCTGGCCTACGACCCGGCGTATTACCGCGACGTCGGCTACGCCCTGAAGGCGCGCATCGATCGCGCGCAAGGCGGCGTGGTCGACAGCGGCGGCGGCGAGCGTCTGGTCTTTGCCGCGCCGTTCGAGCCGGCAAAGCTGAACATCGGCGACTACAGCGAAATGAACAATGTCGGCGGCCAGTTCCCCATCGGCGAAGTGTTCACCGAATCCCGGGATCTGGAGGCGGTCAACGGGCGCGTGCGCATTTTTGTTTTTGGCGATACCTCGTTCCGGGTGAACAAACCGGAGCACGCCATCACCCTGGTGATCGCCAAGGGCCGCGTCAACGAGGTGATTGACTCCACGCCGGATTTCGATGAAGTGCTGGCCAGGATCCGGGCCGATGAAGGAGAAGTCTGGTTGCGCGAATTGGGCTTCGGCATGAACCGCGCGTTTTCACCGGAACGCATGGTCGACGATATCGGCACCTACGAGCGGATGTGCGGCATCCATCTCTCGCTCGGCGCCAAACATGGGGTCTACAACAAACCCAATATCCGACGTACGACCGCGCGCTATCACATCGACGTGTTTGCGGTGACGGAGGCGGTCTACCTTGATGACGAGCTTGTGTATCGGGATGGCGCCTGGCGGGCCTGACGAGGATTGTCCCGCTCCGCCACTCATAAAAACACCCGAAAACCGGATTCGCCGGCATGGAAGACAGCCGGCTCAACCAAGTGGCCAGTGGAATGGCAAGATAACCGGATAGTGCGATGGCGCCAACGGCCGTCCCGACTTGGGCCGATCAAGGCTGAAACGCGGCCGGAACCGCACCAAACAAAGTTGTTTGCCGTCGATATCGACCCGCGCCATCAGGAAATTGCACGCTCCGGTTCCAGTTTGTTCGCTACGCTGGCGGTATGACGAATCTCTGCACGAATCGTCTGCGGATTCTTGAGCAGATTCAGGATCGGACACGTCTTCTCCACCGTCGCGAACAAGGCCTGCACGCTCTCCTTGCTTGCCGGTGACACCAGATGCACGGTGTACGCGATGTCGTGCGGATAAATTGGAATATCTTCGTAGCCCGGCTTGCCGCCGCGCGGATCGATCTTTCCGGTCACCTCCACTTCAAGCGACTCGACAGGCACCTGCTGATGCGCCGCATGGATCAGGAAAATGTGCGTCACGCAGGAACCGAGGACACCCAGTTGCAACTCGGGCGAACTCGGCCCCAGGTTGTAGCCGGCAAAATCCGGCGGGCTGTCGCTGATCACCTGATGGTCGCGGATGCGAATGCGGCGCACGCCGCTGCGGCCCTCTGCGCTGACTTTTGCCGCCAGCGCGACCGGGCCGGCATCGCCGGCGTTGATGAGTGCTTCACGCGCCAGCACGGCGCTGCGCTTCTCGGACAGATAGTGGTTGAGCGTAGTCATGGTTTCTTTCTTTGCCAGCTTCTTGAATGAGGAAGTTCGGATTCGATGCACGGCCACTGCATCGGCAAAGCGTAGTCTCCCGCCGCCGGACATGCGCGACAACGAAGGTTTTTACATATCCATATTCGCCGCAGCGCCCTGCATTGCAACGCACACTCCGTGCATAAATAAACGCATTCTTATTCTTTGACCGGACTGATCGGCATCATTAGTCTTCACTTGTTTTGTCAGCGGCGCATCTGCATTGCCAAGGCATGCGCAAAGCTCATCCGGCCGCTCCGGTCAATCAAGTGGGAGTTACCAACAATGAAAAAAAATAGTGTTCCGCAAGCGTCCGATGTTCTCTCTTCATGGTCGCGCCGCGACGTACTGCGCGCCGGCGCGGCGGCAGCCCTGGTCGGCGCTGGCGGCTCGATCGCCTCGCGCAATGCCTGGTCGGCGCCGCCACGCAAGCTGACCTTCGCCTGGAGTTCGATCGCATTCTGCCTGTCGCCGGTGGTGGTGGCGCAAGAACGCGGTTTCTTCGAAAAGAACGGGCTCGATGTCGAGTTGCTCAATTGGGGCGGCTCCACCGATCAGTTGCTGGAAGCACTGGCGACCGGTAAGGCCGACGTCGGCGTCGGCCTGATCCATCGCTGGCTCAAGCCGCTGGAAGCCGGCTTCGACGTCAAGATCGTCGGCAGCGCGCACGGCGGTTGCCTGCGGCTGGTGGGCGCCAATCAGGCCGGAGTGAAGGACATCAACAGTCTCAAGGGCAAAGTCATCGGCGTGTCGGACCAGAACAGCCCGGCCAAGAATTTCTTCGCCATCCATCTGGCCAAGAAAGGTTTCAACGTCGAGAAAGACATCGAATGGCGCGTCTACCCGGCCGACCTGCTCGACGTCGCCGTCAAGAAGGGCGAAATTCAGGCCATTGCCGACGGCGATCCGAATATCTTCCTGATCGAAAAACGCAACAAGGGCGTCTTCACCGAGATCGGCAACAGCGCCATCGGCGAATACAAGGACAAGGTCTGCTGCATCCTGGGTGCGCGCGGCGATCTGGTGCGCAACGACAAACCGGCCGCGGCGGCGGTCGTGCGTTCCATCGTGCAGGCATCGGAGTACGTCGCCGAGAATCCCAATGAGGCCGCAAAAATCTACGCCAAGTATTCGCCCAAAGTGCCGGTCGAAGATCTGCGCGCCCTGCTGACCGGCCTGACTTACCACAATCACCCGAGCGGCAAGCCTCTGCGCGACGAAGTCGAATTCTTCGCCCGCGATTTCCATACCGCCGGCGTGCTGAAGAAATCGACCGATCCGGTGCGGCTGGCCAATCACGTCACCTTCGATGTCCTCGCCTGAACCCAGGCAAGCCCGATCTGATATGCAACGCAAACGGAGTTCAACATGACAACTTCCACGACCAACGATGCTTTGCTCCGCGCCAATCAGGCCGGTCTGTTTGACGGCGTGCGCGCATCCGGCATTACCGGGATCTGGCGCACCGGCTTGCTGGCTGCCGCAACCTGGCTGCTGCTGGGCGTGATCACGCTGCGCTGGCCCAACAAGGAAGTCGGCTTCAGCGACTGGGCCTTCACCGATGAATTCGGCTATGCCACGCTGGCCATTGCCGTGCTGCTGGCAATCCTTGCGTTGGCCGGCGAACGCGCAGGCAGCATCGTTCAGTTGCTGCGCCCTGCCGGACAATGGCTGGTCGCAGCGCCATTGTTGCTGGGCGCATGGGAAATCCTGACTGCCAAGCTGGGCGTGTTGCCCTCGCCGTTTTTCGCGCCGCCGCAAAGCCTGATCGACGTCTATAGCGAAGACTGGCGCCGCCTCGGCATCAGCACCGCTTATTCGCTACGCCTGCTGGCGCATGGCTTTGCAGCCGGCGGCATCGTCGGCTTTCTGGTCGGCGCCACCATCGGTTGGTCGCGCGTGGCGGGCTACTGGGTGCATCCCGTGCTGCGCTTTCTCGGACCGGTGCCGGCGTCGGCATTGCTGCCGCTGGCGTTTTTTTTCGCGCCGTCGAGCTATGCCGCGGCGGTGTTCCTGATCGCGCTGGCGACGGCGTTCCCGGTGGCGGTGCTGACCTGGTCCGGCGTGGCTTCGGTGAACAAGAGTTACTACGACGTGGCGCGCACCCTGGGCGCCTCCGAATGGTTCCTGGTCCTGCGCGTGGCCATTCCCGCAGCGCTGCCGCAGGTGTTCGTCGGCCTGTTCATGGGACTGGGCGCGGCATTCTCGGTGCTGGTGACGGCGGAAATGATGGGCGTGAAAGCCGGCCTGGGCTGGTATCTGCAATGGTCGCAAGGCTGGGCCGCCTACAGCAACATGTACGCCGCGCTGATCGTCATGGCGATCCTGTGCTCAAGTCTGATCACACTGTTGTTCAAGGTGCGCGACCGCGCGCTGTCGTGGCAAAAAGGAACCGTCAAATGGTAAACGCAACATTGCCCCATGAAGCCCCGCAACAAAGCAAGACCGGCGCACGGATCGACATCGGCAACGTCAGCCACTGGTTCAAGCTGCCCAATGGCGTGCTGCAGGTGCTCGACGATATTTCCCTGACGGTGGCGCCGGGCGAGTTCGTCGCCCTGCTCGGCCCCAGCGGCTGCGGCAAATCCACGCTGCTGCGACTGGTCGCGGGACTGGAACCGGCGACCACGGGACACATCTTGCAGGACGCGGAAAAAATCACGCGCCCGGATCCGTCGCGCATCGTCGTATTCCAGGACCCGACGCTCTACCCGTGGCGCAAGGTCTGGGACAACGTCGCACTCGGCTTGCAAGCGCGCGGCCTGCTCAAAGAACAACGCCGGCGCGTCGACGATGCGCTGGCGCTGGTGGGCCTGAGCGAATTTGCCGATGCCTTCCCGCATCAGCTGTCCGGCGGCATGGCGCAACGCGTGGCGCTGGCGCGCGCGCTGGTCAATGATCCCCAACTGCTGGTGTTGGACGAGCCGCTGGGTAAACTCGACTCGCTCACCCGGCTGCAGATGCAAAGCGAACTGGTGTCGCTGTGGCAGCGCAACGGTTTTTCCGCGCTGCTGGTCACGCATGACGTGGAAGAAGCCCTGTTCCTCGCCAACCGCGTGATCGTCTTCAGCGATCGTCCTGCCCGCATCCGTGCCGAAATCAAGGTCGACCTGCCGTATCCACGCCATCGCGGCGATGCACGCCTGGCGGAGTTGCGCCATGAAGCCTTGCGTCATCTGGGATTGGATGCCAGCTGGTGAGTCTGTTGTCGCTGTCCGACTGGATCAACCTGCTGCTGAGCGCGATCCAGGGTCTCCAAGAAGGATTCCTGCACCTGCTGGCGGTGCTGGGGCTAGCGCAGACCAGCCACGGCCAGCCGGCGTGGCCGTTTGCCCAGCGCCTGAGCGGCGACGTGCTGCTGATCGATCGCGGCGTGGCGCGGCAATTGCTGGGCGCGCTGGGATTGACTGCCGCGGCCTTGCTCTCGCTGATTGCGGCCCTGTTCTGGCGACGCGGACGCATCGTGATGCTGCCGACCGCCGTAGCCTTGTTTTTCTTCGCTCCCTGGCCGGACAGCAAACTGCTGCTTGCGCCTGCCGAACCGACCAGTTTCCATGTTTCGTCCTCCGGCTTCAGCGCCGCCGCCATCGTGCTTGGCCGTCAAGTGTACGCACAGCACTGCGCGAGCTGCCATGCAGCCGACGGCAAAGGCGACACGCCGCTGGCGCTGTCCTTGCCGCTGTCGCCGCCCAATCTGGCGAGCGGACTGCTATGGCGACGCGCCGACGGCGAGTTGTTCTGGAAGATCGCCTACGGCATGCACGACCGGCACGGTGCGACGACCATGCCCGGCTTCACGCGTCAATTGAGCGATGCCGATGTCTGGTCGCTCATCGATTTCATGAAAGCCAATGCCGCCGGCACCAGCATTCGCGAAATCGGCGCGTGGGATCAGCCGGTCGCATTGCCGTCCGTGACCGCCGACTGCGCCGGAACGTCGCGCCAGTCGGTTGCGCAATGGCGCGGCCAGCGCACCCGCGTGATCCTGGCCTCGGCGCAACAGCCGCAAGGTTTTCCTCTCGACGATCCGCGCCTGCGCAGTCTGATACTTGCCGAGGGCCAATTCACGCGCCCTGCGCCCCGGCCCGGCGCTCCCGTCATCGATTGCCTGGCGCGCTCCGCCGATGCCTGGCAGGCGCTGTCCATCATCACCGGCATCGACACCGGCAAGCTGGCCGGCACGCAACTGCTGATCGACCGGGACGGCTGGCTGCGCGCTCGGAAGCTGCCCGGGGAAGGCAGCAACAACTGGTCCGAATCCGACATCCTGTGCCGTGCACCGGCATCGATGAAAAACGCCGCAACCGCCACAACCGCAGCGAACGAAAATGGCCTCGACAAGCTGATCGCTGCCATGGATGCCGAACCGGTGCGCTTCGTCAAAGGCGGTTTCGTGCACGTCGCGCAGTAACGATTGCAATACCCTGAAACCGACTGTAATTCCCATACGATGCCACTGTTTAATTTGCTGAATATTTCGACCGGTTTACCCCATGTGTGGACATCCGCCATCCTCGGAAAAATCGGCCCGGCGTGCATCAAGGTGCTCAGGATGGACGAGATGTCGTATGCCGAGGAAATACACGACTACAACGAAGCACTATTGGTCGTCAGCGGCCGCATGCTGCTGGAGGTCGCGGGCGAGACGGTCGTCGTCGATGCCGGCGAGCTGTATATCGCCGAAGCCGGCGTTGCCCACGCGGTGCTGCCCGGCAGCGACGGCTGCCTGGTGATTGTCGACGTCTGATCCGCGCTGTCGATGCCGACGCACTCTCCGTCGCTGAATCCGAGGGATAAAAAAGCCCGGTTTCCCGGGCTTTTTTACGTCATCGGCTGGTGATGATGTTGGATATCAGAACGCAGGAACGACGGCGCCTTTGTACTTCTCCTCGATGAATTTCTTCACTTCGGGCGAATTCAGCGCGGCCGCCAGTTTCTTGAATGCAGCGCTGTCCTTGTTGTCTTCGCGCGCCACCAGCAGGTTGGCATACGGCGAATTGGCATCTTCGATGAACAGCGAATCCTTGACCGGATTGAGCTTGGCTTCGATGGCGTAGTTGGTGTTGATCAGCGCCACGTCAACCTGGTTCAGCACGCGCGGCAAGGTCGCGGCTTCCAAGGCGCGGAATTTCAGCTTCTTCGGATTGTCGGTGATGTCTTTTTGCGTGGAAGAGATATTGCTGGTGTCCTTCAACTTGATCAGGCCGTTGCGCGCCAGCAGCAGCAAGGCGCGGCCGGAATTCGACGGATCGTTCGGAATGGCGATGGTGGCGCCGTCCGGGATGTCCGCGGTCTTCTTGTATTTCAGGGAATACGCCGCGAACGGTTCCACGTGCACCTTGGTGACCGGCACTTCGATGTCGTTCTTGTGGCTCTTCTTGAACTCATTGAGGTAAGGCTGATGCAGGAAGAAATTGCCGTCGACCTGCTTTTCATTGGTTTGCGCGGCCGGCTGGACGTAGTCGGTGAACACCTTCACCTGCAGGTCGACGCCTTCCTTGGCCAGCGTCGGTTTGAGGAATTCCAGGATTTCGGCATGCGGGACCGGCGTTGCGGCGATCACCAGCTTGTCGGCTGCCTGAGCCCCGCTGATGGCGAGGTAAGACAACGATGCTGCGAGCAGAAGGGATAATTTGCGGGACATGTGAGACTCCTTTTTTATTTACGTGTGAAATGCAGGACCAGGCGATCGCCGAAGAACTGCAGTAACTGCACCAGTACCACCAGGACCGCGACGGTGACGATCATCACCTCGGTCTGGAATCGTTGATAGCCGAAGCGAATGGCAAGGTCGCCCAGGCCGCCGCCGCCGATCACCCCCGACATGGAGGCATAGGACATCAGCGTGATGGCGGTGATCGTGACGGCCGCCAGCAAGCCCGGCAGCGCCTCCGGCAGCAAGGCGCCGAAGATGATCTGATGCGTTCTTGCCCCCATGGCCTGACAGGCTTCGATCACGCCGCGGTCGATTTCGCGCAGGACGTTTTCAACCAGGCGGGCAAAAAACGGCGCGGTGCCGATCACCAGCGGCGGGATCGCTCCTTCGACGCCGAGCGAGGTACCGACCAGCACCAGCGTCACTGGAATCAGCACGATCAGCAGGATCAGGAAAGGCACCGAACGCAGCACGTTGATCACAAACGACAGCACGACGTAGACGCCACGCTGCGGAAGCAACTGCCGGCGCGCCGTGATGAACAGCAATATCCCCAGCGGCAGGCCGATCAGGACGGTGAAGAACAGCGATGCGCCGGTCATGACCAGCGTTTCCAGCGTGGCCTGCCAGACGTCGCTCCAGTCGACGACGGAAAAATCGATCATGACAGCACCTCGTGATGGATCCGATACCGGTCGAAATGCGCAAACACGCGACGGATGTCTTCCTCGCTGCCGTTGAGCTCCACCAGCAGCTGCCCGTATGGCGTGTCCTTGATGCGCGAGATCGTGCCTTGCAGGATCGTGATCAGGGCCTGCGTGGCGGCCGTGATATTGGTCAGGATCGGCTGGTAGGTGATGTCCCCGACGAAGGTCAGGCGCACCAGCTTGCCTTTGAACTGATCGGGTTGAAGGCCGGATTCATTGTCGAAGGTATGGCTCTCGGCAACCAGTTTCTGCGTCACCGGATGTTGCGGATGCAGGAATACCTCGGCCACCTTGCCGCTCTCGACGATGCGGGCGTCGTCGATGACGGCGACGCGGTCGCAGATGGTGCGGATGATTTGCATCTCGTGCGTAATCAGGACAATCGTCAGGCCGAGTTTGCGGTTGATGTCCAGCAGCAGCCGCAGGATGGCTTGCGTGGTTTCCGGATCGAGCGCGGAAGTCGCCTCGTCGCACAAGAGCAGATGCGGATAGTTGGCGAGCGCGCGGGCGATGCCGACGCGCTGCTTTTGTCCGCCCGACAGCTGGGAGGGATACTTGTCGCGATGATCGCTCAGACCGACCAGCTCCAGCAGTTCCGCCACGCGCTGGCGACGTTGCCCTGGCGTGTATTTTCCGGTGACCTTCAGCGGCCAGTCGATGTTGGCGGCGACGGTCTTGGCGTTGAGCAGGTTGAAATGCTGGAAGATCATGCCGACGCGCTGACGCAGCTTGTGCAGATCGGCGCTGTCGAATTGCGTGATGTCTTCGTCTTCAATGAAGATGCGTCCCGAGGTCGGACGCTCGAGCAGGTTCAACGTACGGATCAGCGTACTTTTTCCTGCGCCGGAACGACCGATGACGCCAAAGACTTCGCCTGCCTCGATCTGCAGGTTGATATCGGTCAGCGCTGTGATGTCCCGGTTGGCAACTTGATAGGTTTTATGGAGATGCTCGATGCGAATCACGGGATGACGGAGTGAATGGATGAATAAGATGAACGCAGTCTAGCAGCGCGAAAATGGTGCGTGAACGCATAAATACGCCGATGCATATTTGGTTTTGTAATAACCGTACGCCGAAAAACATCCTCCGCCCGGGCAGCACGCCATGCACATCCCGAAGCAAAGGAACGGGCGCCGCGAGCGGCGTGGCGCAACAGCGAAACGTGGCGGATACGCCGGCTATCCGGCAACCCTGAACGCGCTCAGCTCATCGTGCCGGCATTGCCCGATCAGGGCCGTCTCCCACGCCAGGTATTGTTCGGCGGCTGCGCGATTGCCTTCATGCCGGTCGTGCACGAAGAAGAGATAGTCGATGCGGTCGGCGTCGACCGGCAGCGCGCCGTAACTCCTGACCGGAAAACCTGCCGCCTTCAATGCCGTCAAACCTTCCGCCCACTCGATCCGCGGCACGCCGGCTTCACGCAGATCCTGCGCCGCCAAAGCCGCGACCGCTGCCGATTCTGCAATCAATATCGCCGTGGCCGGCAGGGATGGCAAGGACGCCAGGCGCGGCCGGATGGACCAGTGCGAGCCGGCGATATGCTCGCGCCTGAAAGCAGCGCTTGAACGGATGTCGATCAACAGTGCCGTGCCCTGCTCCAGTTGCCGGGCGACGTCGGCGGTGTCGGCCAATGCTATCGAGGACTGCACCGGGCTTGCTGCGGGCAACTGCAAGGCCGTTGCGATGCCGGACTCCAGCACCGCAACCTCGAATCCCAACTGATATAACCAGCTGGCGACCACGTTGGCGCGAACTTGTTCGTGATCGAGCAGGATCAGGCGGCTGTTGCGCACGCCCAGATACTGGTCGGTGGCCTGGATCAGTTGCCCGCCCGGAGCATGCACGGCACCTGGCAATGTCTTGTCGGCGAACTCGCTTTCGGTACGGACATCGAAGACAAACGTGGTCCGCGCGCCGTCGTCTACCCACGCCTGCGCCTGCTCACGCGTGAGGACCGGGATGGCGAAACGGCGACGCAGCAGCTCTGCGGCATCGCGCTCTTGCGACAGATCTTCCGGCGCCGCGTCGGGATAACGCTTGTTGCTGTCGTGCTCCAGCTGCAATCCGGCCAGATACCAGCCCTGCGTGCCGTTTTCCAGGGCGACGACGGGATTCGGCAGGTTCAGGTTGCGCAAGGTTTGCGCGCCCAAAATGCTGCGCGTGCGACCGGCGCAATTGATCACGATCGGCGTTTCTTCATCGTCCACCAGCGTGCGTATCCGATAGGCCAGCTCGCCGTTGGGGCAGCTCACCGAACCGGGAATGGTCATTTTGCGATGTTCTTCGACGGTACGCCCGTCCAGCAGCGCAAACTTCTTGCCCGCCTTGCTCCAGGCGTGCAATTCATCCGCGCCGATGTGCGGCGTGGCGTAAGCGTGCTCCACCAGTTCGCCGAAAGTCTTGGATGGCACGTTGACGCCTTTGAACACGGTGTACCCTGCCTCCGCCCAAGCCTCGATGCCGCCTGCCAAAACGTGAACGCGGGTATAGCCCAGTCCTTCCAGGCGACGCGCGGCCGTCCCCGACAAAACATCGCCATCGTCGATCAGCACCAGGCGCACATCCTTGCGCGGCGCCAGTCTGAGCACGTCGATTTCAAGCCGGCTGTACGGCAGCGGCACCGCGAAAAACAAATGTCCCTCGCCGAACTGCCCTGCTTCGCGAATATCGAAGAGTGCGATTTCCTGTTTATCCTGAAGCCATTGCTGGAGGATGCCGGGGTCTATGCTTGCTGACATGGTAGAGGTAAGTGAAGGTGGCGGTTGAACGTAATGATACTTAGCGGAAGACGGTGCGAAACGCCTGATCCAGATCGGCGATCAGATCGCGCACGTCTTCCAGTCCGACATGCAGGCGCACGACGGGCTTGTTTTCTGCAAGATAACTGTGCTCGGCCAGACGCGCCGGCGCGGCGATCTGCACCAGGCTTTCATAGCCGCCCCAGGAAGCGCCGATGGCGTAGAGCTTGAGGGCATCCACGAATGCCCGCGCCTTCTCGCGCTCCTCTTCCCGGAAGGAAAACGACAGCAGGCCGTTGGCGCCGGAAAAATCGCGGCGCCACAATGCATGGCCGGGGTCGCCGGCCAGCGCCGGATAGAATACGCGTTGCACTTGCGCATGATCCTGCAGATAGTGCGCGACCTGCAAGGCATTGGCCTGATGCTGCGCCAGCCGGACCGGCAAGGTGCGCAGACCGCGCAAGGACAGATAGGCGTCGTCGGCACTGATCGTCAATCCCAGATTGTCGTAGGTTCTGGCGATGCAAGCGGCCAGCGCGGCGTCTTCCACTACTACCGCCCCCTGCATCACGTCGGAATGCCCGGAGATGTACTTGGTCGCCGCCAGCACCGAAACATGGGCCCCGAGTTGCAGCGGCCTGTAAAGATAACCGGAGCCCCAGGTATTGTCGGCAGCCAGGATCAGATCATGCCGCTGCGCGATCTCAGCCAGCCTGGGCAGGTCGAGCACTTCGTACAGCAGCGAGCTCGGCGACTCCACGTACAGCAATCGGGTATTGGACCGGATATGCTCCTCGACATGCGACGCGCCGGGCGAGAAATAGCTCAGTTCGATGCCGAGCCGCTGCAGTACTTGCTGATCAAGACGCCGCAACGGTGCGTAGACGCTGTCCGACACCAGCGCATGATCGCCGGGCGACAGCAACGCCAGGAAAGTCAGGGAAATCGCCGACAAACCGGACGGCGTCAGGAAAGTCCGCGTTCCGCCTTCGAGCGCATTGATGGCGTCTTCCAACGCGCGGTGCGTTTCCATGCCATGCCGCCCGTAGGAGGTGACGGCCTCGCCGGCGGCGCGCCGGTGATGGAGGTCGTCGTAGGCATCGGTGCTGTCGAAGCGAACCGTGCTGGTGCGCACGACCGGCACGTTGACCGGCGCAATCCTGCCGTGAAACCGCGGCGACCCGGCGTGGATCAGTTGCGTGCGTAGTTGCTTGTGCAAATGCTTGCTCATGCGACCCTCAAGCCGCCTTCTCTTTTTGATTGAAGAAGGTCTTGTTGTAGTTGACGATGCGCCCTGTATCCGGCTCGATGCCGATGCGGCCGGACAAGGTGTCGAGCGGCCGTCCGTACAGATGGAAGTGCAGCGTCGGCTGATCGCCCTGTACGTGGATGCTGTGCAGATCGTCCGGCAGGAAACTGATGGAGGTGCCCGGCTGCACGGTCAGCTCGCGCGTCAGGGAAATTTTCGCCTGTTCCGGATTGGAGCCGTCGTCGTCGCGCCGGTACAGGCGATTCAGCTCTTCTCCCTTGATCGCCACGATCACCGCCCAGGTATCGTGATTATGCGGAATCGTGGTTTTTCCGGGGATGATGGAATTGAGGTAGAGCGCGATGTCGTCCTTGTCGGTGTCCTTGTCGGTGTCCTTATTGGCGTATTCCTCCGCGCCTTCGCGGTTCAGGTAGTAACGCGTCGAGGTCTTGCCACTGGCCGCGTCTGGCGGCGGGAAGTCGGCGAAGCTGAACAGGTCTTCGCGCTGCGCCAGCTTCTGCAACACCGCGGTAATGGCTTGCAGGGATTCGCGCGTGACGCCGCGGCTGTTTTCGATGTGGCGGATTTCCGCCAGGGTCGCGGCCACTGCCGCTGTTCTCGTTGCCTTGTTTGTCATGATCCGTCCTTTGCCGTCGGGTAAGAAAATCAATGTCAGACCGAAAATTTCAACCGGTCGAAACTGATGGGAGAAAACGTGTTCCTGGCCTGGCGCCTGCCGTCGCTTTCGCCATTCAGGGCGCGCGTGAGGAAGCTCCTGGTGCGCTCGCTGTCGGGATCGCTGAAGATCTTGTGCGCCGCACCGCGTTCGACGATCAGGCCGGCTTCGGTGAAATACACTTCATCGCTGACCTCTTCCGCAAAACGCATCTCATGCGTCACCAGCACGCAAGTCATGCCGTCCTCCACCAGCTCGCGAATCACGGTCAGGACTTCGCCGACGGTCTCGGGATCGAGCGCGGAAGTCACTTCGTCGAACAGGATCAGTTCGGGCCGCATCGCCAGCGCACGCGCAATCGCAACGCGCTGCTGCTGGCCGCCCGACAACTCGCCGGGATAGGCGGACGCCTTGCCGCCCAGCTTGACGCGTTCGAGCAGATCATGCGCATCGCGGTGCGCGGCGGCCTTGTCTTTTCCGAGGATGCGGGTCGGCGCGATGACCAGGTTTTCCAGCACCGTCAGGTGCGGAAACAGATTGTATTGCTGGAACACGAAACCGACGCGCTTGCGCAGCGCGATCAGTTCGTTCTCGGACTTCAGCGCACGCACATCGGTGCCGTCGAGGAAAATGTCGCCGCTTTGCGGTTTCAGCAGGCCGGTGATGCAGCGCAGGATGGTGGATTTTCCGGAACCGGACGGACCGATGATGGAAACGGCCTGGCCGCGGCGAACTTCCAGATCGATCCCCTTGAGCACGGCATTGCGGCCGAACGCCAGATGCACGTCGCGCAGTTCGACCAGCACGTTTCCGGCATCCGGCCTGGATTCAGATAAAGGCATATTTTCTTTCCAGATGGTGCGTGAAGCGAGAGATCGGATAGCAGTAAACAAAGAACAGCAGCAAGGTCGTGAAATAGATCGCGACCGTAAAGTCCACCCGGTTCACCGTCGTGCTGGCGATCTGGGCGGTGTCCAGCAGATCGTGCACGCCCACCAGCGAGGCCAGCGCCGTGCCCATCGTGATGCTGGCGTACAGGTTCATCCAGGGCGGCAGCATGCGGCGCAGGCATTGCGGCAGAATGATCCAGCGCAACAGCTGGGTGCGGCGGAACGCCAATGAACTGGCGGCCTCCCACTGCGCGGCCGGAATCGACAGGATCGCGCCGCGGAAAATCTCGGCGACGTTGGCGCTGGCCGGCAATGCCAGCCCCAGCGTGACCTTGATCCAGTCCGGAAACGCCACATAGTGCGCGCCGAGATGCAGCTCGAACGGAAAGACGTAGGTCGAGAAGTAGATCAGGATCAGCATCGGCGCGTTGCGGAAGGTCTGCACGTACCAGTGCGTGAGCACTCTCACGACGCGCAGCGACGACAACTGCAATGCACCGATGACCAGGCCCGCAAGCGTGCCGATGGCGATGGCCAGCACGCTGATCTGGACGTTGGCCAGCATGCCTCGCAGCAAGGCCGGCGACCAGGTAATCAGGTACCCGACTACCGGCGCCTGCCATACGGCGGCCAAATGTATGAATGCCGCAACCGCAACGACGATGACTGCCGCCGGCAATATCCGCCGGGCCCGGTTTCGCTGTACGGGCTGCAGCAAGGGCAACGCCTCGCCGGCATGCATGTTTTGCGCGCTATCCGCCATAACCCGGCATCCTCAGGTGTTGTTCCAGACGGCGCCCGGCGAGATTGACAAGATAGGTCAGCAGGCCGAAGAAAAGCAGCATCAGCAGCATCAGTTCCAGCACGTTGTCGCGCTGGGTCCAGATCATGATGGACTGGTAGGTTACATCGCCGACTGCGATGGCCGAGGCTACGGTGGTCATCTTGACGAGGTCCACGAGATTGTTGATGAGGCTGGGAAGCGCAAAGCGAAGCGCCAGCGGCAATTGCACCAGCAGCAATTGCCGGCGCCGGCCGAACCCCAGCGAAGACGCCGCTTCCAGCGTCACGGCCGGCACCGCCTGGATGCCGGCGCGCAAGGACTCCGCGTGAAAAGCGCCCTTATGCAGGGAGATCACCGCCACCACCCAGATGAACGGCGTGAGCGGATTGCCACCGGTCGATTTGAGGGCCTGGGTGATCAGCATGTTCAGCACCAGGAAGGCGCAATAGAGCTGGACCAGCGTCGGCGTGTTGCGCGTCACCTCCACAAATGCTCGCGCCCCGAACGCAATCCATCCGCGGCGCGACACCAGCATCGCCGCCAGCACGAATCCCGCCAGCAAGCTGAAGACGATGGTCGCAACCGACAGTTGTACGGTCACGACCAGGCCGTGCAGGAACGACGCGCGTTCGTTTGCGGCGAGCAGGAAATCATAGTTCAGACCGATGCGTTTCAAGGCCGCGACGATGTTGCTCAACAGCTGTTCCATCATGTGCGCGCGGCCGGATCAGCTTTTCTTGAACTTGTCATGCAGTTCGACCAGCGCCGACGACGCCGGCGTGATGTTGAGCTTTTTTTCCGTGGTGATCAACCAGCCGCTTTTGTGCCAGCCCTGGATGATCTTGTCGATGGCGGCAACGGTATCCTGCTCGCCCTTGCGCGCCCACACCACCGAGTTGCCGGGAATGAGTTCAGGTGCGAGCGTGCGATAGTTCTTCCATTCCGGATTGCTGTTGGCGAGCGGGTACAGCAAGGTCGCATCGTGCACCGCCGCCACGCAGTTGCTGCCGCGCAGCGCCAGCAGGGATTCTGCGGAACTCTTGAATCCCTTCACGGTTGCGCCGTAATCCGCGGTCAGCGGCTTGGCGTAGTTGCTGCCTTGCGAGAGGCAGACTTCCTTGCCGCGCAGATCTTCCCAGCGCTGGATGCCGCTGTCTTTAGGCACGATGGCGACGCCGCCCACCTTATAGAACGGCGTGGGGGCAAACGACAGGATTTCATTGCGTTCCGGGGTCCATTCCATGCCGGCGATCAAGATGTCGACTTTGCCTTGCTGTAAAAGCTGTACGCGGTTCGAGGGCTGCACTTGTACGGTTTCCAGCTCGACACCCAACTTCCTTGCGATGTCCTGCGCCAGCTCCACGTTCCAGCCCAACGGTTTTTGATTGGACGGATCGATCGAGCCGAAAGGACCTCCCGAAAGCATGACGCCGACCACGATCTTGTGCCGTTGCCTGATCTTGTCCAGCGTGGCGTCGGCATGCGCCGTGCCTGCCAGAACACCCGTTGCAGCGAACACCGCCGCTGCGCGTGCAACGGCATGGAAAGATGGAAGGAACGAGGTGACGACGGTTCGGCTGGTTGTCTTTTTTGTCATTTGCAAGGGCATGTTTTTTCAGTGTTCAAATCCGCTTGAGCACGGATTCGCCTACTTTAAAGACCAAGGCCATTGTCGTGGAACGAATAAAAAACCATATCAATATGCGCTTTGTGCACTTGCTTTGCGCATGCCGCTATTTTGCGGACCGGATACGCCGGCATTCCATATTTGATTTTCAACTTTAAGAACTCGTTTTTATTCGTTTTATTTCAAATTAACGGATCGTACATTCGTATCCACGGCTTGTTGTTGTCTATCGCCACCAAAATGACCGCAATTCCGTACCGTCAGAACAATCATCGAGGTCTTCTTATGTCCGCAGCCAACGCATTTGCATCCGCAGTTACATCCGCCGTTACCCCTTCACTCCCGTCGGCCCTGCCGCAGGAACTCGCATCGATCAAGGCGCATGCCGAATCCGCCGGCCAGCCGTTCGCCGGGGGTGTCGCTCCGGCCCTGGCCTGGCAGCTTTTTTCCGAGCACAAGGTATTGCTGGTGGACGTGCGTTCGAACGAAGAGCGCAAGTTCGTCGGCCACGTCCCGGACAGCGTCCATGTGCCTTGGGCGACCGGCACCGCGCTCACGCGCAACCCGCGCTTCGTGCGCGAGCTGGAAAGCAAGATCGGCGGCAAGGACGTCGTCGCGCTGCTGCTGTGCCGCAGCGGCAAGCGTTCCGCGCTGGCGGCCGAAGCGGCAACCAAGGCGGGTTTCACCTGTATTTTCAATGTGCTGGAAGGTTTCGAGGGCGAAATCGATGCACGGCAACAGCGCGGCAAGGCCGACGGCTGGCGCTTCCACGGCTTGCCGTGGGTTCAGGATTAAGTGCTTTCCCGACACGACCGCCTGTTTGCAACGGACCTCTTGGCTTGAGAACACCGGCAGCATGATCGGCACCACCGTTTTTGCATAAAGGAATCCTGTGGCAACTTTTGACATCACCAACATCGTGCAATCCTTGCACGAGGCGCGTCACAGCTGGCGCCAGGCGCAACGCCGCGCCAGCGAACCGGGCGGACGCGAGTTTCCTTCACGCGATGCGCTCGCGGCCATCGTCGAGAGCCTGAAGGGCGTACTCTTTCCCATGCGCCTGGGACCGCCGGACCTGCGCCAGGAAAGCGAAGACTTCCATGTCGCGCATGCGCTTGACGCCGCGTTGCACTCCCTGTTGAAACAAGTTCATCTGGAGCTGAAGTACAGCGCCGGACTGCACGGTGCAACAGACCGCAATATCGACGAAGACGCACTGGCCGCGACCAGGACCTTCGGCGCCGCCCTGCCGACGATACGCACCCTGCTCGACAGCGACGTGCTGGCCGCGTACCAGGGCGACCCTGCCGCGCGCAGCGTCGACGAGGTCTTGCTGTGCTATCCCGGCGTGCTGGCGATGATTCACTATCGCCTGGGACATCAGCTCTACGCTCTCGGCCTCCCTCTGCTCGCACGCATCGTCGCGGAACTCGCGCACGGCGCCACCGGCATCGACATCCATCCCGGCGCCAGGATCGGCGCCGGCTTCTTCATCGACCATGGCACCGGCGTCGTCATCGGCGAGACCGCCGTCATCGGCGAAC
Organism: Herbaspirillum sp. CF444; assembly: GCF_000282135.1. GTDB lineage: Bacteria > Pseudomonadota > Gammaproteobacteria > Burkholderiales > Burkholderiaceae_D > Herbaspirillum. The sequence continues at coordinate 27,154 of NZ_AKJW01000013.1, forward strand.
GCGTGCGGGTCTATCAGGCGGTGACGCTGGGCGCCAAACGCTTCCCGACCGATGCCGAAGGCAACCTGCAAAAAGGACTGCCGCGTCATCCGGTGGTGGAAGACGATGTCGTGATCTATGCGGGCGCGACCATTCTCGGCCGCATCACGCTCGGCAAGGGCGCGGTCATCGGCGGCAATGTCTGGCTCACGCATGACGTCCCGCCGGGCGGCCGGATCGCCCAGGCCGAATCGCGCGAAGGCGCCTTCGCCAACAGCATCGGCGCAAGCTGACGATGTATGACTAATGCGATAAGGAATGCCTGACATGAGCGAGAAGAATTATTCCAGGAAATCGCCCTTGAGCGAGTCGAAACTCCCTTTGTCCGAAGGCGGCGACGGCGTCGCCAGCGCGCTGGTGCAAAGTTTCGGCATCGGTGTAAGACAGCTGCGCGAAGCGCAAGGATGGTCGCAAGAGCGGTTGGCCGAGAACTCGAACCTGAACCGTTCCTACATCGGCGAAATAGAACGCGGTTGCGCCATCGCCTCGCTGGTTACCGTGGAGAAACTGGCGTCCGCGCTGAAACTGACGCCGTCCGCGCTGGTCACTCGCGGAGAGGCAATCAGCCAAATGAATCTGGTGCGCGGCATCAAGTTGATGGCTATAGCATGTTGAGCCGACAAGGCTGAACCGCCACACTTTGCCGGTCGTTTTTCAGTCTCACTTTTTTAACCCCACATGAATTGGAGTCACGATGTCGGCAACAGTTGGCGGTACCACCGCGCTTGGCGATAACGCAGCAAGGCAACTAGCAAACGCAACCAAAACCGTACCTCAGCTGGAAACCATCAGCCCACGCTGGCTGACGCATCTGTTGCAATGGGTGCCTGTCGAAGCCGGTATCTATCGGCTCAACAAGGTCAAGAATCCGGAGTCGATCAAGGTCACCTGCACCGCGCGCGAAGAAGAAAACCAGCTGCCGCGCACTTTCGTCGACTACGAAGAAAATCCGCGCGAGTATTACCTCAATGCGGTGTCGACCGTGCTCGACGTGCACACCCGCGTGTCCGACCTGTACAGCAGCCCGCACGACCAGATCAAGGAACAGCTGCGCCTGACCATCGAGACCATCAAGGAAAATCAGGAAAGCGAACTGATCAACAATCCCGACTACGGCCTGCTGGCGCAAGTCACGGACGAACAGCGCATCTTCCCGCTGACCGGCGCGCCGACGCCTGACGATCTCGACGAGCTGCTGACCAAGGTCTGGAAGGAACCCGCCTTCTTCCTGACCCATCCGCTGGCGATTGCCGCCTTCGGCCGCGAAGCGACCCGCCGCGGTACGCCGCCGCCGACCGTCAGCCTGTTCGGTTCGCAATTCATCACCTGGCGCGGTATTCCGCTGATCCCTTCGGACAAGGTACCGGTTGCCGACGGCAAGAGCAAGATCCTGCTGCTGCGCGTGGGCGACAAGCGCCAGGGCGTGGTCGGTCTGTTCCAGCCGGGTCTGCCGGGTGAGCAAAGCCCGGGCTTGTCGGTGCGCTTCATGGGCATCAACAACCATGCGATTTCGTCGTACCTGATCTCGCTGTACTGCTCGCTCGCGGTGTTGACCACCGATGCGCTGGCGGTGCTCGACGACGTCGAAATCGGCAAGTACCACGACTATCCCGACACCTACAAATAAGCCGCGACGTGAGCCTACTTTCGCCCTCCACCTCCCTGCCGGCGAGTCAGCCCGCCGGCGTTCCAGAACCGTCCGGCGCGCCGTTCGATCCGGCCGTGCTGGCGCGCCTGGCGACCGAGTTCTTTGCTGCGCCGCCAGCCCCGCCGTTTGCGCCGCATGGCGTGCAGGCGCCCGGCAATATCGCGCCGCCGGGTTCACCACTGGTGAGTCCGGCAGGTTTCGGCCCCAGCGTTCCCGGCACGCCGATTCCGCAAGGGCAGATTCCCGGCACCAACCTGATACCGGCATCGCCCACGCAGGTGCTGTCGCTGGGCAACCGGGCGCCGGCGCTGGCCCCGGTTGCGCCGGCCGGCAACGGCGTTCCGGACAAGATCCTCAGCGCCATACCGGCTTATGAGCCGCGTACCAGTGGCGCCTTGCTGGGCGTGCCGGAATCGGTGGGCGACACGCGGCCGCAAACCGGTGCATCGCCATATTATTTTCTAAGCGATGCCTATGGCCAGCCCGGCGCAATCCCCGCATCGACGGCGACGCCGGATGCACACCTGCCCGCGCCGTCGATCCCGGAACATCGCAGCCTGACCGCGCCGCCGGCTACCGGGATTCCCGGTGCCGCGTCGTCTGCATCGTCGCCGGCGCAATCACCCTCGCCATCCACGACGCCGCAGTATTACTTCGTCGATTCGGTGGTGCTGCCCAGCGGCTACGTCACGCCGGCCAAGGCACAACCGCACGCGACAGTGCCGCTGGCCGGCGGCGATCGTCATCCGCCGTTCGACGTGCATGCGGTGCGGCGCGACTTTCCGATTCTGCAGGAGCGCGTCAACGGCCGCCAACTGGTCTGGTTCGATAACGCGGCAACGACGCACAAGCCGCAGTCCGTGATCGACCGCATCAGCCATTTCTACGAGCACGAAAACTCGAACATCCACCGCGCCGCGCATGAACTGGCCGCGCGCGCCACCGATGCTTACGAAGGTGCGCGTGAGCGGGTGCGGCGCTTCATCAATGCGCCTGACGTCAACGAAGTCATTTTCGTCCGGGGCACCACCGAAGCCATCAACCTGGTGGCCAAGAGCTGGGGCGCGCAGCATGTCGGCGAAGGCGACGAGATCATCGTGTCGAATCTCGAACATCACGCCAACATCGTGCCGTGGCAACAGCTGGCCGCCGCCAAGGGCGCGAAGCTGCGCGTGATTCCGGTGGACGATTCGGGCCAGGTGTTGCTGGACGAGTATCGCAAGCTGCTCAACGATCGCACCAAAATCGTCGCCATCACGCAGGTCTCCAATGCGCTCGGCACCGTCACGCCGGTCAAGGAAATCGTGGAGCTGGCCCATCGCGCCGGCGCCAAGGCGCTGGTCGACGGTGCGCAGTCGGTGTCGCACATGCGCGTCGACGTGCAGGATCTGGGCGCGGACTTCTTCGTCTTCTCGGGCCACAAGGTGTTCGGTCCGACCGGCATCGGCGTGGTCTGGGGCAAACGCGAGGTACTCGAAGACATGCCGCCGTGGCAAGGCGGCGGCAACATGATCGCCGACGTGACGTTCGAGAAGACGGTGTTCCAGCCGATTCCCAACAAGTTTGAAGCAGGCACGGGCAACATCGCCGACGCGGTGGGATTGGGCGCCGCCATCGACTACGTCCACAAGATCGGCATCGAAAACATCGCCCGCTATGAGCATGACCTGCTGGTCTACGGCATGCAGCAGCTGCGCGAAATCAAGGGCGTGCGCCTGATCGGCACCGCCGACGACAAGGCCAGCGTGATGTCCTTCGTGCTGGCCGGCTACAGCACCGAGGAAGTCGGCCATGCGCTCAATGAAGAAAGCATCGCCGTGCGCACCGGCCATCATTGCGCCCAGCCGATTCTGCGCCGCTTCGGCGTTGAAACGACGGTGCGGCCGTCACTGGCTTTTTACAATACCTTCGACGAAATCGACCGTCTTGCGACGGTCGTCAGAAGGCTCGCCTCGCAACGGCGAGCAGGCTAGACGAGCAATCTGAAGTCTGTTGTCGACGCGGTCATGTCCCAAGGCATGACCGCGTTTTTTTACGTCTCGAATAGCGTTCGGTTAAGTCCACCTCTGTGTTTAGCCGTCGTCCCGGCGAAAGTCAGGACGACAGCAACACCTAGCATGCCGTGAGGCAGACCAGCTTCACGCTTAACTGACAGGCATTGCAAACCAGGCCGGCAGTTTTTCCGTTGACTCATCTGCCGTCCCCACCCCCGCCAGCGCATCCGTGCGCGCATCCATCGCATATGCATAGCCGGAAATATTCGTATTGCCGCGCAAACGCGACTTTTATACTCGGACGACTATCCACTTCGTCATCCATAAAATGAAAAAAACTCTGCACGCTCTGGTATTCAGTTTACTCGCCACATCCGCCGTCCTGACGGCAAACGCCGTCGCGCAAAACAAGGAAGTCGTCATCGCCTATCAGGACATGGTGGTGCCATGGCGCTACGCGCAAGACGCGCAAACGCTGGAGCAAAAGACCGGCTACAAGGTCACCTTCCGCAAGCTGGCCAGCGGCGCCGACGTGATCCGTGCGCTGGCGTCCGGTTCGGTGCAGATCGGCGAAGCAGGGTCGGCGCCGATTGCGTCGGGCTTGTCGCAAGGACTGGAGATCGAATTGTTCTGGATCCTCGACAACATCAACGACGCGGAAGCGCTGGTGGTGCGCAACGGCAGCAACGTCAAGAACCTGGCCGATCTGAAGGACAAGCGTATCGCGGTGCCCTTCGTTTCCACTTCGCATTTCCATACCCTGCTGGCGCTGGAAAACGCCAAGGTCGATCCGCGCAGCGTGAAGATCCTGAACATGCGTCCGCCTGAGATCGCTGCAGCATGGGAACGCGGCGACATCGACGGCACCTTCATCTGGGATCCGGTGCTGGCCAAGGTCAAGAAGAACGGCCAGGTGCTGATCACCTCCGGCGAGATCGCCAAACAAACCGGCAAAGCGACCTTTGACGGCATCGTCGTGAGCAAGACGTTCGCGCGCCAGAACGATGCCTTCCTGACCGAATTCGTGAAGACGCTGGCCGCGACCGACGACAGCTATCGTCGCAACAAGGCGGCGTGGACTGCGGATTCACCGCAGGTCAAAGCCGTTGCGAAATGGTCCGGCGCGGAAGCCGCGGAAGTGCCTGCCAGCCTGGCTCTGTATGAGTTCCCGACACTGGAACAACAGGCATCGGCCCAATGGCTGGGCGGCGGCGCGGCCAAATCGCTGGCTGCCACTGCCGCGTTCCTGAAAACCCAGGGCACCATCCAGACCGTCTTGCCGGATTACAGCACAGGAGTCAATGCAACATGGGTACGCAAAGCAACAACAGCAGTACGCTGATCCCTCCGGCTGTACGGACGCAAACCGGCGGCCGGCTCGACATACGCCGGCTGTCGGTGCGTTTTGCATCGGCGGCCCGGGACGAGGCGCTGGCCTTGTCCCATGTCGATTTGTCGATCGCGCCGGGAGAATTCGTGGTCGCGCTCGGGCCTTCCGGCTGCGGCAAGACCACCTTGTTGAATTGCCTCGCCGGCTTCGTGCAGGCGTCGCAAGGCGAAGCCTTGCTTGACGACGTGGCGATCACCGGCCCCAGCCCCGAACTGGGCGTGGTGTTTCAGAAACATGCCCTGCTGCCGTGGCTGAACGTGGTCGACAATGTCGCGCTTGGTTTGCGCTTTCGCGGCATCGCGCGCAGCGAACGCAGCGCCGTCGCGCTGGAAAAACTGCGTCTGGTCGGACTGGAGCAATTTGCGCAATCGCCGGTGTATCAATTATCCGGCGGCATGCAGCAGCGCGTCGGCATCGCCCGCGCGCTGGCCAACGATCCGCGCGTGCTGCTGATGGATGAGCCGATGGGCGCGCTCGACGCCTTGACGCGCGAGTCGATACAGGAGCTGCTGGTCAAGGTCTGGCAGCGTACCGGCAAGACCGTTTTCTTCATCACGCACAGTGTCGAGGAGGCGCTCTTCCTCGGTTCGCGCGTGATCGTCATGTCGCCTCGCCCGGGGCGGATCGACCACCAGTTCGAGCTGCCTTTTTCGCGCGACTATCTGGCGTCGGGCGATGCACGCGCGGTCAAGTCGTCGCCGGATTTCATCGCCTGGCGGGAACGTCTGCTGCAACTTGTGCATCATTCTTCCTGATTTTCTGATCGTTCCAAACACCCCAGGGCTCCGGATCATGACTCCTCCTTCCTCGTCGCCTGCTGTTTCCGATACGGTCTGGAACGACACGCCGACGTCTTCCCAACTGCCTGCGGCAACCACGCTGTTGCCAGCCGCCAAAGTGTATCCACGCCCCGGCAGCGGCAAGACGCTGGGCGTCACCGTCACGACCATTGCCATTCTTTTTCTGGCATGGTGGGGCATCACTGCGCAGGCGTGGATTCCGCCGCTGTTCCTGCCGTCGCCGTCGGCGGTGTGGAATGCCGCGGTGCAAGCATGGAACGGCAATGTACAAGGCGGCCTGCCGCTGTGGCAGCACCTTGCATGGAGCCTGCTGCGCGTGTTCGGCGCCTTCGTGCTGGCAGCCGTGACCGCCGTGCCGCTTGGCCTGCTGATGGGCACCAGCAGAATCGTGCGCGGCATCTTAGATCCCTTGCTGGAGTTTTATCGTCCGCTGCCGCCGCTGGCCTACCTGCCGTTGATCGTGATCTGGTTCGGCATCGATGAGACGGCAAAGGTCCTGCTGATCTATCTCGCCTGTTTTGCACCGATCGCCGTCGCCACGCGTGCGGGCGTCACCGGCGTGCTGTCGGAACAATTGCATGCGGCGCTGTCGATGGGTGCCAGCCGCCGGCAACTGTTGCGGCATGTGATTCTGCCGGCGGCGCTACCCGATATCCTGACCGGCCTGCGCATCGCCATCGGCTTCGGCTGGACCACGCTGGTCGCCGCGGAAATGGTGGCGGCCACGGCCGGCGTCGGACAACTGGTGCTGAATGCCTCCAACTTCCTGCGCACCGATATCGTGATCATGGGCATCGTGCTGATCGGCATCGTGGCGTATCTGTTCGATCTGGTCATGCGCCGGCTGGAACACCGGTTGGTGCCGTGGAAGGCGCATCGCTGATCCTGCATGCCGGAGAGGGACAGGCGAAATAATTCGTTCGCCGCCTATTGATGAAATGCGTTTTAGTTTTTTCAACCCATTCACTGAAAGATCCCATGACACAAGCACCTCAATGGAAGTTCGAAACGCTGTCCGTGCATGCCGGTTATGCACCGGATCCAACCACCAAGGCGGTCGCGGTGCCGATTTACCAGACGGTGGCTTTCGCCTTCGACGATACCCAGCACGGCGCCGACCTGTTCGATCTGAAAGTGCAAGGCAATATCTATTCGCGCATCATGAACCCGACCCAGGACGTGCTGGAGAAGCGCGTTGCCGCGCTCGAAGGCGGCATCGCGGCACTGGCGGTGGCGTCGGGCCAGGCGGCCGTGACCTATGCGATACAGACCATCGCCGAAGCCGGCGACAATATCGTCTCGGCGTCGACGCTGTACGGCGGCACCTACAATCTGTTCGCACACACGCTGCCGCAGTTCGGCATCGAGACCCGCTTCGCCGATCCGCGCACGCCGGCTTCTTTTGAACCGCTGATCGACGCGCGCACCAAGGCGGTGTTCATCGAATCCATCGGCAATCCGCTCGGCAACATCACCGACATTGCCGCCATCGCCGAGATTGCGCATCGCCATGGCGTGCCGCTGATCGTCGACAATACCGTCGCCACGCCCTATCTGTTGCGCCCGATCGAACACGGCGCCGATATCGTGGTGCACTCGCTGACGAAATACCTGGGCGGCCACGGCACCACCTTGGGCGGCGCGATTGTCGACTCCGGCAAATTCCCTTGGGCGAAGCACAAGGAGCGCTTCAAACACCTCAACGAACCGGATGTCAGCTACCACGGCGTGGTTTATACCGAAGCGCTCGGCGAGGCCGCCTATATCGGCCGCGCGCGCGTGGTGCCGTTGCGCAATACCGGCGCAGCACTGTCGCCGTTCAACAGTTTCCTGATCCTGCAAGGCATCGAAACGCTGGCCCTGCGCCTGGACAGAATCACCGCCAACGCTTTGTCGGTGGCGCACTATCTGAAGACGCATGCGAAAGTGAACTGGGTCAACTATGCCGGGCTGGAGGATCACCCCGATCATGCGCTGGCGCAAAAATACTTCAAGGGCAAGCCGTCCGGCATCCTGACCTTTGGCGTCAAGGGCGGCCTGGCCGGCGGCGCCAGATTCCAGGATGCGCTGCAATTGTTTACGCGCCTGGTCAATATCGGCGACGCCAAGTCGCTGGCGACGCATCCTGCCTCAACGACGCATCGCCAACTCTCGCCTGCCGAGCTGCTCAAGGCCGGCGTCACCGAAGATACGGTGCGCCTGTCGATCGGCATCGAACATATCGACGACCTGCTCGCCGATCTGGATCAGGCGCTGGCCGCGGTCTGATCGTTGTTGCGGCATGTGCTCCTTCATGGGCGCATGCCGCAGCGCTGGCGAATCGCTGATCACTGATTCGCCGAGACTAGGCAGCCTGTTTCCGAGCCACGTTCTTGACGCGTTCCGCAACCAGTGCGCGCGTACGCGGCAACAATTCGCGACCATAATCGATGACGTCGTCCAGGGGATCGAAGCCGCGGATCAGGAAGTTGGTGACGCCGAGGTCGTAATAATCCAGCAAGGCTTCAGCGACCTGTTCCGGCGTGCCGACCAGCGCGGTGGAGTTGTAGCGCGCACCGGTCTCTCTGGCGATCTCCGTCCACAGGCGTTTGTCCACGCGCGCACCTTGGTCGGCCGCCGCCAGCAAGCGACGTGCGCCCTCGCTTTGCTGCGGGCCGCCTTGTTTCAGATGCTGGCTGGTCACCACCGAAGCGGCGCGCAGGCGTTTGGTTTCCGCCAGAATGCGCTCTGCGCGCGCCCAGGCGGCATCTTCGGTATCGGCCAGGATGGGACGGAACGACACCGAGAAGGCGACATCGCGGCCATGCCGTGCCGCTTCGGCGCGCACGCGGCCGGTCAGGTCGCGCACCTGATCCAGCGACTCGCCCCACAGCGCATAGATATTGGCATGCTTCCCGGCGACGGGAATCGCCGCATCGGATGCGCCTCCGAAGAAGATCGGAATGTGCGGCTGCTGCACCGGCTTGACTTCCGAATAGGCGTTTTCAAAACGGTAGTAAGCGCCTTCATGGTCGAACGGTTTGTCCTCGGTCCAGACGCGCCGCAGAATGTCGAGATATTCATCGGTGCGCGCATAGCGCTGATCGTGATCGAGATAGTCGCCGTCGCGGCGCTGTTCGCTGTCCGAGCCGCCCGAGATGATGTGCACGCCCAGGCGCCCTCCTGTGTGCTGATCCAGCGTGGCGAGCTGGCGCGCGGCCAGCGTCGGCGCGACGAAGCCCGGCCGGTGCGCCAGCATGAGATCGATGCGCTCGGTTGCTGCAGCCGCCTGGGCGATGGTCAGCGTGGCGTCCGGGCCGGTCGAGTGGTAGGGCACCAGCACCCGGTCGAAGCCGGATTGCTCATGCGCCTGGGCAAACCGTCTCAGATAGTCGCGATCAATGGCCGGACCGCTGGGCGGATGAATTTCCGAGTTCTTGTTGCTGGTGATCATGCCGATGAAATTGACGCTCATGGGTAACCTCTCAAAATGTCTGCAGCGATGGAAAAGACTTCAAGCTGTTTCTTGTTCGCGCCCGCTTCATGCCTTCACCAGATAATCCGCAACCCTGACCTTCTGCGGCAGGATCTTGCGCTCGGACAGCCAGTCGGCGGCGGTCTGGAACGAGGTCAGGAATTTGGCATCGCCGGTGCCATGGAACTCCCAGCGGCGCTTGAGCCGGATCAGGGAATCGCGCACTGCATCGGAATAGCCGGCATCCTTTTGCACCAGGATTTCCGCTTCCTGCGTGTTCTGCGTGATCCACAAACCTTCGGCGCGATAAGCGGCATTGACCGCGCGCACGATGTCGAGGTTTTCTTCGGCGAAGCGGCGATGCGTGACGTAAGAGTTGAAGTCAATCAGGAAGTCCAGATCGCGTCCTTCGAAAAAGATGTCATGCGCCTTGTATTCGATGCGCGCGATATCGACCGCCGGACTCCACATCGACCAGGCATCCACCTTGCCTTGCGAAAAAGCCGGGCCGGCATCCGGCGGATTGAGATAGACGAACTTGACCTTGCTGCGGTCGATGCCGTGTTTTTCGAGCGCCGCCACCAGCAGGAACTCACCCAGACCCGAGCGGTTGACCGCCACCGATTTGCCGACCAGGTCCGAGATCTTGTCGATGCCGGAACCATCCTTGGCGATGATCGCCGTGCTGCGCGGCTCGACCACCGCGAACTGCGTGAACGCCAACGGCGAGCCGGCGATCATGGCAG
>NZ_AKJW01000014.1 GCF_000282135.1 Herbaspirillum sp. CF444
TCGGCGTGACCGACAACTTCTTTGAGGCCGGCGGCGATTCCATCCTCAGCCTGCGCATCATTTCGCGCGCTGCCCAGGCCGGGCTCAAGCTCACGCCACGTCAGGTGTTCGAGAATCCCGACATCGTGCGGCTGGCCGCGCTCGCCACCAGCCACGACACCACGCACAAGCCGGAAGTCTTGACGTCCTTGCCGCTGACGCCGATACAACAGGCTTTTTTCGAACGCTATCCGCAGGGGCAGTCGCATTGGAATCAGTCGCTGCTGCTCAAAGTCGACGGCGCGCTGGAGCGCACTGCGTTGGCTGCCGCACTGGCGCATCTGGTACGCAGCTTCGACGCCTTGCGACTGCGCTTTCTGCGCAGCGAAGCCGGTTGGCGCCAGCAGGTGCAGCCGGCCGACAGCGCTGCGCCATCGGTGCTATCCGACATCATCGATCTGCGCGGACAGGCCGACTGGCGCGCGCAGCTGGAGCAGCAAGGCGCAGCACTGCAACGCAGTCTGGACATAGAACATGGTCCCTTGATCCGGGCTGCTTATTTTGCGCTGGACGGTGAGGCCCGATTGCTGCTGACCATCCATCACCTGGCGGTCGACGGCGTTTCATGGCGAGTCTTGCTGGACACCCTGCAACAGGCCTATCAGCAGATCAGCCAAGGCCGGCCGGCGCCAGAGCTAGTCGCCACGCCTTGGAGCGTCTGGGTGGCAGAGTCTGTCGACAGCGCCAGGCACGTGCTGGCGCAGCAAGAGTTGCCATGGTGGCAGGCGCGCCTGGCCGGCGCCGGCAACGACAGTGAGACTACTGCCGCAGCCACAGCAAGCCCGGCGCAGCAGCAACGGCAGCCCCATCGCCGTCGCCTGCAATTCAACGCCGCCATCACCGAACAATTGCTGAGCCAGCCGGCGCGCGTCTATGGCGCCGGCCTGGATGAGTTTTTACTGACGGCGCTGGGACGCAGCATCGCTGCTCACAGCGGCGCGCAGCAGCTGCTGGTATCGCTGGAAGGGCATGGCCGCGAGGCGGTCGACAGCGAGCTCGATCTGAGCAATAGCGTAGGCTGGTTCACCGCACGTTTTCCACTGTGCCTGGAGATTCATGACGACGCTGCAGCTGCGCTGATCGCGACCAAAGAAAACCTGCGCAGCGTGCCGCACAAGGGCGTGCGCTGGGGATGGCTGCGCACTTACGGCGACGCCGCGACGCGCGCAGCGGTGGCGGCCTTGCCGGCGCCGGCCATCAACTTCAACTATCTGGGACAGTTTGATCAGAGTCTGCAGCGCGACGGTGTATTCCATTTTGCCGACGAGCCCTTTGGCGCGGCCATGGCTGACGAGGGAAGCTCCGCCTATGCGCTCGACTTCAGCGCCGTGGTGGCGGCAGGAGCTCTGACCGTCGATTGGCGACTGGCGCCGGCATCCTGGAGCATCGAAGCAGCCGATCGCATGGTGGCTGATTTCGAGCGTCAGGTTCACGCCTTGCTGCAGCATTGTCAGAGCGCTGCGCCGGTCAGGACCGCTTCCGATTTCGCTCTGGCGGGCTTGTCCCAACCGAGCCTGCAAGAATTGTTGTCGGCGCATCTGACGGATTTGCCGGCGGCCGCCATTGCCGACATTTATCCGGCCACGCCGCTGCAGACCGGCTTGCTGTATCACAGCCTGACGCAGGCCGGGCAAGGTCTGTATCTGATTCAAAAACGTCTGAGCCTGACCGGCGCGCTCAATCCAGAAGCGATGCGCGGCGCATGGCAACTGGCGGTCACACGCCACGCCATCTTGCGCACCCGTTTTGTCTGGCAACACGGCGGCGCGCCCTTGCAAGTGGTGGCGAAAAACAGCGACTTGCCCTTCGTTCAGCACGACTGGCGCAGCCTCGATGCCGCCGCTTATGAACAGCGCATGCAGCACTGGCTGGCGCAAGATCTTGCCGCCGGCTTTGATGCAGGCGTGGCGCCATTGTTGCGCATCAATCTGTTTGCCCGTGCAGACGGTCATTGCGATCTGGTCTGGACCGGCCATCATTTGCTGACCGATGGCTGGAGCAGCGCCCAGTTGCTGGGCGAGGTGATGCAGGCATATCGTCTGCTCAACGCCGGCCAGCCGGTCACGATGGACGCGCCTGCGCCGTATCGCGACTACGTCGTCTGGCTGCGTCGCCAGCCCGACGCCAGCGCCTGGTGGCAGAGCCGTCTGAGCGAAGTGCGCGATCCGGCCAATCTCGGCAGTTGCCTCAGCGCGCCGGCCGTTGATATCAACGCCGGTATCGGTGCAGAGCAAGCCACGGTGGCGCTCAGGCCGGAATTGAGCGAGCGTCTGGCGCAGACCGCGCGCCGCCATCGGGTCACCGTCAATACCTTGATACAGGGCGCCTGGGCCTTGTTGCTGGCGCGTTTCGGCAACCGCGATCAGGTGGTGTTCGGCGTCACCGTGTCGGGACGACCGCACGATCTGCCGGGCATGGAACGCATGCTGGGCTTGTTCATCAACAGCCTGCCGCTATGGCTGGAGGTGCCGGCGGCTATGCGCCTGTCGGCATGGCTGGCCGGCATCCAGGAGCGCAACAGCGCCCTGCGTCAGTACGAACACACGGACCTGGGACAGATTCAGCAATGGGCAGGGCAGAGCGGCGCATCGCTGTTCGACAGCCTGCTGGTGTTTGAAAATTATCCGGTCGATGAAGAGATGCGCAAGGAAGCCACCGGGCTGACGCTGGAGCGTTACCAGGCGGTGGAGCGCTCACACTATCCGCTGGTGTTGACCGCGGGACCGGGACGCAGCCTGACGCTGAACTGGAAATGGGATCCGGCCCGCCTTGACCAGCAAACCATCGCCGCCTGGTCGGCCGCCTATCTGGCGGTGCTGGAACAGTTTGCCGGCGCTGAGGATGTCTGCGTCGGCGAGATTGCGGTCGACAGCGCCCCGGCGCAGCAGCAGGTGCTGGCATGGAGCCGGCCGACGACGACGGCGCCGAAGTTGCTGGCGCCGCGCAGCGAACTGCTGCACGTGCTGATCGAACAGCAGGCGGCGCGACAACCGGCGGCCATCGCCGTGGTCGGCGAACACGGACAGCAGTTGAGTTATGCCGAGCTGAACACACGGGCCAATCATCTGGCCTGGCGACTGATAGACATGGGCGTTGCGCCCGAGGTCAAAGTCGGACTGGCGTTTGCGCGCTCGGCCGACATGCTGGTAGCCATGCTGGCGGTGCTCAAGGCCGGCGGCGCCTATGTGCCGCTGGATCCCGAATATCCGCAAGAACGCCTCGCCTACATGATAGGTGACAGCGCCATCGGTCTGATCCTCAGCGAAAGCAGCGTGCGGGCGCATCTGCCGGCGCTGGATGCCGAGGCGGTGAGGGTGCTGGAACTGGACCGCCTGAGCGATCCGGACCAACGCAGCCACAATCCGCAAGTGCTGCAGCACCAGGATGCGCTGGCTTACGTGATCTACACCTCGGGCTCGACCGGCCGCCCGAAGGGTGCGCAGCTGACCCACAGGAATGTGGCGCGCCTGCTGAGCGGCACCGAGCAGCATTTCGCCTTCTCGTCGTCCGATGTGTGGACGTTGTTTCACTCTTACGCCTTCGATTTCTCGGTATGGGAGATCTTCGGCGCGCTCTGTCATGGCGGTCGCCTGATCGTGGTGCCGTTTGCGGTCAGTCGTGCACCGGCAGATTTTCTGGACTTGCTGCGCCGGCAGGGCGTGACCGTGCTGAATCAAACGCCATCGGCGTTCCGCCAGTTGCTCGAAGTGCCGGAGCTGTACCGCGCGGAAGATCTCGCGCTGCGGCTGGTGATTTTTGGCGGCGAGGCGCTGGAGCCGCGCACATTGCGACCCTGGCTGGCGCATTTTGGCGACCAGCGGGTGCAATTGGTCAACATGTACGGCATCACGGAAACCACGGTTCACGTTACCTACCGCCGCATTCTGCAAACCGACCTGGAAGGGCGCGCCAGTCCCGTGGGCGCGCAGATTGCCGATCTCGGCCTGTATGTGCTCGACGTGCATGGCCGGCTGGCGGCGGTGGGCGTGGCCGGTGAATTGTTCGTCGCCGGCGACGGTCTGGCGCGCGGCTATCTGCATCGAGCCGCCTTGACCGCCGAACGCTTCGTGCCGGATCCTTTCAGCGCGCAGGGCGGACGGCTCTACCGCACCGGCGATCTGGCCAGACGGACAGCAGACGGGCAGCTGGAATACCTGGGACGCATTGATCAACAGGTAAAAATCCGCGGCTTCCGCATTGAAATCGGTGAAGTCGAAGCGCAACTGCTGGCGCTGCCGCAGGTCCGCGAAGCCTGCGTGCTGGCCGATCAAGGTCCTTCCGGCACGCGCCTGATTGCCTATGTCACCGCTGCCTCTGCAGTTGTTGGCGCGACGCTGGATGCGCAACAACTGCGCACGCAACTGGCAGCACGTCTGCCTGACTACATGCTGCCGGCCGCGCTGATGGTGTTGGCGAAACTGCCGCTGACGCCGAACGGCAAGATCGACCGACGGGCGCTGCCGGCGGCGGCAGTCGACGCCGGTGTCGGTGCCGGTCCTGCGTATGTGGCGCCGCAGGGCGAGGTCGAACAGCAATTGGCGCTGGTATGGCAAGAGGTGCTGGAGCTTGAGCAGGTCGGACGTACAGACAATTTCTTCGCTCTCGGCGGCGACTCCATCCTCAGCCTGCAGGTGGTGGCCCGCGCACGCAAACGCGGCGTCGAGATCACCCCGAAGCAGCTGTTCGAGACACCCACCGTGGCAGGCCTGGCGCAGGCCTTGGCGCTGCCGCGCGCGCCAGCGATGCTGGCGGATAGTCTGAAGCTGCCGGCGACGGCCGATTACTCCGCTTTTGCACTGGCTAAACTGAGCCAGCAAGACTTGCTGCGTTTGCCGATAGTGCTGGCCGAGGTGCAAGATATTTATCCGGCCACTCCCTTGCAGAACGGCATGCTGTTCCACAGTCTGCTGCAAAACGGTCAGGGCGTGTATATCGACCAGAACTGCTTCACGCTGGTGGGGACGCTGGACCTGGCTGCCCTCAACACGGCCTGGTCGGTGGCGGTGCAAAGGCATGACATCTTGCGCACCCATTTCCGTTGGGAGCATGGCGGCGACGCCTTGCAAGTGGTGCAGCGACAGGCCGAACTGGCGCTCACGCTGCACGACTGGAGCGACCGCAGCCAGGCGGCTTATGCCGCCGAACTGGCAGCCTGGCGCGCCGTCGATCTGGCCGCAGGCTTCGCGCTCGATTGCGCGCCGCTGCTGCGCATCAATCTGTTCGTGCGCCCCGACGGCCGGCATGACTGCGTCAGCACCAACCACCACGTCTTGCTGGATGGCTGGAGCTACGCGCAACTGGTGGGCGAGGTGATGCACGTGTATCAGGCTGAAGCCAAACATCAGCCATACCAACTGGGCGCACCCGGCGCCTATCGCGACTATATCGCCTGGATGGCGGCACAGCCGAGTGTGCGCGACTGGTGGATGGCCAGGTATGCGCGGGTCGACGCGCCTGTCGGCGTCGGCGCCAGCGTGCTGTCGGCATCCGCCTCATCGCTGTATGCCAGCGACCGCCTCAAGCACATCGTGCAGGAGCTCGACCTGGACGCTACCGCAGCGCTGGAAGCTGCCGCCAAACGCCATCAGGTCAGCATCAACACGCTGGTGCAGGGCGCCTGGGCGCTCTTGCTCGGCCGTTACGGCAATCGCGATCAGGCTGCCTTCGGCGTCACCGTTTCAGGCCGGCCGGGCGACTTGCCCGAGATTGAAAAAGTGCTGGGCCTGTTCATCAACAGCCTGCCGCTGTGGGTCAGTCTGCCGGCCGGTGACGGCGTCGGCGCCTGGCTGTCCGCCTTGCAGGGTGATAACTACGCCTTGCGGGAGCATGGCTATGCCTCGGTCAGCCAGTTGCAGCAGTGGACCGGCTTGTCGGGCGAAGCCTTGTTCGACAGTCTGGTGGTGTTTGAAAACTATCCTATCGACCGCGCCCTGCGCGATGGTCTGCAAGACCTCCGCATCGAGGGCTACCAGATCACCGAGCGCACCCACTATCCGATGGTGTTGGTGGCGGTGCCGGCCAGCCGTTTCCGCTTCCGTTTCAAATTCGACGCGGCGCGTATCAGCGACGCCATGGCCACGCAACTGGCGCAGCATTTCCTGGAACTGCTGCAGCAACTGATGCAGGCCCAGCCTGAACTGCCGCTGGGTTCGCTGCAACTGAGCGTGACGCGCAACAGCAACACCGTGCGCGCCGACTATCCATTCATCCCCGTAGCGCAGCGCATCAGCGCGCGCGCACTGGCGCAGCCGCAAGCGCCGGCCCTGCATTGCGAAGGCCAGCGCCTCAGCTATGGCCAGTTGGAACAATGGGCCAGCCAGGTCGGCCGTCGACTGCATGACGACGGAGTACAGGCTGAAGAGCGGGTCGGCTTGTGCGTCACGCGTTCGGTGGCCATGGTCGCGGGTTTGCTGGGCATCTTCAAATCCGGCGGCGCCTTCCTGCCGCTCGACCCCGACTATCCGCCTGATCGCTTGGCGCTGATGCTCGATGATGCCGGCGTGCGCACGGTGGTGGCGGACGCCGATACCGCCACCCAACTGGCCGATGTGCTGGCCGGACGCAAGGTACTCAGGCTCGATCAGCTCAATGGTGTATCGACTAAGCCTTTCCAACTACCGGTGTTGGCCGATCAGTTGGCTTACGTGATCTACACCTCCGGCTCGACCGGCAAGCCCAAGGGCGTGGCCATCAGCCAGCGCGCCCTGA